>CBDAQD010000001.1:0-1052500 GCA_965198845.1 Hyphomicrobiales bacterium
AAGTTGGCGGAGTCGAAGTCGATGACCGGCGGGACCTCCTTGGTCGCGCAACCGGCGATCAGGATCGAAGCGCTCATCGCGATGAGTTGCTGGGATGTCTTCATGCTCATTTGGGTTCTCCTGCGATGAGGTCTTTCGACCAGTTGAGGCCATGGACGTAGATGCCGAGCGGGTTCTTGCGCAGCGTCTCCGCATCACTGGGTTGTTGGATGGCGAGAGAGGCGATCGCGGTGTAGCGCTCGGTGGAGGCGAGCGATCCGTTCTCGAACGATTGTTCGCGCCAGCGGATCTCGAAACTGTCGGGTGAGGAGCGGACCACGCTCGTAACCTCGACGGTGACGGTGCGCTTGCCGACATTGGCGAATGGATCGTTCGTCCGGGCATAGTCATTAAGCGTGTTGGCGGCCTGGGTCGTGGCGTAGTCGTAAGCCCGGAACCATCTCTGCCGGACAATGATCGGATCGAGCGACAGGGACCGCACGTTCTCGACGAAGCGGGCCAAGTGGAAGGCAATCTGCGCATCACTCGGCTTATAGGTCTCGGTGGCGGGGCCGACAGCGCGGACATCGCCCAGACGGTTCACTTCGACCACGTAAGGCGTGATATGGCTTTTTCCGGCCTGCCAGATGACGCCGCCTGATAGAATGAGCGAAAGGGTTAGACATCCAAAAGCCATCAGCCTCCAATTGCGGGCGCGGACAAGAGCGTCACCCATACGGGTGTCCCAGACCTGGGCGGCCTTCTGGTATGGGGTCTCTGGTTGAGGCGTCTGTCCATAGGATGTGGTCGAGCGCTTGAACATCAGTCTTCATCTCTCAATCATCATTGTTGAGTTTGGGGTTTTCGCCTGCAGCGGGTCGGTCGCCGTCTCGGATCGTATGGGCCGTGATGGTCGCGCCCTCCCGCAGGCGCTGTTCCCGGCGCAGTTTCTGCGCCCAACCGGGTGCACCGGAGCCTGCGGCGACAGCAGTGGCCGACGGACCGGATCCTTCAGGAACCGAGCCGCCGGTTGCCGTGAAGGATCGGCTCTGCCCTTCCGAAAAAGACTGACGCATCCCGCTTGTAGCCCGGTCCGCAACATTGCGGATGCCCCGGGCGACGGAGCCGGCGCCGGCTTTGGCAACGCCGACGGCACCGGATGCCACGGCAGCGGGGCCAGTTTGGCCGGATGTCGTCCGTGCAAGGCCATATGCACCGCTCGCGGTACCCGCTATGGAGGACGCGGCTTGTGTCGCCCGGCTCGCGCCGGACCCGAGTGCCCGGACCCCACCCAATGCCGCACTGCCGGCCGCCGCTCCACCGATGGCGAGGCCTGCCGCGGACCCGACGGCCGCACCGGCACCGAGCTGTGGCGCCCCGGAAACCAGGCCGGCCGCAATTCCCGGTCCGAAGATGCCGAGCATGAAGATGGACAGTGCGCCGAGAACCGTCGCCGCGGCCTGCTCCAGTGTGATGTCACCACCGGCGAAGGAAGACGCGAAGGTGCCGAATAGTGTAGAGCCTATGCCGACGATGACGGCCAGCACCATCAGTTTGATGCCGGCCGCCACAACGTTCCCGAGAACCCGCTCCGCCAGAAAGGCTGTCTTGTTCCACAGCGCGAAGGGAACCAACACGAAGCCGGCAAGCGTGGTCAGCTTGAATTCAAGGATGGTGATGAAGAGCTGGATCGCCAGGATGAAAAAGGCGAGCAGTACCACGACCCAGGCGAACATGAGGATCGCGATCGTGACGAAGTTCTCGAAGAAGGCGATCGGCCCCATCAGACCGGACACTTCATCGAGCAGTGGTTCGGCCGCTTTATAACCGGTTGCGGCAACGAAGCCCGGGCGCATCAGATCGGCGGTAGAAATCGGCGAACCCGTGGCCTGCAAGCCCAGCCCGGCGAATGAATTGAAGATGATCGTGGAAAGGCTGGCGAAATTGTTGAGGATGAAGGCGAAGGCACCGATATAGAGCACCTTCTTGATCAGGGCCGGTATGACAGCCTTGTCGTCGGCCATGGCCCAGAACAGTCCGGCAAGCGTGATATCGATGCCGATCAGAACTGTGGTCAGATAAGCGATGTCCGGCCCCAGCAGGCCGAAGCCGGAATCGATGTACGTCACGAAGGTGTTCGTGAACTGATCGATAACGTTGAGATCGTTCATCGCCTTTCCCCCCGAGCCAAATCAGCGCGTGTAGGCGTCGCGATCGCCGAGGAAGCGCTGGAAACGGGCTCGCGCTCTTTCGCGCGCGGCCAATGCGTCGGCGCGTTGCAGGGCATCCGCGCGCGCGGCCGCGGCGAGTTGCGTCTGCATTTGCATGGTCTGTTTGGCGGAAAAGGCGGTGAGTTGGTTGCCGGCCTGTAGCGCCTGAAGGTTGCCTGCAGCGGATTGACTGTTGGCGATCAGTCCGTCGAGAACCGGTGCATCGTCGCGGACGCGTTTCATAACCTCGGCCTGAATCTGAAGGCTGTGCTTGAACCCTTCGCGCGCCATCTCCCAGGTCCTTTGTGCGTCCCGGACGATTTGAGATGTGGAGACCGCAGCGGAATATTGTTCCGGGTACGATCGCTGGAAACTCTGGTCGATTTGGGTGACGTTATAGGCTAGCCCTTGCGCGTTCCGGATTAGGCCGTCGATCTGCTGCAAGGAAACTCGGACTTGCCCGGCGACTGACGTTGGCAGCTTGGTCAGATCTTGCGCCTGGTTGATCAGCATCTGCGCCTCGTTGGCGAGCTGCCGGACCTGATTGTTGATCTGCTGCAGGTTGCGGGCTGCGGTCAGCAAGTTCTGGCCGTAGTTCGCCGGATCGAAGACGGTCAGAGCATGGCCCGGTGTGCCGGTGGTTTGGAGACTGCCTATTCCAACGGTAATGGCAGTGAGGCCCGCGAGTATTTTGTTTTTGAAGCCGTTCATATTGCGCTCCCTTCATTGTCGTAACCCCAGCGCCAGTTGCCCCGGTCTTCTGCCAGAGTGTCGATGCGGTAGTGGTCGGTGTTGAATTCGCTCAAGGCGTAGACTGTGGCGGTGAACGGCAGAACACTGCGGTTCTGAGATCCGCCATAGACGCCGTACGAATGGCTGGACGCAAAGCTGTCGCCGAAAGCGTAGCCATCGGCGAATTCCACCAGGATGCCGCCATGGGTCATCCTGCCGATGTCATCGTTGCCGATACCGGCGTGACATCCGGAAAGGTCGACCGAGCCATCATTCCCAAAACCGAAACGCAGCATTCGGTCTGACCCGGACGCGACCGCGAGGGCCGGAAGATCGTCCGCGTCGAAACCGCAATGACCGCCGGTGGAAGTGATGCGGACTTCCGATACCCTCGGATGCGGCGGAACGCCTAGCGAACCGCGGCCCTTGTCTGCCTGTCCGTTCAACCATTGGCAGACGGTCTGGCGGGCATCGCCGTTTGCCCGGTTATGGTGCCAATCACCGGCGCAAGACGGCCCGACCGAAACCGTCGCGGCTCCCTGGGCGGTGGCCACGTTCAGAAAGGACTGTCCGCAATTGCCCAGCCAACCGCAGCCGTCGTCGTCGCCGTCAGCCGGTGCCGACTGGATGGTCGTCATCAGCGCCAGCATCATTGCTGGCAGGTTTTTGTTCCAATGCTTCATATGGTCTCTCTTCGTGAGAAACGGTTTGTTGAATGAGGTCCGCTGCCCATCCAAGGTCCTTCGCCCGCAGCCAGGAGTTGGCGAATTCTTCGCCGCCGTGCGCGGCGATCAGTTCATCGATGAGAGCGTGGTCCTGTTTGGTCGAGGCGGCGGTGAAGGCGAGCGCAACCGGCCCGAGACCAAGCTCGAACAGGCGATTGCCGGACCGCGACTGGTAGTAATAGTCGCGCTTGGGAATGGCGTGGGCGATGATCTCAATCTGGCGCTCATTGAGCCCGAATGCCTCGTAGACTTCGCGCGCCTGTGGCTCGATGGCCCGATCGTTGGGAAGGAAAATGCGTGTCGGACAGCTCTCGATGATCGCCGGTGCGATCGAACAGTTGGATATGTCAGACAGCCCCTGGGTGGCGAAGATTACCGAAACGTTCTGCTTGCGCATCGTCTTCAGCCATTCGCGAATACGTGCGGCGAACGTCGGGTTGTCGAGAAACAGCCAAGCCTCGTCGAGGATGAGCAGGGCCGGCCTGCCGTCGAACCCGGCCTCGAGGCGATGGAACAGATAGGTCAGTACGGGCAGCACCGCACCTTCGTGATGCATCAGTTCTTCCATCTCGAAGCACTGGACGCCGCGCAGCTCCAAACGATCATCGTCGGCATCGAGCAGTCGGCCATAGGGTCCTTCGAGCGTGTAGGGCAGGAGCGCCTTCCGCAGATCGCCGTGCTGCAGGAGTGCGCTCAGACCCGTCAAGGTCCGCTCCGGCTGCGGCGCAAATGCAAGGTTTGAGAGTGCTGACCAGACTGCGTCCTTGATATCGGGCGTAATCCCGACGTTCTCGTGTGCCAGCAGATCCTGGACCCACGCCTGAGCAAAGGATCGATCGGCGACGAGATCGATATTGGCCAACGGCTGGAATGCAAGCGATCCCTCGGATCCAAGGTCGAAATAGGCGCCGCCCAGACCCAGGACGGTGGCACGCGCCGAACCACCTTTGTCGAAGATCGTGATCTGTGAATCCGGGTAGCGACGGAACTGCAAGGCGATGAACGACAGCAGCACCGATTTGCCGGCTCCTGTCGGTCCAACCACCATCATGTGGCCGACATCGCCGACATGGGTGACGAGCCGGAACGGTGCCGTCTCGTTGGTGCGTACGGTTATGAGCGGCGGACCCTTCAAGTGCTCGTTGGTCGGCGGACCCGCCCAAGTCGCGGACAGCGGCATCATGTGGGCAAGATTGAGCGTGTTGATCGGCGCCTGCCGCACGTTGGCGTAAACATGGCCGGGCAGCGAAGACAGCCAGGCCTCGATTGCATTGGCCGTCTCTTCGATACTCGCAAACCCGCGTCCGTCGATGATTCGTTGAACGGCCCTGACTTTCTCCCGCGCGATCTTCGGATCACGATCCCGGACCGTGACCGTTGTCGTCACATAGCCATAGGAGACAAGGTCGCGGCCAACTTCCTGAAGGGCCTCATCCGCGTCCGCCGCCTTGTTGTCGGCATCGGTGTCGACCAGCACCGATTGCTCATTGGTCAGCACTTCCTTGATGATGGCGGCGACGGATTTGCGTTTGGCGAACCACTGCCGGCGAAAGCGGCGGATGACCTTCTCCGCCACCGGTTTGTCAAGCGAAATGAATCGTGTCACCCACCGGTACTCGAACCCCAGATGATTAAGGGCGTCGAGCAATCCCGGTGTTGTCGAACCCGGGAAGCCGAGCACGGTAAGCGTGCGCATATGTGCGTTCCCCAGCATCGGCTTCAGGCCGCCGATCACGGCGGTATCGACCAGGATGGCGTCCAGGTAGGCTGGCACTTCGGGAACGTTGATGGTTAGCCGACGGCTGGAGATGCAGCTGTGCAGGTAGGTGAGCGTTCCCGAGTCGCAGAGAAGCGAGACCTCAGGCATCAGCTGACCCAGCAGATCAATTACCCGGTCGGTCTGCTGTATGAAGCGGTCGAGATGGTCCCGGTACTCGTGCTCGTTGCTGTCGCTGGTGGTCTCGATAAGGAGCCGCTCCGCGCGGCTGACAGTCTCAGGCGGAGGGAGATAGACGAAGGTCACGAAGAAGTCGCTCTCGAACAGGGCGTCCGATTGCTCGAAATCCGCGCGGCGCTCTTCATCCACCAACCGAGAAACGGGATCGGGAAACTGTGATGCCGGATAGTCACGCGCCGGATGGCGATCGGCCTCGAAGAACAGCGCCCAGCCCGAACCGAAGCGGCGCAACACATTGTTTATACGGGCACATGTCGCGACCAGTTGCCCTTCGGTCGCGCTTTCGAGATCAGGGCCGCGAAACCGCGCCGTGCGCTGGAAGCTTCCATCCTTGTTCAGTACGACGCCGGGTGCCACCAAACAGGCCCAGGGCAGATAATCGGCCAGCAGCGTTGACCGGTTGCGGTATTCGGCCAGATTCAGCATCCGAGATGCCCCTTGTGCCGGACATGACGGACAAGGACGTCCATGAAGGCAGGGTCCTTTGTGGCCGCATAGGCCGCCGCGCTGTGGCCGAGGACCCACACGATAAGCCCGATCAGCCAAAGTTGTAGTCCGAGGCCGAGAGCCGCGGCGAGCGTGCCGTTAACGATCGCCACCGCACGCGGCGCACCACCCATCAGGATTGGCTCGGTCAAAGCGCGATGCAGGGGGATTTCGAATCCTTCGACGCTGCCAGTCGAGACGGTCATGTGATCATTGCTCCGCCGGCAAAGGAGAAGAAGGACAGGAAGAAGCTGGTTGCCGCGAACGCAATGGACAGACCAAAGACGATCTGGATCAGGCGCCGGAAACCGCCGGAGGTCTCGCCGAACGCCAGAGACAGGCCAGTGATGACGATGATGATGACCGCGATGATGCGTGCGACCGGACCTTCGATGGATTCGAGGATCTGGGTCAGGGGCGCCTCCCAGGGCATGCCTGAACCGGCGGCAAGGGCGGAGGCGGCACTCGCCACCAACAGGCCGGTGCTAGCGGCGGCAGACCCTGTATGACGTTTCAAGCCGCGGCAGTCCAAAAATGCTCTCATTTAGATTTTCCCTGGTCAGTCAGCGCGAGCGGGATGAACGAAATCGGGACCGGTGAAGCGGTATTGATCGTCGGCATCGAGGCCTTCGAGTTCGGCCACCGTTTCGACGCGCCGGTCTTGGCCGCGGCCTTTGAGGAAAACGACGATGTCGATGGCCTGTGCGATCAGCCGGCGCGGCACGGTCACGACGACCTCCTGGACGAGCTGTTCGAGCCGGTAGAGCCCGGCCTCGGCTGAATTGGCGTGCAGGGTTGTAATCCCGCCCGGATGGCCGGTGTTCCAGGCCTTGAGCATGTCGAGGGCTTCACCGCTACGCACCTCTCCGACGATGATGCGGTCCGGGCGCAGCCTAAGGGTCGATCTCACGAGATCGGCCAAGCTCGCGACGCCGGGTTTGGTCTTGAGTGCCACGCAGTCCTCGGCCGCACAGTGGAGTTCTCGGGTATCCTCGATCAGGATCACCCGGTCTCCGGTCTCGGCCACCTCCGCCAGCAGCGCATTGACGAGCGTTGTCTTGCCCGAGCTCGTGCCTCCGACGACGAGAATGTTTTTTTGCTGCCTGACCGCCGAGCCCAGACTTTGCGCATGGTCATCTCTCAGGATGCCGGCGCTGACATAGTCGGCAAGCCGGTAGAGAACGTGCGCCGGCTTGCGGATGGCAAAACACGGCGCCGGCGAAACCGGCGGCAACAGTCCTTCAAAGCGCTCACCGGTTTCGGGTAGTTCCGCCGAAACGACTGGCCGGCTCGCATTGCAGTCCTGACCCGTATGACTGGCGACCAGACGAATAACCCGTTCGGATTCCGCGGCGCCAAGCGTTGTGCCGGTATCAACCCGGCCCCGCCCGTGGCGGTCCAGCCAGAGCTTGCCGTCCGGGTTGACCATGACCTCAATCACCTTGGGATCGATTAGCGCCGACGTGATCACGGGTCCCAACGCGGTTTTGAGCATGATGCGCTGGCGGCCTGCCATGGAAGGGAGCGGATTGTCAGTCATCGAGCCTCTCCCCATGCGGGTTTACTTCCGTGACAGTCAGGCCTTCGCGCACGGCCGTAAGCGCATCGATCTCGGCTTGACTGAAGAAGT
Source organism: Hyphomicrobiales bacterium (assembly GCA_965198845.1). GTDB lineage: Bacteria > Pseudomonadota > Alphaproteobacteria > Rhizobiales > JAJFHC01 > CBDAQD01. Next base: position 7,720 of record CBDAQD010000001.1, read on the forward strand.
CGTTTTCTTCCGCGGTGATCTCTTCCAAGACATCCCGGATCATGTTCTTGCCGCCCGCGAGCCGGCGTCCGAGTTGCGACGTGAAATACTCGAAGCGCTCCTTGCCGAGCGCGCGGGCGGCATCCTGGTCCGCATCCGGGAGGGGCGGCGTCACGGTCAGGAAGAAACGCACGAAGAGCGCAAGCGTCTCTGTCGTGATGGTGAGGTTACGTTCCAGCCGGTCGTACTGTCGCGTCAGCCGGTCCAGTCTGCGGATCAGGGCGCCATCGCGCTGGTCGTCGAACTCCTTGGAAAAGAAGCCCAGCAGGGCCGCTTCGACGACGGCGGCCTTGGTGACACCCGGTCGCCTGGCTGCCGTTTCGACCTTCTCGAACAAGTCGTCGCTGACATGGACATTGAGGCGGGGTTTCATGGGCTTACCTCGTCAGAAGCTCGGGATCAGGTCGTCGTCGGCCTGATCTCCAACACTGGTGTTCATGGCATGGGCACGCCGAACCGTTGTCGTGTTGCGAGCCAGTTGATCCATGCGTTTCGAGTCCGCCGGATCGAACTCGTCATCAAGAAGGCGGGCATCGGGTGCGCGTTCCTGTTCGGCAGGTGCCTGGGCTTCCTCGATCAGTGCCGGATGGCGCTTCAATCCGCTCTCGTCATCCTCACTGCCGGAGACCAGACCGGACCACGGCAATGCGAGTTGTTTGTGCATGCCGCGCACATGGCCCGACCAATCGTCCGTCCGAGGCGACGGACGATCCCCATAGGAATCATCCGCCGCCAGGTCGGGCGGGGAGCACACCCGACGGGTGAAATTGCCGTCTTGGAAATAGCGAAGCTTCTTGGCCCGGATCGGGGGCTGCCCTGACACCATGATGATCTCTTCGTCCGCGGGCAGCTGCATGACTTCGCCCGGCGTCAGTAGCGGGCGGGCGGTCTCCTGGCGCGAGACCATGACATGGGCGAGCCAGGGTGCGAGCCGGTGACCGGCATAGTTGCGCTGGGCTCTGAGCTCAGTTGCTGTCCCGAGCGAGTCTGAGATGCGCTTGGCGGTGCGCTCGTCGTTGGAGGCGAAGGCAACCCGCACATGGCAATTGTCCAGGATCGAGTTGTTCTCGCCATAGGCCTTGGAGATCTGATTGAGTGATTGCGCGATCAAAAAGCTGCGCACCCCATACCCGGCCATAAAGGCGAGTGCGCTTTCGAAGAAGTCGAGCCGACCCAATGCCGGAAACTCGTCCAGCATCATCAGCAGCTGATAGCGGTGCTTCTTGCCCACCTGGCCTTCAAGTCGCTCCGTTAGTCGCCGGCCGATCTGGTTGAGTACCAGGCGGACCAACGGTTTCGTGCGCGAGATGTCCGAGGGTGGGATGACGAGATAGAGCGAGACCGGGCGTTCGGCATCCATCAGATCGGCGATGCGCCATTCGCACCGTGATGTGGTCTCGGCGACGGTCGGATCGCGATAGAGCCCGAGAAACGACATGGCCGTCGACAAAACGCCGGAACGTTCATTCTCAGACTTATTCAGAAGTTCGCGCGCGGCTTGCGCGACAACCGGATGGACTTCTGGCGCCTCTTCAGTCCCGAGATGATTGGTGCTCATCATCACCCGCAGCGTGCGCTCGAAGGACCGTGACGGGTCGGACAGAAATGCCGCCACGCGTGAGAGTGTTTTTTCCTCTTCGGCGTAGAGGACATGCAAAATGACGCCAACCAGAAGCGAGTGGCTGGTTTTTTCCCAATGGTTGCGCCGTTCGAGAGCGCCTTCCGGATCGACGAGAATGTCGGCGATGTTCTGGACGTCACGGACTTCGTTGCGGCCCTTGCGCACCTCCAGCAGCGGATTGTATTTGGCGCTTTTCGGATCGGTCGGATTGAACAGTAGGCAGTGGGAGAAGATCGAACGCCAGCCGGCGGTCAGCTGCCAGTTCTCACCCTTGATGTCGTGAATGACGGCGGAATAAGGCCAGGTGAGTAAGGTCGGAATGACGAGCCCGACACCTTTGCCCGACCGAGTCGGGGCGAAGCACATGACATGTTCAGGACCGTCATGGCGAAGGTAGCTGCGCTTGAACGCTCCAAGAAAGACGCCACTCGTTCCGAACAGACCGGCGCGGTTGATGTCGGTGTCCCCCGCCCAGCGTGCGGAGCCATAGGTCGTCACCAGGCGCGACTGCCGGGCACGCCAAAGCGAACCAGCGATGGCGACCAAAACACCGAACACCCCGCCTGAGGCCGCCACGAGACCGGCTTGACTGAAGACGTGGGGCGCGTAGGGCTCAAAGGCGTACCACCACTCAAATAGCCGCCAGGGAAAATAGACCGGATAGTCGGCGACCGAGAACCAGTCCGGACCCAGACGCGGCTGGTATCCCAATTGAGCGGCGGTCCACTGTGTGGCACCCCACAGTGCGCCGATCACGATCGCGAAGACGATCAGGATTTGCCCTATGAGCAGTTTGGTCGGGGTCATTGTTTCCTTGCCGATTCCGGGGGCAAATGCCCGCGTTGAATTCGGCAAAGGATCACTTTGATTTTAGGTTTTATTCAACAATATTACTTCCAACGTGATCCATCTGTGTTCGGAAATTCAAGCGTGATCCAAACTTAGCCAACGAAATCTACAGAAATCATCGATCAAACGAAAAAATATATTTGTTCTGATTGTGCATAAGAACAAAGTCGGCATTAAAAACTGGATGGAATGAGGTGGCCATTCAGGGTTTTGGGCCAAATCGTGCCCGAAAACGAGCGAGCAATGAAGTCAATCTATTCTGAGTTCGCAAACCGACGTTTTCAACGATATGGGCGGAAAGCGGACTTTCGCTGCGGGTAATGCATCTCCGCCAGAGTCATCCAAGAGCAGACATTCAGAAGTCAATCTGCCAAGCTTACTCAAAGTCGCTAATTTTATTTTTCTATCAGATTTGGGTTACCCGGGCGTCTTCTTCGGATCGCGGCTTCGTGGAAAGGTTCGTTCCTCCTGGATCTTGCCATCCTGTTTTTTGATGCGAACCGAACCACCCTTTTTGCCCAGTGCGTCGCTGAGGACACCCTTTTTGGTCGCTTCGGTCTTTGTCTTGAAGCGCTTTGTCGCCCGGCTGGCTCCCTGCTCAGTGAGTGCCCAGTCATCCTTGCCCTTGTCGTATGAGAATGTGAATTTTCGTAAATTGGCCATATCAATCTCCTCGTGGGGGTTTGTTTCTATTCTAATAGCGCCGCCAAAATCCTCCTGACATCAGAGGTTGGCAATCGACATCGTGGATGTGCGTGAATGGTTGTCAGAGCTTCGTGAAGCGCTTGACCATTGGCGATGCCACCGTTGTGAAGTTCTTCGACGATCCACAGGACGCCATGCATCGCAACACGTTGCTCGTCTGCCAGCTTTCGTAGCGCACCATCACCAGTCAGTAGAGTCCACTTTCTTGCCTCGGCAAGCGAGAACGCAAAGGCGTCAGGGGTTGAGAGAACCTTGATTTCGCGACGTAAGCCTGTCGCTCTAGTGAGTTCTGCAGGAGAAAGCTCGACAATGTCCAAACCCAGTGCCACCAATTGGTCGCCTAGTTCACCGTCGAGCTCGCGCTTATACAGCAGATCAGGAACGCAGAATCGATACGGCAGCTCGAACAAGTCCTCGAGTAGATTTCCTCGATCAAGATCAATGATTACGGAAGTGTCTGAAACGAGGACTGACAAATTTACCTAGCCGGATTATCTAACCTTACACCGAGTTCGCGAACCGTGATGCCCAACAACTCAGCTGCGCGAGGTTCGCCGATCAAGTTCTCTGCAAGAGCACGATAACACAGGCGCTCAAATCGCTTCGGCTCCTCCCATTTCGGCTCGATCGCACCAGGCTCTTCATAGGGCGGCTTGCGCCAACCTCGCTTATTGAAAAGCTTGAAGAGCCTCACGAATGCACTCTGCTTTAGGATCCCAAGGTCTTTGCACCTGTAGGCGATGGCCTGAATGCTCACGCCAAATCGCTCTTTGAGAGCAACGAGTTCACCAAGTGAAACCGAGGACCTGTTTGAGCCCATCTCCGCTCTAAGCGTATCGGCAGGCATCAAAAATGCTCCAGCAAATCTGTGTGCCGCCTTTTCGACATCCTCGTCGCTCATGTCAGGAGATGGGTCGATCACCATGTGGCCAAGCTCATGGGCAAGCGTAAACCGCTTACGTTCTGCCCAAGCGTCACCATTTACAACGACCACCCTCGCCGCCATATGATCCTTGCGACGAACCTTCGCGGCCAGCCCATCGATGTTCTCAAGCGCGAGCGAGAGGACCTTTATCCCGCGTTCCTCAAGCAACTCCGCCAGTTGGGGAATAGGATCATTGCCCAGTCCCCAATCTTCGCGAACAGAACGCGCAGCATCTTCGGCATCGCGAATATCGAGCACGGGATGCGGAGCACTCCTTGGCTTCTCCCAGTCAACGCTTTTTAGATGAAGCAAGTCTTCGATGGCGAGATACCGCTCTAAGAGATGGACAGAGTTGGCCTCAATCGCCGCTTCTTCGCGCGCCGACGTGTTCGGCTTCTTCCGAAACTCGACGCCCTCCAACACGAGATCATCGTCGCTCAGAAGATATTCTTCCGTCACGTGCAAGGCTTCGGCCAGCGCAAGCAGCACGCCTGAGCGAGGCATGTCTTCATTTCGTTCGTATTTTCCGATCGCTTGCGCAGATACCAGTCCATCCATGTGTGCCGAGAGTTCGCGCAAAGACAGCCCAGCTGCGGCGCGAGCGATGCGTAGCCTGCGTCCTATCATAGAAAATCATCCTTTACGTCGGTTTACAACCTTATCAAAAAAATAATTACTTGTAAACCGATTAACAATGTATTAAATAGGCTTCTAGCGACATATCCGAGTCGCATTGCGACTTGGAGCAAAATTGTAAACCGCTGTCTTTGCCAATGGGAGGAAAGGGGAAGGTGGCCATGGACTGAACGAGAGTGGCAATGAATATGCAGTTTGCCGGAGCCTTGCCGAAAGGCATCCAAAAGATCACAGACCTTCCCAATGATGAACTGGGCGATCTGTGGAATTCCATCATCGTCGACGATGATCTAAAAGCCCAGCTTTTATCCCAAGCAGTTCTGAATTTCACGGCGAGGCCCAAAGTCTCTCGCGCCGTTCTTCCGCTTCATGGTGTCATTCTTCTAGTCGGACCGCCCGGCACAGGAAAGACTTCCCTTGCAAAAGGCCTTGCTCACAAAACTTCGAAATCCTTCTCAGGCGGGAAGTTTAGGCTGGTCGAAGTTGAGGCCCATGGTCTCACAAGCTCAGCCATGGGCAAGACGCAACGCGCCGTGGCCGACCTTTTTGCGCAAACAGTGGCAGAACTCGCGACAAGTGGACCAACCATCGTTCTTCTTGACGAGGTCGAAACGCTTGCCGTTGACCGTTCAAAACTCAGCCTGAATGCAAACCCCGTCGATATACATCGGGCAACGGATGCGGTGCTCGTGCAACTGGATCTGCTGGCTGAAAGCCATCCAAATCTCTTCTTCGTCGCAACAAGCAACTTTCCGGAAGCGGTGGACAGCGCCTTCATTTCCCGCTGTGACCTGGTGGCCAATATCCCGCTCCCCGATGCAGAGGCCTGCCGCAAAATTCTCGAGGATTGCCTCGTTGGTCTCGCCGCCACCTATCCCAAGATCGGAGATCTGATCCGACAACCGAAGTTCGCCAGCACGGCAGCTGCGTTTGTCGATCTTGATGGGCGCACCATTCGCAAGACCGTCGCCAACGCCCTGGCGTCCGACACGCAGACCGCGCTCAAACCGGAAACAATCACGCTCGATCACCTTGCATCCGCGGCAAAGGCAGCTCGCTCAAACCGGAATTCGAAGGGGGGCAAATAGTGGCTACCGTTGCTCGCAGAACCATCCGCAGCTCCCCACAGCGTGATACGCTGACGACCTGGTCGGTCATTGTTGACCTGCTCACCGCATCAAACACCGGAGCCAGGCCTGAACTGGAAAGTGTTGCCGGCATTGCCGGCAGCGTCATCGCAGAAAAGGCCTGCGAGAGCTCACCCATACTGGTCTCATGCGACGGACCTCAAACGCGGTTCTATTGCATCTATGACGATGACGCGATCGATGGCTCAGACGCCAACGAGGACAGCCTTGGGTTTGATCCACTAAAGGGCGACTGGTCGATTTCGCTTCCATGCACAGTAGAAGACCTGACCTGGGTGCAATCGGCACTCAAAGATAAGAGCGACCGCATAACCGCTCGGGACATGAGCGAGAAAAAGCAAACAGAAGAGAATTCCACAAAGTCCGACGCCGGCTTGGAATTGAACGTGGAAGGATTTCTTGGATCATGACCAATGTCATTACATATTCGCGCGCACATTCGGTCACCTATGTTGCAGATAATATCTTGAAGAGCCTTAAGGACATCATCAGAGAAAGCGGGTTGGATCCCACGGAGTTCGTGAACGATACCGAAGCCAATAAACGTGGAATCGAAACATGGCTTGAATCAGGGCATCTCGAAACCATTACTTTGGAAATCTATAATCCTCGGACCGACAAACTTATAAAGCGGTGGGACATAGAAGTACGATATGATTGGGGTTCCGGAGACGCCACGTTTTGGACGGACACAGAGCAGATTAAATGGGCGATCCGTAAAGCCGGCATTTCGCCGTTATCAGCAAAATACGCACTCAAGGCGCACAACAAACCCGGTCGGCCCAACGTCGATGGGTGGTCTTCCTGCAGCTACCGATCGACCGACGGTATGGTTCGCCAAAGTCTTGGGTCTACCATCGAGCACAACGGACTTGGTGCGTCAGCCTCTTACTGGAGGAACGCATCATGATCACGCTTCAGGACGCGTTCAAGAAATTCAAAAGCAGGCTCGAGCTCAATGACAAAGAGCAAAACAATGCGTCGAAACGCCAGACAGAGGTTCGCGAATATCTCGACACCAAGTTCGATATTAATCGCAGCTTCCTGACCGGGAGCTACGCCCGATGGACAAAGACAAAACCGCTGAAAGACGTCGACATCTTCTTCGTCCTCGGGGATGACGAGAAGCATTACCGCGACAAGCACCCCGATGCGATCCTTACGGCGTTTGATGACGCGCTCGTTGAAAAGTACGGACGATCGGCAGTGACCAAGCAAAGCCGGTCTGTTGGGATCGACTTCGGCGTTGTGGTCGATGCAGATGACAACACCGACTATCGTGTTGTGAGCGTTGATGCCGTGCCGGCATTTGTCGACGGCAAGAACTACGTCATCCCAAACAACGCAACAGGCAAGTGGATGGGGACTAATCCCGAAATCCACGCGGATAAAGCAACAGAAGCCCACCAGGCCTACTCGAACGAGTGGAAGGGCCTCGTCCGCATGACGAAATATTGGAACCAGAATGCACGCCATGGCGAGAAGCCGATCAAACCCTCGTTTCTGATTGAAGTCATGGCGATGCAATGTCTGTGGGGTGGATGGGGCGGTTCCTTTGATCGAGAAATCCAGTCTTTCTTTGCCACGCTGCGCGACCGGATTCACGAAGATTGGCCCGATCCCGCCGGCCTTGGCTCACCGGTCAGCGACCGCATGAACGGCGCCGCTCTGTCGCGGGCTCAGTCACTACTCGATGCCGCGAACCGGGACATCGCAAATGCGATCAATCTCGCCCGCAGCGGCCGCAATGGTGATGCCCTAAAAGTTTGGCGCGCATTCTTCGGGCCCAAGTTCCCGCTGTCATGAGATCGCTATGGCCAATCCTATCGCGCCCAGACTGAACGGAGACGATTACCAGGCCCGCCACTTCTGGTGTGCGGCACTTGATATGCTCGACCCGAGCTCAAACATCGCTGGCGTCGCCTACGAATGGCGCGAAGTGAAATCCTTCGATGATGTCGGCATCTTCTATAGCGCACCCCAAGGTCAGGCGCACGCCACGCCGATGTCAAAACACTTTAAACAAGTCAAATGGCAGACGACACGGGCGAACCGATTTGGCTATCTCGACCTGATTGACCCGGACTTCATCAATGCGGCTATGGTCTCGCTCCTCGAGCGTCTTCGAGATGCGAAAGAAACCGGGGACAGCAGCATAAGACTTAGCTTTGTCACCACGGCGCGCATCACGGATGGCGATCCACTCGCTGAATTGATCTCATCAGAGGATGGCGTCATCAATCTCGAGAAACTCATCGTTGGCAAAGGACCAACCAGCAAAATGGGAAAGGTCCGCAAAGCCTGGTGCGAAGCTCTCGGATGTGACGACGACGTCTTATTCTCCATTCTCGATGGTTTTGCGGTTCTGGACGGTCAGCCGAATATGGAAGCTATGCGAGACGTTGTGGCGACGAAGGCGCGATCCGTCGGTCTCATGCTGTCCTCGGAAGAGAATGCCGCATCGGACTTTCGCTTCGACTCGCTTGCCCGCCAACTCATCAAACGTGACATTCAAGAATTCGATCGCCCAGGCCTCATCCAGTTTCTGAAGGAAGAAGGCCTGAGGGTGGCGCCTTCAATATCCGCTGCGACGCCGTCGACCGATCTGCTTATCCGCACCTTTGACCGCTTTGCGACCGATGTTGCGGATTACGACTATGCCCACGTCCTCGACCTCACTGATAGATTCACCGAGCGCTATCTCAAACCGGATCTTTCCTGGAAGGGAGACGTATTTGACCCGGTGAAGCAGTTTTTGCGCCAAAGGATTGTGGGGGCCGCGGCCGTCCGCCTTTCGCTGGATGCACATGCATCCGTCGCCTTTGCTGCCGGACAAACGCTGCATCTGAAGTCTGGTGTTTCGCCCGAACTCGTGCAGCACGGTCGCCGGGGAAGAGAGGTCTGGCACGCCGATGATGGCAGCGCGCTCGGCGCTCCATCTCTGGAGATCCAGTCGCAGGAGGTTGGCGACGGAGACGAGATTGCGATTGCCGTCGGCTTGACACGCCCGGTCGCAGAGGATGTCCGCTCTTATCTCGCCAACACCTCGTTGCCAATCGGACAACTTGTCCTTTGTCAACTCGCAGACGGTGCAAGCCAGACCGGTGTTTGTGGGGGAGAGCACGCCGCGCTCCTTGCGGATCAGATTGCCGAATATCTCTCAAATGCGGTGAAAGATCGAATTCTTTCCCGCAGGCATCTATTTGTCTCCGCCCCGAACAGTTTTTTGTTCTTTCTCGGCCAACAGGCGCAATCACTCGGTCAAATTCAGATGTATGAGTTCGATTTCGACCGAAAGGGGGGAGGGACATACATGCCAACCTAGTCGTTCGCGATTCCCGTTCCGGAGGTCATTGTTGATCTCGATTGAACAACCACACCGACCCATGTCGGACTACCGCAATCACGAAGGAACAGACATGCCCTACACCACAAACCGACGAGCGCAGTACGTCTGGGCCAAAGCACGTCACGTCAAAGGAAAGAACCCAAATCTCTATCGCCGGGACTACCATGGCAACGTGATCTACAAACCTGCCTATGGACGAAACAGTCCCATGGGCTGGCAAGTTGACCACATCTGGCCAAGGTCTAAGGGTGGCACCAATGCGGGCCGCAACCTACAGGCGCTCCAGACTTCAGAGAACCAACGGAAATCGAACAAAGCCCCAATACGAAGAAGCTCACGATTTCGAAAACGGCGTCCGTGATATCTGCTGACTTTCTACATCCGGTTGTCGTCACCGGCCTTCGAGGAGCTGAAGACACTCGATGAATGTCCGGTATGCGGGCGGCACACGCAGCATACGCTACTCGCATTAGAAGTCGACTTTGGGCCGAAACTTCCATTTGGTTGAGGGTCCGCATAATTCAACGCCGTCAGCTCTGCGTGTCACCCGATCCCAATTCCACGTTTCTTGCCGAAGTCGAAGGCGACGGATGATCCGCGCATCGTCGCGCTTATAGATTTTCCTCGATGGCGTTCGAGAACTGGCCTCCAGGGCACCAGCGTAAACTCCTTGGACTTTTCAACGGTGGCGAACTTGCCGCTGGCGAGACGCAGAGGTTTTCGATAGGTGCCTTCAATCCGTTCGCCATCCTGCAGCGGAGCAAACTCTAGCCCTGTCTCTTTGGCGAGTCTGTTGCCGGCTTCGACAAGCTCCCGCCGCTGCAGCACGCGAAGCAGATTCTTTTGGTAGCGGATGGTGTTCCCTTGGCGTTCGGCGAATCCATGTTCGACGAGATAATCCTGACGCTGCTGCAGCCCTCTCTTGGTTTCCGTTCCAAAGCCGCTTCCTCGCAGCGCGGTCGGTTCCCTGGAGAGCAACTGGCGATCAAGCCAGGTTGCGCCGTTCGCTTTGATCTGGTTCTCGATCGACAGGAACGACAAGGTCACGATCCGGCGTGGATATCGCGCTTGCTTTTCGGTTAGTTTGGAAACACGTGCCTCGAAGTCTTCGGGTATCTCCCAACTGCCGTCCGGAAACCTGCGAACCACATTGGACCGTCTGAGCGCTTCCAGCCGCCGCACATGCGCCCGAACGTAGTCCGGTGAAGCTGACGGATCATGAGCCCGGTGCGCATCTTCCGAATAGAGCCCGTCATTGACTTGCGCCACGTCCACTATCGTCCGGTCGGAAGGCCTTGGTCCGCGCTCCGCCGGCCGTACCTCGATCACCGCCCCTCTTGGCAAATCTTCCATGTCCTGGTCGGGACCAAGCGCCACGTAGTGCACGCGGCCATCGGCGCCGTCGATGATCGTATAGTGCCTATCGTTCAATTCATCGTGGAGACCAGTGGCCAAAACCGCGCCTGTGATGGTTGGCGCGTCCGCATCGGACGGATCGTAGATCGAACAGTTCGCTGCCGGCACATCGCGGCCGGCATCCTTCACGGCGCGATGCACGGTCTTGATGATATCGCCGCGCTCTCCAATTCGTCTGAGCGTTCCTTCGATGTCAGCGGCGAGCAGCCACTGCCCGGGACGCTCTTCGCGTGCAAGGCCGAGTCTTTCGAGCACACGTAAACGACCGACCCGCATCGCCTGCCTATCTTGTCCGGGTTCCGAACGATTGCCGCTTCGCACATCGAGCCGGCCGTCTTCCGTATCGCGGACCAAGATCCGATCGATCTCCGTGTAACGGTGCTGATCGACTTGCCGCTCGAGTCGACGACGTAGTTCAACCTCGGTATGCGGGCCGAGTTCGATGGTCAGAAGTTCGCTGGCCCGGCGCCGCATGCCATGGGACATGTAGTCCCGCGCAATGATCAGATCCTTGCCGAGTTCATCTGTCCCGCGCAGCACGATGTGGGTATGCGGATGCTCGGTGTTGAAGTGATCGACGGCAACCCAGTCCAGCCTGGTACCGAGATCACTCTCCATCGTGTTCATCAAGTCACGGACGAACGGCTTGAGATCGGCGAGCTCCGCTCCATCCTCGGGTGACACGATGAACCGAAACTGATGCCGGTCACCTTCGCCGCGCTTCTGGAACGCGGCGCCGTCGGCATTGTCGCTCTCGCTGTCATACAGCCGGCCGGGTTCATGGTCCTTCGAGACGCCGTCCCGTTGGATGTATCGGAGGTGCGCGCGGGCAGCACTGATGCCCGTTCCATCTCGGGCACCGGCGAGCTTGACGATCCGTGACTTGATGACGACACGGCGATAGGCCGGCCCGAAACGGCCTCCCGCGCGGCGGCGTTGCATGAACCCGTTGCCCCGTCCGATCCTGGCGCCTGAGAACCGGCTCCGGCTTCCGGATGACATCGAGCCTCTCGCGCCAGAGGCCGACATGTGATGAAGCACGCGACTGACATAGCTCTTGGCGCGCTTTCCGCCGAGACTGCGGATGCGACCGAGCCCGGGCCTGAAGAGATCGTCTGTGTCGTCGGTCATGACCAATCACTCAGATAGGTCTCGGTTTGAGCGATCGAAAGCGGCAAACCGAATTTGCACCACGAAACTATCAACAATATCAGCGATCTAATATCGAACACCTGCACGGCGTCCTTTGGCGTTGGTGCAGGTAAGCCGGATGTGCAGACAATGGCTTAGGGTGCTCTTGCACCATGCCCTTTTATCTCGCCCTCCTAATCGGGTGGCCAACTTCTTCAGCTATAAGCGCTTTTTTGCCTCTTCTATTTGGACCGTCTTTGCGTAGTCTTCATTCGTGTTCCCGTTGGCCCTTGCATTATACTTCCGCGTTGCTTTGCCGTAAATCAATGCGATCCATGCGCTCCTTCGGGCTCGGCCATCTCCTCTCAAGATGCCGGCCCACGCTCTTGATCTGATCGCGGACCGGGCCGTCCAAGCGCTCAAGGGCGCGCTCGTTCGATGCCGAACGGCGCAGGCAAGATAGCGGACAGACCCGGTCCAAACGTCCCTGCAAGGGACGCTTCCCACGCGCGGGGAACTGAAGAACCTATGGTCGGGATTTCGTTTCAAGGCGTTCCTTTTGGACGATTCAACACGCGTTTGATGGGTGCGTCAGGCCATCTTCGGCGGCGTCAATCGCAGCTTCTCAACAACTTTTGCGCCCTTGCCAAAGCGGAACTCGGTGCCGTCAATCCACATGCGATGCAGGATCACCGCAAGCTTGCGCGCGACCGCGACAATCGCGTTCATCATGCTCGTCCGCTTGGCAATCCTCAGTCCCCAGGCCTTGATAGCCGACCACTTGCGCGTGCGGATCAGCAGGCTCGCGGCAGCCTCGCACAGCGCCCCGCGCACCTCCCGGTCGCCCTGCTTTGTGATCCGCCCTTCGCGGTCGATTGTGCCGGACTGCCATCGCTTGGGTGTCAGGCCGAAGTGTGCGCCGACCGTCCGGGACCGCCTGAAGCGCAGCGGGTCATCGACGCCGGCACGGAATGACAAAGCCGCGATCGGCCCAACGCCTGGCACCGTCATGAACCGCCGGCACACCGGGTCTTTCCTGACGATATCAAGAACGAACTTGTGCAGAGTATTGTAACCATCGAGCATGTTCTGTCGCACCGTCAGCATGGTTACGATAAAGGCCTCCAGACCCTCATCACTTTCATCCAGAAGGTCCCGGATACGCGCCTCGAACCGCCCACGCGAGACCTGTCCGACGCGTAAGCCAAACGCTCTGAGCGTGCCGCGGATATGGTTTTCCATGTCGATCAACTTGCGCTTCAACAGCCGGCGGTTGGCCAATAGCATGCGTAAGCGCTGGCTCTCCGGGCTTTTCACGTGGACCGCGCGATACCATCCCATGCGCCTCATCTGGGCGATGCCTTGAGCATCGTTTCTGTCGGTCTTGTTGCGCTGAGCCCCCATGGCCGCACGGGCGTGGCGGGCATCAACGACGATCGCCGGAAAGCCCGACTCGGCAAGCTCGTCATGCAGCCACGAGCCGAGAGACGAGGCCTCCAGGCCGACGCGCTCGAGGTCGGCGTCATGATCGGCAAGCACACAGCTGATGGCTTGTGGATCGGTCGCGACCTTGGTTTCTCGCACCGTCTTGCTACTTTCATCGACGATACAGATATGGGTTTCTTCCAGCGATATATCGAGGCCGGCATACAGGTTCATGAGCAGGATCTCCTTGTCCTCAAAGATTCAATCGAACGCTGAAGACTGCCGGCTTGATCGAGATTCGACACCATCAACAGTGCCCCAATCTCGACCTGACCCGATTACGAGAGCCCTCCGCTGCCTGAGACGTCTTTCACGCGCCGATTCCTTCCGGGCACTGGATCGGCTTTGCTTGCGTTTCCGCAAAGGTAACCGCAGCCGCGTCGCCCGTCCCATGATCAGCCGGCGATCGACGGGGCCGAAATAGCGCCCATCGAAGGAATACGGATGGTTCTGAAGCAGGAAGACTCGATCCTCTGACAAGATGTGGCAGCCTTGCCAGACAGGCATCGGCCGCCCTGAACGATCGCTTGCCTGGGCTTCGGCAACGGTGTTTGCGTTGATCGAGATGCGTGTTGCTTCACGGCAGATTTCATCGCCCTCGACGCCCATGACGCGCTTGATCAGCGGAATTTCGGGTGGCAAATAGCCCCGTTCCCCAACAAGCGCGCGGACCCGCATCGGTATCTGAACGAGGACGAAGTCACCCCGTTTGATGGGCTGGTCGTCGAGCCAATACAGGCCCGGCGGCGCGCTCTCGGAAGCATTGTAGATCAGCTTTTTCGGTATGCCGACCGCCGACGCCAGCCCCAAAGCGATCACCGGTACAGCCGTTACAAGCAGGGTTGCGCCCTTCATGACGCGACCCGCCGCGCCGCCCTATAGGCGGCATGCTGAGATTGTGTATAGGGTCGGATCGGTCGCCTGGCCGCGATCCGATTATGGACGTGGCGGTAGTAGTCCGGCGACACGTCAGCGGGCTCGAAACCCGCCGCTTCGAGCACGTCGATCTGCAAAAGTGCGTGCTTGACCTTCGTGTTCCCGGTCGTGAGCAAAAGGACTGCCCCGCCTGGATGGACACCCTCTATGCGGCTCAGGATCAAGGAGGGCTCGGCAGTCTTGACGATGGTGAAGCGCCAATCCCGGGTGCCGTATTCGTTGGCCCGCCAGCGGACATACCCGAAGACCTGGCCCGGCCCGAACAGCGCGAGCGAGCGGCGGCGGTCGAGATCGTGCTGCCCGTCGGGTGTGCCGAAACGCAGCCAATGGTTCAGATATTCCGGGTAAAACACGATCTCGACCCACGTGAAATACTCAGACATCGGACGTCGAATCCTTCTTCCGCATGTCGGACCACGCCATGAGGTCGTCGATGTGGTAGCGGACATGACGCCCATGCTTGCGGTATTGCGGGCCGCCGCCATAGACGCGCATTTTCTCCAGTGTGTTCGGCTTGAGCTTCAAGAAGTGCGCCGCTTCTTTTGTCGTAAGAAAAGGCCCTTCGTGTACCGCTCGAGAATCAGTCATGGTCATAGCTCCTCCGGCTTCGGCGAATTTGCTCTATCGGAAAGAAGCGTGGGCCGGCGCAGCCTCTGACGGCAGCATCGTTCGAGGGGGTTCGCGAGAACGATACCCCTGCGTGGACATCGCAACGGTCATGTGAGCAGCGATCTGTATCCGCCCTCCATCATACGAAAGCCCCGTTTGACGCTGCGGATGGCGCGATTTTTCATGGTCTGGTCGGGGTTGTTCCAATCGCGCCGTACCGCCATTTCGCCATAAAGGAAGATGGCAACCTCCCGGTATGAGTGCCCTTCCTTGCGCCGGTCGAGCGCGGCCAAGGCGTCGCGATGGCGCATTGCCTCGACGGTCCAGCCATCGGTCGGGCGGCCGGGAGGCCTGTTGCGGCAGAGGTCGGCAAACCGCTTAATGAGCCTCTGACGGCTTTCCACATTTGGAAAACCGTCGACCACAACCTCCATTACGACCGTGTCGGCTCCAATGTCTTCGCCGATGCATCGGACCTGCGCGACCCGCGACTGGTCACGCAATAGCAGATGCTGGACGCCGTCGACGGTCTTCAAGATCGTCTTGCGGCAGTTGATTTGCCCGAGTGAGACGGTGCTGCCAAAGCCAGGGCGAAATCGGCTTCGGACATAGGCGGAAAGCACGCGTCGATAGTCCTCGACCCTCCAAAAGACATCCGCCTCGAAAGCTGTCTCATCAGGGTCGGCGAAAGCCATAGAGGCCCCAGACTTCCGCGCGCGCGAAGCGACGCTGCGCCTGGAGCAGGACTAATTCGTCATTCGGAAGGACGGGTTGGGGCCGCCGTGGCGCTGAGTTGCGCCAGTCGCGTCTATAATCGGGGTGTCGCCTGAGATATTCCCAAGCGATCCGTGACCGGGTCAGAGACCGCACATAGTCGTAATCGCTCAGTCGGGGCGCGCCAGAAACCGCAGGATCGGAAGACGCCGCCATTGTCCTTTCCTCTCTCGCAGGACGACAGCAGCCGACGCAGTCAACGCCGTAAGCTCGATTCAGCCCCTCTGTTTATTCGCTTACCTTTGGTCCGCCAGTCGCGTCTAGCGCCGAGTTGTCGATCTGCGGCATACAGTCTCAACCGATACTGCAATTATTGCACATAAGTATCAATGACTTGTCATAAAGTGTGAAGATTTTCATGGAAATTCATACTGAATACCTATTAATAAAAAACACGAAAAGCCCCCGCGCCGGAGGGCGCGGGGGCCGGTGATGGCCGCTAGCCGAGCGGGTTCCAGAGAATTGCCATGACATCGGGATCGTCCTGTCCGGCGGCCCGGCCGAGATTGGCGTAGATCTTGGCAGGGCCGAACTCCGGGGCGGAGAAGGTCAGCGAGACATAGGGGTTGCCGCTCGCCTTGCCGACCCGGTTCCAGCCGCCGCCGATCTCCACGCGATCCTCGGTGTAGACCCTGAAGTCCGGCTGTGCGTCGGTCTCCTTCGCCGGGTTGGGCAGGATGCGGATGCGTTTCTTGAGGCTCATCGTCGCGAGCGTGCCTTCGTATCCGCCGGTCTCGTTCTTCGTCACATATCCGAGTGCCTGTGCCATATCATCGTCTCCTGTTGGCTTTAGCGGGCGCCCATCGCCCTGCTGATGCGGGACCGTCCATGG
Source organism: Hyphomicrobiales bacterium (assembly GCA_965198845.1). Classification (GTDB taxonomy): domain Bacteria; phylum Pseudomonadota; class Alphaproteobacteria; order Rhizobiales; family JAJFHC01; genus CBDAQD01. The sequence goes on from CBDAQD010000001.1 coordinate 24,175, forward strand.
CGGGCGGGGGTCGCATGCACCGAGAGGCCGAAGCGAAGCGAAGGACCGGCGGGCGCACTTTTTTGTTCCGCGAGGAAGCCGCGTAGCGGCGGGGAAAAAAGTGCAAAACGCCGGTTTCATGCGGCCGCTGTCCGCCATAGGTCCATCGAGCAGAAGCAGGCGAATGGGCGTCTCGGCTGCCATCGATCAGGAGACGCGATGGCACAGACGGCGCCGATGTTCGTGACGCAAGATGGCCGGTGAGGGGTCTCGCGCCCGACGGCCTGGGGGCGTCAGCGCAGCCGCGTGCATGCCTGACTGTATAGAAGAAGAAACGAACGCCTGATGAGATAAGCGGTCCGCAAAGGGAGCGCGGAACCGGACGGCACGAACCTATCGGCAAGCACCGGCACGATACCTCAGTGTCGGTGACCTTCTCCGCTCCCGAAGGTTACCGCGTGAACGGAACCGTCGCATCCGAAGGGATGCCGGACAGGACGATTCCGATGGCTTGGCGGTTCACCAAATCCCGCCTGAAAGTGCGTGACAATACCCCGTGCCATCCGGTTGTGGGTGGACTTGCTGACAGCGATTGAGCGGCGGAAAGCGTTCGCGGCCCTCCCGTTCGGGTGAGACGGCCGCTCCCGCCGTCCGTCACCGGTTTCAGGAAACGAGCGATTTGACACGGGATGTGTTGTCGCTCAGCCGTCCACCGCCATTCTTGGTGTAGGTTTTGAATGGAAACTCCATGTAGCGCGGTAGCCAGTCCTCGGCTTTCTTCCGGCTGTCGCCGGTGATGCAGTCGCGGATGATCTTCTTCTGGACCTTCGTCGTTGCCGTGACATTAGCGTCGGCGACGGCTTTGCCGCCGATATGGCGCAGCATGGCGTTGACCGCTCCCTTGTCACGGAGAAGGTCGAAGAAGGCGTCGTCCGCCTCCCAATAGTCGCGCATATCGACCTTGAGGCGGGTTCCCAGCGCTTCGACCACGGCGGTCCCGGACTCCAAGGTCTCGGCCATGACGATGGCCAGAACCCGAAACACGTCGTCGTCGGAGAGCTTCAAGAGCGCCCCAAATAGCTCGAGTACGCGATAATCATCGCCGTTCGAGTGCACGACGGAATGGCCGTGGGCGGGCAGTCCGAGAAGCTTCAAGACGTCCTCACGTTCCTCGGCCAGCGCCGTCTCGGCCTTCGATTGGGCGACGCTTTCCGCCGTCTTATCCTTGCGCGTCGTCTGCGGATCGGCCTCGGTGCGCCACAGCGCCGAGCCACCGATAGCGTGGGCCACCATCAGCCGGAGGGCAACGCCCGTATGCCTCAGCATTGCATGTCGCACGGCGGCGTGACGATGCAGTTCGATGTAGTTCTGCGCCGGGTTGGTCAGTTCGGGACGGATAGGTTTTCCGTCGGTGGCCGGATCGTCCTTCGACGCCTTGGCGCGGCGCTTGGCTTTCGCTTCCTTAGTCGTCAACCAACCCTCATGGGCCTCGACCTCGCCGCCGTGGGACACGGTGATATAGACGCGCCCGCCATCCTTTTTGAGCGTCTTTTCATGATCCCATGAATGAAAGCGCAAGCCGGGTTCGAGGATGTCGACCTCGGTCCAGCCGTTTTCCATGAGGGCATCGCGTTTGGCGGCAATGGCCGCATTCTGCAAGGTCCAGAACTGGTCTGTGTCCGCGAAATAGCCTTTCTCCCCAAACAGGTCCGTGACGGTCTGGCCCTTGTAGGCATCGAGCGGGAACAGCGCGACCTCGGTCGAAATCTGCTGACCGCCGAACAGCCATTGCTTCAACTGACAGCCGAGCGGCGCGTATTCGTCCGGGTCGCTGAACAGCTTGAGCCAGTCGCGCTGCTGGCGCTTGGTGGCCATGGTCAGATGGCGAACGGTCCGGGCGTCGATGTCCTCGTTGCGGTATGCCTTCCTGATCTTGGGCAGAAGCTCGCCCAAGGCGAGGCGGCGCTTCACCATCAACTCGGTGATGCCGAAGGTCGCGGCGATGTCGGCGACCGACGTCCCGGCCTTTCGCAGGCGCACGAAGGTCTCGTATTGCGTCATCTCGTCGGGGTCGAGCCGGGCAAGGTTTTCGATGAGCGACGCTTCGAGTGCCGCCGCGTCGTCGCCCGGCTCCATGATGGCGCAGGGCAGCGGCTCGACCGCGCCGCCATTGTCAACAATAGACTTGGCCGCGAAGTAACGCCGCCGCCCGGCCACGATCTCGAAGCTCTCGCCATCGCCCTTGGGCCGCACCAAGAGCGGCACGAGGACGCCGCGCGCCTTCACGCTGGGAAGGATGTCGGAGACATCAGGCGCGGCTTTGGCATGGCGCATGTTGATGGCGGCGTCCTTCAGCTTGCCGAGTTCAATATGTTGGAGTAGCATGGGTTTGCTCCTGGGGTTGGGCTCCGGGTCCGCCGGAGCGATGAAGCGCCCAATCCGGGCGCGAAACTCTGGCCGTGCACACACAGTCCTCGCTTTCCCTGCCGATCTTGAGCATTGTCGGATCGGACAGAGCGAGCACGCCCTGGCGTTCGGCCTGATCGAAGAGCGTGGCGTATGGCTCGCGATCGATATGGAAGAGACGCATGTCCGGGCAGTGGCCCTTGAGCGTGCAGCCGGAGGTGCGCCCACCCGAAAACGAGACGACGGCGGGACCGTCGAGGCGGTATGGATAGCGGCTCATGGCTTCGCTCCCGCCCACGTTCCGGTGTCCTGAAAGGCGAGGATGAAGTCGGCTGCCTTCGAGGCTTGGCTCGCCGCGCGGAAGATGGCGCGATTGTCCTCTCTCAGGACTTCGATTTATCGCGAGGTGAAGATTATGCGGAGGAAGTTTTCATTGGCGCCGTTTTTTCAATGACTTGGACGGCGTTTCAGCCTCTCATACTGCGCATTATTTGAGATCGGTGGTTCCCTTGGTTGATCAACAAACCAAGGAGAACCAGATGTCATCCTCGACCCCGGAAGCCATTATGAAGCTTCGCGAGACGCTGCGCACCAGGCGCTATAGTCCGACCGTTATTCACAATTACTGCCTTTATGCAGGTCAGTTTCTGTCCTGGCTGCAAGCGCGAGAAATCGAGCTGTGCGAAGTCACACTGGACCTTGTGGCGCGCTATCTGGGCCACGCGGTGCGGCAATTTGAGAAGGATCGCGGGCGTTTGCCTGCTCCCAAATGGACGGGGGTCCCGCGCTCGGGCATCCATGCGTTGCTACGCTCAGCTTTGGTCGATTGGCCGCCGGTGCCGCCCGCCGCAAGCGTGGCTGAACAGGTTTGTCGGGATATATGCTGTGTTTACGAGGACTGGCTGCGTGCTGAACGTGGTCTCGCGGAGCCTTCGATCAAGGCATTGATGTGGGAAGCACGTCACTTCTGTAAATGGTATCTTCAGCAATACGAGCACGCGGACTTCGCCGCCCTGAACGTGTGCGACACCGATGCTTATATGGACGGCAGAGCTCCGGGGCTAACCCGCAAGTCGCTCAAGGATGTGGCCGAACGGCTGCGTGGATTCCTTCGGCATCTGCACCGTAGTGGCCTGCATGAAGACGATCTTTCGGGGCACGTGATTGCCCCGCTTCTCTACGCCTATGAAGGCATTCCCTCGATCCTGACCACTGAACAGATCGACGCTGTATTGGGCACGGCGGCGCAGGACAAGTCTTCGCTTGGCTTGCGCGATCATGCGATCCTTCAGCTTCTGGCCAATTACGGCCTTCGGTCTGGCGAGGTTGGGCGTTTGCAAATCGAAGATATCGATTGGCGCTCCGACACTTTGCGGGTCCACCGGTCCAAATCCCACACTGCGGCCGCGTTGCCCCTCGTGGAACCCGCCGGAGAAGCGATCTTGCGGTATTTGCGCGATGGCCGCCCGGAGACGGATGCAAGGACCGTCTTTCTGAGAAGCCGGGCGCCATATCAGGCCATGAAAGCGGGCGGGCTTTATGGCGTTGTCAAACGCCGCCTCGAAAATGCCGGGATAGAACCGACCGGCAAGCGTGGACCACATATCTTCCGTCATGCTCGTGCCGTCAGCCTGCTGCGGGCGTCCACACCGCGCAAGATCATCGGAGATGTGCTCGGACACCGGTCGCCAGACTCGACCGTGCCCTATCTGAAGCTTGCGACAGAGGATTTGCGAGCCATTGCCATCGACCTTCCGGGGCGGGAGGTCAAACCATGATGCGTTGGCCTGAGGATGGAGAACAGATCATCAAGCAATATGTTGCGCAGCTCCCGTTGGGTTACGCGACGACACCGACTTATTACCGGCAAGCACTGGACAGCTTCTGGCGGGCGGCTCTGCGATGTGGTGCAACAGACCGGCAAACACTTGAACACTGGCTAGGCGAGCGCTGTGAGGTCTGGGCGCGCTCAACGGTGCAGCACCGTGCGCGGATCATTACGCGTTTCCTTGATGTCCTCGTTGACGACGGAAGGCTTGAGGGCAATCCCGTCTCGGACCTTCGAAACGCCCTGAATGCCTATAGTGACACGAGCATCATACGCGCCTTGATGTCACCTGACCCGGACAGGGCACTCGAAGATTTACGACGGCCCCAGCCCTATGGGAGTTCGTGGGGAAATCTCATGCGCACTCATGTTCACCGCATGCAGCGCATGGGGTACCGCTACGAGACACAGGATGTCATTTGCCGCCGGTTCGACCGCTTTGTTCAGGAACGGCCCGATCTTGATGGCCGTCCGCTAGAGACATTGCTTGCACAGTATCGCCAGATAAAGACGAACCCGAACCATCCGGCAGAATGCGAGAAGCTGGCCCGTGTCGTGAACAAAGCCTTGTGCCACGATGATCCGTCACGACCGGTGCGACCGCTTGATAAAGGGCCTGCGAAACAGGTCGAACGCACGTGGCGGCGCCCGTATATCTACAGCCATGAGGAGATCCAGAAGGTGCTGGCGATCGCCCGGACCTTTCCGTCTGCGCGTGCGCCGTCACGCCCGATAAATCTCTACACAATGCTCGTTCTGGCCTATTGTGCCGGGCTGCGGGTCGGAGAGATAGCGCGGCTGAAACTCGGCGACGTTGACATGCAGGCGGGGACCATCGCGATTCGCGAGACGAAGTTCTTCAAGTCCCGCATCTTGCCCTTGTCCGATAGTGCGATGGACGCCATGCGCGCGCTTCTCAAAGCACGTCGAGACGCCAAGGTCTCATGTGATCCTGAAGCTGGCCTGTTCTGGCACGAACAAAAGAGTGGGCATTACGGCCGGGCAGCGATTAGTTCGCATCTTGTCGCCATTCTGCGCATGGCGGGCCTGAAACCTGCCGAAGGCAAGACAGGGCCGCGCGTCCATGACCTGCGCCACACCTTTGTCGTTCACCGCATCTTGCAATGGTACCGGCAAGGCGTGAACCCACAGGAAAAACTGCCCTATCTCGCAACCTATCTCGGCCATCGGGATATTAACTCCACGCTGGTCTACATCACCGTGACGCAGGAATTGCTGCATGAAGCAAACGAGCGGTTCCGGGCCTTCGCCTCTCCGGGCAACGCTGAACGAACGGAGGCGGCATCATGAAAACCGATCCGCTCCCAGAATTGCTGCGCTTGTTCTTCACCGACTGGATGGTCCAGCAACGCAACGCGTCTGTTCACACGGTCAAGTCATATCGCGATACCTGGCGACTCTTTCTCCGATTTGTCGCGGAACGGCACGGCAAGCCTGTTTTCCGTCTCACCTTGAGCGAATTGACCGCCGCCGAAGTCGCTACTTTTCTCAAACACCTCGAGGAAGACCGCGGTGATACCATTGGTACGCGAAATTGCCGCCTGTCGGCCTTGCGCAGCTTCTTCGGCTTCGTGGCAACGCGCGACCCGGAACGCATGGCACAATGCGCACAGGTCCTTAACATCCCAACAAAGAAGGCGCCGACCCGTGCCCCGGACTACCTTGAACCGGAAGAAGTACAGGCAATCCTTGCTCAACCGGATCGGTCAATGTTGATCGGTCAGAGGGACCATGCCCTGCTGTCGTTCCTCTACAACACAGGTGCCCGCATCCAAGAGGCGCTTAATCTATGCCCACAGGCCATCAGGTTCGATGCACCAGCTTGCGTGCGATTGCACGGAAAGGGCCGTAAGGAACGCATCAGCCCGCTCTGGCCAGAAACGGCTGCTCTGCTGAAATCACTGCTTGAGCGAACGCCAAGGCCTGACGATGCGCCCCTCTTCGTGAACCGCTACGGCAACCCGTTAAGCGCCTCGGGGGTGCGCTTCAAGCTGGCGGAGTATGTGAAAGCGGCGGCGGTGGATGTGCCGACGCTAGCGAAAAAACATGTGACACCACACAGCTTCCGGCATGCAACAGCTGTGCATCTGGTTGCCGCGGGCGTGGACATCACCGTAATCCGAAGCTGGCTTGGCCATGTCAGCCTGGAGACGACAAACCACTACGCGCAGGCCAACCTGGAGACCAAACGCCGGGCATTGGAACAAATTGAGAGCCCAAAGACTGGCAGCCCACCTTCATGGCGACGCGACCAAAGCGTGCTCGACTGGCTCGATACGCTCTGATGCAAGCCTCAAATTATGCGGAGGAAAGAAGATCGAAAGGACAGAAAACTAAGGGCCGCGCCCGACTTCCTCCGCATAATCTTCACCTCGCGATAAATCGAATAATGACGACCTCGTCATTATTCGATCCAATCGGCGATATAGTCCGCATGGCGCACGGTTGGGGTAATGTTCTGCGCAGCGCAAACAAAGGCGCTCGCCATTTCTGCGACAAGTTCCTCGCGGGCGTAATCCTTGGTTCCCCTGCTGGTGGTCAGGTTCCGATCGAGGCGGGATTGATGGCCTGTCCAGTGGCCGTTATGCCGACATCGGCATAACGGCCATAATGCCGATATCCGGATTATGCCGAGCTAGCCGCTGAGAGTACGGCTAGCCCGACTTGGTCACTTCAAAATGTCGGCATAATCAGAGGGCTTCCAGGAATTCCAACAAGCTGTCGTCCGCAATGTATCGACCCTTGGGCGTCTTGCGATTCATCCTCTTCGTCTTGGCCATCGCCTTTTCTTTAAGCTCGATATCGGCGTGGACGTATATTTGCGTTGTTTCCACCGACTCGTGACCCAGCCACAAAGCGATTACCGTTCGATCGACCCCATTCTGTAATAGGTGCATCGCTGCAGTGTGACGGAGCACATGCGGTGAGACCCGCTTCTTAGATAGTGTCGAGCACGTTTCTGATGCGATCAAAACGTGTTTCCGGACAATGCGTTCTAAAGCATCTCGACTTAGTGGACCTCCACGGATGCTGACAAATAGCGGCTCTGATGGTCTACGACTACGCTCCTTCAGCCATGACTTAAGAGCCGTGACTGTGTCTCCACGAAGCGGTGTCGCACGTTCTTTTCGCCCCTTTCCAAGACATCGCACGACAGCACCGTGTCCAAGTTCCACGTCATTGATTTTGAGCGCCAACACTTCCGAGACCCTCAAACCCGTCTGGACCATCATCTGCAACAGAGTACGATCGCGGCGGCCGAACCAGGTCGACAGATCAGGCGCGTCGATCAGCGCTTCGGCCTCATCATAAGTCAGAAAGTCGATTGCTCTTTTCACATACCGTTTCTGGGGCATCGATAAGATACGCTGGCAGTGATGAAGCAGTTGTGGTTCTTTGTCCGCGACATATTTGAAGAACGACCTGATGGCTGCGAGGCGCGTGTTTCGAGTTCTCGCGCTGCTACCCCTCGTGTCTTCGAGATGGATTAAAAACCGCCCGACCAGATCGGCGTCAATATGGTCTAAATGCAGCTTTGTTGGCGCTCTTCCGGTATCACTCGTCGCAAAGCGCAGGAGCATCCGGAAGGTGTCGCGATATCCAGCAATTGTGTTCGGACTGGCATTCAGCTGACCAACGAGCCGCTCTGTAAAAAAGCGCTGTAAGTAGGGCGGAAGTGGATGCTGCTTGATCATCGCTGCCTCCGCTTCTTGAGCAGTGCCTCAGAACGCTTCGCCGCCAACTGCATCAGTTCGGGGACAGCTTCGATGTACCAGTATGTGTGCACCGGTTTTTTGTGGCCCAGAAAGGCACTTAGCTTGTACATTTCCTGATCGACATCGACGCCTGCCTTGTACCAACTGATGATCGTGTGCACGGCGAACGTATGTCGAAGATCATGGATACGAGGTCCAACACCATGCCTTTTGTAGCCCGCAGGATTGCGATGTCCGAGTCGGCGTCCGACTTGGGCAAATGTGTACCGCGCCCCACAGTCGCCTAGCGGCGCACCGGTGTGACGCACAAAGATCGGACCACTATTGAGGCCGGTGATATGCCGTCTTAACTCCAGATACTGCCCCAGACGATCAACTGTGGATGGTGAGAGCGGCAAGCATCTCTCACTCCCCGACTTGGACTTCAGGATTTCCAAGGTGCCCGCGGATAAATCGATATGATCTTTTTGAAGGCCGAGCGCTTCATTTATCCTCAAGCCGGTGACGGCGATCAGTCCAAAGAGCGTTGACGCCGTCAGGCCACGGAAGCCGTACTCAGAAGGCAAACGAGCCGCTTCTGCGACGATGTCTCGGATCTGTTGCTCGCTATAAATGTAGGGTTTGGAGCGTTTAGGTTTTCCGATTGCAATATCGCGAGGCGGGATCTCCGACTTGCCGTCTATTCCACGCAACCATGTCGCAAACTTCCTGACCATGGATACGCGGGCGGACCAGGTGTTGGTGTCCGCAGCGCCATAGTCTCGCTTCCAATCTTTGAAGAGCGCGCTCGTTATATGCTCTGCATTTCGTTCATCTGCATATGCAGTGAACTTCTTCATGACGCGCTCGGTAAAACTAAGATCGTACCCGAGGGCACGACGTATCTCGAGATACTCGTATAGTCGTTCAGTGAGTGTTTTCATCGCGCATCCTCCTGATCTGGCCAGGAAGGGGCGAGCGCTCGCAACGCGTCGACATCGTATTTGGCATAGATCGAAGTCGTCGACGGGGAACGATGTCTGAGGACATCGCTGATTTCCTCCAGAGAGGCGCCGTTCCGAAGCAGATCGGTCGCCAGACTGTGCCTTAAAATATGAGCGCCGACATAAGACTGCGGCGGGGAGATACCTGTCGCATTATAGGTTTTGCTCAAGATCCAGTTTACGATCTGGGAGTCGGCAAAGTTCTTGAACGGCGCTCTCGTCGAGACGAAGAGATATCGAGAGGATCCACGTCGTTCATTCTTGATATAGTCGACGATCGCTGTTCCGACCTCATGGGGTAACGGCATTCGATCATGCAATCGACCTTTACCACGGATCAGAACTTCACCCAGGCGCCAATCTAAGTCCTCCAATTTAATCGCGATGATTTCAGGTCCGCGCAGGCCCATCCGCGCCATCATCATGATCATCGCATGGTCACGGCGTCCCGTTTTCGACGATAGCCGAGCCGCTTCGATGAGCCGGTTGATATCCTCCGGTGGCAAATACCTTGGGATTTTGCCGTTGCCGATGGTCCGTTGAGACGGAACTTGCTCAGCCAAGTTCTTGTCCGTGTGCTTCGCCCAATACAGGAAGCGAAAGAACGACCTGAGATGCGACGCGATCGACTTGTCCTTAGCGATACGCGCGTTCTTACGCCTGCGCATCATATAGTCGGTAATGTCCTGAGCCTTTAGACCCTTGAGGTCGCCAAGACGGGGACCGTATTTGAACGTCAGAAATCCATGCGCATATCTCACGCAGCCATAAATCGTCGCCTCGGATAATCCTCTTTGTTCGCGAAGGTAGGCCTCATACTCGCGCATAAGAACGGCGCGTTTAGACTTGTCGACCTTCTGGGGTCGTGCTGCAACCTCGCCTGCCTCGATCAGAAAATCCACGAAACGATTGATGCAATAAACGCCATAAGTGGCTTTTGAACCTTTATGCAGGCCGAGAACGGTCTGGATCAATCCATCGATCGCGCTTTCATCTAATTTCGACAAATAGATGCCACGCTTCACGGCAAATTCTGCGAACCGTCGACAATGCGATCGATACGTGCCGACCGTTGCCGGTGTATAGCCTTGTCGATCAAGAAACACCGTGAACTCATCGATGCGTTGACTGTAGCGCTTTGCTTCCCGCTCTGGCAGCCGGTGGACGTTTCTATTTCTAGGCATTTTTTGAACTCCTTCTCTTTGCTCAGAAGGAACGAATGCCTCATCGGTGCGTTGTCTGGGATTTTTATGCCGACTCTTTAGTGCGTCGGCCCCGCAGCTAACAGCGTCTCAGCGGCTAGCTCGGCATAATCCGGATATCGGCATTATGTCCTAATTCGTGAAAACAGGTGCTGTAATAATTTATCTGGTCACGGAATGCGGGTTGCGGCGGCGCCTGAATAAAGTCTTCGCTCGGCACGAAAAAAGCCCTGTCGCCGCCGATACGAAAATCGGCGCCGGTGGCTTCAATAAGCTGTTCGGCGCGGGGGATGATTTCGCGCTCCGGCAAGGGCTGCACATTGGCTAAAAATTCATCGGGCAAGCCTTCACACTGGTCGGCGTTAAACACTGTGTAGCGTTTCAAAAAGCCGACGCGCTGCGGGTCGTCTCCTGTTTGCTGCGCTTTTTCTGCCTCGGCTTTGGGTATGAAGGTATCGGCGTAACAAATTGCAGTGCCGCGTTCGCCTTTTCTGACGCATCCGCCTAGCGACAAGGCTTGTTTGAAGGTTAGCCAGTGTTGGGTGGTTCTCGCGGTTTCGATAGCCGCTCCCCACAGCAACAAGATGTTGATGCCGGAATAGGTATTGCCGGTTGCCGCGTTTTTCGGAAGTCCCATCGGGGTCTTGATGTGGTCGCGTCCCCAAGGCTGAACCCAAGGCACTGCGCCAGCCTCAAGCTGCGCAATAATCTTGTCTGTCACGTCTTGATAAAGGTCGCGGCGCGGTGCGCTGCTGCGCTTGCCTCTTGCGCTTTGGTCGCGGTTCTTGGTGGCCATGTCTCGTCTCCTGTTCTGCCCCCGTCACCAGTTTCCCCCCGGCGGGAGGGGGTGGGCGGCAGGAACGCCGCGCAGGCGTGGGGCATCAGGGCCAAGGCAGCTTGCTGCCGGTGGGCAAGTTTCTTGGTAGGAGACCTTTGACGACCTATACGGATGAATACCCAAGAGGCTTGCGCATGGGCCGCCCCGCGCCAGCGTGGCTGACGCCCACACCCGAGCGCCTGGGGAAACCTCAAAAAAGCCGCGCGTCAGCGCGTCTGCTGTTTCAATACGGTAAAGACGGCGCAAGCCGAGGCGCAGTCGAGGGAAGGATCATTACCGGATGGCCAAGACCCGATTCATCGGGGCTTGGGGAGGCGTGTAAAGCACGCCGAGTAGAGCCCGGTCGCGGCCTGCCGCGATGCGCTAGGTTTCCAAAAAGCGCAGCTAAGCTAATTTGGTGTAAGAAATCCCTTCCAGTCTAGCTTTTTCCAAAGCTATCAGCAGAACAGTGCATTGTTTTTCTGAGGGAACTTTCTGTGGTATGTTCTTGGCAATATTGAGGACACCAACTTCTTTTGGGGTGAAAATTCTTCTTTTGGAGCCTTCATCGAGTATGTAATTCCACTCAGCCGAAGTGATTTCAAATACTTTCTTCTGAGCATCAATCCCATCATCAATTTTCTGAACATTCTTGGCCTGCCGCTGCCTTGCCTTGGTTTCTTCCTCGGTGATCGAGTCGCTCCAAAAACCATCCGAAATACCTGCAAGAAATTCATCCAGATCAGACATGATATTCGTCCAGCAAGCATCCTTCTTACACCACTCGGTGACGTTCGAAAATCCGGAAGGAGGCTCAGTGATATGATCATTTACAAACTTCGCAGCCGTTTCCAGAACAGATATAAATTCTGTTGAAAGCGTCTGCGTGTTCCAGATTTTCATAAAATCAATATTTGACTCTTTTCTTCTACAGCTCTCTGCAATAGCCGCGATAGTGTATGCAACGATATTTGCGCGATACCCTCCATTGTACCATTCCTGTGCGGAAACCATGCGTTCAGTTGCTCTGAAAACAATGCCCCGTGCAATAGCGCGCTTGAAGTAGTGTTCATTGAAAGATTCAGACGACTTTGCCCACTCCTTTCCAATTCGTTTAGCGTATTGGGCAAAGTTCTTTTGGGCACCCAGATTCACCCACTTTGGATGCTCATCCCAGACATTCTCAAACTTGGCTAGGTCAGTTTTGCTGAACATCTGTGGTTTTGGGTTTTCAGCCTTGAATTTTTTCTTCTCGCCTGGCGTGAGTTTGGATTGAGCATCAGCATACTGACCGCGCGCTCGTTCATAAAACCACTTCGTTTCACGTTGTGCACCTCTAACCGCAGGAGCCCAGAGCCGACGGGAAAAGTCCTCCATTCGAATATGGAATGGATGGTTTGAAAAGAAATCAGCTGCATTTACGCGATTTTGTGTATTCGCATATTCTGAAATCCGGGGAACGACGGTCTCGCTTTCTTCGCTATCAATTACAGAAAGTTTGAGTTGAACAAAAATTCCCTCAAGCGAAGCCTTATCCTTTCTTGCAGTATGGAAGAGTGAAGCTGTCGTTTGTCCGCCATTCACGATTTGAAGATCTGTTATCGAAACGAGCTCCAATCCCTGGGGCGTAGAACGAGTCTCGACGCTTTGAGCGGTAGCGGTGATACCGTTGTTGTAGGCGAAGAACATTTCCGGCTCGGTAATTATTGTGGACCGGATACCCTTATTTACTTTTCCTCGTGCCTGGAGAAAGCATCTGACGTTTTGTTCCAGAAGCCTTGCTCCGTATCTTCCGTATAATTCCGCCAGAACAGTTGCAGGCATTACGATAAGATATGATTGATAGGCGTGTGAGCCGAGATGTGCCGGAAGGCACGGAATACCGTATCCGAAGCGTTCATCAAAATTTATATCCAATGGCTCCTTGTGGCCGCGTGCCGCTCGTTGTCTTTGCAACCGTGTAATATCCCAAATGTGGAATGAACATGGCACATTGCAAACTTCTGCATCTTCTACTTGTTGTAACCTTTCACTCAGAGCCCGCTCTGAGAATAGAATACAATTCAGCCTGACGATTGTTTTTCCACGATCAGCGATTTCCCTTGCGAGACCATACTCCGGTGAGGTTTCCTCCAATTCGCGGTGAAGATTCTTTACAAGACTTGCTTCGAAAAAATTTGACAACCGCCGGAAGGTTGCATCCACATCTGTTCTTGTAAGCGAGTTGAGTTTTTCACGGCAATCAAAGTCCGCAATAAACAGATCGAGAACACCGTCATCGTTAAACCAGTATCCATCAACTCGCATTCCTCGCGGTGCCCGATAGTGACAAAACTCAAAACCTTCTACAAATCCTGTATCGACAAGTTCATCCGCCAGTGCATTCATGAACTCGGCTAACTGAAAATCGCTTCGAGCCTCAGCCGCCGCCAGCATCTCCTGTCGAAAATCATGGAAAAACTCGGAGACAGTCTCACTCATCGGGCGGTCTCCACAGTTCTTCCGCCAAACACTCATGAACTGCAATTTCCTGAAGCTGAAGGTCATATGATACCTTCAGGATAGCTCCCGGCAGATCGGAGCGTACTAGCCGTGGGAACTCATCTCCTACCAAGAACACTTTGATTCCCGTTAAAGTCAGCGCAGGGTTATCGTATTCTCTGATCTCAGCATATCCGACTGCTGCAAGTTTATCGGAAAATAATTCAATCGCGTTGTCATCGGTGAGTGACGAATATACATTTCTTATAAGGTCATTTAGAGAAATGGAATGATCCGATGGTGATCGTTCAGCAAGTCTGTAAACGCAGAGAAATAATTTCGGACAAACGGTTTCAAGCTGATCTTCTGAAGAGATATGAACCGCATTGCGCGTATTGCCATAAAGTGACTTAATTTCAACGGCACGATCAAAATATAGGAAATCCTGCTGTTGACGATCCGGACCATGCCAAGCTTCAAGGGCTGCCATTTCGTTATTGAAAAGCCTGATGAGTTCTTGCAGAAATTTGACCTCACAGAACAGACCGCGCTGTTCTTCAACGGATAAAATGCGGAGTGACCGTCCTGCAAGAAATGCTTTCCAGCGTTTCAGGTGCTTGAAAATCACATTCAAAAGGATGGAAGAATCTTCAATAGAAGCGACAGCTTCAATAATGGTGTTACACAAAGCGTAGAAGAGATCGAGGTCGATTTTGCGTTCCAGACGTAGAACAAAGAATTGAGCGCCGATTGATTCTAGAAGCCGGAGGTCTGTGCTCACCCCATGTATAGTGACCTTCTCATTCTGGAACTGATCAGCAAGGTCACCCTGAAGGCCGATCAGAAAAAGGCAGCAGTTGTTTGAGTCTTTGCCCCAGAACATTTCCATGCAGGACTCATGGCCTACCTTCCGGACGTTATAGTCCTGGTCCGGTGTCTTGATCTCAGTCCATGGAGTTATGCTCTCAGTCACCATAATCCTCGTCATCTTCCGGCGCATCCACTGATGGACCGTGCATTTTTTCAACCCATACCTTGTTTGCCACAACTTCAACTTCAGTGGTGTAGTCTCCCGGGGGATAACTGATGCCGAATGCAGGAACCCGTTCCTGAATTGAGTCCCCCTTTCCGAGATTGAGAGAATGGAGCATGAGCAATGGTTTATTCCTCACTTCCCGATAGTGAGTGTCTGATGGTTTCTTGCCATCATCGGCAAGCGATTCCGCTCTTTCCAGTTGAACAGGCGAAAGCCCGAGCTTTTCATCGCCTCTGCTGGCAACACGGTTTTTGCTGGTACGCCAAGCACCATCAGGTATCGTGGCGCTTCTTCTATCCTGAGTCCCAAGGCGATAACTGCTCATATCCTCATCCCGATCAGAAATGGATATAAGGAGGACATCGGAATTGGAATGGTCTTCAGAGATTGCACGAAGATATTCCAAAGCAGCAGCTTTCGTATTTGCAAAAGAAGGATGGACCTGAAACCGACTAAGAAACTCCCCGAGTTCATCAGTTGCGGCGTCGGCAATAAACCAACCCTTTGGTCCGGGTGTGGCAGGAAATATTTTTTCCGAGCCAGCACCAAACCCGGTTCGCCAGTATTCAGAAATCAATTCTTCATTCTTTTGATTGATTTCATCCTCCTCAGGCAGAACATAGCTTTCTACGATCCTTCCGCTGAGGTTTGTTCTAACCGTAAACTTTTCTCCGGCGCGCATCTTGTTCACGGCTGTGATCAGCAAACGATCCGGATGTGCTTTGACGTAAAGTCCGAATTGTCGTGGACTGAGACCATCACGTCTCATTCGTTTTATCTGCTGCCGCAACTCTTCGGAGGCATCCGATATATGCCCGTACCAATCAATAGAATCGGGAGAAAGGTGTATTCGGCATACGTCATCATAGCCGGGGCGGTATCCAAACCACCGACCCATCTGCATTAGAGTGTCGTACATGCGGGTATTGCGGTACATATAGCTGACAGACAAACCTTCGATTGTCAGACCACGTGAAAGACTAAGGCCGCCTATCGCAATAGCCGTAAGGCCAATACCGTCTTTTTCGTACTTTTTGAAATCAAGTTTTTCATCGGATTTGCTGTTCACAACAAAAATTCGGAGAGTTTCAAATACTCCGTTCAACTCCGTCTTAATTTCTTCCCACTTATGTCCACTACCAGAATACTGCTCATCATAAGCGGACCGCAGGTTTGCCATATACGGGTCTTGAGAGGCTATATTTTCCGGCATTGCATAGTTTGCTTTAACCGCCTGACGTAGTGACTTTTCATAGATACTTACAAAATCACGTATCCTATTTTGCACAGATACAAAGCGAGACGCATTGATCATCATTGAAGCATGTTTGTTCTTTTGCTTGCGCAGATTTCGTATTGCCCTTGCGACAATAAATTGATCGATTGCTCTGTATAATGATGGCGGAAGGTCTTTTATATCGTCGTCTTTTTTGTGCGAAAAGGGTAGGTATTCCTCAGCATCCTCGATAGGGATAACAGGGTCCGGATTAAAATTCTCCTCTTCAAAAACCCTGGCTGGGCCAAAATAAGTATTGGGCGCATCAAGGCAGTAAATGAAATCTCTTGGAAACAGCTCCTCGTGCGCCACATCATCGTAGGATTCCGGGTTAATGAAAATATTGGCGAACGGAGTTGCTGTATATCCAACATAACAGGATTTATCAAAAAGACCGAGAATCTTTCTGATCATTGTATTAGTACGTGTAGGATCAAGGTCTTCCTTATTTGTATTTATTGACGCATTGTCCGCTTCATCGTCGATGAGAAGCATAGGTACATCGGATATGCGATCTCCTCCCTTTGCATTCATTTCTTTCAGCCAATTGAAGAGAGATTCAAGAGTGCGTACATTCTTCTTAATGACAAGAATTATCGGTTTGCTGAAATCGTTGAGTTCCCAGCCACTCTGGTCAGCCGTTTTTTTGTTGAAATCATTGTGGACGTTCGTGAGGGTTGCCGGATGAGGGTAGTTAGCGGCAGTCAAACCTACTCCAACAGTCTGCCGGTCCTCTGGATTGCTTGAGCGCCCCACAAAACCTTCATCAACACGCTCCTGGGTCTGAGTTCTAAGATTATTATGAATGCCCGCAATCACAACGATGAACTTGTATCCGGCATCGGCTGCTCGTGCGATAAGTCCCAAATAATTGGCTGTCTTGCCTGATTGAACGTGACCAATAACGAGCCCACGACGATCCCAGCGCGTGCCTTCGCTCGATGGATCTTGCAGATGTCCAAGAATTTTACCGGAAACGTCACCAAGTGACCGTACAATGTTCGGATGAAATCCCTGTTGTTTCAAATATGCTTCATATGCCTCTGAATAAGTCCACTGGATGTCATCACGCTTGAAAACCCATTCTTCATCATGCTCTGCTTCGGTATCTATAAGCGAAATTCCCTGACCCATGCGGCTGTCCACAGCGATCATTGCCTCACCAATGATGCCTTCCAGATCACCGGTGTAATTCAACATTTCAGCGAGTTGCTGTGCTTTGGTCTTTATGACTTCGGGGGTAGGCGTTTCCTCCAGCGTCGATAACGCACTTATCAGTGAGCTCGTGAAGTTTTTTTCGGCTTCAAGTTGATTGTGAGCCATCAGACTGCCTTCCTGATAAATTCCTGAATGATGTCATTATGATTTTCAAAGATTCTTGTAGAGCGCGCCACTTCTTCGAACGCATCCGCATCAAACGAATTATCATCGAAAAGAATACGCTTCAGCATTTCGAGTTTGTCCTTCAATTCGCTTTCCTCGAAATTCAACTGAGTCATATCTGCCGGATGAGTCGAGTAATCCGAATAGATCATCTCTACAGGCAGAGATGCTGAAATGAGCTGGAGTACTGTGCTGAACTGCTTTCCCTGATCTTCATTCAGTGTCTGAAGAATAGATTTTATGAGGGGATGATCCGAATTGATCTCATAGTGAATAGAACCTTTTTCCGCGAAACGATCCCAAACCGGAGCGGAAACTTCATCATAGAGTTTCTTACCTCTTCCCCTATGCACAACGGTGCTTCGCTCTGAGATTCTGGCGAGAATCTGACGCAGCCTTTCCCGAACCTGATACGGAGGACGAGCGCGAGATTTTTTTATGTCGATGGTCCAGGTTTCATCAAGCGCATTGGGAAAGTCGATCTGAACACGGGCAAGTTTTGTAGACTCGCCCTTTGGAATAAGGCGGAACCAGTCACCCCACGCCATCAACCTACCATTTCGGTATATATAAGCACCCTGGTTGGAAATGAAATCGCTACGATCCTGATAGAAATCATACTCAGATGCAGTCAGCTTGCTATGATGGGGCAGAATAAACGGCTGCATTCTGATCACATAGTCATCAAGCCGGACGATTTCTTCTGGCATGACCTGCGTGGCCGCATTTTTGCGGCAGAATGGGTCAAAAGCCTGAATGGAGTGCCCATTCAGCGTGATCGCAAGTTTCTTCCTACCTCTGATTTCACCGGACAGAAAACGATGAAAAACAAGTGATAGATGTCGTTCGACTGTATCAAGCTTTTCATTGACGACTTCAGAACGCCGTTTTCCACTCTGCTCTTCCGTGAGTCTGTCGAGGTCGCGCCATAGAACGAGCGTGCCTTGATGTTCAATTTCTTGTGTGAAGGGCAGAGCCTCTATTTCACTCTGATCAAGAATGCTGATTATCCAGTCATCGTGTTCGCTTACCGATTTAAGATCCCATTCCGCAGCGGACGTAACGTTATTCTGAACGCTTACAACAGTTAGGCGGCGGCATTGCGAAAACGAAGCTGTTTTGAGGCCAAGCCCGAATCGCCCTAAGTCGGTTGGCATTCTCTCAGTTCTGGAATGAGATGACCCATGTCGCATCGCCTGAATGAGTTCTTCTGATGACATCCCATCGCCATCATCAATGATTGCTAACAGAGGTTCCTCCGCAGTGAGATCACAGAAAATTCTGATCGCAGTTGCATTGGCTGATATACTGTTATCAATAAGATCAGCGATTGCTGTTTCGAGAGAATAACCAAGGTCTCTAAGCGACTCACTTAAACTGGCTGCACTAGGTGGCAGATGATATTCACGGGCCATCATCACCTGCCTTAATGAAATTTTCAAAACAGTTCAAAAGAGCTGGTGGGTTTTTTTTGAGTTCGCATTCCCACGCAACAAATACACGCCAACCTTGCTGCTCAAGCTGAGCCCGAACCCGCTTGTCTCTGGCAACATTGTCGTTGAATTTTTTCTGCCAGAAATCTTGGCGCGTCTTTGGCGTTGTCGCCAGAGAGCATCCTTCATGCCTATGCCAATAACAGCCATGCACAAAAGCAACTGATCTGTGTTTGGGAAGAACAATGTCCGGTTTGCCTGGAAGGTCTTTGCAATGAAGTCTGAAGCGGTATCCGGCTCTGTGCAGAAGAGAGCGAAACTTTAATTCCGGCTTCGTATCTTTTCCCCGGATACGTGACATATTCCAGCTTCGCTTTTCGGCGGAAATCGTGTCAGGCATTTTTCTTTCTCCCTGACAAAATGAGTTCAGAGACAATTTCCGCTATCTGTCTTGCGAGATAGGGTGGGACGGCATTGCCGACTTGATGATATTGAGAAGTTCGCGGCCCTTCAAAATGATAGTTATCGGGAAATGTCTGCAACCTCGCGGCTTCGCGAACTGTCAGACTGCGGCATTGGAGCGGGTCATAGTGAATAAAATAATGCCCATCCTTCGAAATGTGGGATGTGATCGTAGTTGAATAAGACCCCGGAATCTGGACCCGGAATCTGTCGCAGAACATTTTGCCCGCTCTTCCAAGCTCCACATTTTTATGTGCTGGAAGCAGACTTTCGGGAAAATCCCCCAGCTTCGGACTTGTTCCGCTCACTTTGGCGAATGCGGAACAGAATAGATACCGGTGCAGATCAGAAGCCATGTGACCACGAGATTCATGGCTGGTTAGAACTGGAAGTTCTGCATCATAAAGAAAATTCAATGCGGCATGGTTCGAGCGGAATTTTTTCGGGTATTTTTTGGAACTTCGAGATTCGGGATACTTCGTTTTCTTCTCAACCGCTGCCTTTATCTCCTTAATAAGTTTTCCCGTATATTCTGCGCCATTTAGCTGTTTTCTGAATTTTTCTATGTCTACATCACATAGCGCTTGCCTCCAGTTTTTTGCAGTATCTTTGTTGCGAGAAAGTCCGCTTCTTATGGATGGCAGGTTGCCTATCGTCTGCTTTACTGTTGGACCGGCATGTTTATCTAGCTGCCTAGGTGTAACCTCAATATCGTCACGCACGCCGACGAAAAACATACGATGTCTTGCTTGTGGAACGCCGTACTCTTCCGCTCTAACCACAAATTGCCTCGGATCAATATCGCCTAGCGCCTGATCCGGCTCCGTCAAAGAAAACAGTTTATAGTTGTAGCCATTACTTCTGCCGGTAATTGCTTTAAGTGGATCAGAGAGATCAGAAACTATCCTGCCGACAACAGACTCCCCTTTAACCGTTGCGGATAGGAGGCCTTTGACATTCTCCATTACAAAGACTGGCGGCCAGTGATCGCTTATAATTTTGAGGTATTCTTTATAAAGGAAATGCCTTACGTCTTTTTCAAAATCTGGGTTACCCATCATACGGGAGCGTCCCACCAGTGAATACGCTTGGCACGGTGGGCCGCCCACCAAGACCCAAGATTCTTGACCTTTTAATTTCGAACTAATTTTTCTCTTAATGAGATCATGGTTCCCTTCGCATAATGTAAGTTTTAGCGCGCCTTTTGCTGCCTGTGAGAACTTTTTTTTATGCTTGGCAATCAGTTCATCCAACTGAATTTCTTTTTTTAAGTATTTGAAGTATTCTTCAGGTATTTCGTCATCTTCGAATGAGCGAATGAAATGCCTCAACAGCAAGGTCTGATGAGCAAACTCATTGTTTTCAATTGATAAAGCATTGGAAAAAACGGTTTTGCCTTTAGAGTTTTTCAGCGCGGCAAAACCTTCTCCCAACCCTCCAGGGCCCGCAAACAGGTCTATCACCGGTATTCCGGCACAGCGCTTCTGGTCGCTTTTCCTTCTACCAGCGGCCATCATGCCCCCTTTTTCTTTTTTGAGGCGCGCGCCTCTTCGTCGATCCAAGATTAGATTTCCGTTCGCCGAAAACGCCACGCACCACCAACCTTGAAACCCGGCAACTTGTCTTCGCCGGCAAGGCGATAGGCGGTTTTCTTGTTGATGCGCAGATACTCGGCAACTTCATCAATGGTCATGATGTCATCTGCCATGTCTGAAATCTGTCCCCAAATCAGTCCTTTTGAGAAAGTTAGGGAAATTTGAGGAAGCTGACAAGCGTAAACATGAACGCAAGCAATACTTCGGATTACTTATTTGTCCGTGCTTGGATGAATTTCAAATGGAAGCAAAGCAAGAATAAACTTACTTCTTCAACTCGGAAATTTCATTGCGAGTTTGATCTACCATTGCGGAGATTTTCGATCTGAATATTGATTTTACATGCTAGAGATTCTGGCGTGTGAGAATCTTATAATTCGGCTTGCTAAGCTCTGATACAAAGCCAAGTACAGTATCGGAAAATGGCGGTCCCGGCGCGATTCGAACGCGCGACCTTTCGCTTCGGAGGCGAATACTCTATCCAGCTGAGCTACGGGACCAAAGAGATTTGGTGATACCTATGTGTTACCTAACGATTTACCGCAAGTCATTTCCGAAAATTCGACTTTCAGTAAATCTTTGAAACTGAACTCCTTTTTATCAATTTCGATCATCCAAACTCACGCTTGACATCCTGCTTCGGAGGGCAGCGCTCTATCCAGCTGAGCTACGGGTGCTTCGCGTCTGGTGAGCGATAGATAGCGCATGGCGGCTTGAAGGGCAATCGGGGTTTCGTGTCCCTCCTGTTGCCCGATGCGGCGCTGGCATTATCTGTCAGCAGGAGGGCCCGCAGCACGGCGGGCCCTATGGCGCTCTGATGCCGCGGGTGGCATAGTGCGGGCGATGGCGAAAAGCCGCTGCAATCACCTCCTGGAAAACCGGTCCCGATGCCTGAAAAAGCCGCTCTGAAGAAAGAAAACAAGACTTACGTCCCCGCCCGCGAGCCGCGTCCCGTCGCCAAGGGAGATCACGTCTATCTCATTGACGGATCGGGCTATATTTTCCGCGCCTATCACGCGCTGCCGCCTCTGACGCGCAAGTCGGACGGCCTGCCCGTCGGCGCAGTGTCGGGCTTCTGCAACATGCTGTTCAAGCTGCTGCGTGACGCCCAGGACGGCACGGAACTGACGCATCTGGCGGTCATCTTCGACTATTCCGGACGCTCGTTCCGCAACGAGATCTACGGCGAGTACAAGGCACACCGGCCGCCGCCGCCGGAGGATCTCGTGCCGCAGTTCGGCCTGATCCGCGACGCCGTGCGCGCGTTCAACGTGCCGTGCATCGAACAGGAGGGCTTCGAGGCCGACGACCTGATCGCCACCTACGCGCGCCAAGCCGAGGCCGCCGGCGCGGATGTCACCATCGTGTCGTCGGACAAGGATCTGATGCAGCTCATCGGGCCGCAGATCGCCATGCTCGACACCATGAAGAACAAGGAAATGCGCGAGCCGGAGGTGATGGAGAAGTTCGGTGTTGCGCCGGACAAGGTAATCGACGTGCAGGCGCTGGCCGGCGACTCGGTCGACAACGTGCCGGGCGTGCCGGGCATCGGGGTCAAGACCGGCGCCCAGCTGATCACGGAATACGGCGATCTCGACACGCTGCTCGAGCGTGCCAGCGAGATCAAGCAGAACAAGCGACGCGAGAAGCTGATCGAGTTCGCCGATCAGGCGCGCATCTCGCGGGACCTGGTGACGCTCAAGGTCGACGTGCCGGTGGAACACGCGCTCGACGCGTTCGGCGTATCGGACCCCGAGCCCGGAACGATCATCGGGTTCCTGAAAGCGCTCGAATTCACGACCATCACCAAGCGCGTCAGCGAGGCGCTGGGCGTCGACCCGGACGGCTTCGAGGCCGGTGATGTCGAGGTCGAGATGGACGGCCGCGGGCCGGACACGCACATGGACCAGCACGCCGATGCCAAGTCGGATTCGGCGAAATCGAACGGCGCGGCGATTGCAGGCGCAGGTCCGACCGAGCTCGCCGCCCATATGGCCGAGACGGTGAAAGCGATCCCGGTCGATGTTTCGGCCTACGAGACGGTCACGACAATCGCGCGGCTTGAGGAGTGGATCGCCGAGGCGACCGCGCTCGGCTTTGTCGCCGTCGACACCGAGACCACCTCTCTCGACGCCATGCAGGCGGACCTGGTGGGCGTGTCGCTGGCGACCGCGCCCGGCAAGGCGTGTTACGTGCCGATCGGCCACCGGGCGGGCGACGGCCTGGCATTCGACGGCGAGGCGGTGGGCGAGCAGGTCCCGCGTTCCGAAGCCATCGCCGCGCTGAAGCCGCTGCTCGAAAACCCGGCAGTGCTCAAGATCGGCCAGAACCTCAAATACGACTGGCTGCTGCTGCAGCGCTTCGGTATCGAGGTGGCGCCGCTCGACGACACCATGCTGATCTCCTACGCGCTCGACGCGGGGCTCGGCGGCCACGGCATGGACGAGCTCTCGAACCGCTGGCTCGGTCACGCACCGATCCCGTTCAAGGAGATCGCGGGTACCGGCAAGAACATGCTGACCTTCGACCTGATCCCCGTCGACAAGGCAACGGAATACGCGGCGGAAGACGCCGACATCACGCTCAGGCTCTGGCAGGTGCTTAAACCGCGCCTCGTCGCTGAGAACATGACGACGCTCTACGAGACGCTTGAGAGGCCGCTGGTGCCGGTGCTGGCGCGCATGGAGGCGAATGGCATCGTCGTCGACCGGGCGGTGCTGTCCCGCCTTTCCGGCGATTTCGCGCAGACCATGGGCGCGCTGGAGGACGAGATCCACAAGCTCGCCGGCGAGACCTTCAATATCGGATCGCCGAAACAGCTGGGCGAGATCCTGTTCGACAAGATGGGGCTCGAAGGCGGCAAGAAGACCAAGACCGGGGCCTGGGGCACGGGCGCCGACGTGCTGGAGACGCTGGCCGCGGAAGGCCACGACCTGCCGGCACGCGTGCTCGACTGGCGACAGCTCTCCAAGCTCAAGAGCACGTATACGGACGCGCTGCCGACCTTCATCAACCCGGACACGGGCCGCGTCCACACCTCCTATTCGCTGGCGTCGACGTCGACCGGGCGGCTGTCCTCATCGGATCCGAACCTGCAGAACATCCCGGTCCGCACAGAAGAAGGCCGGCAGATCCGCACCGCCTTCGTGCCCGAGCCCGGCAACGTGCTGATCTCGGCGGACTATTCGCAGATCGAGCTGCGCGTGCTCGCCCACGTCGCCGATATTCCCGCACTCAAGCAGGCCTTCGCCGACGGTCTCGACATCCACGCCATGACGGCATCGGAAATGTTTGGCGTAGCAGTAGAGGGCATGGATCCGATGGTGCGACGGCGCGCCAAGGCGATCAATTTCGGCATCATATACGGCATCTCGGCCTTCGGGCTCGCCAACCAGCTCTCGATCCCCAGGGGCGAGGCCAAGGAATACATCGATACCTATTTCGAGCGCTTCCCCGGCATCCGCACCTATATGGAGGACACCAAGGCGTTCTGCCGGACCAACGGTTACGTGGAGACCGTGTTCGGGCGCAAGGTGCACATGCGCGGCATCAACTCGAAGAACCCGGCGGAACGGGCATTCTCCGAACGTGCCGCCATCAACGCACCGATCCAGGGCTCGGCCGCCGACGTCATCCGGCGGGCGATGATCCGCATGGAGCCGGCGCTTGCGAAAGCGAAGCTTGGCGCCCGCATGCTGCTCCAGGTCCACGACGAACTGATCTTCGAAGCACCGGAGAAGGAAGCCGACAAGACAATGGACGTGGCGACCAAGGTCATGGAGACGTCGACCGAACCCGTGCTCAAGCTGTCCGTGCCGCTTAAGGTCGACGCCCGGGCGGCGGCCAACTGGGACGAGGCGCACTGACTGCGGTCTGAGGCAGGGAGGCACCGATGGCCGAAAAGACAATAGAGGATGTTCTGCAGCGGCTGGATAAGCTGGAAAAACCCAAGAAGAAGGACTTCTGGGACAAACTCAGTACGATTGGCGTCCCCGCACTCCTAACCGTTGTCGTCAGCGCGGTTGGCCTCTTTCAGAGCCATAAGCTCAACGAGCAAAAGAATGAAATCACCAACCTCAAGGCGCAACTCGAGTTTCAGGTCGACAGCGACGGGGTGAAGATCAAACAGGCGGAGACAATAAAGCAGTATTTTGACGACCTGATTCATCAGGATGAAATCCGGCGAAAAATCGCAATGGAGGCGGTCAGGATCATCTTGCCCGCAGAATCTTCTGCCAGAATCTTTCGTGTCTTGGAACAGCGCGGTAATGAGCAAGAGCGGAAGGATGCAACTTTGGCATCCAACAATCTTCGCAAGAGCAATATTGCCAGTCTTTACAGCGACAGCGCCGCCGAACGTAAATCTGCGTACAACGCACTCATTCAATCGTGGAGTAACGATGATGACCTTGTCGACGAAGTGATCGCACAGTACGACGAGTTCAAAGATGCCCGCGGTCGACTTGTCTCCGAGAATGGATTTGAGAATGGCCTATACAATTCATTGGTCCTGTTGAGTCATCTGAAGCCCGTAGTCCTGAAGAGAAAAGCGACGACTATCCGGGAATTCGCGGATGGTCTGAACAATATCGGCCCCAAGACGGAAGGCCGAAAAAAGACACTGCTCGACCGGGTGAGCCGGGCCTCATGATCTGGGCGCTGGGTGGCCTTGCACTGCTTGCGCTGGTCTTCGGGCCGACCCTGTGGGTGCAATGGGTGATGCAGGCGCATACCGCCGACCGGCCGGACTTTCCGGGCACCGGCGGCGAGCTTGCCCGCCACCTGCTCGACGAATTCAACCTCGGTGAGGTGAAAGTCGAGGTCGAACCCGGCGGCGCCGACCACTATGACCCGACCGAGAAGGTCGTGCGCCTGTCACAGCAGAACTTCGATGGCCGCTCGGTCACGGCAGTGGCGGTTGCCGCGCACGAGGTCGGCCACGCCATCCAGGACCGTGACGGCTACGGTCCCCTGCGGCTGCGCGGCCGGCTGGTGCGCTCCGCCGCCCTTGCCGACAGGCTCGGCAGCTTCATCATCATGGGGCTGTCGCTCGTCGGCAGCGTCGCCGTCTCACCGCGCCTCATCATCGTCGGTGTCATCGCAGTGATTATCCTGGGGCTGATCGAGGTGGTCGCGCATCTGGTGACGTTGCCCGTCGAATTCGACGCCAGTTTCGGCAAGGCGCTGCCTGTTCTGGAGAAGGGCGGCTATCTGCCGGAAGGCGACATGACGTCTGCCCGCAAGATCCTGACCGCCGCGGCCCTGACCTATGTGAGCGCCGCAGCGGCGCGCATTCTCAACGTGATCCGATTCCTGAGGGTGCTGCGTTAGGCAATTGCCATGGGCAGAAAACAGTGAGTTTCGTTGAACGCTACCTGAACCGACATATTCTTCTCGAGCTGCTCCCTGCAGCCGTATTCTTCGGCGTGAACTACGGATGGGGCCTTTTTGCCGCCGCCGTCGCTGTCATGATCACGACAACCGCCGTCGTTCTGGCCGGGATCGCGCTGGAGAGAAGGGTGCCGGTCCTTGCCGTCATCACGCTCGTTCTCGTCCTCGCATTGAGCGGAGCCGGATTGGTCTTCAAGGATGAGACCTTCATCAAGATAAAGCCGACCGTCGGCAAATGCCTGTTCGCGGGCGCGCTGGCGATCGGACTGTTCTTCCGACCGAGCTTTCTGGTCCGTGCGCTCGGCGGCCAACTCCGGTTGAGCGGCGCCGGCTGGCGCCTACTGACATTCAGCTGGATCGCTTTCACGCTGATCCTTGCAGTCATGAACGAGATCGTCTGGCGCACACTCGACACCGACACATGGGTGACCTACGGCACGGCGATGACCCCTGTTTCACTCATCGGATACATCGCCATCACCCGCGCCGTCGCGCGGCGGCACTGGCTTTTGGCAGAAGAGGAGACGCAGGCCGCATAGCGCGGAATGGCCTGCCAAACGTAAATCTACTGCGCCTCCGCGTTGGCCACCGTACTGCATGGTTTCGGCAGGTCGCGCAGGGTCACGACCTTGTACCGGATCGGCGGCTTCTTGCGCTTGGGCTTGGCATAGGGTTTGTCCGACAGCCACCAGGCCAGGTTCTTGCCGCAGCCATCGCCGACAGGCGGGGCCGGCTGGTTCTTGCAGCGGTCGCCCTGCGGGCACCTGATGCGGACATGGAAGTGGTAGTGGTGACCGTACCAGGGCCTGATCTTGCGCAGCCACCTGCGGTCGCCCTTTGCCCAGCGGCACAGCTCCTTCTTGATCGGCGGATTGACGAAGATGCGTGTCACTTCCGGATAGGATGCGGCCCGGCGCAGAAGCTTCGCGTGCCCCTCGGTCCAGACCTTCCGGTTGATCTCCCGGCGGTTCTTGATCACCGAGATGGAGCTGATCTTCTCACGCTCGCGGCGCGACAGTTTGCGTGGAGGCGACGGCAGCATCCAGATGTCGGCATCGAGCCCGATCTGGTGGCTGGCGTGACCGGTCAGCATCGGACCGCCACGCGGCTGTGCGAGATCGCCGACCAGCAGGCCGGGCCAGCCGTCGAGTTCCTTGGCATCCTTGGCGAGACGCTCGACATAGGCAACGAGGTCGGGGTGGCCCCAGTTGCGGTTGCGCGACAGCCGCATGGCCTGCCAGGCAGGACCGTCTTCCGCCAGCTTCTTGCCGCCGGCAAGGCAGCCGCGGTTATAGGTCCCGAAGGCCTGGGGCTTCAGCTTCGCCGGCTTGGGAAGATGGCCGAAGATCTGCTTGGCCGGTTTCGGTCTGGGCTTTTTCGGTTTCTTGTCGGCAAGCGCAGGCGCCGCAATGGCCGCGGACAGAGCAAGAATTGCAATCGTGAAGGCATGTTTCATGTTCAACCGCCGGAACTCAATACACTGGCCGGCCATGTTAGAGAGAGTGGAGACCAGATGGAACAGTTCTGCCGGTGGACCTACTCGGGAAGGCCGGTCGCCTGATGGTGGGTAATGCGCCACGCTCCGTCTTCACGCACGAAGGTGTTCGACGCGATGGTCCGGGCATGCCCCAGATCCTCGGTGCAGAACACGACCGCGCAGGTGCCGTTCATGATGACGGTGGGCTCGACCGGGTAGACCGCAGGCGGCTCGCCCACGAACATGATGCGGTACCACGACTCCATGACCTCATCGCGGCCGGACAGTCCCGGCCACCCGGGATGGAAGACGGCAACGTCGTGACCGCGCGCCCACAAGGCGTCCATGGCTTCCAGATCGCCACCCCGGAAGGCGGCATAGAAGGCATCGTTGGCCGCGAGAATTGCCGCCTCGTCCGCCTTGCTGCCACGCGATTGGCTGGTATCAGCCATCAATATTCTCCGGGTCGATGCTCCGTTTTGGGGATACGGAGCCCATGACGAAATCCTAGCCCGGTCATTGCGTCATGTCACGAAAGATGCGGGCGGCGAGATGCCACTGCGACCCGACGTCCTGTCGCGGGAGTTCAGGGGTTGATCTCCGTCAAGGTAGGCCCGGGCGGTGGGGGGCACACTGCGTGCCTTCACAGATTTAAGGGAGGAGCATCAGATATGGAAAGCATCGATGTTCTTGAATACGCCCGCAAATTGCACTCCGCGCATGGCGACAAGGCCGAAGCCGAGGCCGCGCAGAAGGCAGCGGAATTCGAGGCAGCCGGCGACAAGGACCAGGCGGAGATGTGGCGCAAGATCCGCGCCGCGATCGCCCAGGCCCGCGGCCCGCGCTCAACCTGACACTATTGCGCAGCGATCCCGAAAGGGATCGCTTTCGCGCGATTGGCGCCGACCCGTTCAACAGGCCCGGCAATGACTCATGCCGCGGGCGCCTACAACGCCGTCACGTAATCTTTCAGGCAATCGTCCGCGACAGGCTCGACCGGCGTGAGATCGCGGTGATGCTTGTAGTCGGGTCGGCTTGTACCCGTGTAGGCGTTCGAAACGGGGTTCACGATGAGCGAGAAGATCGACCGGTCCCACGGAGACATGTTGTTTGGTGAACCATGTATGAGCGTGTCGTGGAAAATGAGCACCGTCCCGGGTTCTCCGGTCGCGGCGACAATTCCATTGCGATTTGCCATTTCCCGGACACGGGCATGATCGGTCACCCATAACGGATAGCTCGTTGTCTCGTCGTCAAGCGTGGCCGCGTGCTCGCTCGCGCGATGCGATCCGGGCAGAAAATAAAGCGGGCCATTGAATTCGCTGACGTCGTCGAGAAGGATGTGCAGGTTAAGAGCAAGGGGCGCCGGAACGCCATCCTCCTCGTGATGCGTCGCGAAGTCCGTGTGCCACTGCCATATCTCGCCTGAAAATGCCGCTTTCACGTTCACCTTGACCTGCTGGACGTACATCGGCTCGCCGAGAATCTGCTGAGCAGGCTCAATCAGGCGCGGATGACGCACCAGATCGGCGAAAAGGTCGTCGCGCAGATGCAGGCCCATCGCCGTGCGGACGACGCCCGAGTTCCGTTCGATGACATTTGCCTCATCCTGCTGCGAAAACAGTCGCGGCAGTCTTGAACGGATTGCCTCCACCTCGGCCCCGGAGAAGCGTTCGGCGAGAACGATGAATCCGTCCGTATTCAGTTGTTCGCATTGCGCGTCGGTCAGTTTCATTTTCGCCACCGTCTGATTGTCCCTGCATCCAATCATTAGATTTGACGTATTACCGGCCCCGAGCAATGATCAAATTCTGCGCTGTTGAATAGATTGACTAAACTATGGCCCGCATAATTCCTTCCCTGAAAGCAGTTCGCTACTTCGAGGTGGCCGCGGAACAGGAGAGTTTCGTCCGTTCCGCTGATGAACTCAGAGTTTCGAAAGGCGCGGTTAGCCAGCAGGTGAAAATCCTCGAGCAGTTTTTGGGCGTTCCCTTGTTTAGAAGAACTGGTCGTCGTGTGACGTTGACAGACGCGGGCCGCCGGTATCATTCCGCTGTACGTAACGCGTTCAACATCCTGGAAAAGGAAACCGAGCGCGTTGCCGGGTCGCGGGTGCGCGGTCAGCTGAAGATCACCGTGCTGCCAGCCTTCGCGTCCTTGTGGCTCGTGCCGAGACTGAGCGACTTCCAGAAATCTATGCCGCACATCGACATTGTCGTCTCCGCAGACGCGGAAATGGTCGATTTTTCAAGATCCGATGCGATGCTCGGCATCCGCTACGGAACACCCGACACTGACGGCCTTACCGCGACCTGTCTGGGTCATGACACCCTGACGCCCGTATGCACGGCGGACTATGCGAAGACCATGGACATACGCGAACCGGCCGACCTGTCCCGCTGCGTGCTCCTGCATGACACATTCTGGTCCGACGACTGGACGCGCTGGTTGTCGAAGGCGGGCGTTGCCGGATCGCTGGGCGGCGACGGACAATTCTTCACCCATTACAGCATGGCCATCGATACCGCGCGGGCCGGCGGCGGCATCGCGATGGGACATCAGCTTCTGCTTGGTGACCTGATTGCGCGCAACGAGCTGGTATGTCCCCTGAACCGGACGATCACCGCACACCAGGGGTATTTCGTTGCGGTCCCCGACCGAGCGGCCCACCTCAGCTTTGTTCAACGCTTCCGTGACTGGCTCGTGGACGCATTCGGAATTACGCACCCCTGAATGGTAGTCATGCTCCTGGAGGTGACCGAGACCGTTTTTTTCACTCGCCCCGATCCTGCGACGGGGCGAGGCCGTATGCGCGCTGGTAGGCGCGTGTGAAGGTCTCATGGTTTTCGAAACCGCAGAGCGATCCGATTTCGCCAACACGGTGATGCGAGTTGCGCAGCAGGTTGCGCGCCCGTTCAAGCCGCAACCCGAGATAATAGGCCGACGGCAACTTGTGCAGGTGGCGCCGGAACAGGCGCGCCAGGTGCCAGACGGGCACGTTTATCCGCGTGCTGATTTCCGAAATCGTCAGCGGCGCCTGTAACGTGGAGACCATGATCTCGACGGCACGCGCCAGGTCCCGGTTCACGAGGCCCAGTGCCCGGTCCCCGATCATGCGCTCCTGCGCTCCGCCATGGCCGGACGGCAGGTAGGTCAGTATTCCTGCGACCCGGTCGGCAAGCTGCGCGCCGGAGAAATGGGCGATCATCTCAAGAGTCATGTCGAACGTCGCGACACCTCCGGCACTCGAACAGCGCGGCGGGCTGAAGTCGTAGAGGCGGTCAACGAACATCTCCTGCGGATACTGCGCGGTGTATCCCGGGATCGCCTCGAAATGGGCCGCCGCCGGACGCCCGCGCAAGAGTCCGGCTTCGGCAAAGACCAGCGCGCCAGTATCGACACATCCCATGAGTGTCCCCTTGCGCGCTCGCGCCCTCAGCCAGCGCATCAGTTCCGGCGTCAGTGCGGTTTCCGGATGATAGGACGACAACAGGATGACGGCATCGGACGGACGGTCATCGATCGGCTCCGTCGGCAGCGCGACCCCGCTCGACGAATGGACGGTACCCCCGCCGGCGGAAAGGTACCGCCAGTCATAGGCCGGCCCGAGGCTTTCCCGGTTGGCGACCCGCAGCGGTTCGCTGACCAGCGCCAGAGAAAGCAGCGGGAACCCTTCAGCCAGCACGATATCAATCCGGTGAGTCATGTTTTCTAACATCAAGAAAATGCTTGTTCTCGTCAAACATATCGAAGTTGCACGCGATAGACTTGGCTGTTCGATCGAACCACGCGAGGCGATCAATGCAGCCCCTGCCCTGGACACCGGATTTCGACACCTGGCCGATCACGCACGCGATTTCGGATGCACGTGCGGATGGCCCGGCCATCCACGTCACCTGGGACGACGGCCGGACTTCGGCATTTCATGCGCTCTTCCTGCGCGAGAACAGTCCTGACGAGGAGACAATTAACTCGGTCTCGCGCGAGGCGGTGACGTCGCCGCTCGACTTCGCGGAAGACCTCACGGCGCAGGCCGTGTCGGTCGACGGCGCAGGCGCGCTTGTCGTCACCTGGTCGCACGGCGGGCATGTCAGCAGGTTCCATCCGGGATGGCTGCGCGCGCACGCTTGGTTCGAGGACAATGCGCGCCGTGACACGCGGGTACTGTGGACGGCCGACGACCTGACCGCGCCGCCGACGTTTTCCGGCGAGCAGGCGCTCGTGGACGACGCCGTGTTCCTGTCCTGGCTGCAAGCACTCAGGGATTTCGGCGTCGCGCGGCTGGAAGGACTCGCAAACGAGGACGGACTGCTCGAAGCGGTCGTCTCGAGGATCGGCCCGGTGCGCGAATCCAACTTCGGCCGTACATACACGCTTGAGATCAAGGACGAGCCTGATTCCAACGCGTTCACGTCCGACGCCCTGCTCCAGCATATCGACATGCCGACGCGGGAAAACCCGCATGGCCTCCAGTTCCTGTTCTGCCGGGAGAACTCGACCACGGGCGGACGCGGCATCTATGCGGACGCCTACCGGATCGCCGAGGACATTCGGGCGGAAGAACCGGAGCACTTCCGGTCCCTCGTCACGGATATCTGGGAATACAACAACCGGTCCAAGACGTCCGACTACCGGGCTTCGGGACCTGTCGTCGAGACCGACGGAAGCGGCCGTATCACGGGCATCCGCTACAACACCTGGCTCAGGGCGCCGCTCATCGCGCCGCTCGACGTTCAGGAGCGCGCCTACAAGGCCGTGCGCGCTTTCGCGGCCCGCGCCCAGTCGGACAAGTACCAGCTGAAATTCACCTACCGGCCGGGAGACCTGCTTGCGTTCGACAACCGCCGGGCGCTTCACGGCCGTGACGGTTACGACGCCGCCGGCGGCACGCGCTTCATCGAGGGCGTCTACGCCGACCGGGACGATCTTCACTCGACGATCCGGACACTCGAACGAAAGCTGGCGCAAGACCCCGCCGGCCAGGACTCACAGGAGCAATCATGACCTTGGCTCACGCGCAATTCTCACCGAACCCGGCCTGGAGCGCCGGCGAACTTCAGGCACGGACCGACCTTGCGGCCCTGTTTCGCATTCTCGGCCATTACGGCATGTCAGACCTTGCCAACGGCGCCGTCGCCGCGCGCGTGCCGGACGAACCCGGGCACTATCTCGTGCATCCCTACGGCATGTTCTGGGAGGAGGCCACGGCGTCCAGCTTCGTGAAGATCGACAGCGCCGGACAGCCGGTCGATCCGGACGGACCATGGCTGAATGACGGTGTTCAGAACCTGTGCATGTGGATCTTCGGGTCACGGCCCGAGGCCAACTTCTTCGTCCACGGCCACGAGGAGGAAGTGATGGCGGTCGGATCGATCGAGGACGGGATCATGCCGCTGAACCAGCCGGCGGTCTATCTCGCCAACATCACGGGCTACATCGAGTATGAATTCGAGGAGGACGAGGCATTCGGCGAGCATTTCGTCGAGACGCTTGGCGGCCACCAGATCCTGATCAGCCGCAACCACGGCTATTACGCGCTCGGGACGACCGCGGCGGAAGCTTTCTTCCGCGCCTATTTTCTGAGGCAGACCTGCTCAGCGCAGATCAAGACGCTTTCGATGGGACGGGAACTGCATCTGATGGATCCGCAGCGGGTGGCCCGATACCAGGACCAGATGGCGGTATCCGACCACTACAATTACAACGGTGAAACGGAATGGCCGGGGTTGCTGCGGATGCTCGACCGCACCCAGCCGGACTACAAGACCTAAGCGGAAACCGCAGTTTCCGGGCTAGTTGTCCTTCGTTTCGTCCTGCTCGGCACTCTCGTCGTCCTGACGTGCGCCGTGACGCTCAGCCGTCGTGCTGGCCAGCCGCTCCATGGCACCAATAAGACTGAGCACTTCGCTCACCTCGGGGCTGATCGGTCTCGGCCGGACGATTTCCGGTTCGACGCGTGCGGTTGATTGCTTGGCCATGGCCGGTTCTCCTCAAACTCAACTCAGACTGGCGCTCCTGCCGTTAAGCAGGACAGTGCTACTCTGTCAGCCCCTCCCTGAACCGAGCCGAAGTACGCCGTTCACCTGTTATTCATGCGGCCGGCGCGTCTTCGAACCGTTCCATTGTGCGCCCAGAATGCTAACGAATGGCAAAGATCAGGACGCCCAACGGCAACAAATCCGACGGCACGCCGACGCGCCGCCAAACGCGATTCAGTACTCAGCCAATGTGGCCGGACTTTGGATTCGAGAGGGCTTGATTCAGGCCGCTCGTGTACGCCTTCAGTCCTTGCGCAGCAGGAATTCGCGGCCGACTTTCACGCTCGACTTGCCGTCATATTCGATGATGTCGGCCGTGGCGTAGGTTTCCGACCATTTCTGCGGCAGGAACGAACCGGTACCGATGGTATCGATCGGCGCCTGGGCCTCTGCCATGACCTTGCACTTCTCAGGCCCGAATCCGGAGGAGGCGACGATGTCGACGGACGGGAAGCCGGCCTCGTCGAGACGCTCGCGCAGGTGCCAGACGGCGGCGGCCGAAACGCCGGTGCCGATCAGATGACGAAGCTGGCTTTCTGTCCGGTAGCCGCGCACGGCATCCGGCACATGGCGCTCAAGAACCGCGTAGGACTCCGGCGGGTCGAGTCCCTCGATATAGCGGCCGCCGGGCGTGTCAATACGCAGGCCGAGCCGGCCGTCATTGGCAAGTTCGGGGAAGCGCTCGCAGACCGCAATCGAGTCCGTCACCTCAAGACCGTAATAGTCGACCAGAACGGTCATCGGCTTGTCCGGATAGGCCTCGTGGAACATCTCGGCCGCGCGCACCGTCGATCCGGCATAACCGATAATGGCATGGGGCATGGTGCCCATGCCGCCGTCCTGCCCGAAATAATGGGCAGTGGCATCGGTGGCGTTGCCGAGGAAGCCCTTCGCGCCCGCCTTGTCCCTGGCCCGGCTGGAGCCGACCGCGGCCGCATAGGCCATCAGTTCCGCCATCTCGGTGCCGGCGCAGTGGCGGGCATCAAAGGCGAGGAACTGGACTTTCGGCAGGTCAACGCAGATCGTGAACGCGTTGTAGGCCGCAACACAGGCAGCACCCAGTTTCTGAAGGAAGATGGTCTCCAGGTCCACCAGATGGCTGAACGGACCTGTGACGTAAAGCATCGGCTCACCGGCGCCGACCCAGCGGCCTTCCGCGTAATTGAGCTCGATCTCGAACCGTGTGTTGCGTGCAGCCGCAACGGCCTCCAGCCATTCGATGGCGAGACGCGGCGCGGAGACCACGGGACGCCGCATGAAGATGGCGTAGGTCACCGGCACATCGCCGAACTTCTCGACGATACCCTTCGACAAATTGAAGTAGTGATCGGTCCAGCGCGCGACATGGTCGGCTGGCGGCCACGGCTGCGTGGCGCCGGTTGTGCTCGGCGGTTTGTTCATTCCTGCCGTCCTCCCGATCTGGCGGCTCCGATCTGCCCAGGCGGCATTATCCTCTTTGTCAGCAATCATACAAGCGTCGAACTGAAGTCCGGCGTCACGGTGCCGGCAAAGGCAAAAAGAAACGCCGGCTCGAATTCCCGGACCGGCGCTTCCCACCAATCAGAAACCGGCGCCATGGAGTTCGCCGGTTTGCGATCGCTAAATCAGTTCGTCTTTGCAGCCTTGCACGGGTTGCAAGGATTGCACTTGGCGGCTGCGCACGGATTGCAGGGATTGCAAGCCTTTGCAGCGGCACACGGATTACAGGGATTGCAGGCTTTTGCGGCCGCACACGGGTTGCACGGATTGCAGGCCTTCTTGGCTGCCTTGCACGGGTTACAAGCCGCGGCAGCAGGCGTCGCGTCAATCGTCGTCACGGCGGTGACGGCCGGAACGGCCAGAGCCAGGCCGAACAGAACCGGGATGGTCGCAGTCGACGAAAGAAGCTTTTTTGTGGTCTTACGCATGAGTTGTTTTCCTCACCAATTCGGAAGAGTGAATGGGCACAAACGCCACGCATCAAAGGTAGTCAGACTTTGGGGCGAAAGCCCGTCACAACTCGTCACGGCCAATAACAATTCCGTGTGCGTCACTATGGGGTGGAAATGGCGAAAATCCGCAAAAAAGCAGCCGTTCCGACCAGTGGCCGGAAATCGAAAAATGGCACGGGCGTGGCAGCCGCGCCCGCCGGTGTCAGGACGTCCGAATTCAGGCGGCGACGCTTGAAAGCGCCCGGTTCACACCGGCCGCCTGCTTGGCAACGTCAATGCGCATGATCGAGGTGATCTCAAGGTCACGGTCCTCGTAGACGTCGACTCCGGGATGGGACGCGGCCCAGTTTGCGACCGCGCGGTCGCGTTCGAGCAGCAGGGCTTCCGCCTGCGGCCGGAACAGGCGCATCATCGCGCCGATCCACTTGTTGACCGCAAGACACGGATAGACATGGTCGACCTCGAACCTGTCGATCATGCCGATGACATCCTCGGCCTTGTAGTAGGTCTCGCCGGTGACCCAGCGGTTGGTCGTGAACATGGCAATCGGGAAGCCCGGCCGGTTCATCGAGATGGCGACAAAATGAGTCAGCGCATCATTGCCCATCGGCCGTTCGCCGTCGCCGTCATAGGGGGCAGGCTCGGTTTTCTTCGGCATGCCCTTGGCCCGCAGGAAGGTATGAAAATGACCGTGCTCGCCAGTCTCGCCGCGGTGGGCATGATAATAGTACTGGCTGTGCGTTTCCTGGTCGTAGACATCGCCGGAAGGGTAGTGGTCGAACTCGTAGAACGTGCCCTGATGCGCCAGCACCTGGCCGACGATATTGGCGCTCGCCTTTTTCAGAAGGCGGTATGATTCCTCGATTTCCAGCGCAGCGGCGGCCATGTCCTCCAGGCGCTCGCGCGGCAGGTCTTCGAACTTCAACTTGAACTTCATGGCCAGAATTCTCCGCTTACGGCCTATCTCGCTCTAGTATCTAATTGAGTACGAGGATGCCGGAAACAAAACACCGCGTCAAAACTCCGTGAGGTCGCCGAACCGTGCCAGAACCGAATGTCCGCCTGTCACCGGGAGAATTCGACTTCTATCAGGATCCCTATGCGGCCTACCGCCGGTTTCATGACATCGGCGAGGCGTTTTTCTGGGAAGATTACGGGCACTGGTGCTTCGCCTCGTTCGAAGACGTCAACACGATCCTGCGCGACCGCCGGTTCGGCCGGGAGATCCTGCATGTCACGTCCCGCGAAACGCTCGGCTGGCCCGAAATCCCGGCACGGCTCGCTCCGTTCTACGACTTCGAAGCCCGCTCGATGCTGGAGCGCGAACCGCCGGAGCACACCCGGCTCAGGAGCCTCGTGAACCGGGCGTTCGTGTCCAGGCAGGTCGAACGCATGCGGCCCTCGATCGCCACACTCGCGAATACGCTGATCGACAAGATCGAACATGAGCGATCCGCGGATCTGCTTCCGGCCTTCGCCGAACCGATCCCGGTGACGGTCATTGCCGACCTCCTCGGCGTGCCTGCCGACATGGCAGACCAGTTGCTCGACTGGTCGCACAGAATGGTTGCCATGTACCAGTTCAACCGCACGCGCGAGGCCGAGGACTCCGCGGTGGCGGCAACGATCGCCTTCACGGACTTCATGCGCGGGCACGTCGAGGCGCGCCGGACCAGTCCGGGGGACGATCTCCTGAGCCATCTGATCGCGGTGGAGGAACAGGGCGAACGGCTTTCGACGGAAGAGCTCATCACCAACGCCATCCTGCTCCTGAACGCCGGTCACGAGGCAACCGTCCACGCCATCGGCAATGCAATCAAGGTGCTTCTGGAGACAGACGCCGATCCGGCGACCCTGTTCGCGAACCGGGAGACGACGGCGGCGACGGTCGAGGAACTTCTGCGTTTCGATGCGCCGCTGCACATGTTCACGCGCTATGCGCTTAAGGACATGCAGGTCAAGTCACTCGCGCTCAAGCAGGGTGATGTGGTCGGTGTCCTGCTCGGTGCGGCCAACCGCGATCCGGTGCGCTTCGAGGATCCGGATCGGTTCGACCCGACCCGCACCGACGGCGGCAACGTGAGTTTCGGCGCCGGCATCCATTTCTGCCTCGGCGCCCCGCTCGCCAGACTGGAGCTCGAGGTCGCACTTCCGATCCTGTTCGAACGCCTGCCCGGCCTCAGACTTGCGGACACGCCGCGCTACGCGAACCGCTATCACTTCCGGGGGCTCGAAGCCCTGCCGGTCGCGTGGTGACGCGGCACCTGTTCATCACGAGGTGGCGGGAGTAGTCTCGCGACCATGGACGAGGACGACGAACTGATCATCACCGACGGTCGCCAGTCGGAGGAGGCTGCTGCCGTGCAGCGGGGCACCTGCAGGATGCTGCGCGCCATGGGGCTGGCGTCGGTGACGGAACTGCCGCTCGCCAACGGACGGCGCGCCGACATCCTTGCAATGGACCGCAAGGGCGACATCACGATCATCGAGATCAAGTCGTCGATCGCGGATTTTCGCGCCGATTCAAAGTGGCCCGAATATCGGGACTTTTGCGATCTGCTGTATTTCGCGATCCCGGCGGACGTGCCGCCCGAAATCATGCCGGAAGATGCAGGACTGATCATCGCGGACCGGTTCGGTGCGGAAATCATGCGGCCGGCGGACGAGCACCGTCTCGCCGCAGCCCGGCGCAAGGCAGTCACGCTCCGGTTCGCCCGCGCCTGCGCACTCAGGCTGCAGGGCGTCAACGACCCTGGTCACATGCTGGATTGATTTTCGGGACCGGCTCGATGCGTTACCGCGGTGCGCGTTTGGCGAGGATACGCTGCAGCGTCCGGCGATGCATGTTCAGGCGGCGCGCGGTTTCCGACACGTTGCGGTCGCACAACTCGTAAACCCGCTGAATGTGTTCCCAGCGGACACGGTCGGCGGACATCGGGTTTTCCGGCGGATCGGCCTTTTCGCCGGGTTCGGCCAGAAGCGCCGCGCAGACATCGTCGGCATCCGCAGGTTTGGCAAGATAGTCCACTGCGCCTAGCTTCACCGCGTTCACGGCGGTGGCGATGTTGCCGTATCCGGTCAGCACGATGGCACGGGCGTCCGGTCTGGCCTCATGCAATGCGGAGATCACATCAAGACCGTTGCCGTCCTCCAGGCGCATGTCGACAACGGCAAAGGCCGGCGGAGCGCGGCGCACGGCATCAATGCCGGCGGCGACATTGTCGACCGCTTCAACCGCAAACCCGCGGGACGTCATGGCCCGGGCGAGGCGGTTCAGAAACGGCGTGTCGTCGTCGACGAGCAGCAGCGTCGCGTCTTCAGGCAGGTCCAGTGTGCTGTCGTTGGTCATAGTGGACTCTGAGGTTCCAGACCGTTCATCAAGGCGTGTCACTATACTGTCACGATATTCCATAGCAAAATTCGCAATCTCCCAGCGGCAAAGCCAGCGGTTTCGAAATTTATCCTGAATCCTTACCGGATATAGATAGATCTACGGCCTCCCGGGGCCACTCGACGCGCACAATAGCCCCATGTGAGGGCAAAGGTCTATTGGCAAGCGTCACCCAGGCGCCGGACCGTTCCAGCAGGGTCTTGGCAATGAAAAAGCCCAATCCCATGCCCTCCTGGCCGCCGTCCGTGCGCGGCGTCAGCCCGCGCGAGCGCCGCGTGGTCACGTACGGCTCACCGAGCTTGTCTATGATCTCCTGTGCGAAGCCCGGTCCGTCATCCTCGATCTTGATGACCACGGAACGGTCATCCCAGGCTGCGCGCACGTCGACCCAGGTTGACGCGAAATCGGCAGCGTTGTCCGTCAGGTTGCCCAGCCCATGCAACATACCGGCGTTGCGCCGGACTTCCGGTTCCGGCCCCTCTCCCTGGAGCGATACGGAGATTGTCACGTCACCGGACCGCAGCGGCTCGACAATCTCTTCCAGCATGGCCGAAAGCCGCATCCGTCCGAACATCGCGTCACCCTCGTCCGGATGCTGGGTCAGCGTCGAGAGGATGCGGCGGCAGCGTTCGGTCTGGGTGTTGAGGAGGTCGAGATCCTCGGCAAAGACTTCTGCGTTCGGCAGTTCACGCTTCAGTTCCTTCGCCACCAGCGCGATCGTCGCCAGCGGAGTCCCGAGCTCGTGCGCGGCGGCGGCCGCAAGACCGTCCAGTGCCGAAAGCTGCTGTTCGCGGGCGAGGACCATTTCCGTCGCCGCCAGCGCGTTGGACATGCGCCGGGTTTCCTCCGACACGCGCCAGGCATAGATGCCGTTGAAGACAAGACCGCAGACCAGAGCCGTCCACATGCCGATCAGGTAGATCGACGGCAGATGCAGCGGATCATCCGGATTCCATGGCAGCGGCTGATGCTCGATCGACAGGAAAGTGATGCAGGCCAGAGTCAGGCACTGGATCAGAACCGTCCTGCGCAATGGCAATGTGGCCGCCGAAATTGTCGCCGGCACGAGAAACAGGAACGAAAACGGGTTCTGCAGCCCCCCGGTCAGGTAGAGCAGACAGGCGAGCTGCAGGACGTCATAGGCGAGCAGCAGCGCGGCATAGCGGTTGCGCAGCCGCAGGTTCGCCCTATACCGGATCGCCAGGAATATATTGAGCCACGCCGACGTCGCGATAACCGCGAGGCAGGGGCCGAGGGCCAGGGGAAACCCGAGCCCGAAATAGACGATCAGTACAGCCGTCGACTGACCCGCCACGGCAAGCCAACGGAGGCGCACCAGGGTCTGCAAGCGCAACCGGCTGGCGCCCGGCCGCTGACGCGACGGGGCGAACGGGATCGGCGGCGACTGGCCACCGCGCAATTCGATTGTTTCCAGACCGGTGGTCATTCTCGTTCCGGTTTCGTCATGTGATCAGCACCACAATCATCTACTTTATATCAGACGCAAGCCTTATGATCGCAGTTAGCACGGCACGAAAGCGACCGCATTCGTCATCGGTTGCGTTCGTGCCAATCCGGATTGAATCGATGGACCAGCACGCCGCAGCAAAGACAAGCGCGCAGACGGTTGCGGCCGCTGCGATCGCCGTGGAAGGCCTGCGCAAGACCTATGGCCCGGTCGTTGCCGTGGACCAACTCGATTTCGCCATCTCCAGGGGTGAGACGACAGGTCTGCTGGGCGGCAACGGCGCCGGAAAGACAACGACGATCGCCATGCTGCTCGGCCTGGTGGAGCCCACTTCCGGGCGGATCGAAATCCTGGGCTACGATATGGCACGGGACCGTCACCGCGTTGCACCGACCCTCAACTTCGAAAGCCCCTATGTGGACATGCCGTTGCGCCTGACCGTGCGACAGAACCTGACGATCTACGGCAGACTCTACAGCGTGCGCGAACTCGAGAGCCGGATCGGCACCATTGCCGAAGACCTGAATCTCACCGAATTCCTCGACAGGGCGACCGGAAAACTGTCGGCCGGGCAGAAAACCAGGGTCGGCCTCGCCAAGGCACTGATCAACCGGCCTCAGATTCTGCTGCTCGACGAGCCAACCGCCTCGCTCGATCCCGACACTGCGGACTGGGTTCGCGGGCATCTGGAAGACTACCGCCGGGAAACCGGCGCGACACTTCTGCTTGCCTCGCACAACATGGCCGAAGTCGAACGGTTGTGCGGACGGGTCCTCATGATGAAGGGAGGCCGGATCGTGGACGACGGCAGCCCCGCCTCGCTGATCGAACGTTACGGGCGCAGCACGATGGAGCAAGTGTTTCTGGACGTCGCACGCGGCACGGATCGGGCTGTATCATGAGTGCCCGGCGTGAAGATTCCGGTGAGATGGATGCCGCCGCGGCATTTTCGGGCGCGCGCATTTCCGCTCTGGTGCTGCGATACTGGTATCTGCTCAAAGGTTCATGGCCGCGGCTGCTCGAACTGGTGTACTGGCCGTCCGTCCAGCTCATGATGTGGGGTTTTCTCCAGCTCTATCTCGCCGAAACGTCCAGCTTCTTCGCCACCGCCGGCGGCGTCCTGATCGGTGCGGTCATGCTGTGGGACATCCTGTTCCGGGGCCAGATGGGGTTCTCCATATCCTTCCTGGAGGAGATGTGGTCACGCAATCTCGGTCACCTGATGGCCAGCCCTCTCAGGCCGATCGAGTTCGTTGCCGCACTGATGGTGATGAGCATCGTACGCGTTCTGATCGGCCTTCTGCCCGTGACCCTGCTTGCGATCGGATTTTTCGGTTTCAACGTCTACGAAATGGGCCTGATGCTGGTTGCGTTCTTTCTCAACCTCATCCTGACAAGCTGGGCGATCGGCCTAGTGGTTTGCGGCATTGTGCTGCGCCAGGGTCTGGGCGCCGAAAGCCTGGCCTGGAGCCTTATCTTCGTCCTGCTGCCCCTGTGCTGCGTCTACTATCCGGCCGAGACGCTGCCGGCCTGGCTGCAGGCGATCGCGTATCTGCTGGCGCCGACCTACGTCTTCGAGGGCATGCGCGCACTTCTGATCGAAAACCAGATCAGGCTCGACCTCATGCTTTCCGCTTTCGTCATCAACATTGTATATTTCGGTTTCGGTCTGGTCGCGTTTTACGCGTTCTTCCGCGCGGCGAGACGAAACGGATCGATTCTTCAGATCGGCGAATGAACTGCGGACGAATTTCAATCTATACGTGTTATCTTCATAAGATTGTACTTGCAACGCGTAGAGTAAAACGCCACTCTTTGCTTGTGTCTGCGGCGGGGTAGAAACAAAAAGAGGGGCAAGACACCACCGGTGACACGCACACTTCAGCAAGACTCGGCGCCCACGCAGTGGATCGCGCCCGCAATACTAGTGTCTTGCACGGCCGTCAGCATTCTCTCAACCGATCTCTACGTCCCGAGCCTTCCGCATCTCGAAAGCCTGCTCAATACGGACGAGGCGACGGTGAAGCTCACCATGAGCCTCAATCTGTTCGCCTATGCCATTGCGCACCTGGCGCACGGACCAATCGCGGACAGGTTCGGCCGGAAACGGCTTCTGACCGTCGCCCTGTGCGGCTTCCTTGTCGCGACGATCGGTTGCGCACTGGCCCTCAATGTCAGCCAGCTGATTGCCGGCCGTTTCGCCCAGGGCCTGTTCAGCAGCGTGCCCTCGGTCGTGGTCGTGCTGATGATCAGGGAGCTTTTCAAGGGCGACAGGGCGGTCGGCATCATGGCGATCCACGGCATGGCCGTCGGCTTTTTCCCGGCGGTGGGACCGCTGATCGGCGGTTACATCTTCCTTGTCGCCGGATGGCGCATGAACTTCTTCGTGCTCGCCGCGCTCGCCGCGGTGGTGCTGATCGCCGTGATCCGGCATCTGCCCGAAACCGGTACGCGCGTCACAACAGCACTTGAGCCAAAGCGCATCGCCACGGGATATCTCAGTCTGCTGCGCGAGCGGGGCTATCTGCGCTACCTGATTCCGCTGACGGCCATTTTTGGCGGATTCTTTGCCTTCGTGACCGACGGCACGTTCGTGCTGATCGGGCAGCTCGACGTGCCGACGCAGTATTACGGGTTCGCCTACGGCGCCCTTATCCTGTGCTACATCCTCGGCAGTCTGACCGCCAACCGGCTTGCAGAACGCGTGTCCGCAGACCGTCTGGTTCAGGCGGCCATGTTCTACACGCTCCTGGGTTCGCTGGTCCTGTTCGTGCCCGTGCTGCAGGGGAAACAGGACCTGATCATCATCATGATCGGCATGGGCATGTTCTTCGTCGGACTGGGCCTGATCCTTGCCAGCGGGCCAATCTGCCTGCTCGATGCGGCCGACGCCGACCGGCAAGGCCCGGCATCCGCCCTCATGGGCTCGCTGCAGATGGGCGCGGCGAGCCTCGCGGCACTTGCCGTCGGCGTGCTTCACAACGAAACCGCCCTTCCCATGACGGCCGTCATCCTGTCGTGTTCGGTGATCGCCGTACTCGGTTACGTCGGTCTCAAGCCGAGGCATGCGGCATAACGGCGCTTGGACTTTGACGATCCGAGCGGCCATTGTTTGCGCCATGAAGAGAATACATGTTGCAGCAATCGCACTGCTGGGCCTGGCCGCCGGAATTCTCGTGGCCATCGCCCTGCACCAGGCAAATCCCGGCGGCGTCGCCGTCTCGGGCGTGGGCAAATCAACGGGCACGGCCAGCGTCGGCGGTCCGTTCAGCCTCACCGACCATACGGGCAAGCGGGTCAGCGACCAGGACTATACCGGCAAGTTCCTGCTGGTCTTTTTCGGCTTCACCCACTGCCCGGATGTCTGCCCGACCGAGCTCCAGGTGATCAGCGCGGCCCTCGACAAACTTGGCGACAAGGCAAACGCCATCCAGCCGCTATTCATCACTATTGACCCGGAACGCGATAATGCCGACGTGCTCGCGGAGTACATGTCCAACTTCCACAACAGCATCAAAGGACTGACCGGAACGCCCGAAGAGATTGCCAGTGTTGCAAAAAAGTACCATGTCTACTACCGAAAGGTTGAAGACAAGGATGCCATCGACAACTACACGATGGACCACACGGCACTTGTCTATCTGATGGATAAGTCCGGGAAATTCCTCACTCATTTCGCCTTCGGAACGAAATTCGAGGATATGGCGGGCCGGCTTGAAACCGAGGTCGACAAGACCTCTTAAGCGTTTGTTCGTCTGCTAATGGTCTAATTGCCCCGACTCTGACGCCTTGTTACCATCTTCCGCATTGCAACATCTTGTTGCAGTGGCGAAACAATGGGTGGGCACAGCTTTGCTGTATTATTTTTACGAGTTGAATCACGCGGCGATGGCGCCGGTCCGTGCGGCAGCGGACCTGGGGCGGCTCTATTTCCGCAATCCGGTCAATCCGATCTCCCAGACAACCTGGGGCAAGAGCATGGCGGCGAGCTTCGAAGTGTTCGAACGCGTCACCCGCCGTTACGGCAAACCGGAATTCGGCATTTCCGAGACCACCGTCGACGGCGTCCGCGTCAAGGTCGATGAGCAGGTGGTCTGGAGCAAACCGTTCTGCAACCTGCTCCATTTCTCGCGCGCCATCACGCAGCGCAAGCACACGGATCCCAAACTTCTCATCGTCGCGCCGATGTCGGGACACTATGCG
Organism: Hyphomicrobiales bacterium; assembly: GCA_965198845.1. Classification (GTDB taxonomy): domain Bacteria; phylum Pseudomonadota; class Alphaproteobacteria; order Rhizobiales; family JAJFHC01; genus CBDAQD01. Next base: position 68,692 of record CBDAQD010000001.1, read on the forward strand.
ACCCTTCTCCGCGGCACGGTCGAGACCATGCTGCCGAACCACGAAGTCTATATCACCGACTGGGTGGACGCCCGCTGCGTACCGGTCGCGGAAGGCAGCTTCGATCTCGACGATTATGTCGATTACCTGATCGAGATGCTGCACGTTCTGGGCCCCGACACGCATATCATGGCGGTGTGCCAGCCTTCGGTGCCGGTCCTCAGCGCCGTCTCCGTCATGGAGGCCACGAAGGACCCGATGGCGCCGGCCAGCATGACCCTGATGGGCGGGCCGATCGATACCCGGCGCAACCCGACGGTCGTGAACAATCTGGCGGTGGAGCGCGGTGTCGACTGGTTCGCACACAACGTCATCGTGAAGGTGCCGTTCCCGCATGCCGGCATGATGCGCAGTGTCTACCCGGGCTTCCTGCAGCTCACCGGCTTCATGTCCATGAACCTCGACCGGCACATGAACGCCCACAAGGAACTGTTCATGCACCTGATCGAGGGCGATGGCGATTCGGCCGAGAAACACACCGAGTTCTACGACGAGTACCTGTCGGTCATGGACCTCACGGCCGAGTTCTATCTGCAGACCGTCGACGAAGTCTTCATCAAGCATGCCCTTCCCGAAGGTACGATGACCCACCGGGGCCAGCCGGTCGATCCGGCCGCCATCACCAAGACCGCCCTGCTGACGGTCGAGGGAGAAAAGGACGACATTTCGGGTGTCGGACAGACCGAAGCCGCGCACGACCTCTGTATCAATATCCCCGAAGCGAAAAAGGCGCACTACCTGCAGCCGGGCGTGGGGCATTACGGCGTCTTCAACGGTGCCCGGTTCCGCTCCGAGATCGCACCGCGGATCTCGGACTTCATCCGTTCCAACCGCCAGCGCGAATCGGCGGTCAAACGGGTGGCCAACAAGGTGAGGCGCCGCAAGCTCGCGTCGTGATACCGCCGGCCTCTGTCCGGACACAACATTTTCACGCCGTCGTGGCATGATGACCGCGATGCCGCACTGATTCGCAGAAGCACCTGCGCGGCGACCCGTTTCAACGTCCGCCGGATCTGCGTGCACCATGGCCCTTGCAGGACTCTTCAGCAAAGACAAACGCGCCCGGCATCCGGGCGATGCGGAACTGCATGAAATCGAGATCGGCGGCCGGCTCGTTTCAGTGACCCTGAAACCCAACGCGAGGGCACGCCGGTTCATTCTGCGCATGGAGAAATCAGGCTCGGGCGCCCGTGTGACCATGCCCTCCAGCGCCAGCGCGCGTGACGCGCTCGACTTCGTCAGACGCCACAGCGACTGGATCGCGGACCGGATCGGGGCCATGCCGGCGCCGGTGCCGTTCGCCCCGGACGCCTTAGTGCCCCTGCGCGGAATCGAGCACAGGATCGCGCATGTGCCCGGGCGACGCGGAACGGTCAGCGTCGCGGATGCGGACCAGGGCCGCACCCCCGAACTCCATGTCGCCGGCGGCGAAGAGCACATAGCCCGCAGGTTGAAGGACTGGCTGAAGCGCGAGGCGAAACGCGACCTCAACGCAGCCGTGGAGCGCTATGCGGCGCTTCTTGATGTCCGGCATGGCCGGATCAGCCTGCGCGACCAGTCTTCACGCTGGGGCTCGTGCTCGTCCAACGGCACGCTGTCGTTTTCCTGGCGGCTGATCCTGGCGCCATCGGAGATCCTTGACTATGTCGCGGCCCACGAGGTGGCGCACCTGATCGAGATGAACCACAGCCCGGCCTTCTGGGCGCATGTCAAACGGGTGTGCCCGCATACACAGGCGTCCAAGCGCTGGCTCAAGGCCAACGGCGCCGGTCTGCACCGCTACGGTGCTGACTGAAGGCGGCTACGACGCCTTTTCCAGGCTATCGAGTCCCAGGAACCCGCCGGACTGGCGTTCCCACAACCGTGCGTATAGGCCGCCGTGCCGGATCAGTTCGGCGTGGGTGCCCTGCTCGACAATCCGGCCCCCGTCCATGACCACCAACCGGTCAAGCGCCGCGATGGTCGACAGGCGATGGGCGATAGCGATCACCGTCTTGCCCGCCATGAGATTCTGAAGCTGTTCCTGGATCGCCGCCTCGACTTCGGAGTCGAGGGCCGACGTTGCCTCGTCGAGCACCAGGATCGGAGCGTTCTTGAGGATCACCCGGGCAATGGCGATGCGCTGGCGCTGTCCGCCGGAGAGCTTGACGCCGCGTTCGCCGACATGGGCGTCGTAGCCCGTGCGGCCCTGCGGGTCCGTCAGGTCGGGGATGAACTGGGCGGCCTCGGCAAGCTCGGCGGCCCGCATCATGTCCTCGTCGGTGGCATCGGGACGGCCGTAGCAGATATTGTCCCTGATCGAACGATGCAGCAGCGACGTGTCCTGGGTCACCATGGCGATCTTGCTCCGGAGGCTCGCCTGCCGGACGTCGGCGATGTCCTGGCCGTCGATCAGGATGCGCCCGCCCTCCAGGTCGTAGAACCGCAACAGAAGATTGACGAGCGTGGACTTGCCGGCACCGGACGGGCCAACCAGGCCGACCTTCTCGCCCGGCGCGATGTCGAGGGTCAGGTCGTCGATGACACCGTCCGCCTTGCCGTAGTGAAAGCGCACATGGTCGAATGTGAGGGCACCCCGATCGACCTTCAGCGCTTCCGCCTTCGTCCTGTCCTTCACCGCGTAAGGCTGGGAGATGGTCTCGATTCCGTTTTCGACCATGCCGATATTTTCGAACAGGATCGTGATCGTGCGCAGAATCCAGCCGGACATCTGGGTCAGCCGGATGACCAGACCGTTGGCGACCGCGATCGCTCCGACCGACAGTGTGCCCTGGAGCCAGAACGCGATCGAGGTCGCGGCCACGGCCAGAATGAGCAGGCTGTTGAGCACGGTCAGGGCAACCGTCATGGTGAAGATCGACCGCATGAGCATCTGGAACGCGTGGGTATGGCGCGCGATGCCCTCGCGGGCAAATTCATCCTCGTGCTTTGCGTGGGCGAAAAGCTTGACCGCCTGAATGTTGGTGTAGCTGTCGACGATGCGGCCGGACAGGGCGGATGTCATTTCCGAGGTGTGCGCGGACCGGCCGCGCACGGGCGGCACCATGAAGGCGATGACTGTGCCGTAGGCCGCGGTCCAGGCGACGATGGGAAGGATGAGCCGCCAGTCGAGGGCGGCAAACAGGGCGACCGTGCCGATGAGGTAGATGACCAAGAGCCAGACGCCGTCGATAACGTTGAGTACGGCCTCGCGCACCGCATGGCCGGTCTGCATGACCTTCTGCGCAATGCGTCCGGCAAAATCGTTCTGGAAATAGGCGAGGCTCTGGCGCAGCACGTAGCGATGGTTCCGCCAGCGCACCTGGCTGGTGAGACCGGGCACAAGCGCAAGCGAGATCAGGCCGCGGGAGAACAGGACGGCGACCGGGCGGATGATGATACCGATGATGCCCATGATGATCAGGGCCGTGCCGTATGTCTCGAGAAACACCGACCGGTCGGTCACCGTCATCCATTCGACAAGCAGCCCGAGGAAGGCATAGAGCGACATTTCCGCGACCGCGGCGATGCCGGATACCGCGAGAATCGCGACAAGCAGTCCGCGGATTGGATGCAGGAAATGGCGGAAGAATGCCGCTGTCGCCGTTGGCGGACGTTCGACAGAGTCCGACGCGAACGGATCGAACAGGCGTTCGAAATATGCGAACATGACTGGCTTTCTGTTTCGAGGACCGGTTGGGAAAAATGCGGCGTACGTGCAACTTACACCGCCCGAGACCGTTACTATCACTATGTAGTGGATTCTCCTGTTTTGGGAAGCGCACGGCAAGACGCTGACAGGACACTGACATGGACCGGTTCTACAACGACCTCGCCCCGTTCGACGTGTTCGGCGAATTCGCCGAACTCGGCGCCTATGAATCGGTGCCCGATGACTGGCACGTGATGATCGCCGATATCCGGGGTTCGACAAAGGCGATCGAGGCGGGCCGCTACAAGGACGTCAACATGGTGGGCGCCGCCGCGATCACGGCGGTCCTGAACGTATGCGGCGATGTCGAGGTTCCGTTCGTGTTCGGCGGCGACGGCGGCACGGTGCTCGTCCCCGCCTCCCTGCGCGACGCAGCGGCAGATGCGCTCATGCGCCTTCAGGGTCTTTCGAAATCCACATTCGGTCTTGAACTCAGGACGGGAACGGTGCCCGTGGCGGATGTGCGCGAGAAAGGCAGCGACATCCGTATCCGCAAGTTCCGGCTCAGTCCGGGCAACTACCTCGCCATGTTCACCGGCGGCGGCATGGAGATGGCCGACGCCCTGCTCAAGGGGGAACCGCCGGACCCGCGCTACGTCTCGCCCGCGCCCGACAATCCGCCGGAACCCGATCTCGAAGGCCTGTCGTGCCGGTGGGAGCCGCTCACGCCGCGCGGCGGAACCATCCTGACACTGATGGTACGGGGCGTGGAACCCGATGCGAACGCGGAATCCGCAGTACTGCAAGAAACGGTGGCGAGGCTTCGGGACATACTGGGGGAGAGCCCGCGCAACGCCGCACCGGCAAACGAGCATTCGATGCGGTTCCGGTGGCCGCCGCGCGGCCTCGGTCTCGAGGCCAGGGCAACCGCAGCCGGGCGCAGTATCGCACGCCGCTATATGGAGATCTGGGTGCAGTCGTTCCTGCAATGGATCTGCGAGCGCTTCGACGTCAAGATGGGGGACTACGACGCGCCGGTGTACCGGGAGGAACTGCGCTCCAACACCGACTTCCGCAAATATGACGACACCCTGCGCATGGTCCTCGACGTGACGGCTGATCAGGCGGACGCGATCGAACAGCATCTTGAGGCCGAGTACGCTGCGGGGCGGCTGCTCTACGGCACGCACAGGGCCGGCGCGGCGCTCATGACCTGCCTCGTTTTCAGCATCGCCCAGGGCGAGCACGTGCACTTCATCGACGGGGCCGACGGCGGGTTTGCCCGTGCCGCGACGGGTTTCAAGAAACGCAGCGCCGCACTGCAGGCCACGGGCGTCCCAGCCACGCACTCGTGAACCTTTTCCGCCGCCGCCGCGACCAACAGGTCAAAGCGCCCTTTTTTCCGGCGCGTTGTTCTGGTGGGAACACAGGTGGAAACCATGTCTTACACACGCCCGATCATTCTGAGCCTCCTGGCAGGCTGCGGCCTGATGGCCATGAGCACCGCCGCCTCCGCTGCAGAGACCGATGCCAACTTCTCGAAATACTGCCGCAGCGCCTTTTCGAACAGCATGTACCAGCAGCGCGCCCAGGCCTGGGGCATCGAGCACTATTGCCGGCAGGGCAGTACGCTGCAGGGCATCGATTTTGGCGAAGCCTGCCGCATGACGACCGGCAGCCGCGTATTTCGCCAGTCCGGTTCACGCGTGCTGTGCGAGGGAGAGCCGAAAGCCGAGACCGCCGATGCGGCGACGCCGCTCGATCTGGTGAAGTACTGCCCGGCGGAGTTTCCGGGCAGCTCGTACCAGAAGCGGATGGAGAGCACCGGTCCGGTACATTACTGCCGCATTCCGGGCGCCAGCGGCGGGTTCGTGCTGCTCAACATCGATCTCGCCGGAGCCTGCCGGGCGGCTGCGGGCAAGACCGAATACCGCAACACGCCGGCCGGCGTTGTCTGCGAAGGACCTGATGTGGCGGAGAAAAAATCGAAGACAAAGAGCGTGTTCGTGATCCCCAGGCCGAATCCGGTTTCACGCAATCCCGACCCGAACGCGCCCTTCAGTCAGGACGGCGCCGGACCGGCGCCCGATCAGAATTCCGGCGACAGCTCGACCGGCACGCCGGACGACAAGCCGGAGACCCGCGGCAATGGCAAGATCTCCGGCCTGTGGACCATGACCGCCGGCGTGCTCACGGGCATGACAGTCAATGTCTCCACCGCCGGGCCGTCGGTGAAGATCACGATTGCCAAGCTGCCCAGCGAGACGGCGCGCACTGCAAAGGTCAAATACGGTCTGAAGCGCGGTGACCTAATCGCCATCGGTTCTCTCAACCGCAAGACCCTCAAGCTGACAACACGGCTTGGCGTCGTCGGGCCCAAGGCCGAAGTGAAGCGGGCCTGCGGCAATCGCGTCGATCATGCGCGCTGGAACACCGAGCGCTGGCTGCCGGTCTTCGATCTCGATCTCACGGCAGACCGGATCGCCGGCCGCCACCGCGGCACCGAGATGCTCTATCTGGCGGGCGGGTGCATCGTGAACCACGCGCCGTTCGGCGCGCTGCCGCCGCAGGCCAATCAGTTCTTCGCCAAGTTCGGAGGCACGCCGACCGAGCGGTTCCGGCTGGATCCGGCGCATCTGCGCAGCGGAGCGGTGACATTCGAGTTGGCCCGCGTGAAGTGACGCAGCGGCTGGACGCCGTCGCGAGAGTTACGATACCTTCCGTCCGCATTGAACATGAACGGAATGGGGCGCGGCCGTGGCTGCTGGACAAAGCGACATAACTGGCGCCGGCGACATCGACGTCGCCGGCCTGGACATCCTGAACCTGCCGGACGACTTCGTGGCGAACGCGTACGGGTATTACGCGGCCCTCAGGGAACGGAGCCCCATCCACCGGAACTCCGACGGCTCGTTCATGCTGACGCGCTACGACGACCTGGTTGCGGTATACCGCGACCCCGAAGTCTGGAGCTCAGACAAGAAGATCGACTTCAAGCCCAAGTTCGGCGACTCGCCGCTTTACGAGCACCATACGACCAGCCTTGTTTTCCGCGATCCGCCGGATCACACGCGCATCCGGAAACTGTTCCAGGCAGGCTTCACACGCAAGGCGCTGGCGGCGCTCGAGCCGCGGATCCACGCCCTCGTCGACGACTTCCTCGACCGGTTGGAGGACCAGCGGAAGATGGAAATCGTCTCGGAGTTCTCCTTCAAGCTGCCGATCGAGATCGTGTGCGACATGCTGGGCGTGCCGAGCTCAGACCGCAGTCTGATCCGTGACTGGGCCCTGCTCATTCTCGGAGGGCTGGAGCCGGTGCTGACGGACGAACAGTTCAAGGCGGGCTGCGACGCTGTCGAGGACTTCAAAGCCTATCTGCGCGAGCGCGTGAAGGAGCGCAAGGCGAAGCCGGAAGGCTGGAGCGAGAGCGACATTCTCGCCAAACTGATCGACGCGGAGGAGGACGGCGAACGGCTGACGGAGCTGGAACTGCTGCACCAGTGCATCTTCCTGCTCAATGCCGGACATGAAACGTCGACAAACATGATCTCGCACGGCATCCACGAGATGCTGCGCAACCGGAGCGAAATCGCAAAGCTCAATGCCGACCCGGCCCTGATCGACAGCCTGGTCGAGGAAGTGCTGCGCTATCAGGCACCGATCCAGATCAACAACCGGCGCGCGCTGAGAGACACGGAGCTGTCCGGCACACCGCTTGCGGCCGGGAGCATGGTGCACCTGATGATCGGCGCCGGAAACCACGATGCCGCCCAGTTCGCCGACCCGGAACGCTTCGATATCTCGAGGCGTCCGAACCGCCACCTTTCATTCGGTCTCGGCATCCACATCTGCGCCGGCAACTCGCTGGCTCGGATCGAGGCCAAAATCGCGTTCGAAAAGCTGTTCCACCGGTTTCCGGATCTCCAGCTTGTCGAGCCGCCGCGGCTGTCGAAACGGATCCGGTTCAGGGAAGTCAGCGCACTGCAGGTGGCGCTCCAACGCGACTGAAAATCCCGGACTCCAATGAGTGCTTGTGATTCATTCCCCTTTCGGTTGTGCAAAAACCTTTGGAAATTATGGCAAAATCATGTCGAACTCTGTTCCAGTTTGAAACATAACTCGCGTATTAGTTGCAATTTTGCATCGGCGCTGATCTTCCTGCATCCCTGTTCCGTAATACGCCTTGACCGCGCGCAAGACGCGGCGCAACAGTTGGTCCACCGGCTCAATACGTCCGGCACACAACACTCACTCTGAGGCAAACGCAGGGGGGCTGCCCATCGCTTTCCGACTTCAGGAAAGCGACCCTGTAACGGAGCAGTCCATGAGTTCGCGTTTCACTAAACTCCTCTTCACACTGGCCTTTGTCGGCATGTCCTTCGGCGGCGCCGCGCGCGCCGCAGATCTGCCGCAACAATCATTCCAGGCCCCGCCGCCGACACTCGGCAGTTTCTATCTCGCGGTACGCGGCGGCCTGAACTTTCTTGAAGACAATAACTTCGGCGTGCTCGGCATCACGGTCGACACCGACTATGACGTCGGATACGGGCTCTTCGGCGCCATCGGTTACGACACCGGCGACATCTGGGCGCTCGGCAAGTTCCGCCTCGAAGGCGAGGTCGGCTTCCGGCACAACGACGTCGACTCCCACAATGTCGGCGGCGTGAACGTGACCGGGGGTGCCGCGGACGGCGATGTGTACCAGTACTCGTTCATGGCCAACCTCTATCACGACTTCCTGCCGGGAGCGGCGTTTCGGCCCTATGTCGGATTCGGACTTGGCTATGCCGAGGCCGACGCCGACGGCTTCGCCGCCAACGGTTTAACCGTGCTCAATGACAGCGACGGCGACTTCGCCTATCAGCTCATGGCGGGCGCATCCTGGCAGTTTGCACCACAATGGACGTTAGAAGCCGAATACCGCTACTTCGCGACCGACAGCATCAGCCTGCAGGCGGTGGACGGCACAACCAGCACCGTCGACTTCGACAATCACAGCGCGCTTGTCGGATTGCGGTTCGGATTCTAACGGCCAGCCGGCGGCACCCGGCCGAGGGGGAGGTGCCGCCGGTCATGATTTCCCGGCAACTTTGTTTCGATCAATCGACTGCCGGCGGCCTAAGCCAGGCAGCGAAACGTGCCGTTACCGCCGGCATCACGACATAGACCATCACCGGCACCATGATTGCGCTGAGAATGAGGGTGCGAAGCGGCATCGGCAAGGCATCGACCACAGGGTCAAGAGTCGCGATCAGCACCGTGATCAGGGGATAGACGACGGACCACGTCAGCAGGGCCATCTTGTGCCGGTTCGGTTTCATTCGTCACCTCCCGCCAGAAAGCCATCGACGATGTCCCAGGCACTCCAGTTCTCCTCAAGGTGGGCGATGGATGTCGTGCCGGGGATGACGATGATGTTGGGCGATCTTTGCAGCAGCCAGGCCAGCGACTCGCGTGCTTTCAGCTTCGCGCCGCGCTGCATCGGATTGGCGCCGAGCGGTCCATAGGGAATGAACGCGATGTTTTGCCGGGCGGTGTAGTCCACAAGATCACTGTCCCCTGTTTCCGCCATGTTGAACCGGTTCTGCACACTGGCGATCGGCGCAACGGCCAGTGCTCGGTCAAGCTGCTCACGGGAAACATTGGAAAGGCCGATGTGGCCGACGCGGCCGTCCGCAACTGCCTCGGCCAATGCGGAGACCGAATCTTCTATCGGCGTCTCAGGATCGACCCGATGAAGTTGAAAAAGATCGATGCGGTCGCGCCTGAGATTGATCAGTGCCTTGTCGATCTGGCGCAGCAGCGTGTCCCTCGATCCGTCGACCACGATCCGCCCGGCTTCCGGCTTGTCGACGCCGCCTTTGGTGGCGATGACGATATCGCGGCCCTCCAGCGCCTCACCGACGATCCGGTCGGCGGTTTCCGGTCCATAGGCCCAGGCGCTGTCAAAGAACGTCACGCCAAGATCGGCCGCCCGGCGCAGCAGATCTAGACCGCCCTGCCAGTTTTCGTACGGCCCGAAATTGCCCGGCTGACCGGTCAGCCTCATGGCCCCGTAGCCGAGGCGGTTCACTTCAATTTCTCCACCAATCCGAAATGTCTTCGAAAAGTCCGTCATCATTTATCTCCGTTTTCGCTGCGGCACCCGCCGCCTTCGGAGATCAATTTGGCGATATTCTTTGCTACTCGGTAGACAGTTTAAACGCCTTATTGTTATACATAATACGTATGAGTAAACCTCTGGACCGTCTCACCCTGCTTGAGACCTTTGCGAGGATCGCCGAACGTGGCTCGATCAGCGCGGCGGCACGCGACCTCGGACTGTCGCAGGCCTCGGCGAGCCGGCAACTGAAAGACCTTGAAGACCGCTTTGGCGCCCAACTGATCCGCAGAACCACACACTCCCTGTCCCTGACGTCGGCGGGACAGGATCTGTTGCGCGACGCACGCGAACTGACATCCAGCTGGGAAGCGCTTGAGGACAAGCACGGTGGTGCCGACCAGGATGTCAAAGGTGCGCTCAATGTGGTCGCGCCGGTCGCCCTCGGTCAACTGCATCTCGCCGAGATTGCACTGCGGTTTCAACTCGCACATCGTGGCGTGTCCATCGGCTGGCATCTGAATGACGAACTGATCCGGTTTGCCGAGATCGGCTGTGACTGCTGGATCAAGGTCGGGCCGGTCCCCGATGACACGCTGATCGTGCGTGAGCTTGGACGGGTTGAGCGCCTTATCGTAGCCGCTCCAAACCTTGCTGGGTCCGGGCAATTCACGTCACCTGATCAGATCTCCAGTCTGCCTTGCGCTGCGCTGCAGCCGTTTGAAGGCGGAAACATCGCGCTATCCGGAACGTCCGGAGACACTTTCGTAATCCGGCCGGGCGTCTGTCTCAGCACCAACAATATCTTCGCGCTTCATCGGGCGGCTCTCATGGGCGTCGGCTTTGCGGTTCTGCCACGCTGGTTTGTCGAGGAGGATCTTGAGACCGGGCGGCTGATCGACATCCTGCCGGACTGGCGGGCGACGACGCTTACAGTCAACGCGGCGTTCCTGCCGAGCCGGTATCAGCCGAAACGCCTGCTTCAGTTTCTCGAGCATCTGGCAGAAGAGTTCGGCGAAATACCCGGAATCCTGGCTCCGTCCGGCTGACCGTTCAGTCCCGAATTCACACTTCCGCCAGATCGTCGACCACCGCTTCACCGGCGAAGTGCTGGCCCAGCGGCCAGAGATGAACAGGAAAGGGCTTCGTCTCCATCGTTCGGATCGTCAGGCCTGCTTCCTCGATCATCCGTGGCGGCTGGCGGACCAGGTTGCAGCCCGCCGCAAGGATACCCCAGACACCGTTCAGTCGATCCTGGGCGCGTGCGCGAAACGCCTGGCCAGACCGGCCATGTTCAACAAAGAGAAGCCGGCCACCGGGCTTGAGCACGCGCCGGATCTCCCGGAGCGCGCGGTCCGGTTCGGGAATCGTGCAGAGAGCATAGGTCACGACAGCGGTATCAATGGACGCACTCTCGACCGGAAGGTCCTCGGCAACGCCTTTTGACAGGGTAACCGCATCACCTGTTTCTTCTGCCTTGCGCCTGGCAATCCCGAGCATCCGCACATCCGGATCGATGCCGATGATTTCCTCGATCCCGGAAAAATCATAGAACGGCAAATTGAGGCCCGATCCCGGAAAAATCATAGAACGGCAAATTGAGGCCCGAGCCGATTCCGACCTCGATCACGCGACCGCTGGCTTGCGTAACCACCCGCCGTCTCATGGCCGCAAACGTGCCCAGCGCGCAGCCGGCATGAACGCAATAGGGCGCGATCCTGTCTCTGAAAAAGACGCTGCATGAAATACACATGACGAGACACTCCGTCCCTCGAATGCAGCGACGTCGTCTTCAGCACCGGCAAAGTTCCTCTTGGCAAATGCGACAGATCGCATATTTATGAGGCGGACCACCTGCCGATCCTGCGCGAAGACATCGCTGCCGTTTCCAATCATCAGGAAACCGGACTTAGGGCAGCGGCGTCCTCTGAACGTCCCCTGCCGCATCGAACGGATCGACCAAGGTATGACGCGACTCGACCTCAAACTCTTCGGATACCCGCGCCTTTCTCTGGGCGGGCTGGATCTTCCACTCAACCTGCGCAAGGGCCTGGGACTGCTGGCATTCGTCGCGGACGCACAGGCGCCTGTCAGCCGCGAGCGCATCGCCGAGCTGCTCTGGCCCGAGGCCGATCCTGGGGCCGGGCGCGCCCGACTGCGCCGGACCCTTTACAACATGCGCGCGGCAATCGGGGCGGACCTGATTGCGTCCGACGGAGAGGCGCTCCGAATCGCCCCGGAACTCGGCGTGAACACGGACGTCCATGCATTCGAGGCCGCCTGCGACGCGGAGGACTTCGCCGCGGCGGCGCAGCTTTATGCAACGGACTTCCTCGCCGGGTTTTCCATCGACGACAGCAGCGACTTCGACGACTGGTCATTCTACAGACGCGAAGAGTTGCGGAGCCGTTTCACGCAAGCTCTGGAGCGGCTCGCCGAATCGCAGATGGTCGAGAGTGACAGTCGGGCAGCCGTTGCAACCGCAACGCGTCTCGTCGGACTGGATCCCCTAAGCGAAGCAGCCCAGCGGAGACTGATCGCGGCCCACCTGGCGTGTGGCGACCGGTCGGCTGCTGAACAGCAATACGCTGCATGCGCGAGAATGCTCGAAGAGGAATTCGGAGCCGAACCGGCCCCGGAGACGCGGCAGTTGGTGGAAGCGGCACCTCGCGGACATGTCGCATCATTGCCGGCGACGCGTTATGCCGAGAATAATGGCCTTCATATTGCGTATCAGACGATCGGCGAAGGTCCTATCGACATTGTTGTCGTTCCGGGATTCGTGTCGCACGTCGAAAGGGCCTGGGACTTCCCGCCCTGCCGCCGGTTCCTCAACAAACTGTCCGCGTTTGCGCGTGTCATCATCTTCGACCGGCGCGGCATAGGCCTCTCCGACCGGGTCGGTTCGGCGCCGACTGTGGAAGCCACCTCCGCTGATATCGGTATCGTTTTGGATGCTGTCGGCGCACGCAGGACACTTCTGTTCGGCGCATCGGAGGGAGGTCCGGCAGCAGTCCACTTCGCTGCCCGGCTCCCGGAGCGTCTGCACGGACTGGTGCTCTACGGCTCGCTCGCGAAGGGCATAAAGGACGAAAGTTACCCACACGCGCTGAGCCGGGCGCAATACGGCATGTGGCTCAAACGCCTCGTCTCCGGCTGGGGCGGACCGGCAGAGCTCGATACCTTTGCTCCGAGCCTTGCCGCGGACCGCCAGGCGGTGAACTGGTGGGGCGCCCTCTTGCGTTCGGCGTCCAGCCCGGGCGCAATCAAAGCCATTCTCGAAGCTCTTCGGGATACGGACGTACGGGACCTGCTGAAACAGGTAAGCGTGCCGACGCTGGTGATGCACCGTCGCGGCGACCGGGCCGTAAGGTTCGACGCCGGACAGCATCTGGCCGAAAACATTGAGAATGCCCGATTTGTCGAACTGGCCGGCCACGATCACTGGTTCTTTGCCGGCGACCAGGATGCACTGATTTCCGAAGTTCGAAGATTTTCGATTGAACTGGAGCGCTTCAGCAATTAAATAACTAAAAGGTTTTTTAATTGAAGTTGTCGCCTGTTATGTCCAGCCCCAGCGAAGACCGATTCCTTTACCTGATCAAAAGCCGGGGCAGTCAGACCGCAGGTGCGATCGCCGAGCGCCTCGGCATGAGCGCGGTGGCCGCGCGCAAGCAGCTCGGGCGGCTGGAGGCCGAGGGTCTCGTCGCCTTCGAAAACACATCGGGCAGCGTCGGGAGGCCGGAACGGCTCTGGTCGCTGACCGACAAGGGGCACGCCCGCTTTCCGGATACACATTCCGATCTCACGCTGGAACTGTTGCGTTCCGTGCGCGCCACGTTCGGCGAGGACGGCCTGGAACGGATCATTGCCGAACGCGAGAAGGCGACACGCGTGACCTACGACGCCGCACTTTCGGAACGCCAGAGCCTGGAGGACCGGGTCAGCGCCCTTGCGGACATCAGAAACCGCGAAGGCTACATGGCGGAATGGCAGCGCAACGACGACGGCAGCCTGATGCTGATCGAAAACCACTGTCCGATCTGCGCGGCGGCGACGGAGTGCCAAGGCCTCTGCCGCAGCGAACTGTTGATCTTCCGGGCCGTGCTCGGCGACGACGTCTCGGTCGAGCGTGTCGACCATATCCTTGCGGGCGCGCGGCGCTGCGCTTACCGAATCTCGGCCGGCACCGGGTCGGCGTGACATGGCAAGCCATGAACCAGGCGTGGCACAAGCCGGATGGGCGGACCTGTTCGAAAGCGGGCGCTTTCTCAAGCTTGTTCTACTATGCCTCGGGGTCTGGCTGCATGCGGCGGATGCCCTTCTGGCGGCAACGACCATGCCGAGCGCCGTCGAGGAGATCGGCGGCGTCGCCTATATCAGCTGGACCATCGCACTTTACGAACTGGGCTCGATTGTTGCCGGGGCTGTAACGGGACTTCTTGCCGTGCGGCATGGCCTGCGCCCAACGACCATCGCTGCAGCATCCGTTTACACCATCGGCTGTGTCGCAAGCGCAGTCGCCCCCGACATGGCGACCATGCTCGCCGGCCGCACGCTTCAGGGCCTCGGCGGCGGCTGTCTCGTCGCCGTCGCCTTTGTGGCGGCAAGCAAGCTCTTTCCCGACCGCCTCATTCCCATGACCATGGCCCTCATCTCCGGGATCTGGGGTGCATCCGCCTTCTGCGGACCGCTGATCGGCGGCCTCTTCGCCTCCGCCGGGCTGTGGCGCATGGCGTTCTGGGCCTTCGCAGCCCAGGCGCTCGTTTTGATCGTTGCCGCAATATTTCTGCTGCGCGACACCGAGGATGCGTCCGCCAGTGACCGCAAGAGCCACGACCAGGCCGCGCCGATACGCCGGCTGGGCATCCTGTCTGTCGCCGTTCTTGCCATCGCCGCCGCCGGCGCTGAGGTCGCTCCGCTCCGGTCTGCGGCCCTGGTTGCAGTCGGTATCGCGGCGTTCGTCTTGTTCTTCAGGCTGGATGCCAAAGCGGAGAACCGGCTGTTCCCGCGCCGGCCGCTCGACATACGCCATACGGTGGGCGCGGGACTGGCCATGATCCTTCTGCTCGCCATCGCCACCATGTCGTTCACCACCTATGGCCCGCTCCTGATGCGCGTGCTGTACGGCATCGATCCGCTCGGCGCGGGTTACATGATTGCCGTGGAATCGGTCGGCTGGACCCTCGCCGCCATCGCCTTCGCCAGCGCGGCGGTCCGTTACGAGGGGCTGATCATCAAGACCGGCTCCGTGCTGATCACCGCCGGTCTCATCGGCTTTGCCTTCGCCATGCCGTCGGACTCCCTGATCGGTCTGTTCATTGCCGCGGTGGCGACGGGCGCCGGCTTCGGCATGTTCTGGGGATTCGTGGTCCGCAGGGTGGTCGCTGCCGCAGCAGACTCCGAGCGGGAGACGGCGTCCTCCTCGCTGCCGACAATACACCTGGTCGGCTACGCGGTCGGTTCGGCGGCGACGGGGATCGTTGCCAATGCGGCCGGTTTCGCCGATGGCGTGACGGTGGAAAATGCGCGGGTGGTTGCGTTCTGGGTCTTTGCCGCGTTCCTGCCGGTCGCGCTCCTCGGCAACGTGGCGGCCTGGAGGCTGGCGCGGGATCCGGCGTGACGGCCGGTCCTATTCAAGGCCCCATATGACGGGTTCGGCGAATTCAAGGCTGTTGCCGGCGGGATCCCGGAAGTAGATCGACCGGCCGCCGCTCGGCCACAGGAAGTCGGATTCGATTTCCACGCCTGCAGTTTCGAGACGCCCTATCCATTCCCCAATCTCGTTCGCGGTCGCCCTGAAACAGACATGGCCCGGCCCGTCAGCACCATGCGGCGGAACGGGCAGGCTTTGCGGTGAGGACGGCGGTTTCCTCGTTTCGACCGGATTGAAGACCAGCAGCACCTGATCACCGCAGCGGAAAAAGACATGCCGGTTGCCGACCCGGGTCATGCGTTCCAATCCAAGAACGTCACGATAGAACGCCTCCGCCGCGTCGAGATCCTCGGCGTAGAGTACCGTTTCCAGAATTCCGGCTGGTGTCATGATGACCCCTTCCTCGGGCCTTGCTGACTAGAGGTCGTCGCGTGCCTTGCCGCCTGAGCCAAACAACCTGCCCCAGAATCCGGTACCGCTGTCGCTGCTGCGAACCGGCTCCTCCTCACCGCCAATCTGCAGGCTGCTGAGCAGTCGCTCGATCGGGTTGAGCGTGTCACGGCTCTGGCCGGCGCCGAGCAATTCCTCGACCGGGAGCTGGGCATGAGCCGGCTCCATGATGTCGCGCCAGATGCGCGCGGGCAAACCACCGCCCGTCACACGACGGATCTTCTTCTTCTGGTCGTCATTGCCGACCCAGACGCCGGCGACCAGCGACGACGTGTAGCCGATGAACCAGGCATCGCGGGACTCCTGGCTCGTGCCGGTTTTGCCCGCAGCCGGATGGTGAGACAGGCGCGCCGCGCGACCGGTGCCGTGGGTGATCACGGTCTTCATCATCGAGTTCATGCCCACCAGCGCCTGCGGGGTGATGATCAGTCCCGGGCCTGAGCCCGTACGCCTGTAGAGGACGTCGCCCTCCTTGGTCTTGATGCGGTGGATAATGAAGGGCAGCACGCCATAGCCGCCATTGGCGAAGGGCACATAGGCCGCCGTCAGTTCGAGCGGCGTCACCTCGGAGGTTCCGAGTGCGATCGATGCGTTGCCCGCAAGCTTCGTCGTGATCCCCATGCGCCGCGCGGTCCGCGCGACTTCATTCGGCCCGACCTGATAGGCGAGCGTGGCGGCGATCGAATTGGACGAGCGCGCAAGAGCCTCGCGCAGGGTCATCTCGCCATAGTATTTGTTCTTGTAATTGCGCGGACTCCAGTTGCCGAACCGCACGCGGCGGTCGACACGGCGCGAGTCCGGCGTCAGTCCGCGCTCCAGCGCGGCCAGGTAAACGAACGGCTTGAATGCGGAACCCGGCTGGCGGCGTGCCTTCACCGCGCGATTGAACTGGCTCTCGGCGTACGACCGGCCGCCGACCATGGCCTTGACCGCGCCCGTCGGCTCCAGGATCACGACCGCGGCCTGTCCGACGCCGGCCTTGCGGCCTTCCGTCTCCATATGCTTTTCAACCGCGGCATCGGCAATGCGCTGGAGATGGGGGTCGATCGTGGTCTCGATGACAAGGTCTGTACCCTCGACTCCGGTGAACGAGGGCAGAAGCTCGTTGATCCAGTCGACGACATAATGGATGGCCGGAAGACGCGCCTTGCCGGCGAGCTGTGTCGGCTTGTCGGCGGCAGTTACGGCCTGTTTCGCGGAAATGTACCCCGCTTCGACCATGCCGGCGAGCACGAGCCTGGCCCGGGCGCGTGCGCGCTTCAGGTTGCGGGTCGGCGCATAGCGCGTCGGCGCCTTGAGCAGGCCGGCGAGCATGGCGGATTCCGCAAGCGTCACGTCGCGGGCCGACTTGCCGAAATAGCGCATCGCGGCGGCATCGACGCCATAGGCTCCGGCGCCGAAATAAACCCGGTTCATGTATAGCTGCAGGATTTCCTGCTTGCTGTATTTCGCCTCCAGCCAGATCGCGAGAATCATTTCGTGGATCTTGCGGCGCAGCGTCCGGTCCGGCTTGAGGAAGAGGTTCTTGGCAAGCTGCTGGCTGATCGTGCTGCCGCCCTGCGCGATCCGCCCGGCCTGGTAGTTGGCAATCATCGCACGCGCCAGTCCGATGGGATCGACGCCAAAATGATAGTGGAAACGGCGGTCCTCGGTCGCGATCACCGCCTGCGGCAGGTAATCGGGCATTTCATCCAGCCTGACCTGATCGCCAAGGAAGGTGCCGCGAAATGCGAGCACGTCACCGTTGGCGGCAAGCACCGTGATGCCCGCCGTACGCTCCGGGAGATTGACGCTGTCGCTGTTCGTCGCCGTCACGACCACGTAGGCCGCGGCACCGCCGAACAGGATCACGCCCCAGAGCGAAAGGACCGTGCCCCAATAGAACAGGCGTCGAAGACCGCGGCGCTTCGGGCGCTGCGGCGTCTTCTCCTCGTTGTTCTGCTTCTTCTTTTTCGCTGAACGCGCCATGGCCTACAAGCCATCCGTCAGACTGAACCCGTACCCGCGCCCGACCCACCGGGCGCTTCCCTGATATAGGAAGCTAAGGCGGCTTCTTTAAGGTGGTGTTAACCGATGCCTCCGGAAAGCCCTGAAATCGCGGAATTTACCGTTTTGCCCTTAATTCCGGGACTCCCTTACATATATGGTGAATAATTCGTAAACCCATTGTACCGCTTCCCCCGGTTGCGGTCCGTGGTTAGGGCTGGGTCAGCATTTTCACTGTGGGTCTTTGTGGCGGAGAATCATGTTGGCCTTCTGAAGAAGAAGGGTGGTCAGTTTTGGGGAGACCAAGACATGAGTTCCAGTACACAGTGCGTTTGGCGTTCATCATTCACGCTGAAAAATTTTCCGATTCGATCAAAGTTCGCCGCGGCCTTCGCCGCGATCATGCTCGGGGCCGTCCTGCAGACGCCGGCACAGGCGCAAGAGCCCCGGATCATCACTTATAAGGGCACGAAATTCCTCCTCAAAGGCAGTGCCAAGTTCAGCCGGGAGCGGGACACCTTCTACTGCGCTGAACGGGACGATCCCTTCATGGTCCGCAATTTTGCGGACTACGACGGCCGAGACGATCCGATGGAGTACAGATTTGTGGTCGGCTGCCGCAGCGAGGAATACCGCGAACCGGAGGACGTATCCGACGGCGTGTCGTCGAATGCGCCCGGCACATCCCCGGAAGGACCGGAAGGACCGCCTGACGGTCCAGACGGCCCAGGCGGAGAAGGCGAGCCCCAGTAAGCTCCGCTTATACGGCTATGCGCCGGCTCAAAACCAGACACCGAGCACGCTTGACCGCGCGCGCCTGACGGGGACAATGGCGCGGCATCCGTGAGTGCGGATGCCCGTCCCGCCACAATCCGGTCAGCCGCCACCATGACAGCCACCATTGCCAAGTCTCCGGTCCTGCGCGGCTGCCTGTGGATGGTGGGTGCGCTGCTGTCGTTCCTCACCATGGCCATCGCGGCACGGCAACTCTCCTACCACATGGGCACGTTCGAGATTCTGTTCTTCCGGTCCCTGGCAGGAATTCTCATCATGCTGCCAATCATCGCACGCTATGGCGTGCCGGTGTTGCGAACGCAGAGACCCCTGCTGCAGTTCGGGCGCAACGTGGTGCACTTCGCCGGGCAATACTGCTGGACTGTCGGCATTGCGCTGCTGCCGCTGGCGCAGGTTTTCGCTCTGGAGTTCACGATGCCGATCTGGGCCACGATCATGGCCATTCTTTTCCTGGGTGAGCGCGCCACGTTTCCGCGCATGGTGGCTATTGCCGGCGGCTTTTTCGGCGTGCTTGTGGTGCTGCGCCCGGGCTTCGGCGTATTCGATCCGGCCGCTCTCGTCGTGCTGACAGCGGCTGCGGCCTACGCGGTCGCGGTTGTCGTGACCAAGGTTCTGACGCGCACGGATTCGCCGCTGGCCATCATCTTCTACATGACGGTCATGCAGCTGCCGATGGCCCTGATTCCTGCACTGTTCGACTGGGTCCCTCCGGCGTGGGCGGATGTGCCCTGGATCTTCCTGATCGGCGGCGCCGCACTGAGTGCGCACTACACGCTGGCCCGCGCGCTCACGATCGCGGACGCCTCGATCGTCCTGCCGATCGATTTCCTGCGCGTGCCCCTGGTGGCGATCATCGGATACCTGTTCTATGCGGAAGCGATCGATGCCTGGGTGTTCGCCGGCGCCGCCGTCATATTTTTCGCCAACTATTACGCCGTGCGGAAGGAAAGCCGCACCGGGACGGAGTGAACGCTAGCTTTTTCCAGCAAGCTGCTGTCTGAGCCGGTCGCAATAGGCGGGGCCGTCGACCTCCAGCGTATGGCGGGGCGTGTCGAGTTGCCGGATATCCGGCTTGGCCAGCTCTTCGGCGATGGCGGCCTCAAGGTCCGCCGGCGGCTTCCATTCGTTCCGAAGATAGGCCGCAAGGATCCTCGACTGCAGTTCGGCCGCTGGCCAGATCGCACCGATGACCTGAACGAGGCCGATGAAGGCAAGCCCGGGGACGCGGGCCGGAAAGATCTTGAGATAGAGCGGCACCGGGCCCGAGGAATAGTCGACGAGCTCGCGGTCGAGAAAGGGGTGGGCGATTTCGTAGCCGGTGCAGCAGATGACGGCATCATAGGATTCCATCTTCCCGTCCGTGAAATACACGGTATCGCCGTCAACCCTGGCAACATCCGAGCGGATTGCGACCCGGCCCTGCCGGATGGCCAGGAGCAGCTCGCTGCTGATCGCCGGATGCGTCTCGAGCAGGCTGTGGTCGGGTTTCGGCATGCCGTACTTGTGGTGCGGCCCGTTGAGGATACGCAGGAGAAGCTGGAGCGCCCTGCTGCGCCACTTCAGGGACAGGCGGCCGAACCAGCGGTAGACCAGGTTGTGGATGTGGTCGCTCGGATAGCCGAACAGGAATTTGGGCACGATCCAGTAACCGCGCCGGAGCGACAGGTCGGTGAAGGCGGAAACACGTGCCGTTTCCACCGCGATATCGCAACCCGAGTTGCCGCCGCCGATCACCAGCACGCGCTTGCCCCGGAAGGCTTCGGCCCGCTTGAAGTTATGGGAATGCAGCCACTCACCCGAAAACGAGCCGCGACGATCCGGCAGCCTGGGCATCCAATGGTGACCGTTGGCCACGACGACAAAATCGAACGGCAGGGTCTCGACCTCGCGGGTGCGCACCTGACGGACCGTCACCAACCAGCCGCCGTCGGGCTTCGGCTCGCAATGCTCGACCAGATGGTTCAAGCGGATGAAGCGGTCCAGATCGAACCGCTCGGCATAGGCGCGGAAGTACTCCGCCATTTCGCTGTGATGCGGATAGTCGGGATAATCGTCCGGAATCGGGAAATCCGAGTAGCCGGAATAGTCCTTGGACGAGATCATAAAGGTCGATTCGAACACGCTCGAATGGCCGGAACTGTCGTCGAAGACCCAGTTGCCGCCGACGGCCTCGCCGCGGTCGAAGACCGTGATGTTGTCAAACCCGCGCTCGGACAGCGTTTTCACCGCGGCAAGGCCACTTGGCCCCGCGCCAATGACGCAGATCCGCTGGTGCAACGTCACGACCGTCCCCTCTCATCCCGTTTGGTGCCAGTCTGCCACGATAACGTGACAGCGCCCCGAACGGGTAGCCCGGCTTAAGTTCTAGTACGGATTACGTCCCCGTCTGACGTCATTGTCCGCGTCGGCTCAAGCATAACGGCATAGGCGCTGTTGGTCGAAAATCCGGTGGGACCATGGTCGACATGGTCTGAAACCGCCACCGGGGCGGCCGAAAAGACAAAAGCGACGGCTGTGGTGGCGCCGAGAAAGAGAAAGCGGTTCATAGCTGCCTCCAGACCTGGACGTCCCGGTTAACACCGCAATCTGTGCCGAAACCGTACGGAATTCGGCCAATCGGGGACGTTCAGCGGAGTACGCCGCAAGGTTCATGCCAGTGGCGGTGCGCCACCACGGGACCGCAGAATCCGGATTCGCCGGCGATCAGACGTCGAGATTGGCGACGAGCAACGCGTTCTCGCGGATGAAGTCCCGGCGCGGCTCCACGACATCCCCCATGAGGCGGGTGAACATGTCGTCGGCCTGGTCCGTTTCGCGGACCTTGACCTGAAGCAGCGAGCGCACGTTGACGTCGAGCGTGGTTTCCCAGAGCTGCTCCGGGTTCATTTCGCCCAGACCCTTGTAACGCTGGATCGACATGCCCTTGCGTCCGGCCGAGAAAACGGCGTCGAGCAGTTCGCTCGGCGAGTGTATGCGTGCCGTGGTGTCCTTGCGCCGGAGCTCTGCAGGCCTGGCATAGACCTCCTGGAGATGGGCGGCTTTGGTGTCGAGACGCCGCGCGTCGGCGGATGCGATCAGACGGCCGTCGATCTCGTAGGCCTCGCGCACACCGCGGACATCGCGGGCGAAGGCCAGACCGCCATCGGCCACGGGCTCGCCAACCCAGCCGCGTTCGGTCTCCTCGGACAGCAGATCGAGCCGCCGGGCGATGTATTCGGCGGCCTCGCGGGCGGCTTCCGGCGTGCTGAGCAGGTCAGGGTTGAGTGCGCCCGCGATCGCAGCCTGTTCGACCACGAACCGAGGGTAGCGGCTGTGCAGGGCATCAAGTGCCGCGCGCACCAGGATGGCCTCGTCGACAATGCCGCGCAGGTCGGCGCCTGCACGCTCCTCGCCGTCACCCAGAACCAGAACCGCATCCTCGAGGCCGCCTTCGACCAGATAATCCTCAAGGGCGGAGTCGTCCTTGAGATACTGCTCGGACTGACCGCGCTTCACCTTGTAGAGCGGCGGCTGGGCGATATAGAGATGCCCGTTCTCGATGATCTCCGGCATCTGACGGTAGAAGAACGTCAGCAGGAGGGTGCGGATATGCGCCCCGTCCACGTCGGCGTCCGTCATGATGATGATCTTGTGATAGCGCAGCTTCTCGATATTGAAATCGTCGCGCCCGATCCCCGTGCCGAGGGCGGTGATCAGCGTGCCGATCTCGTTCGACGACAGCATCTTGTCGAAGCGCGCCCGCTCGACATTGAGGATCTTCCCGCGCAGCGGCAGAACAGCCTGGTTCTCGCGGTTGCGTGCCTGCTTGGCCGAGCCACCGGCGGAGTCACCCTCGACCAGGAACAGTTCGGATTTTGCCGGATCGCGCTCCTGACAGTCGGCGAGCTTGCCGGGCAGGCTGGAGATATCGAGCGCGCCCTTGCGCCGGGTCAGCTCGCGCGCCTTCCGCGCGGCCTCACGCGCGGCCGCGGCCTCGACGACCTTGCCGACAATAAGCTTGGCTTCCGTCGGGTGTTCCTCGAACCACTGGCCGAGCACCTCGTTGATCACGCTCTCGACGACGGGGCGGACTTCGGATGACACAAGCTTGTCCTTGGTCTGGCTCGAAAACTTCGGGTCGGGCACCTTGACCGACAGCACGCAGGTCAGGCCTTCGCGGGCATCGTCGCCGGTGAGCGAGACCTTTTCCTTCTTCGCGATACCGGACTCGTTGGCGTAGTTGTTGACCGTCCGGGTCAGAGCGCCGCGGAATCCCGCCAGGTGCGTGCCGCCGTCACGTTGCGGGATGTTGTTCGTGAAGCACATGACGTTCTCGTGGTAGCTGTCGTTCCACCACATGGCCGCTTCGACGGTAATGCCGTCGCGTTCAGTTTTGATCGCGATCGGCGTCTCGATCAGCGCCTGCTTCGTGCGGTCGAGATACTGCACGAAGGCCTCCAGCCCGCCCTCGTAACACATTTCCTCGCTGCGCGGCTCGACGCCGCGGCTGTCGGTCAGCGTGATGCGAACACCGGAGTTGAGAAAAGCCAGTTCGCGCAGGCGATGCTCAAGCGTCGAATAGTCGAATTCCGTCTTCGTAAACGTCACCGGAGATGGCAGGAAGGTGATTTCCGTGCCGGATTTCCCGCCTGCATCGCCGACGACGTCGAGCGCGCCGTCGGCAACCCCGTCGCGGAACGTCATGGCGTGTTCGTTGCCGCCGCGCCAAATGCGCAGATCGAGCTTTTCGGAAAGCGCGTTCACCACCGACACGCCGACGCCGTGCAGACCGCCCGACACCTTGTAGGAATTCTGGTCGAACTTTCCGCCGGCATGAAGCTGGGTCATGATCACTTCCGCCGCCGATACCCCCTCTTCCGGGTGCATGTCGGTCGGAATGCCCCGGCCGTTGTCCGCGACCGTCGCCGATCCGTCCGCATTGAGTTCAACGGTCACCGTGTCGCAGAACCCCGCCAGGGCCTCGTCGATCGCATTGTCGACAACCTCGTAGACCATATGGTGCAGGCCCGAGCCGTCATCGGTATCGCCGATATACATGCCCGGCCGCTTGCGCACCGCATCAAGCCCCTTCAGGACCTTGATGGACTCGGCTCCGTAACTGTCTTCCGAACCGTTTTGATTGTCAGCCATGTGTCATGCTTTCAAAGTGTCGTCTGTGCTGCCTATTGGCGGGTAACCGAACCGTCCCCAACGCGATACCGGTCGGCGCGCTCGCCCAATCCGTCAAACAAGGCCGCGTCGGTCCCGGTCATCCAGACCTGGGCGCCGAGGCCGGAGAGTTCGTCGAACAGGGCACGCCTGCGGCCTTCATCAAGATGAGCTGCAATTTCGTCGAGGAGCAGCACGGGCGGGTAACCATCGAAGTTTCCTTGTATCACTCTTGCGTGCGCCAATACCATCGCAATCAGAAGCGCCTTTTGTTCCCCGGTCGAGCACAGGTCGGCCGCCATGTTCTTGGCCCCGTGCACGACCAGGAGGTCTGTCCGGTGCGGTCCCCGGAGCGTTCTTCCGGCGGCCGCGTCGCGAGACCGCGAATCAGCCAGTATTCTACGATATTGGTCCTCAACCTCCACTGCCGCATTGCCGTCCAGCAGAGCCTCTATTTCCCCCTCAAAAGATAGCGCAACCCAGGGAAACGGCGAGTCCGGGGCGTTCGCCCGGCGCTCGGCCAGGATGCCCGCGAGCGCCGAAATCGCATCGCGCCGTGCGGCGGCGATCGACACCGCATATTCCGCCATCTGGGTCTCCAGGCCGTCGAGCCAGGCGGGATCCGCGTTGTTCCTGTCGAGCAGCCGGTTCCGCTCGCGCATGACCTTTTCAAACGCGTTGACGCGCGTGCCGTGGGCCGGGTCGAACGCGGAGACGAGACGGTCGAGAAACCGGCGACGATCGCCGGCGGGTCCTGTGAAAAGCCGGTCCATGGCCGGGGTCAGCCAGAGGATGCGAATATGGTCGCCGAGAGCTCCGGAGCCGCGAACGGGATTGCCGTCGACACGGACCTGGCGGGAGCCGTTCTGCGTCCCGGCAACGAGACCTGTTCCCAGGTCGACATCGCCGTAGCGCCCAGCCACCTGTGCGGCCACAGCCCAACCGCCGTCGCCGTCGTGGCGAGCGAGTTCGGTCAGCGGCACGCCTCGCAGGCCGCGGCCTGGCGTCAGCAGCGAGACCGCTTCAAGCAGATTGGTCTTGCCGGCGCCGTTCTCACCCGTCAGCACGATGCACGGAAGCTGCGGCTCCATAGACAGGCGGTCGTAACTTCTGAAATTGGTGACCGTCAGCCGCCTTACACCCAGAAAATGTGTGTTCTCCGTGGTCAGGGACCCGATCTCCCCAGAAAGCGGCCCGGCCGGCGGACACAATGGATCACGCGCGTCTCTTGCACTTTTCGCCGCGGTGATCGCGCCCGGACGGCAGCGCTCAGACCCTCATCGGCATCAGGACATAAAGCGCAGAGTCGTCCTCACTGTCACGGACGATGGTCGGCGACCCGGAATCGGCAAGCAGGAACCGTGCATTCGCACCCTGCAGCTGGCCGGTGATGTCGAGCAGATAGCGGGCGTTGAAGCCTATTTCCAGCGCATCGGCCTCATAGCCGACCGCGAGTTCCTCGGTGGCACTGCCGCTGTCGGGATTGTTGACCGACAGCGTGACCCGATCGCCATCGATGTTGAGTTTCACGGCGCGCCCCTTTTCGCTCGAGATCGTCGACACACGGTCAACGGCCTGGGCAAAGAGCTTGGAGTCGACCTCCATGGTCTTGTCGTTTTCCTTGGGGATCACACGCTCGTAGTCCGGGAACGTGCCGTCGATCAGTTTCGACGTCAGGACCGCCGCGCCGAAGCTGAACTGGATCTTGGATTGGGACAGCGCCACATCGACTGCGTTTTCCTCGTCCTCCACCAGCTTGTGCAATTCGAGCACTGTCTTGCGCGGCACGATCACGCCCGGCATGCCTTTGGCGCCGTCGGGCAGAGGGAACTGAACCTGGGCGAGGCGGTGGCCATCCGTCGCTACGGCGCGCAGCATGGCGATGCCGTCCTGCTCGCATTCATGCAGGTAGATGCCATTCAGATAATATCGCGTCTCTTCGGTCGAGATCGCGAACCTGGTCTTTTCGATCAACATCTTGAGCTCGGCCGCGCCGATCGCGAAACGGTGCGTCATTTCGCCGGCGGTGAGATCGGGAAAGTCTTCGGCCGGCAGCGCCTGAAGGGCGAACTGGGACCGCCCGGCATAGACCAGAAGCCGGCCCTCGTCCGGTCCCTGCTCGATCTCGAGCTGTGCGCCGTCGGGCAGCTTGCGGACGATGTCGTACATCATGTGGGCCGGAGCCGTCGTGCTGCCGACCTGCGAGACTTCTGCGGGGACGGTCTCGACGATTTCGATATCGAGGTCCGTGGCCGTCAGCTTCAGGCCGTCATTCTCGGCATGGGCAAGCACATTGGACAGAATCGGGATGGTGTTGCGACGCTCCACGACACTCTGGATGTGATTCAGTGACTTGAGCAGCGCTGCACGTTCAATGGTGACTCTCATATCTATCCCGTTTCTTCTTGGTTTGCGTTTTCCAGAAGAGCATCGAATGAATGGAAAACGACCCCGCCGAACCCGCTTCCCGTCCCTGTCAGCGACTCGACAAAAAACCTGATCGGGCGGGGGCAGCAACATACACCGGATCGCCGGGAAAATCACATCCCATTTGCGCGGATTCCGGCGATCTTGCCTTAGGAAAAAACAGCCCCCGCGGCACTGAAACCTGGCGGCTCCATACCGCGGGGGAGGGAGGAAGAACTTGTGTCAGACCCTGGTGCCGGTCCGCTACTGTTCCAGCAGCTGAGCCAGCAATTCCACTTCGCGTGCCAGCTTTTCGTCCTGCTTCATCAGTTCGTCGATCTTACGGATCGCGTGAAGTACGGTTGAATGATCCCTGCCACCGAACCGCCTGCCGATTTCCGGCAGCGAGCGCGTCGTCAGCGTCTTGGCCAGATACATGCCGATCTGCCTCGGCCTGACAATGCTGCGCGCGCGGCGCGGCGACAACAGGTCGGATTTCGCGACATTGTAGTGCTGCCCGACAACCCTGAGGATGTCATCGATCTTGATCCTGCGGGCCTCGTTCGGCCGCACCAGATCCCGGACGGCCAAGGCCGCCATATCGACCGTCATGGCGCAGCGCGCCAGTTGCTGGTTGGCAATGATCCGGGTCAGCGCACCTTCCAGTTCCCGGCCGCCATTCTGAATCTTGTTGGCGACATACTCGAGAACGTCCTCGGAAATATCGATCGACGCATCGCGGCGCCTGGCATGCTCCAGCCGCATGCGCAAGATCGACCGCCGAAGGTCGAGCTCCGCCGGCTCAACGTCTACAACCAGCCCGCCTGCAAGACGCGAGCGCATCCGGTTGTCGATGCTGTCGAGCTGTGCGGGCGGTAGATCCGCGGCAATGATGACCTGCCGCTTGCTGTCCACCAGCGAATTGAAGGTGTGGCAGAACTCCTGCTGCATGGTGCGGCCCTGCAGAAACTGGAAATCATCGATCAGCAGGACGTCGACACTGCGGAAGAAGTCCTTGAACGCCAGCATCTCCTTGGCCCGGAGCGCTGCGGCGAAGTGGTACATGAACCGCTCCGCCGTCAGGTACAGAACCTTGCGCTCCGGCGCGCGATCGCGCACACGCCACGCGATCGCGTGCAGGAGATGCGTCTTACCCAGGCCCGCCGCACTATGAATGTAAAGGGGATTGAAACTGACCGGTGCGCCGCTCTCGGCATCCGCCGCCCGCAGTGCTGCCGCATGAGCCAGTCCGTTGGACCGCCCGACAACAAACGTGTCGAACGTCATGTATCGATCGAGAGGGGAACCTCGTTCGGCCGACAGGTCAGCCGGCGGATGCTGTTGCTCAAATTCCGCCGTAGGTTCCTGCTGATCCTCCTGCTGCTCCGCCTTGCGCTGTGTCCGCGCCACGGGCCTCACCGGCGCACCTCGCGTGCGAACCCGGATATCGACATCGGTAACGCCGTCAAGCTCGCCGGCCCAGATGCGGATCAGCTTGTCGCGGTAATGCGACTGTATCCAGTTTTTCAGAAATCTCGTCGGAACCGACACGACAATCGTGGTGTCCCGGTGTTCGACTGGTTCCATTCGCGCGAACCAGCTCGAGTACAAATCCTCACCTAACTCTGCGCGCAGCCTCTGCGCGACACGTTTCCATATGTTCTTGAGCTCCGCGTATTCATCGTACACCGCCGCATCCTCTGAAGTCTCATCCGCGACGCCCCGTCCGGTCGAAGCGGCAAGCCGCTCCCTGCGATGTCGAAGACCACCATTGGAGCGCGCCCCAGCTTCCAATGCTGCAACTTCGGAAATAGCCGCTTTCGTCGCGGTCTTGGCCCCCACCTGCATAAGTGTCCTTTCCATAGCTCCGCATCTCGTAACGAACATCGGCAGCCGATGTTCTTTTGTTGCCTGCATCTGCCGCTGTCAGAGACAGCGACCCTCCTGTTCCGCGGCCCATATTCCTGGTTTCCACGGTTATCGAGTACTCGCACTCAACTTGGCACAGGAAGACTTCTCCACCGCATCCAAATGACACGGATTGATGTTTGCCGGGCTCTCCGACACGTTTCGAATTCCAAAGGTGGCCTCACCACATAAAAGCAGATCTGACCAGCCCCCCTGTCGCGCCTCACGTTCGGACAAACTCCACCCAGCCGCCTAAATCATAGTAAAGGCGAAGTATTGTTAGACAGAACTACACATGATGGCACAGCGGTTGGATAAATATTTCAGGTGAATTGACTCTTCCTCACCCCGACCAACTTTCACTGCACGCAGGTTACTCGCGTAATTCTTTGTTTTTCACTGAGTGGCGCCCGGAATTAACGTTGGGCACGAGAAGGAATGTACACATAGCCGAAACCGCTGGCAATAGTTGAATCGACATAGTCAGTATACGGATTTTTATTTTCCTGCCATTCGACGCTGTCGAAATTGGCCGGAATCGGCTTCAAGCCATTGATGAGTCAAAATGAATCCGCGACTCGGGTAATTTGGCCAAAAGCGCGGATTTTTTCCTAAATTCTGCCACTTCCCCGCCCCTGTGCGGCGCAAATGCAACAGTTTTCGGGCCGGCAAAAATGATACCTACGATAAGACCTTGTTTTAACGCCAAAATCGCGCGATATCATCAGTATACGGAATTAATACATAAATTGAATTTGCCGCTGGCAATGCTGCGCAGCGGCAAAAATTCCTGATCCCGTCAGCATAAAACAAGCTAAAGGCTTATGCGGAAAGCGCTTTAACCCGCTTGGAAAGACGAGAGATTTTGCGCGACGCAGCATTGGCATGGAAAATGCCCTTCTGCGCGCCCCTCATGATTTCGGGCTGAGCGGCCTTCAGAGCTGCCGACGCTGCTGACTGGTCGCCGCTCTCGATCGCTTCTTCGACCTTACGGATATAGGTGCGGATACGGCTGCGGCGCGCCCGGTTGACTTCCGTGCGACCCTTGATCTTGCGTATCGCCTTCTTTGCAGAAGGTGTATTTGCCATCGGAATGGACCTTCGTGTCTGGCTATGAATTGCTATGAGGGACCGGCGATATCGCTGCCTCGCGCGGGCTCACCGCCCGGATCGCCGGATCCTGCGTGCGCGGGTTATAGCCAGCACTCCCGGCGCCGTCAACACATGTAAAACACCCCGCGCTGCAGACCACACCGGCGACCGGATGTCAGGTGTTGCGGAAGCTCGGTGTCCGCTTTTCGACAAACGCCTCCATCCCCTCTTTCTGGTCTTCGGTCGCGAACATGGCATGGAACAGCCGGCGTTCGAACCGCACACCCTCGGACAAGGTCGTTTCATAGGCGCGGTTCACAGACTCTTTCGCCATCATCGCGATCGGCGTCGAGAATTCGGCGATCTTATCGGCCGCAGAAAGAGTCTCTTCCATCAGGTTGTCGGCTGGCACCACACGGCTGACGAGACCGCTGCGTTCGGCCTCTTCGGCATCCATCATGCGGCCGGTCAGGATCATGTCCATGGCTTTCGACTTGCCGACGGATCGTGCCAAGCGCTGCGTTCCGCCGACGCCCGGCATGACGCCAAGGGAGATTTCCGGCTGTCCGAACCGTGCGGTATCGGCCGCAATGATGAAGTCACACATCATCGCGAGTTCGCAGCCGCCGCCGAGCGCGTATCCGGCCACTGCCGCGATAATCGGCTTGCGGCAGCGCACGACCCGCTCCCATGCCCCCGTGAAGTCCTCCTTGTAGGCTTCCATGAAGGTCTTGGTCTGCATCTCCTTGATGTCTGCGCCGGCCGCAAAGGCCTTTTCGCTGCCGGTAATGACGATGCAGCCGATGCTGTCGTCCGCCTCGAAATCGTCCAGAGCCTGTCCGAGTTCGGCAATGACCTCGCTGTTCAGCGCGTTGAGCGCTTTCGGCCGGTTGAGCGTTACGACACCGACATGCCCTTTGGTGTCCACGAGGATCGATTGATATGCCATACGCGCATTCTCCATTGCCATTTCGGGCCGGATCCGGCCATCGAGCTCCTAAGCCGCCTCTTTCTCCCCGGTTTTGTCACCTTTGGCAAGTCGGGCAGTAGAAGGTCGACCGGTTGTTCTGGACTATTCTCCTGACGGTGCCGTGACATCCGCCACGCGGGCAGTCCTCGCCTTCCCGGTCGTAGACGGCGAAAGTGTGCTGGAAGTATCCGAGCTCACCGTTAGCGCGGGCGTAGTCCCTGAGACTGGAACCGCCGGCGCGAATTGCATCGGTCAGAACCGAGCGCACCGCATCGACCAGGCGCTCGGCCCGAACGCCCGCCGTACCATCGGCAAGGCAGGCCGTATTGGCCAGCCGGCGCGGCGACAACCCCGCTCTGAACAGAGCCTCGCAGGCATAGATGTTGCCAACCCCGGCAATGATTTTCTGATCGAGCAATGCCGCCTTGAGGGAGGTTTTCTTGCCCCTGAACGCGGCGGCGAGCGTATCCGGCGTCAGCGCATTGCCAAGCGGTTCCACCCCGAGGTCGCGGATCATCGGGTGGTCGCCGAGCGACTGAACGTCGGTGAGCAGCATGAAGCCAAAACGGCGCGGATCCGTGTAGACAATCCGGGTATCGTCCTCGAGATCGAAGACGACGTGGTCATGAGCACCGCCATCGGGGGCCGCATCATGATGAAACCGCCCGGGGCTGTAGCCCGTTTCCGGCAGGTGGATTGTGAACCGTCCCGACATGCCAAGATGCATGATCAGGATGTCGCCGCCCTCGAGCCTCACCAGAATGTATTTCGCTCGCCGTCCCATGCCGGTCACGCGGCGTCCTGTCAGACGCTCCACGAAGTCCGGCGGAAACGGAAAGCGGAGATCCGCCCGGTTCTGGCGAACGGTGCGTAGAACCCGGCCCTCCATGACCTCGGCCAGTCCGCGGCATACGGTTTCGACTTCCGGCAGTTCAGGCATCTCTTGCGTCTTGTCGGCTGCGTCGCTGGTGTGAAAAGACGTATTAACGACGCGCGGTATATCACGTCGCAGGGGGCTCCGACACCGTAGCGCGGCGGTTCGCGCTGCGCTATGGTCGCCCGCATCATGAGCCAGCCACACAAACCTGAAAATCCGCCGGAAGGCGATACCGCCCCCGATACGCATTTCGGCTTTGCGCGCGTCGCCGAGGACGACAAACAGGGGCTGGTGAATGACGTCTTCGAGAAGGTTGCCGACCGCTACGACATCATGAACGACCTGATGTCGGGCGGTCTCCACAGGGCCTGGAAGACGGCGATGATCGACTGGCTTTCGCCACCGCGCAACGAGCGGCCTTTCGAGCTGCTCGACGTCGCCGGCGGCACCGGCGACATCGCCTTCCGGTTCCTCGATGAAGCCGGACCGAATGCGCATGTGACCGTCTGCGACATCAACGAGGCCATGCTCGGCGTCGGCCGGAGCCGGGCCGGAGACGCCGGCCTGGATTCGTCCTGCACCTTCGTGACCGGCAATGCCGAAGAGCTCGGCTTCCCGGACAAGGCGTTCGATGCCTATACGATCGCGTTCGGCATCCGGAACGTCACCCATATCGACCGGGCGCTTGCCGAGGCCTACCGGGTGCTCAAGCCCGGCGGCCGTTTTCTGTGTCTGGAATTCTCGTCGGTGGACGTGCCCGGTCTCGACGCACTCTACGACGCCTATTCGTTCACGGCGGTGCCGGCCCTCGGCAAGGCGGTCGCCGGTGACGCGGCTCCCTACCGGTATCTGGTCGAAAGCATCCGCCAGTTCCCGGAGCAGGAGGAGTTTGCCGATCTCATCAAAGCGGCCGGGTTCTCACGCGTCGGCTACCGGAACATGAGCGGCGGCATCGTCGCCCTGCATTCCGGCTGGCGGATCTGATCGGAGCGACTTGCCGGTGATCGCCGCTGTTGCACATATCTTCAGGCTGTTTCGCGCCGCGCGCACGTTCGCGCGCTACGACGTCATGCCGGCCGAGCATCTTGAAGAGCTTCCGGGTCCTGCACAGCTGGGTCACCGCCTGCTCAAGATCGACCTGCCCTGGGGAGAGAAAACGTCGACCGACAGCAAGTCAAGCGGCGAACGCCTGACCGAGGCTCTTACCGAGCTCGGGCCGAGCTATATCAAGCTGGGCCAGTTTCTGGCCACGCGCCCCGACATTATCGGCCCGGGTCTCTCGCAGTCCCTGTCGAGCCTGCAAGATCGCCTGCCGCCGTTTTCCAAGGACGAAGCACTGCAGGAAATCCGCCGCGGACTTGGTCAGGATGCCGAAGACCTGTTTGCGGAAATAGGCCCGCCGGTGGCGGCCGCGTCGATCGCCCAGGTGCACCGCGCCACGACACGCGAGGAGGACGGCGACGGCGAGGACGTTGCCGTCAAGGTCCTTCGCCCCGGCATCGAGAAACGTTTCGCCCGCGATCTCGACAGCTATTTTTTCGCAGCGCGGCTGATGGAGCGCTTCCACCGGCCGTCGCGCCGGCTGCGCCCGGTCGACGCCGTCGCGACACTGGCGCACTCCGTGCACCTCGAAATGGACCTCCGCATGGAGGCCGCGGCAATATCCGAAATTGCCGAGAACACGGCGGCCGATCCGGGCTTCCGTGTCCCCAAAGTGGACTGGGCCCGTACGGCGCAACGGGTCCTGACGCTCGAATGGATCGACGGCATCCCGCTCAATGACGTCGACGCCCTGGTCGAGGCCGGACTGGACCTCGAACAGCTTGGTGCCACGGTGATCCAGTCGTTCCTGCGCCACGCCATGCGTGACGGCTTCTTCCATGCCGACATGCACCAGGGCAATCTGTTCGTCGACGAGGACGGAACCCTTGTCGCCGTCGACTTCGGCATCATGGGACGGCTCTCGCCGAAGGACCGGCGGTTCCTGGCCGAGATCCTCTACGGTTTCATAAACCGGGACTACACGCGCGTCGCACAGGTTCATTTCGATGCCGGCTACGTGCCGCGCACCCACTCGGTCAATACGTTCGCTCAGGCGCTGCGCGCCATCGGCGAACCCCTGATGGACAAGGAGGCCGAGGAAATCTCCATGGCGCGGCTTCTGGGCCAGCTGTTCCACGTGACCGAGCAGTTCGACATGCAGACCCAGCCGCAGCTTCTCCTGCTGCAGAAAACCATGGTGGTCGTGGAAGGCGTTGCGCGCTCTCTCAACCCGAAGCTCAACATGTGGACCACGGCAGAACCGGTCGTCGAGGAGTGGATGCAGGCCAAGCTGGGGCCCGAGGGGCGAATCCAGGAAGCCGCGGAAGGTGCAGCCGTTCTCGGACGGCTGGTCGGCGGTCTGCCCGAGCTCCTTGCCCGCGCAGAGCGCACCGCCCATATAATCGAGGAGATGGCAGACGGCGGCGGACTGAAACTCGACAAGGAAACGAGTGAGGCCATCGCCAAGGCTCAGTCGAACCAGGGTGCCGCCGGTCGCTGGGCATTGTGGATCGCAGCTGGCGCGCTGGTCGTGATTGCGCTGACACAGGTTTTCTGAGACCTAGACCAATAAGACCTAAACCATGCCGCGAGCTAGGCGTCGCGCCCGCACGACGCCCGTGGCATACTGGGGCTGAACGTAAACGAACGGCAGTATCTGGCCGAATCCGGGAACCGGACCCATGCTGGACGGCAAACGCATACTCCTTATCGTCGGTGGCGGAATCGCCGCCTACAAGACGCTTGAACTGGTGCGCAGGCTGCGCGAACACGGTGCGTCGGTACGTGCGATCCTGACGGCCGGCGGCACCAACTTCGTGACACCGCTGTCGCTGGCAAGCCTGACCGGCGACAAGGTCTACGAGGATCTGTTCGACCTCACCGACGAGGCCGAGATGGGTCATATCGAGTTGTCGCGTGACGCCGACCTTCTCGTCGTCGCCCCGGCCACTGCCGATCTCATGGCAAAGATGGCCGGCGGTCTTGCAAACGATCTTGCGACTACGGCCCTGCTGGCAACCGACAAGCCCGTGCTGATCGCTCCGGCGATGAATGTCCGCATGTGGACCCATCCGGCGACGCGGCGCAATCTGGCGACGCTCAAAAGCGACGGCGTGACCGTGGTTGGGCCAAACGAAGGCGACATGGCGTGCGGCGAGTACGGCCCCGGACGGATGGCCGAACCGCACGAGATTCTTGCCGCGGCCGAAGACCATTTTGCGGAAAGCGCCGACCGGCCGCTCGCCGGCAGAAAGGTTCTGGTCACTGCGGGGCCCACCCACGAGCCTATCGACCCGGTGCGCTATATCGCCAACCGGTCATCGGGCAAGCAGGGCTACGCGATTGCGGCGGCGGCGGCGGCCCTTGGCGCGGAAACCGTGCTGGTATCGGGCCCGGTCGGCCTGGAGGCGCCGTCCGGTGTTTCGAGGATCTCGGTCGAGACCGCGCGGGAGATGCTGCAGGCCTGTCGGGACAACCTGCCGGCCGACGCTGCGATCTTTGCAGCAGCTGTTGCCGACTGGCGCACCGACGGCGAGGTGAAATCCAAGATGAAGAAGTCGGACGGCGACGTGCCGTCGCTCTCATTCGTCGAAAACCCGGATATCCTGAAAACCATTGCCGGCCTCGGCAATGACCGCCCGCCGCTCGTGGTGGGTTTCGCCGCCGAAACCGATACGGTCATCGAACACGCGCAGGCGAAGCTCGCCCGCAAGGGATGCGACTGGATCGTCGCCAACGACGTGTCTCCGGAGACCGGCATTATGGGCGGCGACAGCAATACGGTTCATCTGGTGACGACATCCGGCGTCGAAGACTGGCCGACCCTGTCGAAGGAAGACGTCGCCCGACGCCTGATGGAGCGCGTCGCTGAGACTCTCCCGCCAAGCGCCAAAGCCGCCGAATAGACCCACACCAGATCCGGAAACAATGCCTTCATGACCACATCCGTAGACATCAAGGTGGTGCGCCTCGACCACGCCCGGGGGCTCGACCTGCCCGCCTACCAGTCCGCCGGGGCGGCCGGCATGGACCTGGTCGCCGCCGTCGCCGAAGCGAATCCGGTGACGCTCGAGCCCGGCGGACGCGCGATGATCGAAACCGGACTGACGATGGCGCTGCCGCAAGGATTCGAGGCGCAAGTACGGCCCCGGTCCGGGCTTGCAGCCAAGCATGGCGTGACCGTGGCCAACGCGCCCGGCACGATCGACGCCGACTACCGCGGCGAGGTCAAGGTCATCCTCGTGAACCTGGGTTCCGAACCGTTCACGGTCGAGCGGGGCGCCCGGATCGCGCAGATGGTGATCCAGCCCGTCGTCCGAGCCGTCCTGCACGAAGCCGGTTCGCTTGACGAGACGGAGCGCGGGACCGGCGGATTCGGCTCATCCGGCGGCATGGGTGGCGGATCATGAGTGTTGAACGGATAATGTCCCGGTCATGCTGAACGACGAGGAAATCGAACGCTATCAGCGGCATATTCTGCTGCGCGACGTCGGCGGACCGGGTCAGCAGAAACTGAAAGCCGCCCGGGTCCTCGTGATCGGGGCAGGCGGCCTCGGATCTCCGGTCCTGCTCTATCTTGCGGCCGCGGGCATCGGCACGCTCGGCGTGATCGACGACGACACGGTCGCCCTGTCGAACCTGCAACGGCAGGTGATCCACACGACCGGCCGGGTCGGCACGTCCAAGACGGAGAGTGCGGAGACCACTATCGACGCGCTCAACCCGCATGTGGATTTCATCGGCCACGACATGCGGCTGACGCCCGACAACGCCATGGAGATCATTTCAGGCTACGACATCGTGGCCGACGGCTGCGACAACTTCGCGACGCGGTTCCTGGTCAACGACGCCTGCTATCTGGCGAAGAAACCTCTTGTCTCCGCGGCAGTTGGCCAGTTCGACGGCCAGATCACCACGTTCCGCGCCTTCGAGACCGGACCGGACGGCAAACCGGGTCCGAATTACCGGTGCCTCGTGCCGGAGGCCCCGCCGCCCGGCGCGGTGCCGACCTGCGAGGAGGCCGGTATTCTGGGGGCGCTCACGGGCATCATCGGCTCGCTTCAGGCGCTGGAGGTGATCAAGGAAATCCTCGGCATCGGCGAGTCGCTGAACGGGCGGCTGCTGATCTATGATGCTCTGGAGTCGCGCATGCGCACCATCAGGCTGCCGTGGACGGCGGACAACCCGCTCAACGGCGAAACACCTTCGATCGCGGACCTGTCGGTGCACAAGGTTCCGGCCTGACAACCCATGGGCACGTCCCCTGACAATGCGACTACGACGATCTGCCTGCTGGCCGACACTCCGGACGTAGTCCCGATTTTGGCGGAGTGGTTCGTTGCGGAATGGGAACCCTATTACGGGCCCGGGGGACCAGGCGATGCGACAGCGGATCTGACCGCGTGCCTGAACCGCGATGACGTCCCGCTGGCCGTTGTGGCTTTTGCGCCGGACGGCACACTTGCCGGGACGGCTGCCCTGAAGGCGAATTCGGTAGGAGACGAGCTCGATCAGGGACCATGGCTTGCCGCGCTTCTGGTCCGGCCGGACTGCCGTAACAGGGGCATCGGGAACGCCCTGATCGAGGCGATCGAACACGAGGCCCTCCGGCTCGGCTGTTCCGGCCTGGCCTGCTCCACCGATAGCGGCGAGACTCTCATGCAGCGCCGGGGATGGCGCAGGATCGGGGAATCGCAATCCCTCAGGGGAGCCGTTCCGGTCTATCGCATCGAGTTTTCGGAAGCGGTCTGAATCACAGCATGGCCGGCAGGACGCGATCGGGCGGCGTGTGGCCGTCCACGAAGGTCTTGATGTTGATGATGACCTTCTCGCCCATGTCTATGCGACCCTCCATGGTCGCCGAACCCATATGCGGCAGCAGGACCACCCGCTCGTTCTGGGCGAGCTTGGGGTTCACAGCCGGTTCGTGCTCGAAGACATCAAGTCCGGCGCCGGCCAGTTCGCCGGCCTCCAGCATGCGGGCCAGCGCGTTTTCGTCGATCACCTCGCCGCGCGCCGTGTTGACGATGAAGGCTTCCGGCCTGATCAGCTTGAGCCGGCGGGCCGACAGCAGGTGATAGGTCGCTGGTGTGTGCGGGCAGTTTACCGAAATGATGTCCATGCGGGCGAGCATCTGATCCAGGCTTTCCCAGTAGGTCGCCTCGAGCTCTTCCTCGATCGCCTGGGAGACCCGGTGCCGGTTGTGATAGTGGATCTGAAGACCGAATGCGCGGGCCCGGCGCGCCACCGCCTGCCCGATGCGGCCCATGCCGATAATGCCGAGCCGTTTGCCGAAAATTCTGTGGCCGAGCATCCATGTGGGTGACCAGCCGCTCCAGTTGGCATCCTTTTCCTTCAGGATCGCGGCACCTTCAGACAACCGGCGCGGAACCGCGATGATCAGGCCCATGGTCATGTCCGCGGTGTCCTCGGTGAGGACGCCCGGCGTGTTCGTCACGGTGATGCCCCGGGTCCGGGCCGTTTCGACGTCGATATTGTCCACGCCGGTGCCGAAATTCGCGATCAGCTTCAAACGCTCGCCGGCCTGACTGAGAACGCCTGAATCGATCCGGTCGGTGACGGTCGGCACCAGGACGTCGGCGCTCTTGACCGCTTCCACCAGGGCGGCCTGATCCATGGGCGTGTCATCGATATTCAGCCTGGCATCGAACAGCTCGCGCATCCGCGTCTCGACGATGTCCGGCAGTTTCCGCGTGACGATGACCAGAGGTTTGCTCGTCGGCATGAAGCCTCCCAAATTCGGCACTTAAGGCTCGATTAACCGAAACGTTCGACACTCGTCCCGTGCCGATCCGCGGCGGATAAACTCTTTCTCACCTTCTCTAGCAGAAGGGCTGCGGAACACAAAGGGGGCTTTGCGGCAAGGGGAATTGACCACGGCGATAATCATGCTTCGCCTTGGGCCAAACCCCGGCTATAAGACGTCGGTCGTGACCATTCGAGTCGCATCGGGAGACTGCACGAGAGATTGGCGTTGAGCAGGTTCATGTTCCGGCGTATCGCAATCCCAGCCCTGGTCCTCACAGCGCTTGTCGCGGCAGGCATGGTGCTGCTGCTGCCGCGCGAAAGTGCGACGGCCGGCAGCAATACGCTCGTTGCTTCCGATACGCTGGTTCTCGCCCAGGCACCACAGGTGACAGGCCCGAGCGGCTTGCCGTTGCCGCGTTTCGTCAGCCTCAAGACGGACCGCGTCAATGTCCGGCGCGGACCGAGCACGACCCATCAGGTGGTCTGGGTTTTTGCCAGAAAAGGGCTGCCGGTCGAGATCATCGCGGAATTCGAGAACTGGCGCAGGGTCCGGGACAGCGACGGGGAAGAAGGATGGGTCTTCCACAGTCTTCTTGCCGGCAAGCGGACAGCCCTGATCGCCCCCTGGCGCAAGGGTGAGCGCATCACGCTCGTGGACGGCGCATCCGATGCGGCAAATGCGGCCTTCGTGGTCGAAGCCGGGGTTCTCGGACAAATCGACAGATGCGACGGGAACTGGTGCCGGTTTACGACCGCCGGCTTCACCGGCTGGGTGAAACAGGAACTGCTCTGGGGCGTGTATCCCGGCGAAATCCTGGGCTAGGAGGACCACCCACCCAAACAAAAAGCGCGGAGACCGGCTCCGCGCTTCCATCCATTTTCACTGACGTTGCTCGGCAGTATCAATCCGGGCGCTTGCTTACCCGCACAATGACGTCAATGCGCGAAATCTGCGTTCCTTCCGGGGCTTCCGGAATGTTGACGACACGCAGGTCGCTACCTGGAATGTCCATCAGCGCTGCTTCGCTCTCGATATAGAAATGATGGTGGTTCGACGTATTGGTATCGAAATATGTCTTCGACCCCTCGATCGCAACCTCGCGCAGCAGACCAGCCTGCGTAAACTGGTTCAACGTGTTGTAAACCGTTGCGAGAGACACCCGGACTTCGGCGACGACAGCTTCTTCGTGAAGGTCTTCGGCCGTAACGTGCCGGTCACCCTTTCCAAACAGGATTTCGGCAAGCGCGACACGCTGGCGCGTCGGACGCAGGCCTGCAGAACGGAGGCGCGACGTCACGCCCGTTTCTTCCATTACGATATCAAGCTCACCACGCATTTTGGCGTTCCATCATTCGGATACGGGATCCGTCTCCTAGAATTCCAACAAAAACAGGTTCGATTGCACCGGAGTGCACACTTGGAACTCTGCCTGTCCAGCAAAGCAATATAGTGTTTTTGCAAATCTTTCGCAATTATGCACGCAAATTGCGCACCGCCGGTTAATTTGCCGCAATCCCGGCGTATCGCTTCCAGCATTGCGGCGGGTGTGATAGGAAGCGGCAATCGATTTCAGACTGCGCCGGCAGGCGCAAGGCAATTCAGTATTTTCGACGGATTGGAACGATTTCAGGGGCAGCGGCGTATGACGCAAAGGAAATCAAGCTACGGCTACGAAGATCTGCTGGCATGCGGGCGGGGCGAACTGTTCGGCCCCGGAAATGCCCAATTGCCACTTCCTCCCATGCTGATGTTCGATCGCATCACGCATATCTCCGAGGACGGCGGCGAACACGGCAAGGGACAGGTTGTTGCCGAACTTGACGTGAACCCGGACCTCTGGTTCTTCGCATGCCACTTTCAGGGCGATCCGGTCATGCCGGGATGTCTCGGCCTTGACGCGCTGTGGCAGATGACCGGGTTCTTCCTCGGCTGGCTTGGCGCACCGGGACGCGGCCGGGCCCTGGCCACGGGTGAGGTAAAATTCACGGGAATGGTTGTGCCAACAGTCAAGAAGGTCGAGTATCAGGTAGACCTGAAGCGTGTCATCAACCGCAGGCTGGTGCTGGGCATCGGTGACGGGACGCTTAAGGCGGACGGCGAAACAATCTACACGGCCAGCGACCTGCGGGTCGGTCTATTCACCTCTGACGAGGCCTAGGCCCTCAGGCGTCGAAACCGGACAGGAGCTAAATCCATGCGGCGCGTCGTTGTTACAGGAATGGGCATCGTCTCCAGCATCGGCAATACCGTGCAGGAAGTGCTGGCGTCGCTGCGCGAGGCCAAGTCGGGAATCGTCAAGGCCGACGACTACGAAAGGCTCGGATTCCGCTGCCAGGTTCACGGCGCACCGGATCTGGATCCGGAGGAAGTTCTGGACCGCAAGGAGCGCCGGTTCATGGGATCGGGCGCCGCCTGGAACTACATTTCCATGCAGCAGGCCATCACGGACTCCGGTCTCGAGGACAACGAGGTGTCTCACGAACGAACCGGCCTGATCATGGGATCGGGCGGTCCTTCGACGCGGGCCATCGTCGAAGGCGCCGATATCACGCGCGAGAAGGGTCCGAAAAGGGTCGGACCGTTCGCAGTGCCGAAAGCCATGTCGAGCACGAACTCGGCGACGCTTGCGACGCCGTTCAAGATCAAGGGACACAACTATTCGATCTCCTCGGCCTGCGCGACGTCGAACCATTGCATTGGCAATGCTGCAGAGATGATCCAGTGGGGCAAGCAGGACATCATGTTCGCCGGCGGCGGAGAGGAGTTGGACTGGACGCTTTCAGTGCTGTTCGACGCGATGGGCGCGATGTCCTCCCGCTTCAATGACACGCCGGGAAAGGCAAGCCGTGCCTATGACGCCCACCGCGACGGTTTCGTGATTGCCGGAGGCGCCGGTGTCCTCGTGCTTGAAGAACTGGAACACGCCAAGGCGCGCGGCGCGAAGATCTACGCGGAAGTTGCCGGTTACGGGGCGACGTCCGACGGCTATGACATGGTCCAGCCATCCGGCGAGGGCGCTGCGCGCTGCATGAGGCTCGCCCTTGCGACGGTGGACGAGCCGGTCGACTACATCAATCCGCACGCGACATCGACACCCATCGGTGATATCCGGGAGGTCGAGGCCCTGCGCGACGTTTTCGGCGAAAACATGCCAGCAGTGAGCGCGACCAAATCTCTGACCGGTCATTCGCTCGGCGCAGCGGGCGTGCAGGAAGCTATCTATTCGCTCTTGATGATGAACAACGGCTTCATCTGCGAATCCGCGAATATCGAGGAACTGGACCCGGAAATGACGGACGTGCCGATCGTCCGGGAACGGCAAGACGACAAGGACCTTAACTGTGTCATGTCGAACAGCTTCGGATTCGGCGGCACCAACGCTACGCTCGTTTTCAAACGATACGCGGCGTAGGCGTAATCGAAGGGGAGACCTGCGCGCGGGCAGGTCATTAGGGCTAATCATCTCCAAGAGTAGAGTTCATGTCGGATAATTCTGAAGTTGCGGCAAAGCCACTCATGGCCGGCAAGCGCGGCCTTGTCATGGGCGTCGCCAACGACCATTCGATTGCCTGGGGCATCGCCCGCACTCTGGCCGCCCACGGCGCCGAACTTGCCTTCACCTATCAGGGCGAAGCATTCGGCCGGCGGGTCAAGCCGCTCGCGGAATCGGTCGGAAGCACGATCGTCATTCCCTGCGACGTCGAGGACATCGCAACGGTGGACGACGTTTTCGATACGCTGAAGTCGGAATGGGGCAGCATCGACTTTGTCGTTCACGCCATCGCCTATTCGGAGCGCGATGAGTTGAAAGGCAAGTATGCCGACACGACACGCGACAATTTCGTGCGCACCATGGTCATCTCGTGTTTCTCGTTCACCGAAATCACGAAACGGGCCGCTGCACTTATGCCGGACGGCGGCTCCATCATCACGCTGACCTATGGCGGTGCGACGCGGGTCATGCCCAACTACAATGTCATGGGTGTTGCCAAGGCGGCGCTCGAATCGAGCGTTCGCTATCTCGCCGCCGACTACGGCGCCGAAGGCATCCGGGTCAACGCGATCTCCGCTGGCCCCATGCGCACCCTGGCGGGAGCAGGGATCGGCGATGCCCGGGCCATGTTCAACTTCCAGAAACAGCACTCGCCGCTCAAGCGAACGATTACGCTCGATGAGGTTGGCGGTGCCGGGCTTTACCTGCTCAGCGAACTCTCCGGAGGCGTTACCGGTGAGGTTCACTTCGTCGACTCCGGATACAACGTCATCTCCACGCCGCGCCCCGAAGACCTGCGGGCAGACGAGCAGGACGAAAACGGCGGTCTGCGCGACGCCGCCCAATAAGCCGGTTTTGCCCAGGGCGCGAACCGTTACGCCTTTGATCTCCGAGACCGTTTGCGGGATACTGCCGGCGCTTGCGGGTTGCACCGGCCGCGTGCGCCATTTCCAATGGCCGCCCGGGACCGGTCATCGATGGAGAAGACAACAATAATGAGCGACCGCCCATACGCGCCCCGCGACTGGGATTCCCATCCGCCCTATCACTACCCGGACTACAAGTCGACCGGCCTGCGCGGACCGACCAAACCTCTGGTTCCCCTGAAACAGTCGCTTTCCGAATTGACCGGACCGGTCTACGGCCACGACGCGGTCGGCGATCTTGATCATGACCTTACAAAGAACGCGGCCAAGAACGGCGAACCCCTGGGCGAACGCATTATTGTCACCGGCCGGGTTCTCGATGAGGCCGGCAGGCCGGTGCCGCATACCCTGATCGAAATCTGGCAGGCCAACGCGGCCGGGCGTTACATCCACAAGGTCGATCAGCACGACGCCCCCATCGATCCCAACTTTCTCGGCGCCGGCCGGACGCTGACCGACGGCGAAGGGCGCTACCGCTTCACCTCGGTGAAGCCGGGAGCGTACCCATGGGGCAATCATGACAATGCCTGGCGTCCGAACCACATTCACTTTTCGCTGTTCGGCCCGAGCTTCGCGACACGCCTGGTCACGCAGATGTATTTCCCCGGCGATCCGCTGCTTGATCTCGACCCGATATTCCAGGGCACCCCGGCTGGTGCCCGTGACAGGCTGATCTCAAGATTTTCTCTCGATGTGACCGAACCGGAGTTCGCGCTCGGCTACGAATTCGACATCGTGCTGCGGGGCGAACATGAAACGCCGATGGAGGGCTAGGTCATGACTCTGAAACAGACCCCGTCCCAGACGGTCGGCCCCTACTTCGCCTACGGTCTGACACCGGAGCAGTACGGCTACGACTTCTTGAGTATCGCGGACGGCGACCTGACGACGGCGGAGACGCAGGGCGAGCGAATCCGCATCGAGGGCCGCGTCTTCGACGGCGCCGGCGAGCCGGTCAACGATGCCATGATCGAGATATGGCAGGCCGACGCCAGAGGCCGCTACGCTCATCCGGCGGACGAAAGATCCTCCAACGAAACATTCTCCGGATTTGGCCGTACGGGAACAGGAACGGATCCCGAGAACCGCTTCATTTTCAGAACCATAAAGCCGGGCGCACCGGGCGATGGCGAAGCCCCGCATATCAATGTGATCGTGTTCATGCGCGGTATCCTCAGCCACGCATTCACGCGACTCTATTTCCCGGATGAGACGGAAGCGAATGCGGG
This sequence comes from Hyphomicrobiales bacterium, assembly GCA_965198845.1. Lineage (GTDB taxonomy): Bacteria > Pseudomonadota > Alphaproteobacteria > Rhizobiales > JAJFHC01 > CBDAQD01. The sequence goes on from CBDAQD010000001.1 coordinate 112,209, forward strand.
CGACGCCGTGCTGAACGCCGTTCCGGCCGACCGGCGCGATACTCTTGTTGCGGAACGCGAGGATCGTTCCGGCGAGACGGTCTACCGTTTCGACATTCACATGCAGGGCGACCGGGAAACGGTGTTTTTCGATGTTTGAATTCGCGACGCAGGGACTGTAGGACAACACCTGCAATGAAAATCGGCGAGGGACAGTCCGAACCATGAGCACACCCTGCATCATCACCGTTGCGATCACCGGCTCGGTGGCACGCAAGGAGCACAACCCGGCCGTGCCGACGACAGTGGCCGAGCAGATCGAGTCGACCCACGAGTCATTCGAAGCCGGCGCCACGCTGGCTCATGTCCACGTGCGCAACGATGACCAGACCCCGACCTCCGATCCTGACAAGTTCGCCGCGCTCCAGGAAGGGCTCAAGAAACACTGCCCGGGCATGATCATCCAGTTCTCCACGGGCGGCCGCTCCGGCGTCGGTACCGAGCGCGGTGGCATGCTGCATCACAGGCCGGACATGGCGTCGCTGTCGACGGGCAGCGTCAACTTTCCCTTGCGGATCTACGAGAACCCGCCCGAGCTGATCCACGACCTCGCCCAGAAGATGCTCGACTACGACGTCAAGCCGGAGATCGAGGTGTTCGACCTGTCCATGCTGTACCAGGCAGTCACGCTTGTGGAGGAAGGCATGATCAAGGCCCCGCTCCACGTCCAGTTCGTGTTCGGCGTGAAGAACGCCATGCCGGCATTGAGGCAGGTCCTGGAGTTCCAGGTCGCCGAACTGAAACGCATGATGCCAGCGGCAACCTGGACCGCGGCGGGGATCGGCCGGCACCAGCTCGAGGTCAGCGAGTGGTGCATGGAAATGGGCGGACATTGCCGGACCGGCCTTGAGGACAATATCCGCTGGGACAAGACGCGGCTGGCGGCGAGCAATGCGGAACTGGTCAAGCGGACAGCCGATCTGTGCAGCCAATACGACCGCACCGTCGCAACAGTGGACGAAGCCCGCGCGCTGCTTTCACTGCCGGCAGCAGCGTAGCCGTCAAAGCCGGTCACCCGCATCTCCATTCCTGACGTCGGAAGCTCTCATGAGTCAGTATCAGTTCACCGCATCTCCCGCTGGGGTCACCACCGGCGTACTGGCGATGGCGTTCGTCGTCGCCCTGTCGAATTACGCGGTGCAGTTTCCCATCAATGACTGGTTGACCTGGGGCGCCCTGACCTATCCGGCGGCATTTCTCGTCACTGACCTCACGAACCGCAGCCTCGGCCCCAAAGCCGCGCGGATCGTGATCGTTGTCGGGTTCATGCTGGCCGTGATCCTGTCGGTCTGGCTGGCGACGCCACGCATAGCGCTGGCGTCCGGCACGGCGTTCCTCGTCGCGCAACTGCTCGACGTGGCCGTGTTCAACCGGCTGCGGACCGCCATATGGTGGCGTGCGCCGCTCATCTCCTCGGCCATCGCATCGACTGTCGACACGGCCCTGTTCTTTTCCATCGCATTCGCCGCCACGGGACTGCCCTGGGTGACGTGGGCAATCGGCGATCTCGGCGTCAAGATGTTGATGGCCGGAATGATGCTGCTGCCGTTCCGGCTGCTGATGCCGGCGCTCAGGCCGCAGCTTGCAGACGACGGCCGCTGAGCGAAAAGACAATCGCATTCAGCACACTTACCGCTTGATGGAATCATGCGGGACACCTAATCTGCGTCTCGCAGACGGTTCCGTGCCGGCCAGAACGCCGGGACGGTGAAAAGGGAACGCGGTGAGGTTCTTGTGACCAAATCCGCGGCTGCCCCCGCAACTGTAAGCGGAGAGATGTCCGCCGCAACAAGGCCACTGGGAAACCGGGAAGGCCGGACGGACATTCCAGACCCGCGAGCCAGGAGACCTGCCGCTGCATTCGACAACCACCGGACGGGGTGTACCGGAAAGGAGTTTTGATCATGCAGCCCAACATTTTATCCGGCAGCCCGGTCATGCCTTTCGTTGCCCTGAAGCATGAGGACAACGAACGCCATGGTCACGACAACAAATGCCGTTGCTAACACCGCACTGACGTCCGCCCGCCGGACTGATGCAAATACCAAATGCCTGATTGCGGAGCGCTTCCTCAGACGCCTGAGGGAGGCTGTCCGGAACGCGCTCAAAACCGGCGTCGAGGATGACTTCTCGATTTCCGGCGAGGTCGAACTGCCCGGCAGCCTGCTCCAGGGAGTCCTGACATTCGAGGCGGACCGGCACGAATGCCGCCTGTTCGCATCCGGACAAGGCGACGACCGGACGGTCGTCAGCATCAGCACCGGAACCTGAAAGAAAACCGCGGAATCCCTGGGCTTCAGGGGTTCCGCGGCTGTCGATTTACCGGATTTCAACCCAGAATCCGTATGCTGACGGTCACCCTGATTTTCATGGAGCACTGTCATGTTCGAGAAACTGGACGGGTTCTTCGGTCTGCTGGTCTACCGCACCTTCGGCTGCGTCGCGGCCATCATGACCGCACTTTCACTCTGGGCGGTGTATCAGAGCGTCGTGCAGTGGGACGGCTGGACCTCCGTCATCACCTTCGTGATGTTCGGGTTCGGTGCGGGTCTTGCCGGCTGGTGCACGAAATACTGCTTCTCACGTGACCGCCGTTTCAGCGAATTCGCCGCGGCGGCCGACAGCGACGCGGACTAGAGCGAATTTGGGCCGGATTGACCCAATTCTGCTCTAGCCGGCCTGTCTCAGCGGGGGAGCTTCCGAGCACGGCTCTACAGTTTCACCGCCATCAGCTGACGGCTGCCGGGATTCCTCCAGCGTGTCCAGCATTCTCCCAGCGCTGTTCAGGATCGCCCTGGCATAGGTCTTGTAATAGGCGTCGCCCAGGGGACCGAGAATTTCGTCGCAAAGGGCCTGGGCAATCGTGTTGATTGCTGTCAGCGTCTCCTCGACATCCCTGCGCAAAGTTTCCAGAGCCTTCGCGTCTTCGCTTCCCGCGGCGCCAGCGCGTCCCTTCTGCTGTTCGCAATCCTGTGCCGCGCGGATCAACCGGACCGTCTCCGTAATGTCTTCACATGTCGAGACAGAACGGCCGTCCGGGATCGGCTGGTGCGATACGGCGATGATCCGGCCGTCACGCAGATGCTGCTCATAGGTGGACGGCTCGCTCGATTTGGACTGCCGGACCCGGTCAGAGAGCAACCGGCTGGCATCCTCATTAGAGTAATTGCCGAGCGAGATGCTGTATTCGAGGATCTTCCGGATCGAAATACCCGGCCGGACGACCTCCGCGGAAAAGCCATAGATTTCGCGGTACTTCGCATTACAGGTGGTGAGATGTCCCTCGCCGTCAAAGAGGGCTATGCCGTGTCTGGTGTTGTCGAGCGCCAGGCGCATCAATTGAGTCCTGAGGCGCAGAGTCGCCGTGAGGCTTGTCACCTCGCGCTGCTGGTCGGCGTCGTCCCTGAATCTGCGTATCTCTTTTTGCGCATTCCGGATTGCGCGGGTCAGGAAGGGTACCGAGAGCTCCTTCATGCCGATGATGTCCGTAATGCCATCCGGCATGATCTCGCGCTGCCAGACCTGCTCATCCGTCTTGTTTACAAGGATGACCGGCGTGTCGACTCCGGAATTCCTGATCTCCGCGAACCGGTCCAGGTCGCTTGCACTGACAATGTCCTCATCAAGCAGACAGACGGCATAGCGTCCGGACCGCAGTTCCGGGATTCCCTCCTCGATGCCGGAGGTGCAGACAACCTGATAGCTGGAACGCGGTATTGCGGTCACGATCCCGGCAAGACGTTCGGCGTGGTCCTTCCTGCCGTCTATGACGAGGCAGAGATTTTTCTGTTTCGCTCCGGAGGGCATGGATCTGCGGCTCCCCAAGGCCAGTTAAGCCAAAGGCTTGGTTTTTCCTATCCGCAGATTGTTTCAACCTATCACGGAAATTTTATCGGGACCTTAACGCTACCAGGCAGTTTCGCGATGCCGGTATGGCAAGTTTCCCGGTTTTCCGCCAGGTCTGTCGAAAACTCCGACAATTTCCTACGACCGTTAAAATTGATCCGATCGCTTTTACCGTCGCGCAATGCGCGGCCACTAGGTTTCCGGAAATTCACGAAACGGACGGTAAACAGACATGATCGAGCTGCCGAATCTGCGGGTGGGTCGATTAACGTTGAGAATTTCCGGCATCGCGGCATCCGCGGTGACGGTGATTACGGCCTGGGCCGCAATCCGCAGCGTGGCAGAGTGGCAGGGCCTCAAGACCGTGGCCCACATGTTGTCCCTCAGTTTCCTCTGCGTTGCCGCCGCGATCGTCGCCGGCTTCTGCTTTACACACCATCAGGCGCATGATGCCGGACATGAGGAGCGGACGCGCCATGACCCTCGCGACCCGCACTGATCCGCCCTGTTCAAGGCCCGGCGGTTTGTCGTAATGTCTGCCGTCGCAGTCCTGAAACGGGGAGGTCGGGTGTGAAAATTCTGGTTCACGGCGCTGAGGAGATGGCGCAGGTGCCCGGCCTTGAGACGGTCGGCACCGACACGGAGATTGGCTTCGCGCCGGACGAGGCGAGCCTGGGCCAGGGCCTGCCCGGCACCGACATTCTGCTCGGCTGGGATTTCCGCGGCCGCGACCTCGCCAATCAGTGGGACCATGCCGACAGCCTGAAATGGATTCACTGGGGGGGCGCCGGCGTCGACGCGGTGCTGTTCCCCGCGCTCGCGGCCAGCGACGTCGTGCTGACCAACTCGCGCGGCCTGTTCGACCGGGCCATGGCGGAATACGTGCTCGGCTACATGCTGACCGAGGTGAAGGGATTCCGGACGACCCTGCGGTCGCAGGACCAGAGCGAATGGAACTACCGGGGCACCGTCAAGCTTGCGGGTTCGAAGGCGGCGGTCTTCGGGGTAGGCAGTATCGGCCGGGAGATCGCGAAGCTGCTCAAGGCCGTCGATGTGGATGTCACCGGCGTGGGCCGCAGCGAGCGGACCGGCGATCCGCTGTTCGGAACGATCCGCGGCCAGGACGACGCGCAAGCCGTGGCGGGCGAGGCCGACTGGGTGATCGGCGTGCTGCCGGGGACCGCGGCGACGGAAGGATATTTCGACGCCGCACTGTTCGGCGCCATGAAGCCGTCCGGCCGGTTCATAAACGTGGGACGCGGAAACGCCGTCGACGAAGACGCCCTGATGGCCGCGCTCCGGTCCGAAGGCATCGCGGGCGCCATGCTCGACGTCTTCCACGAGGAACCGCTGCCGTCGTCCAGTCCCCTCTGGGACACGCCGAACCTGTTTGTCTCGCCGCACATGTCCGGCGACTACACAAACTACAAGGCCGACGTCGCCAAGCAGTTCCTGGAGAACCTCAGGCGCTACCGGGCGGGCGAGGTGCTTTTCAACGTGGTCGACAAGAAGCTGGGCTTTGTCGCGAGCTAAGCGATCGTTCCGGCGTAGCGGTCAAAGGAAGAATTGGAGCCTGCCCAAAGCCGGCATTGCCGGTCATCGAGCCGAAGCAGACTCATAATCGTCGAGAACATCGTTGCCGTTCTTGTCATAACGGCGGAATGCAGCGGTCGCGGCCGTCTTCATCTCTCCGACCGTCAGGATGCGATCGCCGTCACGATCAAACAGCACCATGGCGTGTTGGAGTTCATTCCGAATTTGCTGCATTCGGAGTCGGGACCATCGTGAACCCACGTCCCGGTTCGGCCTGTCGACAAGGCTGGTGCCATATCGCACCCGCCCGTTTACGACCAGTTCGATATCATCGATGGAGATACCATCTCCATCCCGATCCAGGCGCCGCATCGCCGTTTCGACTCCTTCCAGTGCTTGGACCAGTTGCGAATTGCTTTGATTGAATCGTCCAAAGCGGAAGTATTTTCTCAGAATACGATCGGCTGCGGCAGCGTCGCTGTCACCCTCAAGTGCGAAAAAGAGCTTGATCCTTGTCTCGACATGTTTCGCGTACAAGAACCAGAGTGCCGGAGAACACGATCTCTTCATCACTCGATACCGGGGCAGCCGCGCTTCTGCATTATCCCTGGTCCGTGGCGCTACGGACGCCGACGAATTGTCGATACGGTTCGCTGCCACGATCAGGGCTTTTGGGGCTAGACTCCTTCCATCGGATAGGGCTTCGAAACATCCCGCGCGTTATACTCAGCTCCACACGATTTCCAATCCGGCCGGCATAAACCGTGTCGACCTCAACCTCAAATGACGTGCGCGACAGATCGCTGCCCGACCCTTTCTCGAATTCGACGACCCGAGCCCGAAAAACGGCGTCCGCCTGTTTCAGGTCGTCAAACTGCCTTTTGCCGGGATGGGAACATGCCGAAGCGGGCTCCGCCGTAGCGGAGGCCGCCAGAATGGCTGCTATCGCCAACAAAGCGAAACGGTGTTTCCGACTGCGGATCATCTTTCCGTTCAATGCCTCGTGCTGGAGAACGCCTGTATCTCCCAGACATTACGTAATGCGTGGGAGGAGAGAATCCCATATTGCAACTGCGCTACATTTTCGCCGTCACAATCTCCAGAGAAGTTGACAAGGCTGCTCCGTATTCCTGGGATCAGGCTTCCGTTCTGGCGACGAAGTCCTTGCTTGTTTTGAACTCCAATAATATTCGTCACTTAGATTTACAATTTTTCCATGCCTGATGAGTTAATTGAGTGCATGCGGGACACATAAAACAGAAAAACAGGCCTGTACAATGCCCCAAAGCTCGAAAAACGTTTACAGCAGCAAGCTGAAATCATACACGATCTGGTTCTTCTGCCTGATCTTGGGCCTCACTGTTCTCTCGGCCAGTATGGCGCTCATACCGGGATGCGGACCCGCGTGCGGATCATTGTTCTACACAGCAAACCTGTTCGCCAAACCCCTGATTTTTGCCGTTTTTGTCGCGGCCGTTCTACGGATCACCAAACGCCGTCTTGAGGACATGGGTCTCTCGACACTTTGGCTCGTTTTTCTTTCGATATGCCTCGTCGCCGATTCGAAATTTGCCATGTACCCGCTGACACAGGTGATCGCCGTCACGCGGGGCGCGTCTGCGCTTGAAGTCTTTCCGAAGTTCCTGTTGGCCGCGTTTGCATTCATGGCGTTTCTCAGCGTGTATACGTTGCGTGACACCTCCAATGAGAGCCAGAAGCAAGGTCTCAAATCGAGCGCTGCCGGTACCGTCGCCGTAGTCAGCGCCGTTGCGATTTCCGTCATTGCTTCACCTCGCGCTGTTACAGCGTTAGCGGTCTGGATCAATCTGGGTTCGTTGAATGTGGCTTTTGCCTATGTGAATTGGGTGCTGGGAGAGGCGCGGCTCTTCTTTTCATATTTCTGTTTCCTCACGCTTGCAGTCGGTCTCTACCGGCTTACCAGGTCCGGGGGCCAGAGTGAGCCTGCCATTCACCCGATCGATCAGAAGTTTGGAACCTGAAGCACAGGGTATGAGGCTGATGCGAGATACACGGTCTTTGCCGAACACGGCTGCAGCGTAGCTTGGCGTCGATTGAATTCAATTCAGTTCGCCGCAACAAGTCAGACGATGGACCAAATTTCGTTAGGTTCCCGCCTATCCCGATTGCCGCGGCCGGAAACCGCCGGCTAGTCCTGTCTCGAACAAAAAAGGCGCGCCCCGAAGGACGCGCCTCTTAATCGTATGACCTCGCGGTCGGATGGATCAGCCGGCTTCCTTTTCGGACTCTTCCTGCTTGATCTCCTCGCCGGTCTCCTGGTCGACCACCTTCATCGACAGGCGGACCTTGCCGCGGTTGTCGAAGCCGAGCAGCTTGACCTTGACCTCATCGCCCTCGTTGACGACGTCAGTGACCTTGCCGACCCGGCGCGGAGCCAGTTCGGAAATGTGCACTAGACCGTCACGCTGACCGAAGAAGTTCACGAAGGCGCCGAAGTCCATGACCTTGACGACCTTGCCGTCGTAGATCTCGCCGACTTCCGGCTCGGCCACGATGGAGTTGATCCACTTGAGCGCCGCCTTGATCGAGGCACCGTCGCTGGAGGCAACCTTGATAGTGCCGTCGTCGGAGATATCGATCTTGGCACCGGTCTCCTCGACGATCTGGCGGATGACCTTGCCGCCCGACCCGATAACGTCACGGATCTTGTCGACAGGAATGGAGATCTGCTCGATGCGCGGAGCGTATTCGCCCATCTCCGGCCGCGCCTCGGTGAGCGCCTTGGCCATCTCGCCCAGGATGTGCATGCGCCCACCCTTGGCCTGCTCCAGAGCGATGCCCATGATCTCCTCGGTAATGCCGGTGATCTTGATATCCATCTGGAGCGACGTGATGCCCTGATCGGAACCGGCAACCTTGAAGTCCATGTCGCCGAGATGGTCCTCGTCGCCGAGGATATCGGACAGCACCGCGAAGCGGTCCTCTTCCTTGATCAGGCCCATGGCGATGCCGGCCACCGGCCGGCGGATCGGAACACCTGCATCCATGAGTGCGAGCGACGTGCCGCAGACCGTTGCCATGGACGAGGACCCGTTCGATTCAGTGATCTCGGAGACCACACGAAGCGTGTAGGGGAATTCCTCCTTGGGCGGCAGGACCGGACGGATGGCGCGCCAGGCAAGCTTTCCGTGGCCGACTTCGCGGCGACCGGTGAAGCCGACGCGGCCGGTTTCGCCGACGGAGTAAGGCGGGAAGTTGTAATGCAGCAGGAAGGATTCCTTGTAGGTACCTTCCAGCGCATCGACGAACTGCTCGTCCTCGCCCGTGCCGAGCGTGGTGACCACGATCGCCTGGGTCTCGCCGCGGGTGAACAGTGCCGTACCGTGCGTGCGCGGCAGGATCCCGACTTCGGCGACGATCGGGCGGACCGTGCTTAGGTCACGGCCGTCGATACGGACCTTGGTGTCCAGGATCGAATTGCGGACGATGTTCTTTTCGAGAGACTTGAACGCCTCGCCGACCTGCTGCGGGTTCTCTCCGTCCTCGGAGTCTTCCGGGCAGAGTTCGGCCATGACCTTGTCTTTGGTCTCGTCGACCATGTCGCGGCGGGTCGTCTTGTCCGCTTCGCCGTAGGCCTTGCGCAAATCGTCTTCCGCGATTGTCGCGACGCGGGCCGACAGTTCGGACAGATCCTGGACTTCGACGTCGCGAGGCTCGCGGGCGCACTTCTCAGCAAGGCTGATGATCGCGTCGATCACCGGCTGGAAGCCCTTGTGGCCGAAGGTCACCGCGCCGAGCATGATTTCCTCGGACAGTTCCTTGGCTTCGGACTCGACCATCAGGACAGCGTCCTCGGTGCCGGCCACGACAAGGTCGAGGTCGGTGTCGGGCATCTGGTCGAGGGACGGGTTCAGCACGTATTCGCCGTCGATGTATCCGACGCGCGCGGCGCCGATCGGACCCATGAACGGAATCCCGGAAATCGTCAGCGCGGCGGACACCGCCACCATGGCAACGATGTCGGGATCGTTCTCCATGTCGTGGCTCATCACAGTGGCGATGATCTGGGTCTCGTTCTTGAAACCTTTTGCGAACAGCGGCCGGATTGGGCGGTCGATGAGGCGCGAGGTCAGGGTTTCCTTCTCGGAAGGACGGCCTTCACGCTTGAAAAAGCCGCCCGGAATCTTGCCGGCGGCGTAGGTTTTTTCCTGGTAGTTGACCGTGAGGGGAAAGAAGTCCAGACCGGGTTTCGGCTGACGTTCCGCGACCGCTGTCGCAAGAACCGTCGTGTCGCCGTAGCTGACCATGACGGCGCCGTCGGCCTGGCGGGCAATCTTGCCCGTTTCGATCACCAGCGGACGGTCGCCCCAGGTGATCTCTTCGCGATGTATTGTAAACATATTTCTTCCTGTACTGCCCCGTGCCGCATTTGAAACTTCCACCGCGGCTCGCATATGGGGCTATGGAGCTGCCCGGCCCCATTGCCGGACGCTCGATTTGCAGTCGGCCTTGCGGTCCGTCACGGACCGGTCCGCCGAGAATTGCGTCAACGGCGAATGCCCAGACGCTTGATGATGTCCTGATAACGAGCTTCGTCGCGCGACTTTACATAGTCGAGCAGACGACGGCGCTGGCTCACCATCTTGAGCAGACCACGGCGCGAATGATTGTCCTTCGCATGGGTCTTGAAGTGGTCGGTGAGATTCTTGATGCGCTCTGTGAGGATGGCCACCTGGACTTCCGGTGACCCGGTGTCGCCGCTCTTGGTGGCGAATTCGGTCATGAGCTCGCTCTTGCGCTCAGGCGTAATCGACATCGTGTACTCCGTATGTTGGTGCCGGCCTTCAGCCGGCGAGGTTAAAGACACGCTTGGGATGAATGGCGCCCTGTTTCACTTCGGCCAGTGCGATCGGATTGCCCCCCGATGCGACCAAAACCGTTCCGTGAAGGATAGGAGCGTCACGCCCGCGTAAAATGACGGCCTGTCCTCGCTTGAGGCGGGCCGCCTCTGCTCCGCTTACGGCCAGTGCCGGGATGTCGTCCAGCGCGGTCTCCACGGAACACAAGTGTTCAGCCAGGCTGTCCTGGCCGGCCGGAATATGGCTCAACTCTTTGAGATAATCCAGCGAAATCATATCGTCTTCATCGAACGGCCCGACGCGGGTCCGGCGCAGTGCGCTGACGTGTCCGTAGGTTCCCAGCCGCCTGCCCATGTCGCGGGCGAGCGCGCGGACATATGTTCCCTTCGAACATTCCGCCTCGAAGACGGTTTCATCGGAACCTGTCATCTCGGCAATCGTCAGACTATCGATGGTGACGGCACGCGCCTCGAGTTCGACCTTCTCGCCCTCGCGGGCAAGGTCGTATGCCCTCTCGCCGTCTACCTTGATGGCGGAGTATTTCGGCGGGGTCTGCATGATCTCGCCGGTGAATTCGGGGAGAATCTGCTCGATGTCTTCCCGGGACGGGCGGCTGTCACTGCGCTCGGCGACATTTCCTTCGGCATCGTCGGTTTCGGTTTCCGCGCCCCAGGCAACCGTGAACCGGTAGGTCTTGGCGCCATCCATGACGTAGGAAACCGTCTTCGTGGCTTCGCCCAGAGCAATCGGAAGCAGGCCTGTTGCCAGCGGATCGAGGGTGCCGCCGTGACCGGCCTTCTGCGCGTCAAAGATACGCCGGACCGCACCGACGGCCTGGGTCGACGTCATGCCAAGCGGCTTGTCGAGAATCACCCAGCCATGCACCGGCCGGCCCCTGCGCCTCCTGGGCATGGCCCTTAACCCGTTTCCTGGTCCCGCCCGGTCAGATCCTGCGCCACGCGCGGGTCATCGAGCAGCCGGTCGATGCTCGCCGACCGGTCGAAGGAGGTATCGAGTTCGAACCGCAGCTCAGGCGTGTGCTTCAAGCTGACGGCCCGTGAAAGAAAACCACGGATCTGCTTTCTCGAGCGCTGCAGCGCCTCGACAATCTCGGTCTGCCTGACGCCGCCCAGAGGCATGACATAGGCAGTCGCCTGCTTGAGATCGGGGCTGACGCTCACTTCGAGCACCGTGATGACGGCGCCGTCCAGACCGGGATCGCTGATCTCACCGCGGGTGATCATGTCGGAAAGGGCGTGGCGCAACAGCTCTCCGACACGCAACTGCCGCTGGCTCGGCTGCCGGCCGCTTCGTGAAGACATGTTGTCCTCTTGGATTCAAGTGGGGACCGGCGCAAAACCGCGCCGGTACCGGTTACAGGCTCCGGGCGACCTCTTCGACCTCGAAGCATTCAATCACGTCACCGACCTTGAGATCCTGATAGTTCTCGAAGGCCATGCCGCATTCCTGACCGCCGGCAACTTCCTTGACCTCGTCCTTGAAGCGCTTGAGCGTTGACAGCTTGCCTTCGTGGATGACGACATCGTCCCGGATCAGGCGGACGCTTGCGCCGCGCTGGACATTGCCTTCCGTGACCCGGCAGCCGGCGACCTTGCCGACCTTCGAGACGTTGAAGACCTCCAGGATCTCGGCATTGCCGAGGAAGTGTTCGCGCAGTGTCGGCGCGAGCATGCCCGACATGGCCGACTTCACGTCGTCAACGAGATCGTAGATCACGTTGTAATAGCGGATCTCCAGCCCGGCCTGATCGGCGGCCTGGCGGGCCTGCTGGTTGGCGCGCACATTAAAGCCGATGATGATCGCTTCGGATGCCGTGGCAAGCGACACGTCGGATTCCGTAATGCCGCCAACGCCGCTGTGGACGACCCGGGCGCCGACCTCTTCGGTGCCGAGATTGTCCAGCGCGCCGACAATGGCTTCCGCCGAACCCTGCACATCGGACTTGATCAGGATCGGGATTTCCTTGCGACCGGCTTCCTGGAGCTGATTCATCATCTGCTCCAGCGAGCTGCGGGCCACCGGCGCACCGCGCATTTCGCGACGCTTGCGCTGCCTGTATTCGGTGATTTCGCGGGCACGACCCTCGTTCTCGACGACAGCGAACTGGTCGCCGGCTTCGGGCGCACCGGTCAGACCAAGAACCTCGACCGGAACCGACGGCCCGGCAGTCTCGACGTTTTCGCCCTGGTCGTTGATCAGAGCCCGCACGCGGCCCCATTCCGCACCGGCGACAAAAATGTCACCGACATTGAGCGTGCCGCGCTGAACCAGAACGGTCGCGACCGGGCCCCGGCCGCGATCAAGCTTGGCCTCGATCACGATGCCGTCCGCATCGCGGTCGGGATTGGCCTTGAGCTCAAGCAGTTCGGACTGCAGAAGGATGGCCTCCTGAAGCTTGTCCAGGCCTGTCTTCTGCAGGGCAGACACCTCGACCTCGAGGACGTCGCCGCCCATGCTTTCGACGAACACATCGTTCTGAAGCAATTCGTTGCGGACGCGTGTCGGGTCACCGTCGGGTTTGTCGATCTTGTTGATCGCAACGATGATCGGTACCTCGGCGGCCTTGGCGTGGTTGATCGCTTCCTTGGTCTGCGGCATGACGCCGTCGTCAGCGGCAACGACCAGGACGACAATGTCCGTGGCCTTGGCGCCGCGGGCGCGCATCGCCGTGAAGGCCTCGTGGCCGGGAGTGTCGAGGAAGGTGATTTTCTGACCGTCCTCGCTGGTGATCTGGTAGGCGCCGATATGCTGCGTGATGCCGCCGGCTTCGCCCGCCACCACGTTGGTCTCGCGCATGGCGTCAAGCAGGGACGTCTTACCGTGGTCAACGTGACCCATGATCGTCACGACTGCGGCCCGGCCCTGAAGAACATCTTCGGTGTCCTCCTCGCCCATGATGCCTTCCTCGACATCGGCGTCGGAGACACGCTTTACGCTGTGGCCCAGTTCCTCGGCGACGAGTTGCGCCGTGTCGGCGTCGATAATGTCGTTGATCTTGTGCATCTGCCCCTGCTTCATCAGCAGCTTGATGACATCGACGGCACGTTCCGCCATGCGGTTGGCGAGTTCCTGGATCGTGATGACTTCCGGAACCACGACTTCGCGCGAAATCTTCTGCTGCGGATCGGAATCCTGTCCGGCGCGCTTCTCGCGCTCGCGTCTGCGGCGGATCGAAGCCAGAGACCGCTGGCGCGGCGAATCGTCAAGCGCATTCGAGATCGTAAGCTTGCCGCGGCGGCGCGGCTGATCGCCCTTGCGCCCCGGGCTGGACCTGTCGTCAGCCTTGCCCTTCCGTCCCTTCGGAGCCTCCGCCGGGCGCGGTGCCGCCGGCTTGGCGTCCTGGGCGGGACTCGGCTTCGTCGTTGCCGCGCCTTCCGACTCGGTCCGTTTCGCCGCTTCTTCCTCGGCTTTCTGGCGGGCTTCCTCCTCGGCCTTCAGGCGCGCGTCTTCCTCGGCCTGGCGTGCTTCGGCCGCCTCGCGCTCTATCTTCTGGGCTTCTTCTTCGGCGGACCGGCGGCGGGCTTCTTCCTCGGCACGCTTGCGTTCTTCGGCCTCGCGTACACGGGCATCCGCCAGAGCCTGCGCCCGGGCATCCTTCTCTTCGTCGGTCAGCGTCCGGAGGACTACGCCCGAGCGCGAGTCGGCAGCATCGCTCGAACCCGTGTCCGGGGCCGGCTTCGTCGCCGCAGGCGTCTCGGCAGCCTTCTTGGGCTCCGCCTTCGCCTCGACCGGCGTCTCCGCAGCCTGACCCGGCGCGGTGATCGTGCGCTTGCGCTTCTTCTCGACTAGAACCGACTTGGACCGGCCATGCGAAAAGTTCTGGCGCACATGTCCGGATTCGACAGTGCGCCGAAGGCTGAGCGTCTTGCCGCCTCTCGCCTTCGTCTTGTTTTCGCCTGTGTCCTTGGTTTCGCTCATTCCACTTATACTTTCTTCCGCACCGCCTCAGACGGTGTCGAACACTACCCTACCGCACGCGTTTAGACCCCGAAGCCCTCGAGTCGCCGCGCCGCGGCGAGAAATTCGTCGCCAAGCCGTCCGCTGATCAGGCCAGCATGTACCACATTTGTACGCCCCAATGCCAAGCTCAATTGCTCTATTTTAAAACAACTTACTATTCGCGTTTCACCCTCCGCACCCGGCCCTGCAGCAGCAACAAACTTTTTTCGCAGTTTTTTGCGACCGTCGTCCGCTCCGTCCGCCGCTTCTATCAGTATATCCGCCACACCCTTGGCAATCAGTCCTTCCACTTTCGCGAAGCCGGTCGAGACCAGACCGGCCCGGTTCGCCAGACCAAGCAGATTCAGCGCCCGGTCCCTGAGAAGTGCCGCCACCAGATCTGCCAGGTCGGGCCGTGCTTCGGCTGGACCACGAAACGCCCGCGCGAACAGTTTCTTGTCCACAGCCCTGCCGATCAACTCGGCGCTGGCCGTGACCCAGACGCCGCGGCCCGGCAATTTGGCCTTTAGATCCGGCACAACGCGATTTTCCGGATCCAGTACGAACCTGATCAGGTCCTCGCGTGGCTGAACTGTCCGCGTGACGATACAGGTTCGTTCGGACATGTCATCGTCCGGCAAAGCGTCGTCAGGCCTGCTCGCTGTCTCCGGCGGGCACCTCTTCGGTGGCCTCGCCCGTTTCTTCGCCGGCCTCTTCGCCTTCCTCTTCCTCCTCCTGCGGACCCGCCAGATCCTCTTCCGTAATCCATCCGGCCTTCAGGCGCGCAGCCATGATCATAGCCTCGGCTTCCGCCGCGCTGATATCCATGCCGTCAAACAGACCCGGATGGCGTGTCACCTCGCCATCCTTGCGCTCGTTCCACCCCGTCAGCTCGTCGGTCGCACAGCCGGCAAAATCCTCAACGGACTTCACGTCGTCCTCACCCAGGGCGACCATCATCGCGGTCGTCATGCCGGCGATCTCCCGGAGTTCTTCGGATACGCCCATCTCCTGGCATTTGGCCGAGAGCTCGGCCTCGATGCGCTCGAGATGCTCGCGGGCCCGCGCCTGGATCTCCGTCGCGGTTTCCTCATCGAAACCCTCGATGTCGGCCACTTCCTCGACCGGGACATAGGCGACCTCATCGATCGTGCTGAAGCCTTCGGACGCAAGCAGCTGCGCGATCATCTCGTCCACATCCAGCACTTCGGCGAACATTTCGCTGCGCTGAACGAATTCGGCCTGGCGACGCTCGGACTCCTCGGCCTCGGTCATGATGTCGATGTCCCAACCCGTGAGCTGCGACGCCAGACGAACATTCTGTCCGCGCCGGCCGATGGCCAGGCTCAACTGATCGTCCGGCACGACCACCTCGATCCGTTCCGCATCTTCATCGAGCACGACCTTTACGACCTCGGCGGGCGCAAGCCCGTTGACGATGAATGTTGCGGCATCGGGCGACCACTGAATGATATCGATCTTCTCGCCCTGCAGCTCGTTCACAACCGCCTGGACACGGCTGCCGCGCATGCCGACGCAGGCGCCGACGGGATCGATCGAACTGTCCTTTGACAGAACGGCGATCTTTGCGCGGCTGCCCGGATCGCGTGCCACCGCCATGATCTCGATGATGCCGTCATAGATCTCCGGCACTTCCTGGGAGAAAAGCTTGGCCATGAATTCCGGATGGGTCCGCGACAGGAAGATCTGCGGGCCGCGCTGCTCGCGTCGGACGTCGTAGACATAGGCCCTGATGCGGTCACCGTTGCGGAAGTTCTCGCGCGGCAGCGATTCGTCGCGGCGGACAATCGCCTCGCCGCGACCAAGATCGACAATGACGTTGCCGTATTCGACCCGCTTGACGATGCCGTGCACGATGTCGCCAATGCGATCCTTGTATTCCTCGTACTGGCGCTCGCGCTCGGCGTCGCGGACCTTCTGGACGATGACCTGCTTCGCGTTCTGCGCGGCAATGCGGCCGAAGTCGATCGGCGGCAGCGGCTCCGCGATGAAGTCGCCGACCTGGGCGGCAGGGTTGCGGGCCTTGGCCTCGTCCAGGCTGATCTGAACAGCCTCCATATCAACGGTCTCGACCACTTCGAGCAGGCGGTTCAACCTGATTTCGCCGGTATTCGGATCGATCTCGGCCCGGATCTCGTTTTCACTTCCGTAACGCGATCTGGCCGCACGCTGGATCGCATCCTCCATGGCGCCGATGACGACTTCGCGTTCGATGGATTTCTCCCGTGCCACCGAGTCGGCGATCTGGAGGAGTTCAAGCCTATTTGCACTAACGGCTGTTTCTGACATGGATCCTCTCCGTTCCTTTGATCTATTTGTCCCGCTTCGGGGCTCCGTCGGCCCCGTTGTTCTGTTTCTTCAACGACTCACGCACCAGCTTGTCAGTCATGACCAGCCGAGCTTCCGCAATGCCGTCGAACGGCAACCCTATGACGACGGGCTCCTGGCCCGGTTCCACTTCGAAATACAGGCGAACCTCACCGTCCTCGAATCCTTCGAGGACCCCGCGAAATCGGCGGCGTCCGGCCTGCAATTCGACCATCTCGATCTTAGCCTCGTGGCCCGCCCAGCGTTCGAAATCGCCCGGCCGCACCAGCGGCCTGTCGATACCGGGTGACGAAACCTCGAGCACGTAACCGCCGGGAACCGGATCCTCGACGTCCAGAATCGGAGAGAACGTGCGGCTCACCAGCTCACAGTCCTCGATCGTCATCGCGCCGTCCGGACGCTCGGCCATAATCTGGACCGTGCACCCGCTCTGCCCTGTCACGCGGACACGGACAAGACGGAAGCCGATGCCATCCAGCACGGGCTCCGCGAGTTCGGCAATCCGGCGCGCAAGCCCGGTCTCGCGCACAAGACGGCGCTCCAGATCATGCACATCATTCTCTAGTGTCATCGCGGCCATCGACACCGGTTCAAATAACAAAAAAAGCGGACCCCGCGGGGTCCACTCTCAAAACATCCGGACTGGTCCGGCTATGTGAGAATGTCCATAGAACGCGCGGATCATAGCGGTTCGGATGGGGAAGGCAAGACCTTTTGTGAGTCGTCCCAGATGCCGCTTTCTTCAATCCGGCGCCGAGTGCCGCTCACGTCTCTCGAAAGTCAGATAGGCCGGGACCCTGCCGGCATCAAGAGCCTTGCGTTCGTATCGCGTCTGCGGCCAGTCGTCGGGCCTGTCACGCCAGTCGCGCGGCGACCGCGCCGTCCACCTGAAACCGCCATGACGATGAACGTGCTCGAGCGTCCAGCGAACATAATCGGAGATGTCGGACGCAAACCTGAACTCTCCACCGTCAGTCAGGACGCGGGCCAGCCTGTCGAGGTTTTCGGCCGACACGAAACGGCGCTTGTTGTGCCGCAGCTTCGGCCACGGGTCAGGGTAAAGGAGAAAGATCCGTTCGAGGCAGGCGTCGGGCAGACGATCCAGAAGATCGCGCGCGTCATCGTCATGCACGCGGACATTGGAAACGGCATAATCCTCGATCTGCCGCAGCAGGCTCGCCACTCCGTTGATGAACGGTTCGCATCCGACAAAACCGACGCCGGGATTGTTTACCGCCTGCCAGATGAGATGCTCGCCGCTGCCGAAGCCGATCTCAAGCCAGAGGCATTCACGAGGCGGATCGAAGAGATCCCCGAGAGACATGTCCGCAACAGCATCAAGGTCGACGCGAATCTCCGGCAGCAACTCGTCCATGAGACGCTGCTGCCCCTTGCGCAGCTTGTGGCCCTGGCGGCGGCCGTACAGGAGCCGGCGGTGATGTTCTGTGTCTGCGGACATGCCTTGCTGCACCCCGCATTGGCGGCATCAGGTCAAAGCCGACTTGATGCTCTCTGTCAGATCCGTGCGCTCCCAGGAAAAGCCGCCGTCATCGTCGGGTTCACGACCGAAATGCCCGTAAGCGGCAGTACGCTCGTAAATCGGACGGCTGAGGCCGAGATGCTCACGAATGCCGCGCGGGCTCAGATCCATGACCTCGCCCAGCACGTTCTCGAGCCGCTCCTCGGAGACAGACCCGGTGCCATGCAGATCGACATAGATCGACAGCGGCTTGGAAACGCCGATGGCGTAAGACAACTGGATTGTGCAGCGGTCCGCCAGCTCAGCCGCGACGACATTCTTGGCCAGATATCGTGCGGCATAGGCGGCAGAGCGGTCCACTTTCGTCGGGTCCTTGCCCGAGAATGCCCCGCCGCCGTGCGGTGCGGCACCACCGTAAGTGTCGACAATGATCTTGCGGCCCGTCAGACCGGCGTCGCCGTCCGGACCGCCAATGACGAACTTTCCGGTCGGGTTGACGTAAAAATCCTCTTCGGGGCACATCCATCCGTCAGGCAGAACGGCCTCGACAAACGGCCTGACACGGGCGCGAACATCGTCCTGGCTCAACCCTTCATCGTGCTGTGTCGATACCACGACGGACGTGGCGCGGACCGGCTTGCCGTTCTCGTAGGCCAGCGTGACCTGGCTCTTGGAATCCGGACCGAACCCTGTGCCACCGCCGTTATGCCGGGCGGCGGCCATGTCTCTCAATATCCGGTGCGAAAGGTAGATGGGCGCCGGCATGAGGTGTTCCGTCTCACGGCAGGCGTAACCGAACATGATGCCCTGATCGCCTGCGCCCTCGTCCTTGTTGCCAGCCGCATCGACACCCTGCGCGATGTCGGCTGACTGGCTGTGGACGTAGACCGCGACATCGGCATCGCGCCAGTGGAAACCGTCCTGCTCGTAGCCGATCTCCCGCACCGCGTTCCGGGCGATCTGCTCCAGCCGGTCGTGGGTGATGTCGGAAGGACCGCGGACCTCGCCGGCGAGTACGATGCGGTTTGTCGTGGTCAACGTTTCAACTGCGACACGCGACAGCGGATCAGCACCGAGATAGGCGTCGACGACGGCGTCGGAAATCCGGTCGCAAACCTTGTCGGGGTGGCCTTCAGAGACCGACTCGCTGGTGAACAGATAATTACTTCTTGGCACGGTATCCCTCTCCGGCTCGGCGGCGCCCGACGGCGCCGACCGTGATCCAGTCATTTAAGCGCGCGATGTTCTGACAAGGAATCGGGAGACGGTCAAGGATTTAGCAACCGGATATCAGATTGCTGCATCTCCGTTCTGTTCGGCGAGGATCTTGAGGAGTTCGACGATCTTGCGACGTACCGTCGGATCTCGGATTTCCGCAAATGCCTTATTAAGCTGCAGGCCTTCCGTGCTGTTCAGGAAGTCGATCACACCGGGCTGGTCGTAGCCGTTGGTGCCGCCTTCGCCGACAAGTGCAGGATCGTCCGCAGGCATATCCTCAAAGAAGAACTGAACAGGCACATCAAGGATCTGGCCAATCTGAAACAGACGGCTGGCACTGATCCTGTTGCTGCCCTTTTCGTATTTCTGGACCTGTTGGAATGTCAGGCCAAGTTGTTCGCCCAGCTTTTCCTGGCTCATGCCAAGGAGAACCCGACGCAAACGTACGCGAGAACCAACGTGGACATCCACGGGATTTGGATGTTTCTCAACCATTTCTGTGAGCCCCTCCGAACGAACACCCCCGGTCCGTCACCGATCCGTTAGCCAGACGGAAATAATTAGGCTCTAGGCACGCTGCAATTGTCTAGTCGTCAGATGACCCGTGGTCAACCGAATTCCGTAGTTTTTACAAGTGCTTTGCGTCAATTGAACCTTCCCTGGTCTCACGTGAAGCACCCATTCTGAGGATCATAACAATAAAAAATCCGATCAATACGAGAATCAGTACCGGCATATCGCGGTAACGGGCGTACAGGGTCGGGGGAAGCGCGGCCGGCAGTCTCGAATCGATGACGCCGGCGACCCCGATCCCGCGCTGGCGGACAATCCGGCCGAAAGGATCGACAATTGCCGAAATGCCGGTATTCGCGGCACGAACAAGCGGAAGCCCTTCTTCCACCGCACGCAGGCGGGCCTGCTGGAAGTGCTGATGCGGGCCGATGCTGGTTCCGAACCAGGCGTCATTCGTGACATTCAGCAGCCAGCCGGGGCGTTTGGAAGATTCCACGACGGCACCCGGAAAAATCGCCTCGTAGCAGATCAGCGGACTAAAATCGGGCGCCGGCCCGGCAGCAAGGGTTTTCGGGCCGGGGCCTGCTTCGAATCCCAGCGGAACAGCCACCAGCTTGCGTATTCCCAGTGGCCGCAGGACGGAATCAAGCGGCAAATATTCACCGAACGGAACGAGGTGGGTTTTGTCGTAGGTCGATTCGATCGCGCCATCGGAATTCACGACCAGTACGCTGTTGAAGACTTTTGCACCGCTTGAGATCTTGCCGTCGCCCGGCTTGCGCAAACCGCCCGTGATCAGGCGCGTGCCGTCCGGCAACAGAGCGGCAATAGCGGCCAGCGCTTCCGGCCGCCTGGCGAGCAGAAACGGCAGTGCGCTTTCGGGCCACACGAGATGCGTGACATCGGCAATGCCCATGGTCTCGGGCGACGTCGCCTGGTTGGACATTTCGAGATAGCGCGCGAAGATCCGGTTCCGGTTCGCCGGAACCCATTTATCCTTTTGCGGAATGTTCGGTTGGACGACACGGACCCGCACATTGTCCACGAATGCGGCCGGCGCGTCGGTTAGCCGCAGGTAACCGAATGACACGAGGCCGGCAGCCAGGATGACCATGGAACACGGTCCGGCCAGGCGCTTCACCATGGCCGTCCGCCCCGCGGCGTATTCGTCAGCGAGCGTTGCCGGCGCCCCGACAATCAGGATGACAATGAAGCCGAGTCCGTAAACTCCCCAGACCGATGCGGTCTGTGCCAGCAGGTCGGTTCCCGAAAAGGCGTAGCCGATCGAGTTCCAGGGAAAACCGGTAAGCACGTGTCCCCGGATCCACTCCAGGGCCGTCCAGCTCGAAGCGAGAGCGATGACGCGCGTGTAGCCGGTTGACCAGAAGACCGCCGCCAGAGCGCAAGCCGCCGCCGTAAACAGGCCCAGACCGGCGGGAAGAAGCACGAGTACGAACGGCACCATCCAGGCGAAGATCCGCGCCTCGACATAAAAGGCCTCGCCGACCCAGTAGAGGCCCGCCAGGAAATAGCCGAAGCCGAAACACCAGCCAATTACCGCACCGGAGAAAAAGGTCGAGACTGCGCGGCCGCGCTCGCTTGCCGCGCCGTCAAGCAGCCAGATCAGGATTGGAACAGTAAGAAAAAGGAGGGGAAACAGGTTCAGCGGCGCCATGGCCTGTGCGGATGCTGCACCGGTCAGCACCGCCACAAGAGCGCGCCTCCAGCCCCACAAGACAACGATTCTCAGCGCAATCGCGCGCATTAGACCTGCCGCATTTGTCCATGCCCGATTCGCCGCGCCCCGGATAAACGGCGAATCGCCACCTAAACGGATAACCTATTGAGGCGACGTTGTCTCGTGCGAGGTTTGCGGCTCGGCCGCATCCTGTGCGGTTTGCTCGGCGATCTTCTTGTCCGGTTCCTTCTCCGAATCTTTGTCCGGCTCTCTGTCCGGTTCCTTGTCCGGGCGATCGCGGCCGGCCTGGGGACGGCCGGGCCGGCGCGGCGACAGGTGAATGCGAAGCTTGCGCAACCGGCGCGGGTCGCCCTGGAGGACCTCGAACTCGATGCCGGACTCGTGACGAATCAATTCGCCACGCACGGGAACGCGTCCGACCATGTCGAAGACCAGTCCGCCGAGCGTGTCGAAATCTTCGTCATCATCTTCGGATCCGAGTTCGAAGCCCAGGATCTCTTCAAGTTCTTCGATCGGCATTCGCGCATCCGCATCGTAGCCGCCTTCGACATCGGCAATCATCGGCGCGTCATCAGCGTCGTGCTCGTCCTCGATCTCACCGACAATTTCCTCGACCAGGTCCTCAATAGAGGCAAGCCCGTCGGTTCCGCCATACTCGTCGACGACGACCGCCATGTGGATTCGCGTCGACTGCATTTTGGCGAGCAGATCGATTGCAGGCATGGACGGCGGAACGAACAGGACGTCGCGCCTGATCCTGGTATCTGACAGCGGCGTCGAAAGATCGGCTTTCGACAGGTCGGGCACCGTCGTTGGCGGCTTGGCCGGCTGCTGCGGCGGCTTGGCCGTCTTCTTCGCGCGAGTCTTGCGCATGCCCTTAGCCGCGATCCAGCCCATGACATCCTTGATGTGGACCATGCCGATAGGATCGTCGAGCGTGTCTCGATAAACCGGAAGGCGCGAATGCCCGGCGGTGCGAAAGACGTCGATCAGATCGCCGATCGACGCGACGTGTTCGACGGCCACGATATCGGCGCGCGGGACCATCACGTCCTCCACCCGGAGCTCGCCGAAAGCGAGGATATTCTGCAGCATCGAACGCTCTTCGGCGGAAAGGCTGTCACCCTCCACTTCGTGCTGCTCGATCACGTCCTCCAGGCTTTCGCGAAGCGTGGTGTCGCCGTTGCCGCCAAGCGCACTTCTGATGCGCTGCCAGAAACGCGTCAGCACACTGCCCTGTGGTCGTTCGGAATTCTGAGTCGGATTAGACGGTTTGCTCTGTGTGACTTCTGTCATCGGCGTGCGCCGGTCTCGCCGGCAGCCTCATGGTTAATCGTTTCTTTCCGGTCCAGGTACGGGTCGGCAATATCAAGGCGCGCAAGTGCGCGAATTTCAACCGCCTCCATGGCTTCCGCTTCCTCGGACGACTCATGATCATATCCCAAAAGATGAAGAAATCCGTGAACAACCAGATGACTGATGTGGTGTTCGACCGGTTTCCCCTGCGTTTCAGCCTCTCCGGACACTGTTTCGAAGGCCAGAATCACGTCGCCCAGAAGGCGGGGCAATGCGGGATCCGTTGATTCACCGCCCGGAAATGACAAGACGTTCGTCGCCCTGTCCTTGCCACGGTAGTCCCGGTTCAGGGTTCTGATCGCGTCATCCGATACCAGAGCCACGCTCAGTTCCGCGTTCCCGTGTTCCTGTTCCGGCAACTCGGCCAGTGCCGCATCCACGGCGGTTTCGACGAGTGTTTCAAGATTTTCGACGGCGGACCACTGTTCGCCGTCCACTGAGATATCGATGTTCATGGCTGCAGAGCCGGCTTCACTCTCTCACGCCTTGTTGGCCGCATCGTACGCGCGAACAATACGCGCAACGAGGGGATGACGCACCACGTCCACATCGGTGAACTGCACGCGACCGATACCCTCGACACCCTTGAGCACGGCGTCCGCCTCCTTCAGACCGGACATCTGCCCGGGCGGCAGATCGACCTGAGAGGGATCACCGGTCACCACCATCCGGCTGTTCTCGCCGAGGCGCGTCAGGAACATCTTCATCTGCATCGTCGTGCAGTTCTGGGCCTCATCGAGAATGACATAGGAATGGGCCAGCGTACGTCCCCTCATGAACGCCAGCGGTGCGATCTCGATCGTGCCGTCCTCAAGGCCACGGCTTACCTGGCTTCCGGGCAGAACGTCATAGAGTGCGTCGTAAAGCGGCCGAAGATAGGGATCGACCTTCTCTTTCATGTCACCCGGCAGGAAGCCGAGGCGTTCACCGGCCTCAACGGCCGGGCGGGACAGGATGATGCGGTCAACCTCACCAGCCACAAGGGCGGTCGCTGCAACCGCCACCGCAAGATAGGTCTTGCCGGTGCCGGCCGGACCGATGCCGAAGGTCAGCTCGTGCGACTGCAGCGCCTGGATATAGGCCTTCTGTGCCGGCGAACGCGGCGAGATCACTCTCCGGCGTGTGCGGATCGTCACGTCTCCACCGGCATCATTGTCGCCGCCGCGATAGACCAGCGTGTTCATGCGAATGGCGCCGTCGACCTCACCCGGCCCGATCTCGAGGCCCTGCTTGAGGCGTTCGTACAATTCGTCGAGGACCCGTTGCGCGTTCCGGCAGGCATCAGGGCTGCCGGTGAGCGCCAGATGGTTCCCGCGCGGTGTCGCTTCAACACCGAGGCGATCCTCGATGAGGGCGAGATGCTGATCGTGCTGGCCGAAAAGCTGGGGCAACAGCCGATTGTCGTCAAAAGCGACCATGACGGTTTCTACGCCTGACGATCCGCCGTCGAATGCCCGGGGCTGTTCCGGAAGGGAATCCGAACTCAAGATGCATGCTCCATCGGCTCGCCCGCAATTGACGCCTGACGGTCCTCGGATCCGGACGCGCGGGCAGAGAGGCTGTTGGCGCCGACATCCTCGACCACCACATCGACCATGTCGCCGATCGAATGGCTTTCCGCGTCGAGATGCACCGCCTGGAGATAGGGCGAACGGCCGACCAACTGACCGTCCTTGCGGCCTGGTTTCTCAAGCAGGACCGTCATATGCCGTCCGCGGCAATTCTCGTTGAACGCTCTCTGCTGTTCATTCAGCACGTCCTGAAGCACAGCCAGCCGGTCCGACTTGACGTCTTCGGGCACCTGACCCGCCATGGTCGCCGCAGGCGTTCCGGGACGGACGCTGTACTTGAACGAATAGGCCTGAGCGTAACCGACTTCCCGCACGAGCGACATGGTCGCTTCGAAATCGGCATCGGATTCTCCCGGGAATCCGACGATGAAATCCGAAGATAGCGCAATGTCCGGACGGGCATCGCGAATCCGGGCCACAAGGTCGACATAGGAGTCGGCGGTATGTCCACGGTTCATGCTTGCCAGAATACGGTCCGACCCCGACTGCACGGGCAGATGCAGATAGGGCATCACCTGGGGTATGTCGCGGTGCGCGGCGATCAGCGTATCGTCCATGTCGCGCGGGTGGCTGGTGGTGTAACGCAAGCGCTCCAGTCCGTCGATCAGGCTGAGATGTTCCAGCAGGTTGCCGAGCGACCAGTCGCGGCCGTCCGGCCCCTCGCCATGATAGGCATTGACGTTCTGACCCAGCAAGGTGATTTCGCGAACACCGGCATCGACAAGGTTGCGAACTTCCTCGGCAATCCTGGCGACAGGCCGCGAGAATTCCGATCCGCGGGTATAGGGAACCACACAGAACGTGCAGAACTTGTCGCATCCTTCCTGAATGGTGACGAATGCGGTCACGCCGCGGGCCATGGTCTGGGCTCTTGTCGGCGCCGCGAGATGGTCGAACTTGTCCTCGACGGGAAAGTCCGTATCCAGGACCCCGCCAGTTCCGCGTGTCGCCCGGGCGACCAGCTCGGGAAGACGGTGGTAGGACTGCGGCCCGAACACCATGTCGACGACCGGAGCACGGCGCATGATCTCTGCGCCCTCGGCCTGGGCAACGCATCCGGCGACGCCGACGATCATCTCACCACCCCCGGCAACCCGCTCCTGCTTGAGCTGGCGAATTCGGCCGAGCTCCGAATAGACCTTTTCCGCCGCCTTTTCACGGATATGGCAGGTGTTCAGGATCACCATGTCGGCGCCTTCCGGCGACGACGCAGGCGCATAGCCGAGCGGAGCCAGGATGTCTGTCATACGTTGTGAGTCGTAGACGTTCATCTGGCAGCCGTAGGTCTTTACGAACAGCTTTTTGGGCGATTTGCTCATGCGTTACCCGCTATAACCAGCCAAAGGCTCGATTGGGCCGCTTTCCTAAACCTTTTTGCGCCGGAGGCAAAGCCATTTGCCGCAGCGTCACCGGTGTCTTCATGTCAACCGGCGTTGACCGGGCGCCCCAGAAGCGCGGAAACATGGCCGTTCGCCACCTCCCGCTCACAATGTCGTGCGAGTTCCTTGCGGCTGGCAAACTGGTCCATCGTGACGGGTTCGTGGAAATGGGCAACCACGTCGATCGGCCCCATGCAGAGCGCACTCCAGAGGTGCGACAGCAATTCCATATCCCCGTACCAGGCGAAAAACGGCCGATGCAGGCGTCCGAGCGGCACCGAATGCAGCCGGGTGTAGACGATCGAGACCGGCTGCACGCGTACCTTGGTCTGCTCGCCACGCGCCGACGCGATCTCGCAGTCCGCCGCGCCCAGGAGCGCGCTCTTGAACGGCAGGACCCGGTTGCCGTCGCTGCTGGTGCCTTCCGCGAAAAGCACCAGGTGATGTCCGCGCGATAACCGGTCCTGCATGGCATCACGGAACGCCGCGGTCGCCGATCGCTTTTCGCGGTTGACGAACATCGTGCGCTGCAAGCGCGCCAGAGTACCGAAGATGCCCCATTCGTTGACTTCGCGTTTGGCGACAAAGGAAACCGGCGTGCAGGCACTGAGGATAGGGATATCAAGCCACGAGCTGTGGTTCGCCGCGATCAGGCAACCGCCCTTTCGGATCGGTTCTCCGCGAATTTCGATCCTGGCGCCGAGCAACCGGCAAACCATACGGTGGTAGTAGTAGGGAAGCAGTTCAGCCCCGCGGTTCCAGACCCGGCGGAACAGGACCTGCATGGGCATCAGCGGCACAGTGATCACCACCATGCCGGCGACAATATAGAAACCGCGCAACGTGCCGACGAGGTCGGTCTCGCGTTGTGCGGCCCTGCGGCCTTCCGCAGCTGCTGCCTTAATCCTTGTCATCCGTCAGCGGTACGCCATAAAGCTCGAGACGGTGATCGACCAGTTTGAAACCCAGTTCCCTGGCAATCAGCTCCTGCAACCGTTCAATGTCCTCGTTGCGGAACTCGATCACATTGCCCGTCTGCAGATCGATCAGATGATCATGATGTTCGTCGGTGACCTGCTCGTAACGGGAACGGCCGTCCCGAAACTCGTGGCGTTCGAGAATGCCCGCATCCTCGAAGAGACGGACCGTCCGGTAGACGGTGGCAATGGATATGCGGTCGTCGATCTTGGACGCCCGCCGGTAGAGCTCCTCGACATCGGGATGGTCATCCGCATTGGACAGCACTTCCGCAATGACGCGGCGCTGCTCGGTCATGCGCATGCCCTTTTCAATGCACAGCTGTTCAAGATGACTTACCACGGAATGCCTTCAGCTCTCTGATCTTGCCGGACGCCGCCTCGTTATATTTGCCGGTAACAGGTCATGCAATTGGCAATTCGCAGTGTCAGGGAAGTTCCGCACGCAGGATAAGCGCATCATCGGACTGCCCGCCCGAGCCGTAATAGCCCGGCCGCCGGCCGACCTCGACAAAGCCTCTCGACCGGTAGAGTTCGTGCGCCGCATCGTTGGTCGACGCCACCTCCAGGAACACCGAAGCCACGGCGTTTTTCAGGCGCAACATCATTTCATCGACGAGTGCGGTCGCGACGCCTGATCGCCGCATGCCGGGGCGCACGGCCAGAGTCAGAATTTCGGCTTCTCCTGCAGCCTGCCGGAACAGGATCATGCCCGACGGTTCGGAATCGGAACCGACCGCGACAAGCGCCGCCGTTCCCGGCATTGCGAGCAGTTCGGCAAAGTCGCCGGCAGACCAGGGCCTGGCAAAGGAGGTTTCGTGTATTCCGGCGAGCAGATCTGCAGCGGCGGCGCCCGCGTCCTCGAACGTCAGAGGTTCCGGACTCAAGACTGCCGCTCCACACTCATCCGCGCCGGGAGCTTGGCGTCCGGTGCACGCAGATAGAGCGGCTCGGGCGGCGTGTCGCACACAGGCCTCCCGGCCAGCGAGCAGACAAACGCGGCTGCATCGGGCTGCGTGTTCGTGCTCGCGACCGTTACCTCCTGCCGCGCACCACCCAGCGCGTCCTTAAGGAGATGTGCACCGGTGCCGCAAAGATAGAGATCATCGTCAGGCACGGCGCCGGCCGCCGCATCAACGGAAAGAACCTGCGGCTGCGTCAATTCCTGAACCGCGTCGGTGAAAATCTGCAGGTATAAATCGCCCCGTCTTGCATCAGTTACCGCGACGATGCGGCCTGGCATCACGTCATCGAGCTCATTTGCCGCAGTCAGTGCAATCGCTTCCAATGTCGACAGTGTCACGATCGGGATTCCTGCCGCGAGAGAGAGCCCGCGGGCTGCCGCAACACCGACGCGGACACCGGTGAAGGTACCGGGCCCAACTGTTACACCAAGACGATCGATGTCCGCGTAGGTCGCCCCCGCAGTTGAGAGGACCCGTTCGATCATCGGTACGAGCACCTCGGCATGGCCGCGCTGACGGGCTTCAAACTCCTGCGCGAGCACAGTGCAGCCGTCAGCGTCAGTGAACTCGGCCAGTGCCACGGAACAGGCACCCAAGGCGGTGTCGAAGGCGAGTATCTTCATTGCACGGATCGCGGTCGCGTATTGATCTCAGTCGGAGCCCGCGCTCTGGCTTGCCACAAGATCCGAGGTCTGATTGAACAGGATCTTCCGCTCCTCGTCGCTCGGCGGCGCAGAGCGCCGGAATTCCTTGCCCAGATCAACGCCCTTCTGGACGGCCGGACGCTGCTTGATGGCGTTGCGCCAGCGGGCAACATTCGGAAATGCGTCGAGGGATTGTCCAAGCGGCTTTGCGATCAGAACCCAGGGCCAGGAGATGATATCGGCCACGGAATAGTCGCCCAGAATGAACTCCCGGCCCTCGAGGCGGCGTTCCAGCACGCCCAGGCATCGGTCATATTCATTGGCATAGCGCTCGCGCGAATAGTCCTGGCCTTCCTGCGGCGCATAGTTGACGAAATGACTGAGCTGGCCCGCCATCGGCCCCTGATTGCCAACCTGCCAGAACAGCCACTCGAGCGCCTCCTTGCGGCCGACCGGGTCGGACGGGATGAACTTTCCGGTCTTCTCGGCGAGATAAAACAGGATCGCGCCGGATTCGAACACGCTGACAGGATCGCCCGCGACGTCGTGATCGACGATCGCCGGCATGCGGTGGTTCGGGCTGATTTCGAGGAATTCCGGCTTGAACTGATCGCCCTTGCCGATATTGACGGGCACCAGCCTGTACTCGAGGCCGCATTCCTCGAGCATGATCGATGCCTTCCAGCCATTGGGCGTCGGCCAGTAATAGAGATCGATCATGCCGCGCCGCTTTCCTCGCCGGGGACGACGACACCGGACGCCACGAGCGTCTCGATCTCATCGCCGCCAAGGCCGAAATCGTCCAGGATCTCGCGGCTGTGCTCGCCGAGCAACGGCGCGCCGCGACGATGGGTTGCCGGGGTCCCGGAGAACTGCGCAGCCGTGCGGGTCTGGCGCAGGGGGCCGGCCGTAGGATGATCTGATTCACTGAGAATGCCGTTCGCGACGATCTGCGGATGCCCGATCACCTCGCTGCGGCGCAGGACCGGCGCACAGGGCACGTCCTCCGATTCGAGACGCTCCAGCCACTCGGCCGATGTCCGCGTACGCAGGACGTCCTGGGTAAGGTTCAGCCGGTCGTCGATATTGTGGCTGCGCAAGGTCGGCGTCTTGAAACGCTCGTCCTCCAGCCATTCCGGGCGTTCGAGCGCGCGCACCAGCCCCTGCCACTCCTTGTCCGACTGCACGGCAACGCTGATGTAGCCGTCTTCGGTTTCGTAGATCAGGTCGATGAAACTCTGTGCCTTCTCCTGCGGCGATTCCTGACCGACGAAGGTCTGGCTCGACATGTCCGACGCCCACAGGAAGGACAGGACCGTATCCAGCATGGACAGCTTGATGTGCTGCCCCTCGCCGGTCCGCGCCCGGGCCAGAAGCGCCGCACTGATCGCCTGGGCGGCGGCGAAGCCAGTGAGCTTGTCGGGCAGGATTGTGCGCACCAGACGCGGGCGGACCTGATCGGAACCGCCCTGGATAGTGGTCAGTCCTGAAAGCGCCTGGATGAGAGGATCGTAGACCGGCTTCTTCGCGTATGGTCCCTCGAACCCGAACCCGGCGATCGACACATAGACGATGTCCGGGGCGACCTCCCGGATCGCCTCCTCGCCGATACCCATGCGGTCAACCACACCCGGCCGGAAATTCTGGACGAATACGTCGGCGTCGGCCGCCAGCGTCTTCAGCACCTCGATACCGCGCGGGTCCTTCAGATTGAGCGCAAGCGAGCGCTTGTTGCGGTTGTTGTTGAGAAAGGATGCGGACATGCCCGCACGCCGGCTCGATACCGCGCGCGTAAAGTCGCCGCCGTTCGGATTCTCGATCTTGATAACATCCGCCCCCTGGTCGGCGAGGATCATCGTCGACAGCGGCCCGGAAACCATGGCGGTCAGATCGATCACCCTGATGCCTTCAAGTGGACCGGACATGCTTCATCTTCTCCTTGTCAATGCCAACGCCATATGCGCGGAGCGATTCTGGCCAGATGTCACGTTCGGTCAATCTAGCCCGTGATTGGAAATTCGCCAGGAGTGTAGCGGTACAGCACAGAAAATTGAAACGGCCACCTCCGTGGAGATGGCCGCATGAAATATCGCGTGTCCGCTTTGCCGGTCAGATAGGCCGGACTTCATTCACTTCAGGAATGAAGTGACGCAGCAGGTTCTCGATGCCGTGCTTCAGCGTGGCGGTGGAGCTGGGGCATCCGGCGCAGGCGCCCTGCATGTGGAGATACACGATCCCCTCGCGGAAGCCGTGGAAGGTGATGTCCCCGCCATCCTGGGCAACGGCCGGGCGGACGCGCGTATCCAGCAATTCCTTGATCGTGCCGACGATCGCTTCATCGGCCTCGTCATAATTGCCTTCGTCTTCCGCTTCCTCGACGGCATCGGCCGCGAGAATCGGGGCATCCGACATGAAATGCTCCATGATCACGCCAAGAATGGCCGGCTTGAGATGCTGCCATTCGTTCTCGTCCTTGGTGACGGTGATGAAGTCGGAGCCGAGAAATACGCCGGTGACGCCGCTGATCTCAAACAGACGCGCCGCGAGCGGAGATTGAGCCGCCGCTTCCGGGTCGCGGAAATCGCGGGTCGCATTGCCCAGTACCGCCCTGCCGGGCAGAAACTTCAGGGTCGCGGGGTTCGGCGTGGCTTCCGTCTGGATGAACATTGATCGCCCTCCGGCGTCTGGGCCCGGTACCGTCAAAAACCTACCAGGCTGTCGGTTTAGATGAATTCTAAAGTACAGAGATGGCAAGATCAAATGGCGCCGTCAAGGCGGTGCCGGGAAAAACCTGCGAAAAAACGGAATCATTTCCGCATGGCGGATATCCGGGAAGATCAGGCCAGCGTATCGATCAATTCGTCCGTGAGGTCGCCGGGAACGATCGTGATCGGGATGGGGAACGTTCCGGCCGCGCCACTCGCCAGCATGGATACAAGCGGTCCCGGACCTTCCTTTTCCGTGGATGCGCCCAGAACCAGGATGGCAATATCCTCATCTTCCTCGATGAGACCAACCAGTTCCTCCACCATGTTGCCTTCACGGATCACGGATTCCGCCTTGATACCGGAGCAGCTTTCGGCTTCCGCCATCATCCGGTCAAGCAACCGGCGTGCCTCTTCCTCGGCCTCTTCCCGCATGATGTTGCCGACGCCGATCCAGTGCTGGAAATCGCCGGGCGCAATAACGCGCAGCAGCGTGACACCACCGCCGGTGTGTTCGGCACGTTTTGCAGCGAAGTGCAGTGCCCGTTCGCTTTCGGCCGTGCCGTCGACAATGACGAGGAACTTCCGGCTGTGGCCTTCCTCGAAGCTTGCGCGTTTGCGGTTCTTGATCATGGGCGCCATGCTGCCAGCCTGCCGCTGACGCGGCAAGGCAATTTAAAGAGGTCCAAGATTGCCGCCACGGGCGGATCCGATGAAGCCGACGACCTTGCGGACATCGTTCATGATGGGCGCGGCAATCGCCCGCGCCTGTGCCGCGCCGGCGCTCAGCAGGCTGTCGATGTGATCCGGATTGTCCATGAGCTTGGACATTTCCGTCGCGATCGGACTCAGCTTCTCGACCGAGAGATCCGCCAGATCCTGCTTGAACGTGGAGAACTGACCGCCGCCATATTGCGACAGCGCGCCCTCGACTGTGGTCTCGTTGAGAGCCGCGTAAATGCCGACAAGATTTGCTGCTTCCGGCCTCTCCTCCAGTCCATCCGGCTCGCTCGGCAACGGTTCTGGATCGGTCTTCGCCTTGCGGATCTTCTTGGCGATCGTATCGGCATCGTCGGTCAGATTGATGCGGGACAGGTCGGACGGATCCGACTTGCTCATCTTCTTGGTACCGTCACGCAATGACATGACGCGCGTGGCCGGGCCTGTGATCAGCGGCTCGGTCAGCGGGAAAAATTCCGGATCGAAACCGTTGGCTGCAATCGAGTCTGCGAAATCGACATTGAATTTCTGGGCAATGTCGCGCGTCAGTTCGAGATGCTGCTTCTGGTCGTCACCGACCGGGACGTGGGTTGCCTTGTAGGCCAGAATGTCGGCGGCCATCAGCGCCGGGTATGCGAACAATCCGACCGAGGCGTTCTCCCGATGCTTGCCGGCCTTCTCCTTGAACTGGGTCATGCGGTTGAGCCAGCCCATGCGCGCGACGCAGTTGAAGACCCATGCGAGTTCCGCATGCTCTGCGACCTGGCTCTGGTTGAAGACGATGTGTTTCTCGGGGTCGATACCGCTGGCAACAAACGCCGCCGTCACTTCGCGCGTGTTATGAGCGAGTTCCGCCGGATCCTGCCAGACCGTGATCGCGTGCTGATCCACGACGCAGTAAATGCAGTCGTGGGTATCCTGCAGAGCAACGAAACGCGTGATCGCTCCGAGATAGTTCCCCAGATGAAGGTTTCCGGTCGGCTGAACGCCGGAAAAGACACGCGATGCATGAGCGGTCATAGTTCTCTGACTCCTGTTAGCGCGGGCGGTATATGGCCCAATCGCCGGGGCAGACGCAAGCCCTTCGCATCGGTGTAATCGTCAGCGTTTGCGGAAATAGCCGATCAGTTCGGAAGCGCGCGCCGCGCCGGTCAGCTCGGTGGCAACAAAAAACACTGCGGCTCCGCCAGCGACCATTCCGGCCAGTACGAGAATCCGCATTTCCAGGGCAACGTCGACGCTGAACCAGGGCGCAAGCCAGATCTGTGCGATCCAGAGCACACCGCCCATCACCGCACTTGCCAGGATGATCAGCGGCACGCGGCGCCGGTTCTGTTCGTCGAAGAAGAACTGGCCACGTTTTTCAAGCGCCCAGGCCAGCAAACCGACATTGATCCATGCGGCAACAGAGGTGGCCAGCGCGATGCCGATATGCCCGAAGAACGGGAAAAGAGCGAGGCTTCCGGCGATGTTGGCCGCGACGCCGACGCCTGCAAACAGCATCGGTGTGCGGGTGTCCTCGCGGGCGAAAAAGCCGGGCGAGAACACCTTGATGAGGACAAAGGCCGGCAGGCCCACGGCAAAGGCGGCAAGCGCCATGCCGGTCTGCATGGTGTCCGCCGCCGTGAACACGCCGCGCTCGAACAGGACATGGATGATCGGCAGGGGCATCGCCACGAGAGCCGCCGCTGCCGGCACGGTCAGCAGCATGGCAAACTCCAGCGCCCGGTTCTGGCTTTCGTCCGCCCCTTGCATGTCTTCGGCCCGCAGTTTGCGGGACAGATCGGGCAGCAGGACGATCCCGATGGCGATACCGACAACGCCCAGCGGCAACTGATAGACCCGGTCCGCGAAATAGAGATAAGAGACGGCGCTGTCCTGGAACGAGGCGATGATGGTGCCGATCAGCAGATTGACCTGGGTGATCCCGCCGGCGATCACACCAGGAATTCCCAGCGTGACAAGGCGACGGACGCCATCGGTCATTCGCGGGCGGCGCAGTTTCAGAAAATAGCCTTCGCGGCGCGCTGCCCAGATCAGCATCAGAAGCTGCAACAGGCCGGCGACCGACACGCCCCAGGCCAGCATGGTGCCGGTCAGCACCTTGTCATCCCAGAACGCGAACGCCGCGATGGCCAGAAGGCCGATCAGGACGATGTTGAGGATGATGGGTGCGGCGGCAGCGGCGGCGAATTTGTTAACGCTATTGAGGATGCCGCTGTAGAGCGCCACCAGGGACATGAACATGAGATAAGGGAAAGCGATGGCCGTCAGCACACGGGCAAGATCAAGCTTGTCGGGCGTATCGCTGAAGCCGGGCGCGATGACATAGATCAGCCAGGGCATGCTGATTTCGGCGATGACCGTGATCGTGATCAGCGCCACCAGAAGCGCCGACAGCGCCTCCTCGCCGAACCGGCGTGCAGAGTCCTGCCCCTCCCCGACCACCCGCTTGGAGAACAGGGGCACGAACGCGGCATTGAACGCCCCCTCCCCGAACAGGCGGCGGAACAGGTTTGGAAACCGGAAGGCCACAACAAAGGCGTCGGCCACCGGTCCGGTTCCGAGGATGGCGGCAAACAGCATGTCTCGGATGAAACCCAGCACCCGACTGATCAGTGTCATGCCGCCAACAGTTGCGGCCGATCTCAGCAGCGTCATGATTCGTCAGTATGGGAAGGCTTTTCCGCAATACAAGCGGGAGCTTGCATCACAGTACTCACTCTGCCGCCGCGACCTCGTCCGAAGACTTGTCCTCGGCCTTGTCCGCAGCCTTGGTCTTAGGCGAGAGAATTGCCATGAGGTGACGACGGATTGCCGCCTGCCGGTTGCCGTTGGTGATCTTCTGACCGGTCAGGTCCTTGACATAGAAGACGTCGACGGCGCGCTCGCCGAATGTGGCGATATGGGCCGATGCGATGTTGATATTCAGACGGTAGAACGCGCTGGTCAGATCGTAGAGCAGGCCCGGCCGGTCGAGACCGGCGACCTCGATGACCGTGAAGATGTTCGAGCTCTCGTTGTCGAGCAGGACCTGCGGCTCAACGGTGAACGCCTTGATGCGGCCCTTCGGACGCGCCTGCTTGGCGATCATCTCCGGCAGGCGCACCTCCCCGCGCAGCGCCTTTTCCATGGTTTCGGCAATGCGCCGGGCGCGGCGCATTTCGTCTTCCGAATTCTCGAATTCGCGCTGGATCATGATGGAATCAAGCGCCATGCCGTTGGCGGTCGTGAAGATCTGGGCATCGGCGATATTGGCCCCGGAAGCCGCACAGGCGCCGGTGAGCACCGCCAGAAGACGCGGGTGGTCGGCTGTGAAGACGGTTAGTTCGGTAATGGCCGTGAACTCATCGGTCTTGACCTCGGTCACGACGGCATCGCCGGACTCGCGGGCACGCGTGATGAGCCTGGCATGGTCGACCTGGCGGTCGACCCCGACATTGAGCCAGTAAGGCTCGTAATGCATGTCGAGATAGTCCTGCATGCGCTTCTTCGGCCAGTCGGCGAAGCGTTCCCTGAACAGGTCCTGCGCCTCGGCGACACGTTCGTCACGGGCGATCGCCGTATGGCCGCCCGCCAGCACCGGCTCGGCCTCGTAATAGAGCGTGCGCAGAAGCTGGCCCTTCCAGCCGTTCCACACGCCCGGCCCGACGGCCTTGATATCGGCAACGGTCAGGATGATCAGGAGCTTGAGTCGCTCCGGGCTCTGCACGATCTCGCAGAAGTCGAGGATGGTCTTGAAGTCGTTGAGGTCGCGCATCTGGGCGAACGTGCTCATGACCAGATGGTTCTCGACCAGCCACGCTGCTGTTTCCGTCTCCGCGGCGTCGAGCCCGAAGCGGGGTCCGAGCTTGCGCGCCACCCGGGCGCCGGCGATCGAGTGGTCCTCCTTACGGCCCTTGGCGATGTCATGCAGGAACTGGGCGACGTAAAGCGCGCGGCGGCTCTTCTTGACCGTGTGGATGATCTTGTCGGAGAGCGGGTGTTCGCCGGCCAGCTCGCCGCGGTCGATCTGTGCGAGCACGCCCACCGACTGCAGCAGGTGCTCGTCCACCGTGTAGTGGTGGTACATGTTGAACTGCATCATGGCGACGATGCGGCCGAATTCCGGGACGAATTTTCCGAGCACGCCGGCCTCGTTCATCTTGCGCAGAATGGTCTCGGGATCGTTGCGAGAGGTCAGCGTCTCCATGAACAGGCGGTTGGCTTCCGGATCGTTGCGGACGTCCTTGTCGATCAGCCTGAGTGAACGCGTGACCAGCTGCAACACGTTGGGGTGGATCGCCACATTGTGTCTGTCGGCCAGGTAGAACATGCGGATCAGGTTGACCGGATCCTTCCTGAAAGCCTCGTCGTCACGCACGGTGATGCGGCCGGCGTCGAGGTCGAACACTTTCGACTCTGTGATGCCTGACACCTTGCGCTTGCGGAGTTGGGCGAACATCCGGCTCATCATCGGCGCCTTCTTGACCTTCTCCGCCTCCAGCACCGAACACAGGATACGAGTCAGATCGCCGACGTTCTTGGCGATGAGAAAGTAGTGCTTCATGAAGCGTTCGACGTGACTGAGACCGCCGTGGGCGGTGTAGCCGAGCCGTTCGGCAAGTTCGGGCTGATGCTCGAAGCCGAGACGGTCCTCTCCCCTGCCCGTCATGAAATGCAGATGGCAGCGCACCGCCCAGAGGAAGTCCTCGCACTTGCTGAATTTGCGGTATTCCGATGCCGTGAAGACGCCGGCGCGCACAAGCGCCGCGCTGGTCGGCACCCGGTAATAATACTTGCCGATCCAGAACAGCGTGTGCAGGTCGCGCATGCCGCCCTTGCCGTCCTTGACGTTGGGCTCGACCTTGTAGCGCGACTCGCCGCTGCGCTGATGGCGCACGTCGCGCTCGATCAGCTTGGTCTCGATGAATTCCGCGCCGGTTCCGGCGACAACTTCGCTGTCGAAGCGTTCCGCCAGCGACCCGAACAGAGCCTTGTCGCCCCAGAGGTATCGCGCCTCGAGGATGGCGGTGCGGATGGTAAGATCGGATTTAGACAGCCGCATGCACTCATCGACGCTGCGGGTGGCGTGACCCACCTTGAAGCCGAGATCCCAGAGCAGATAGAGCATGTACTCGACCACGCTCTCGCCCCAGGGTGTCTGCTTGTAGGGCAGCAGGAACAGGAGGTCGATGTCGGAGCCGGGCGCCAGGGTGCCGCGGCCGTAGCCGCCCACCGCGACGACGCAGATGCGCTCCGCGGCGGACGGGTTCTTCGCCATGTAGATGTGCGTGACGGTGAAGTCGTAAATGACCCGAATCAGCTCGTCCTGGATGTGGGACAGGTTGGCCGCGCAGCGCGTCCCCCTGCCGTCGGCCATGAGGCGCGCCTCGGCCACCTTGCGGCCCTCAGCTACGGTTTCCTTGAGGTGCTCGAGGACGTGCTTGCGCAGTGCCGTGTCGCTGCCGCCGTGCTGCTTGAACAGGGCCGTCAGTTCGCCGCGCAGGCGGTCGGCGTCGATCAGGTCCGTCGGATCTTTGATGGCCTCGGCCATGGCGGTCTTCGGCTGTCCTCGTGGTGGCGATTGCGCGGCGCAAGCGGCGCTGCGCGCTACGGCTCCGGTCTAAAGCATAGCAGCTTCGAGCGAAAGACCGACTATCGAACCGATGCGACCTGCCTATTGAATTGGCAGGCCGGTGACAGTGGCAAATGTGTTGAAGCGGAATTGCTCCAGCCTAACTAATCAGCAGGACGAAAAAAATTGGATAAACAGAAAATGCGCCGAGCGCCTTCCAATATTTAGACCGAAATAGGTAGATAACTCCGATAAGAGCGGGAACAAATATCAAAGGATGGAAATACCTACCTGCTCCATACGCTAATGCAAGTGCCCCGGCCTCAGAGCCCAAAACAAAACCGAATCCGAGCAACGCCAAGAGTGGCAGCGCAACAGAGGTTAGAAATCCCGAGATAACTTCTTTGAGAATTTCAGATCTTTTGTTTTGACTCATTCTGACACTCAAATTTCTTGAAAACTCATGTTAGCGTGACCCGAAGTTGTTAAGGAATCATGTCCAGTTCACTGGCCAAGATGAGCGCGATTGTCTGCTGTACAGGCCGGCCAAGAAACGCTATCCAGTCCCCATGCCCGCGCTTCGGCACAGCTTCAACCGAATATCGTGACGTCCGATCAAGGGCGTCAGCACTGGTTGTGCGGGCGGGTTTTATAATCCTGTAAAGCGCCAGATCAGCGTGCACGGCCGGGTTCGATTCCCGGGGCGCCTACCATTACCTCCTTCACTCGCTTATTTGCAGTTTACGTTAACTGGAGATTTCATAGTCAATTTCGTTGCATTTGAGCAACATTACTGGTGCATATGTGCACAAACGGCGAATTTCTGCCATGACAACTGTTGCCAAGGCGCACGATCTGCAGTATCTCCCCGCTCCCCGTCACGTCTGTCTGAATGACTGTGGGCCGAGTTCCGGATACTCGCCCGGTGCGGACCGCCCTGCGGATGCCGTATGCCGACATCGGATCAGACGATCGGGAGACCCTGCATATGCAGCTCGGTCGGCGAGCGTTTCGGGTTCGACTCCCGGCATATGCTCAGCGATGTAGCTCAGTGGGAGAGCACCAGACTTTAATCTGGCGGACGAGGGTTCAACTCCCTCCATCCTCAAGAGGCCTTGAAAGCCTTTGGGTTAAAACCCGACACGTTTAGGTCGTGTTCAAAATTAGGGGTTTCGGGGCCGGCCTGCGAGGCCGGCCGAACGCCGCTCATGGCCTTTGGGTCGTGGCACGGCACGACGCCGGCACCGCCCTTCGCCGGCGGCCCGCGCACCGGAAGACGGTGAAGGCGGGTCCGGACCAGGCGGCATGCGGATCTTCCGCAGGGCCACCCCGTCCGGGCTCCCCGACACCCGCTCGCCGGAGCCCGCCGCCAGCCGAGGTCAGCCGGCCCCGGGGCTCATTTGTCTGACGGGCAGAGCCTTGACCCGTCACGCTTCCGAAGGCGCAGGCCTTGGGAAACACCATGCCGGTGAACCGGCGCACGGAATTCGAACCGGACGGCAATGCGTCCCCCGTCACCACCCCGGGGGAGCCACGCGGACCCGTCTGGACATTGAAGAGGGTGGATCAGCCTGACTATCAGGCGCCAACACGAGAAAGGACGTTAGAGCGCATGACATAGCGACGCTGACGACGAAAGGAGAAGACCCATGTTGAAGATTTTTGAGAGGATGCTCGGTTTCGAACGCGTCCTTATCCGAGAGAACGAGCGCGCGGTCGCGCTCCACAAGGGACGTTTCATGGGAATCCTAGGTCCGGGTGAACACCGGCTGCCGAACCGCGGCAGGCGGCTCGAGATCGAAAAGCACGATCTGACACGCCCGGAATTCGTCTCGGCGTTTGATACGGCGCTGTACCGCGAGATGCCGGATGAGGCGGCACAGCACCTCACCGAGGTGCGGACCGGCCGGCACGAGGTCGCGCTCGTGTTCCGCGACGGGCGTCTGCACGGCATCCTG
Source organism: Hyphomicrobiales bacterium (assembly GCA_965198845.1). GTDB lineage: Bacteria > Pseudomonadota > Alphaproteobacteria > Rhizobiales > JAJFHC01 > CBDAQD01. The sequence goes on from CBDAQD010000001.1 coordinate 151,516, forward strand.
AAGCCGGACGGACGTTCGGTGTTCTGGACCGATGCCGGACCGTGGACCGTCGAAACCGTCGATGTAGCCGACGAGCTCGAGGTACCGGTCGATATCGCCAAGCGGCTGATCCGTGCGGCGAAGCTCGACCGTGTCGTCCAGTTCGATGTGGGTGAGGGCCAGACCGGTTTGCTCCACGTCGACGGCGAGTTCGTCCGGACGCTCGGGGCCGGTGCCCACATGTTCTGGAACGTCGGCCGTAAGGTTCAGGTCAAGCTGATCGACACCCGTCGTCAGGCCCTTGACGTGGCCGGGCAGGAGATCCTGACCAAGGATCGTGTCACGATCCGGATCAACGTTGCCGCGGAGTTCCGCGTCACCGATCCGGTGAAGGCCGCAACCGAGGTCAAGGACTTCACCGAGACGCTCTACAGGGCGCTGCAGTTCGCGTTCCGCAAGACGCTCGGCACCAAGACGCTCGACCAGATCCTTGAGAACAAGGTGACGGTCGACGCCGAGGCTGCCGAGAAGGTCCGCGCGGAGATGGCCGACATCGGTGTCGAGGTCGGTGAGATCGCCCTGAAGGACGTGATCCTGCCGGGCGACATGCGCGAGATCCTGAACCAGGTCGTGGCCGCGGAGAAGGAGGCGGAAGCCAACGTCATCCGCCGGCGCGAGGAGACGAACGCCACGCGTTCGCTGCTTAACACGGCCAAGGTCATGGCCGAGAACCCGGTCATGCTCCGGCTCAAGGAGCTCGAGGCTCTCGAGCAGATCGCCGAGAAGGTTGAGCGCCTGACGGTGCACAACGGTACCGGCGGGCTCATGAACGACCTCGTCAAGCTGCGCGACTGACGCGGCCCGGGAGGTCACCGGAAAAGATGCCGCCCCCTGGCGATGTGCGGGGGGCGGCGTTATCAACAATATGAGTTGATTCACTGTGCACCGCTATCGGCGCGAATGAATAATCAAAATTATTATATTCGCCGGCAGGCAATCAGTTCTTATCTCGCGAGCGCACGCTTCGGTCTGCAGTAGATTTTAACGCGGAGTTTTTGACAGTAAATGGGCCTCTAAGAGGTTCAGGCCTATTTCGAACCTCAGATATTGCCGCGCTTACTTGTCGATAAACTGATTTTCGGATTTCACTCCGATCCATATGCGTTCCTACCTTCTCCCTCGGCATCAAGAGTTCCTCCCCGGATGAACGCGCGTTAACGAATCCTAATGATTGTTAACGAATCGATGATATCAGTCGCGAATCACCGGTTCCACTGCAATTTGCAGTATAATGAATTAGAATTGTGTAAATTTTGGGCCCCGCTAAATGAATTTAAACGAGCAAAGTTCACGACCAGAATTGTTGATCGGACTTGTAGGTCCCATTGGCGTGGACATGGATACAGTGACTGAATGCTTGAAGGAAGAACTTGGTAAGGTTCGTTACAAATCAGAAGTGATACACGTCACTACGATAATGCGTGCAATTGAAAATGCGGAATCAGTTGATGAGAACGATTATGCCGCCAAATATCATTCTCTAATCGACCTCGCGGATGAATTTCGAAAAAGATGTAAGGACAACTCAGCCCTAGCTGGCCTCGCTATGACAGAAATACGCAGTCGACGAGAGGCCCTTACATCCGAACTGAGAACCAAATTCGACGCCAAAGACGATGATGTTATTCCATCAGAGTCTACCGCCTACATTATCAGGCAATTTAAGCGACCTGAAGAAATCAAACTTATGAGAACTACGTATGGAAGAAAATTCATTCAGTTTTCTGTTTATTCCAGCCGAAGAGAGCGAATTGAGCGGATAACAGGAAAAATTCAAAAAAACAGCAGACGCGCCTTAGAGCGATCAGATTGTGAATCTGAAGCCACAAATCTGGTACAAAAGGATTTTAATGAAAAGAATAATGAATTTGGCCAACGAATAAGTGATGTATTTCACACTGGTGATGTGTTTGTTTACGGGAACGATAAGAAAGATATCTCTCATACAGTTTCGAGATTCATCAGAGCATTCTTTGGTGACAATTCAATTTCGCCAAATCGAGATGAATACGGCCTTTACACCGCTGCGGCATCGTCTCTGAGGTCTGCCGACCTTTCCCGACAGGTTGGAGCGGCGATTTTTTCAGACGCAGGCGAAATTATCTCGATGGGTAGCAACGAGGTGCCGAAGTCCGGCGGTGGAACTTACTGGCACGGAGATGAAAATCTTCACAGAGATGTCGATGAGGGTCACGACCCAAATCACAAGAGGAAGACTGAGATCCTATTTGATTTTATATCTCAATTGGCAAAGCTGAAGCGCTTGGAAGGAGTTGGAGACACAGAAGCCGAGATCGATAATTTTGCGGAGGAATTACTGAAAGAAGACCCAATTAAGAATTCACTGCTTATGGACATAATCGAATTTGGACGTATGACACATGCGGAAATGTCCGCGATCATGGATGCAGCGCGAACAGGTCGATCTACAAAAAACGCAACTCTATTTTGCACGACTTTTCCCTGTCACATGTGCGCGAAACACATAGTAGGTGCTGGCATAAAGCGTGTCGTTTTTTTGGAGCCATATCCCAAGAGTTATGCCGACGACCTCCATCGGGATTCCATTACATTCGAAGATCGATCGCCTGAGAAGGTTCTCTTCGAACCATTCATTGGAATTTCGCCAAGGCGGTACCGCGACATATTTGAGAAAGGCAGAAGAAAGGACAGTGAGGGGAACTTAGTTGAGTGGTATGAAGGCGAACCACTTCCTAGAATTGAAGATAGAAGCGCTGCATACCTGTCCAACGAGCAACCGGCAATTGCATCCAGCCTAGGCGACATTTTCGAGGAGCTTCAGGCTCAAGTATCCCCTAAGCCCACTCGTGACTCTGATCAACCGAATTAGAATCTTCCCGCGATCACGCCACGATCACTTCGCGTCGTGGAAGATGATGCCGAGGGTGTGGCGGCGGCCGGATCGCAATCGGCTCACGCCGTGGCGCATGTTGACCCGGTATATGCCGCGTTTTCCTTCGACCGGCCGGTGGTGGACCGGGAAGATCGCCGCATCGCCGCGTGTGAGCGGCACGACCTCCGCACGCGACTGCATGCGCGGACGCTGCTCGGTCAGCACGAATTCGCCGCCGGTGAAGTCTTTGCCCGGATCCGACAGCAGCACCGCAACCTGGAGCGGAAAGACAAGCTCACCGTAGACATCCTGGTGAAGACAGTTGTAGTCGCCCTCGCCATACTGCAGCAGCAGGGGCGTCGGCCGTGTCTGGCCGGCGTCGTGACAGCGCCCGAGATAGACCTCGAGCGTCTCCGGATAACGCGTCTCCAGTTTCATCGCTTCGTTCCACCGGTTGGCGATGCGGGCGAGGGGAGGGTAGAGCGTCTCGCGCAATTCGGCGACGACCTCCGGCAGCGGATAGGCGAAGTACTTGTACTCGCCGCGGCCGAATCCGTGCCGGCTCATATGGATATGGCTGCGGAACGGCGCCTCTTCCGGATAGAGGCCGGCGACCGCCCGGCACTGTGCCGCAGGCAGCAGCTTTTCTATCAAAGCAAAGCCGGAATCTTTCAGTTCGCCTTCGATGGCCGTCCAATCTGTCGCATGCATGGCTTTTTCCGCGCAAAGTCGCCGTGAGTCCCTTGACTTCATATTGGGGCTCCACATATACCCGCCACCCGTTTCCTGCGCCCGTTGCGGCTCGCGGTCCGTGGTGAGGGATTTCAGGCGGAAAAATTAACCGTCGCGGCACGATTTTGGATGCATTCGTCTGCGCCGGGAGTAAGGTTTATAGAGACATAAAAACAGGACCAAAACCATGTCCTATTATGCTGCAGCTCTGGATCGGGCGATCGAAGTGTTCGGCACCCGTGACAGGGCTGAAGAATGGCTCGAAAAAATGAGCAGCGATCTAGGGTCGGCGCCGAAGAAACTTCTGGATACCAAAGACGGCTTTGAGCGGGTGTTGCGGCATCTGCACTCGGTCGATATTGCGCTCAATCTGCACTGAGCGGCTGCTCCGCCTGACCTGTCGCTGACGCTGCGCGCGGCTGCGCAACGGCAACGCGCGGTTTGAGCAGGTGGGCGATCGAATTGGCGTAAAACGCGAGCAGGCCGGCGTCGTCGCGGTTTGCCCGATAGGCTGCTCCATCCGCAACCACCAGCCTCCGCATGGTCAGCATGCGCAAACCCACCTCGATTCCATATTCCAGGTCAGCCCGCGGCACGTGGACGTGGGCTCCGTTGGCTTTGAGACGCGTGACCAGATCGAGCACGCGCGCTTTCAGTTCCAACGCGGTGAAGGACCGGTCCGGATCAGCCATGAAGACCGTCGCCACCATGGAAACCGGCAGGGCAGGGACGATGGCCGCCACCGCCGCCATGAGCCTGTGGCCGAGCTGCTCGATCTCTGCGTTGCGCTTGACGTCGCCGGCCGTCCGGAAGTCGACGTTGCGGGCGGCAAGATAGCGCCGCAGGGAAACCGGCTCGCCGAAGCTGACGCAGGCATAGCCGTTCCGGTACCAGCGTCCGCGCAGCGCAAGGCCGATATTGCGCAGGACGAATTGCAGCACGGCCAGCGGCGAGAAATGGAATTCCGCCTTGCCGTCGTTCGTGGTGGCGGTCGTCAGCACCCGGTCCTCAAGAATGCGGTCGTAGTTGAGCGCAACGGGAATGAACACCACGTCCCGCGCGCCGTCGGGATCGAAGCCCGAAACCATGTAACTGAGCAGACCAAACTTCGGCACTCTTATACGGCCGTCGCGGCTCAGGCCACCTTCCGGAAACACAGCCTGGGTTACGCCGGAGCGGGTCGCCATGTGCACATAGCGGGACAGTACCTTGCGGTAGAGCGGATCTCTGGAATTGCGGCGGATGAAGTAGGCGCCCATGGACGCGATCAGGCGGCGCAGCCCCCAGATCCGGGCCCATTCGCCAACGGCATAGCTGAGCGCGGACGACGCTGCCGCCAGATAGGTGACGAGCACATAGTCCATGTTGGAGCGGTGGTTGATGACGAAGACCACGGCTGAGTCGGGTGCCACCTTGCTCAGCGATTCCTCATTCAGATACCCCAGACGCACCCGGTAAAGCAGCGTCGAGAGCCAGCGAGCGCCACGCGTGCCGATCCGGAAATACGCATAGGCGCTGAAGGACGGCACGATCTCGCGGGCATACCGGCGCGCGCGCTCCATGGCGACGTCGCGTGGAACGCCCGCCTCGTTGGCATGTCTTTCGACCGCGTGCAGCACCTCATGGTCATGGAGGACCTGGTCGATGAGAACCTGGCGGCGGGTCAGCTTGAACGGCTGGATATGCAGATGAAGCCGAGCGTTCAGTTCTTCGATCGCCCGGTTGGCGCGGCGGCGCAATGCCCAGCGCACGCTCGGAATGAGCAGCCGGTCGAGCAACGCCCACATGGCGAGGACCGCTGCCAGCACGACCACCCACATCGGTAGCGTGACAGTTGTGAACATCCGCTGCTCCCTTCACCGCGAGAGTGCAGTGCCGGACGCGGGTCAGGCAAGATCCTTTCGCTGAGCAGCCTTAAGCCGGTAAATCAGGTCAAGCGCCTCCCGCGGCGTCAGATCATCCGGCAGGATTTCGTCCAGCGCCTCATCTAAGGCGCTTCTGCCAGGCGCGCGCGGTGCCGCCGCCCCCTGAGGCCGGGCGGCTGTGAACAGGGGCAGGTCGTCGACCAGGTCCGCCTTGGGACTGTTCTGCTCGCCGCGCTCCAGAGCGGCCAGCACATCGGCCGCCCGGTCGATGACGACCGGCGGCAGCCCCGCAAGCTTGGCGACCTGGATACCATAGGAGCGATCCGCCGATCCGGGTGCGACCTCATGCAGGAAGATAACCTCGCCGTCCCATTCCTTGACTTTCATCGTGGCGTTGGCGAGCCGGGGCAGGGTCTCGGCAAGTGCGGTCAGTTCATGGAAGTGGGTGGCGAACAGGGCCCGGCACCGATTGACCTCGTGCAGATGCTCGACGCAGGCCCAGGCAATCGACAGACCGTCGAAAGTTGCGGTGCCGCGGCCGATCTCGTCGAGGATGACGAGGGACCGCTCGCCGGCCTGATTGAGGATGGTGGCGGTCTCGACCATTTCGACCATGAAGGTGGAGCGGCCGCGCGCCAGATCGTCCGCCGCGCCGACCCGGCTGAAGAGCCGGTCGACCACACCGATATGCGCATCCGCTGCGGGAACGAAGGATCCCATCTGCGCCAGTATCGCAATGAGGGCGTTCTGGCGCAGGAATGTCGACTTACCCGCCATGTTCGGACCGGTCAGGAGCCAGATCGAGCGGCTTTCGGCCTCGCCGTCGCCTGTCGGCACGGAGAGATCGCAGTCGTTGGGCACGAAACCCGCCTCGCCGCCGGCGGCAAGTGCCGCTTCGACAACCGGATGACGGGCTGCCGTGATCCGGAACGCGAGGCTGTCGTCGACCCTGGGTCTGGTCAGGCGCACGCGCTCGGCAAGATCGCCGAGGGCCGCCGCGACATCGAGCTCGGCCAGAGCGTCGGCAACGGAACCGATGTTCCGGCTGGCCGCATCGACCGCCGCCACGAGCCGGTCGAAAATCTCCAGCTCGATACCGACGGCACGGTCGGCCGCAGACGAGATGCGCGACTGCAGATCGGCAAGCTCGGCGGTCGTAAACCGCATCGCATTGGCCATGGTCTGGCGATGGATGAAGTCTGCGTCATGTGGCGGGTTCATCAGGGTCGCGCCGTGCTGTGCCGAGACCTCGATGAAATAACCCAGCACGTTGTTGTGCTTCACCTTGAGCGACTTGATGCCCGTCGCTTCCGCATATTGCGCCTGCAGACCGGCGACGATCTTGCGGCTCTCGTCGCGAAGGCGCCTGTTCTCGTCGAGCGCCTCGTCGTAGCCGGGCCTGACGAAGCCGCCGTCGCGCGCCATCAGCGGCAGCTCATCGTCAAGCGCCACCTCGAGGAGCTGTTCAAGACTCTCGTCGGCCGACCCCAGAACCGCGAGCGCCGAGGCGACCTCATCGGGCGGCGGCGCCAGGCCGGCCTTGTCCGTCAGCGCCGGCAATTCGCGGGCGACGGAGAGGCCGTCACGCAGCGCCGCCAGATCGCGGGGACCGCCGCGACCGACGGTGAGCCGCGCAAGCGCGCGGGCGAGATCAGGGCACTGGCGCAGGGCTTCGCGCATCCGCCCCCGGATCTCATAGGCTTCGACGAAGAAGTCGACCGCGTCCAGCCGCCGGTTGATCGCCGTTGGATCGGTCAGCGGCGCGGCGAGGCGCGCAGCCAGCTTGCGCGCGCCGGATCCGGTGACCGTGCGGTCGACCACCGACAACAGGGAGCCCTTGCGTTCGCCCGAAAGCGTGCGCACGAGTTCCAGATTGGTCCGTGTCGCCGGGTCGATCATCATGGCCGTGCCGCGGCGCTCACGCACCGGCGGCGCCAGGACCGGCATCCGCCCGACCTGGGTGACGGCGACATAGTCGACCAGGGCACCGCAGGCGGCGATCTCCGGGCGGCTGAAGTCGCCGAAACTGTCGAGGGCGGCCACCTTGAAGACGTCCTTCAGGCGGCGCTCGGCGGTCTGGCTGTCGAAGCGGCTCGAGGCCAACGGCGTGAGGGCCGTGTCGAAGCCGATCCAGACTTCGCCAAATTCCGGATCCTGATAGAGCGACTCGGGCAGAATGATCTCGGACGGTTCGAGCCGGGCCAGATCCGTGGCGAGCGCGCGCGGCCCCGTCTCCGTGACCATGAGCGTGCCGGTCGAGATATCGACCCAGGCGAGCGCCAGAGGCCGATCGTCGCTTTTGACCCGGGACACCGCCGCCAGGAAATTGTGCCCTCGGGTGTCGAGCAGACTGTCTTCGGTGAGCGTTCCGGGTGTGACGTGGCGGACGATCTCACGGCGCACGACGGCCTTGGCGCCGCGCTTCTTGGCTTCCGCCGGATCTTCGGTCTGCTCGCAGACGGCGACGCGAAATCCCTGCTTGATCAGGCGCTCGAGATAATCCTCCGCGGCATGAACCGGAACCCCGCACATGGGAATGTCGTCACCCTGGTGACGGCCGCGCTTGGTCAGCGTGATACCGAGCGCCTCCGACGCGACGACCGCGTCGTCGAAGAACAACTCGTAGAAGTCGCCCATGCGGTAGAACAGCAGACTGCCGGGATTGGCGTCCTTGATCTCGTGATACTGCGCCATCATCGGCGTCATGGCGGCGGTCTTGGCCTCTGGCTTTGCCGGCGCCGGCGCATCATCGCGCGGTGAATCGGCGACCGGTTCCGGAGTGCACGGCGGCGTCTGGGCTGCAGCAGAATTCGACATGGCCGGAACCCTACCAGATGGAGCCCCGGCGCTCACGAGCGGGTCACCAGTTTTCCCCCGGAAAACCGGGGCCCGAAACGCCGGGCCTTTACACTAATTGCCGATTGTCTTGTGAACGCAATGCGGGGCATCTAAGCTGGCCGACCCCGCAAAATCAGCGAACAACAGAAGAAGAATCAATTCGTTATGCCCCTCCAGTCCAGCGACAAGTCGAAAGTTCAGTTCACGGAAGAAGAAGCCCTGCAGTTCCACCAGATGGGACAGCCGGGCAAGCTCGAAATCAAGGCCACCAAACCGATGGCGACGCAGCGGGATCTCAGCCTCGCCTATTCGCCCGGCGTGGCCGTACCCGTGCTCGCCATTTCGGAGGACCCGAACCTCGCCTACGACTACACGGCCAAGGGCAACATGGTTGCGGTGGTATCGAACGGCACGGCCATTCTGGGTCTGGGCAATCTGGGCGCGCTGGCGTCAAAGCCCGTGATGGAAGGCAAGTCGGTCCTGTTCAAGCGCTTCGCGGATGTGAACGGCTTCGACCTCGAGGTCGACACGACCGACATCGATGCCTTCGTGAATTGCGTGCGTTATCTGGGCTCGGCTTTCGGCGGCATCAACCTCGAGGACATCAAGGCGCCGGACTGCTTCATCATCGAGGAACAGCTCCGCGAGATCATGAACATCCCGGTGTTCCACGACGACCAGCACGGCACGGCGATCATCACGGCGGCGGGATTTCTGAACGCCCTCGACCTGACCGGCCGCGACATCAAGGACGTCAAGCTTGTCTGCAACGGCGCGGGGGCCGCCGGCATTGCCTGCCTCGAACTGATCAAGGCCATGGGCATGCCGCATGAGAACGCGATCCTGTGCGACACAAAGGGCGTCATATACCGCGGCCGTGAAGCCGGCATGAACCAGTGGAAGACGGCGCATGCGGTCGATACTGACGCGCGCACTCTGGAAGACGCGCTCAAGGGTGCGGACGTATTCCTCGGGCTCTCCGTTAAAGGCGCCGTGACCCACGACATGGTCACCAACATGGCGGACAAACCGATCATCTTCGCCATGGCCAACCCGGATCCGGAAATCACGCCGGAAGAGGTCGCGCAGATCCGCGACGACGCCATCATGGCGACGGGCCGTTCGGATTATCCGAACCAGATCAACAACGTGCTGGGTTTCCCATACATCTTCAGGGGCGCGCTCGACGTCCGCGCCAAGACGATCAACAACGCCATGAAGATTGCAGCCGCGGAGGCGCTGGCAGCGCTCGCCCGGGAGGATGTCCCCGACGAGGTCGCAGCCGCCTACAAGGGCGCCCGGCCGCATTACGGGCCGGATTACATCATTCCCACGCCGTTCGATCCACGCCTGATCAGCGCCGTGCCGTCCGCCGTTGCCAAGGCGGCGATGGATTCAGGCGTCGCCCGCAAGCTGATCGTCGACCTGGACGCCTATGTGACCCAGCTCAGCGCCCGGCTCGACCCGATCGCCGGTTCACTGCAGAACATCATGTCCCAGGCCCGGCGCGACCCGAAGCGCGTCGTGTTCGCGGAAGGTGAAGAAGAACAGGTCATCCGCGCGGCCAACGTGTTCGCCAATTCCGGGCTCGGCCATCCGATCCTGGTCGGCCGGGACGAGCAGGTCCAGGAGACCATCAAGTCATCCGGCATCGACGTGCGCGACGACATGACCATCCAGAACGCGCGCCTGTCTGACCGCAACCGGGATTACGCCGAATTCCTCTACAGCCGGCTACAACGCAAGGGCTACCTATTCCGCGACTGCCAGCGCATGGTCAACAATGACCGCAACATCTTCGCGGCCTGCATGGTCGCAGCAGGCGATGCCGACGCCATGGTCACCGGCGTCACACGAAACTATTCGGTCGCACTCAATGACGTTCTGACCGTGGTCGACCCCAAGCCCGGTCATCGCGTGATCGGCATCTCGATGGCCCTGTGCGAAGGCCGCACGATCTTCATCGCCGATACGACGGTCCACGACATGCCGACGGCGGATGAGCTCGCGGGCATAGCCGTGGAAGCCGCAGGCGTCGTCCGGCGGCTCGGCCACGAGCCACGCGTGGCCATGCTGGCCTATTCCACTTTCGGCCAACCGGAGGGCGACCGTTCGGCACACGTTCGGGATGCGGTGAAGATTCTCGACCAGCAGAGCGTCGACTTCGAGTATGATGGCGAGATGGCCGCCGATGTCGCGCTCAGTGAAGACGTGATGTCGCTCTATCCGTTCTGCCGCCTGAGCGGGCCCGCCAACGTTCTGATCATGCCGGCATTCCACAGCGCCAGCATCTCGACCAAGATGATGCAGCAACTGGGCGGCATCACCGTGGTTGGTCCGTTACTGGTCGGACTGCAGCAATCGGTCCAGATCGCGACGCTGGGTGCCACGGCTTCGGATCTCGTGAACCTAGCCGCGATCGGCGCCTACAATCTGAACGGATAGACCGTCCGCTAGCTCGGCTGGGCGTCGGGCGCACCAAAATGGGTGAAGTAGCGTTCGTTGATCGCCGACACCGGCAACACGATGAGCACGTCGGTGGTGTTGAACTGGTGATCGATCACCGCGCCTTCGCCGAAATAGGCGCCCAGACGCAGATACCCCTTGATCAGTGGCGGCAGGGCGCGCAACGCTTCGCGGGCGTTTACCTCTTCAGCGGGCAGCCGGTTCATCTCGACATAGAGCTCAGGCAGAGCCCGGACGCGCCACTCGTGCGGCGCGCGATGATGGTGATGCAGCATGCTCAATGGGAGCGATAACGCTTCCGGGTCAATGCCTTCGAGGCTTGCGCAGCCGAACATGACATCGAGACCATAGACCCGGACATAGTTCCAGATTCCCTGCCAGAGCAGCTCGACGGTTGGCTTGGTCCGGTAAGGCGCCAGGACGCACGATCGTCCCAGTTCTAGGAACCGCAGGTCGCTCCGGGCTTCGATCAGCGGCGCGATATCGAACTCGTCAGCCGTGTAGAAGCCGCCGTGGATGTCCGCCACCTCCTGGCGGAGTAGCCTGTATGTGCCGACAAGGTTGCCATCTTCGAGAACGAGTTCTGGGTCGCTGCTTTCGCCGGTTGTGTGATCGACCACCAGAAGATGATCGCAGATTTCGTCGAAGGCATCGCTGTCGCGCCCGCTGCGCAGCATCACCTCGTCCGGGCGGGCATCCAGTTCCTCGTAGAACACCTTGTATCTGAGACGCTGTGAGACCTCGACTTCGGCCTTGCTGCCGGCCAGCCGGACCACCATTGATCCCTTGCGGCCGAGTTCCTCGCCCGGCGCAAATGCAGAAGGAACCCGAGGAGAGACCTCGTCCTTCAACACACTTCCGGTGGTCGTCGCTCGGGCTGTCACGTGACGAAGATCCCCTGCTTCCGCAACATCCAGGACTTTCATGATGCAAGTCTCCCGTTCTGCGAGGCGTTCAGGCCAAGTGCAGGGAGCGCACGTGAGATGCCCGGTGAAGCCCCATCACCATGTCATAAAGCGCCCGCATATAAAAGTTTGATGACGGACGCGTTTGTCGCACACGACAAACGGAAACTAGTTTACGTAAACGTCAATTCAATTGATGCGAGAGAATTCAGGTCTTCGCCGTGGTCAGGCGCGCGAGAACGGTCTCGAGCAATTCCGGCTCAACGGGCTTGGCCAGGTAATCGTCCATGCCCGCCGCGATGCAGGCATCGCGATCCTCCTCGAAGGCATTTGCCGTCAGCGCCACAATCGGGAGCTGTTTTCCGCCGTTTTCCGCCTCTCGCGAGCGGATAGCGCGAGTCGCCTCCAGGCCATCCATTTCCGGCATGTGCATGTCCATCAGGATCACATCGAAGGCTTCGTCGGTGCTCTGTTCTTCAACGGCCTCCAAGGCCAGCACCCCATTGACCACATGGCAGACATCGTGCCCGGAACGCTCCAGGAGAGCGCATGCGAGTATGGCATTGACGTCATTATCTTCAGCCAGAAGAACCCGCAATGGCCTCACTTCCACGGTTTCGAACGGGTCGGCAACTGATTCGCCCGAACTGTCGTCGGGGTCGATTCGCTGTTCCGAAGCCCCCAGAGCCGTCAAACGATCAATGATGGAATTGCGACGCAACGGCTTGATCAGATAACCGTCGAAGCCGGCGTCACGGAGCTGCGGAAGACTCTGCCTTTGCTCCGGAGCGAGCAGCACCAGCGTGCGCGGCCGGCAATTGTTCGATGTCTCATCGGAAAGCGCGCGCGGAAACTCCAGGGCCGCTTCCAGGCCGACAGTCGCATCGATGATGACGATATCCGGCATTGCGGTTCTGTCTTTCACACCCCGGAGACGGTCAAGCAGGGCGCCCGGACCGGCGACCATTTCCACGGTAGCGCCATATTCCGAGGCATAGGACGAAATGGTGTTTCCGGTCACCGCATCACTGCTGGCGCAGAAGACGCTGATGCCGGTCAGGACTGGGGCGGTGTCGGACGCGGTGACGGCACCACCGCGTTCGAGAACCAGACGGATCCGGAATTCAGATCCTTCGCCTGGTGCGCTGTGCACCGAGACGTCGCCCTGCATGGCCTCGACCAGCCGGCGCGTGATCGCCAGCCCAAGACCGGTTCCGCCGTGACGGCGGGAGAGCGTGGAATCCGCCTGTCTGAATTCCTCGAAAATGGTCTCAAGCTCTTCCGACCGCATGCCGATCCCCGTATCGACGATGCGAAAGAGCAGCGTGTCTCCGGACCCCGACGTTGCGGCGCCGTCGCGCTCGACAAAGATGGACACGCCGCCTTCGTCCGTGAACTTGATCGCGTTGCCGGCGAGATTCAGAAGGATCTGCCGCAGCCTCGGCTCGTCGCCGCAATAGTCGGCACCGAGTGACGGGTCGATGTGGCACGCCACCGAAATCTGCTTTGCGTGGGCCCTGGGCGCCAGGAGTTCGGTGACGTCCTCGACCATGCGGACAAGGTCGAACGGCGCATGCCGCAGGTCGAGCTGACCCGCCTCGATCTTCGAAAAGTCCAGGATCTCGTCGATCAGATTGAGCAGGACCTCGCCCGACTGATGGGCGCTAGACACATAGGACTGCTGTTCCTGACTGAGTTTCGTATCCTTGAGCAGGCGCAGCATGCCCAGCACGCCATTCATCGGTGTGCGGATTTCATGACTCATGGTCGCCAGAAACATGGACTTGGCGCTGTTGGCCTGCTCGGCCTGATCCCGCGCCGCCTCCAGCTCGCGCTCGGTGTCACGCAGGGCCGTGATCCTGCTATGGGCCTCAAGCCAGGCATAAAGGGCTCCACAGGCGCCGAGGATGGCGAAGGTCGCCACCAGTTCGGCGCTGATCTCGAGAACACGGCCGGCAAAGAACAGATCAAGCAAAATGACCAGGCTGGCGCCCACGCCCAGGATGATCGCGACGGTCGAGGCCACGGCGGCGAAATTCGCATTCTGCCAGGGCCAGCGGTGCGATGGCGCCGTCTCCAGTTCCAGCTTTGCCTGTCGTTCCTGCATACCCGGTATCTCCGCTCGCCCCTCCGAACGGTGAATGTGACCACAGTATGCTTGAGAAATGCTTACTTCCCGTGCCGATTCGGCCGGCCGGCGGCGGGGATCGATCATGGCATTCAGTTCAGGCATGCTAGGGTAGGGGGCATGCGGGCACTCGATTTCCACGAAGACGATATCGGCCAGGTGCAAATTGTCGCCGCCTCCAACAGGGCGTGGTGCGAGGAAGAGCTGCGCAAGCTCAACGCGTTTGCCAAGGCGCACGAGGATCCGGACGGTGCCGGCTGGACCGACATGTATATCCGGGGCGAAGAGCCGGATGCCCTGAGCACACTCGGCCTCGACAGAGACCGCGTCGCAGCCTGTCTCGAGCAGGTCACGGAAAGCTTCGATCGAATCTCCACCGGCTATGCCGATCACCGCGAGCAACTGAAGGGGACCGATGCCTTCGGCCCGTCAGATGGCGCGGCAATCGTCGTGCATTTTGCAGACGACGGTACAATCGAGATGCTGTGGTGCATCCTGCCGCCTCCCACAACCCCTGACAGCTGGTTCATGGCGCACATTCTTGCCGAACTGGGCAAGGCCGAGCCCCTGACCCTGATCGACTGGGTCGGCGAGAAGGTGATCGACCTGTCCTCTCCGGAGCAAATCGCCGGCTATGTGAAGTACGGAGAGGCTCCCGGTGTTTCATACGACAGGCCCGGTGAAACCACGCAGATTCTGACTGGGCGCGTTTCGCGCTGGCTGCCGATGATCGGGCTGGGCGCCGGCTTGACATTTCTCTGCTGGCTGGTGCTGGACCCAGGGCTCAAGCGGCAGATCGCGATCGTGGGCGGCGCATTGGTCACGTTGGCTGCGGTTGTCCCGGCACTTCCGGGAGCATTTCGCCTGCGCCTGCTCGAGGACGGATTTGAAGTCACGACATTCTGGAAGCGGCAGTTCTGGCCCTGGAAGGACGTGGAGCATTTCCGCGTCGTCTGCCCGCACAAGGAGAACCTGGTCGGCTGGAACATCAGGCAGGATGACGACCTTGAAGATATCGGCTTGTTCGCCGGCCTGCCGCCGGTCGACGGGCATCTTTCGGACACCTTCGGCATGGATGCCCAGGACCTGGCCGACCTCATGGAGTCCTGGCGCGCCCGCGGCTCGCCCTGATACCCCCACTCTTCCCGAAATTACGATGATCGCCGAACCGGTATGCACACCATCGCGGAGGCTCCGGAAAACTGGCTCAGCTCTTACCCCAGGCTGCGTGTATTTCACTGTAAAGGGCATCCGCCTTGCCATCGGCGTCATCACAACTCATGTAGGCAATTCCGAGCGCCGCATACTGGCCCGGATATGCTCGGACCAAATTGAGCAATGTGAGAGAAGCGGCAACGGACAACTCACCGTTTGCCGCCAACACTCTCGCGCAGTCGGCCAGCGGTTGTGAAAGCGGATGTGGGCATCTTTCCTGCCACAGGTCGATGAGCTTCAGCAGCGTGACTCCGGAAATGTCAGTGCCGCGCGGCGCGCGGGCGAGCTCATCGAGAACCAGGAAAGACGCGTTGTCAGAAATGGTTTGCGCCAGTTCCATCAACCGGACGCACTCCGCCTCATTGTCATAAGGAAGTCTGCAATCGATCAGTGCAGAAAACTCATCCTCGGTCATTGCAGTATTACCCATGGCTGTCACGCTGGATTGATCATATGAGAATCGTCGCGCTCGATCAGCCTTACACGATGGGCGACATTAGACCGGGTCGCTGTGTGGCGTCCTGAATGCCGAAAGTCTTAGATATCCGAGCCTTCAAGGTCTTTTAACCGACCAGGCCGACGTATTGCCGCTTTCAAACCCATCGGTAAAGATTTGACCCAACTGCACTTCGCCTTTGAGGAAGAACCCGGTTTCGATCCGGTCGGCAATGCGGGAAGTGACGTTCGGCCCGGCGGTAACCTTGAAGCCCTCGGTCCACGAGACATACCCTTCGACACCCATGGCGAAGGCATTGGTGAGAGGGACCTTAAAGCCAGCATGGCCGCTCACCGTCGGCCTCGTCGCGTTGCCCTTTAACACAACGACGCCATTGCTGCGGGCGGTCAGCTTCTGAAACGCAAGCCCGCCACTAATGCCCACACCCGGCCGGATGATGGTTCTGCCGCCATTGTCGTTGATGTTCCACTCAATGTCGACGCGCCCTCTGACACCGATGGATTCGATATCGCCGGTCAGCGGCAGGACACCCGGGAACAGCTCGTTCCCCAGTTCATCGATCCACAGCTTCTTCTGGTCAACCTCGACACTGAATTTGAGGTCGCCATCCTCCAGGAAAACACGGGGCAGAATAAACCCGGCACCGCCTGTGAAGACTGTTCCGGTCGGGGCTTCGAGAAACTGGTTGAAAGCCGGCAGGCGGATTTGGTTCTGGCCCAGAACGTTCACGCCAACGCCAAAATTCACGATCGGCACGAGATTGTGGTGAATGAAGTCAAGCCCGCCTTCCTGATGATCCGTCCTTGCGTGATCGGTTACATTCCGTTGCACTTCAGATATCTGGATTTCCGGAAGCGGGTCCGCTTTCCGGCCTGACGGCGAAGTTTCGACCACGTCGCTGGTCTTCTGTTTTCCGAGCTTGTCAACGCCGGATTCGAACTCCGTCAGATCTGTTTCGAACCGGTCGACATTTTCCTTGAGAAGCAAACTGAACTTTCTGGCCCGCTCGACATCGGGCTCAGACAAATCGGCGGTTTCATCAAACGGTCTGTCAGGATTCCTCTTGCCCGCAAGCCGGACGAGCAATTCGCTGAGCTTCTTGAGACCTGCAAATTGCGATTCAATTGCGCTGCCAACCGCCTTTTCGGCGTCTTCAAGCGCCTTGGCCGCTTCCGCTTCTTTGCTGGTAATGGTTCCCGGGTTGTCGGGAAGATCGGGCAGCCGCTTCAGCAATTCGCGCAATTCGGAAAGATCGGCTTTGAGATCGTTCTTACTACCGATGGCGCGGTAAATCTCAGTTTGGTTGCTGCCAATTTTCGAAAACAGTGTATCTCTGTAATTGGTCCATTCTTTCTCAATTTTGTTGATACGCAGGGCTTCTGTCCCTATCGCATCTGCAAGCTTCCCGACGCGGTCCGCCAGTGGAGCATCCTCACCAGCAGTCAGTTGTTCCTGCCTGGCCAAGTGTAGCTTGAAAATCTTTCTCCAGGTCCTGTCGAGCTCTTTGCCTGCGTTTCGATGCCCGGTCCGCCTGGGACCATGCAAAGTCAAAATCCTCTTCGATCTGCTTTTGACTCGCCTCCAGTTCGTCGATCCGTTTGCACAACCGCTTGTAGTTTTCGATTGTCTGTTTCGCCCGCTCGATAAGTTGAGACCGATCCAGGGCTCCGCTCGGGACCGCGGTCTGGCTTTGCGCCAGAAGCGGTCCGACCGGCGCGATTGTCATCAACGCCGCCGCCAGTCCAAAAACAACAGATTTCGATAAAACGCCCCTGACAGACCCCATCGTCGCCTCCGCAAGGGTTGTTCAATGCAACCCGCGACCCTGTTTTCAACCCCCAGACCTGACACCCTAACGAGTCTGCCGGACATTTGCAGTGGTAAACGGACTCGGAAGACGATCCATCAACTGGTCTTTCAAACCTGCCCGCCAAACCGAAGATTGTCGCTGGAATGCCAAACCGCCCCGTCCCGCCCGAGGAGGCGAAGACGGGATGGAGCGGTCCGTGGCTCTTATCGAGCCGCCCGCCGGCGTGATGGCACCGGCGGGGCAGCGTCCGATCCATGCTCTTCTCCTAGCCAGACTATCTTCGCGACCCGGACTATGAGCGCGAGCTTGTCGCCATGGTCACCCATCTGGCGACCGAGCGTGAGCCTTCGTCTAAAACCAACTGAAGACGGTGCTTTCGCGCGGCTCAGATTTTTGCGAGCAGGTTTTCGGCCAATCAGCCGAATCCGATCCTTTATCAATTCAGGACGCAGGCGCCCTAACGATGGTGTTGACCTGCGCCGTAAAACGCCTTCTCCCAGGCTTTTTGGGCCTTGTAGCCCTCCCGGATAAATGGCGTGAAGACCGAAAGCTTCAGTATAGATTTGTTGGTCAGGCTGGCCGGGAACCGCGTCGGCTTCTCGAAATCGACGAACAGGACCACCCGCACCTTGTCGGTATGGTTCCACGCCTCATGCTCATAGGCATCGTCAAAGATCAGCGCCTCGCCTTCCTTCCAGTGGCAGATCTGGTCGTCAACCCGGATGCCGACCTTGTCCGGCTCGTCCGGCACGATCAGCCCGAGATGGAAACGCAAGACGCCGTTATAGGGACCGCGGTGCGGCGGCAGGTGTTTGCCCGGCTCGAAGATGGAGAACATGGCCGACTTCAGACCCGGAATCTTCTGAAGGATGCGCCAGGTCTCCGGGCATTGGCGGACCGCCTCCTCGCTGCGGATGCCGTAGCCGTACATAAGGAAGGTCTTCCAGTCGTTGTCGGAGGAAATGGAGCGCACCTCCGACGCAATCTCGTGGAACGCCGGCAAATCGCCTTTGCGCACCAGAAGCTGATCAAGCTCCGCTCTGATCAGCTCCCACTCCGCTTCGACTTCGCGTGCCCAGGGAAAGACGTCCTTGTCGAAGACCGGCGGGTTGCCAACGGTCGAGTATTTGAGGTTCAGTCCCTCCGCACCGTCGACCAGCCTTTGCACCATGCGCGCCGCCAGACCGGGCCGCGACATGGTGTCCTCCAGGCCTTCGGTCTTCAGTTTCTGCTCGCCACTGTGCTCCGTCACCTGTTCCCTCGCCGATATTGCCCACTCATCTTGACGGCGCGACCGAGCCCGATCGCGCATATGGGGCTGAAGTTGCGATTAGTCTCACAGCGACGCCGGGAATTGGTCAATGGTTTTGCGTTGCACCGCGCGCCCGGACGTCTCAGATTTTCGACTCGATTTCATATCAGGATAGCCCCCGCTACGCCAATAGGGGCCCTGCCATCCGCGTCAATTGACGGCAAGCGCCGACGCGTGTCAGGCCGTAACCCGCAGCCGCTCGGCATGGCCGCGATAGGCCAGTGCCTCGGCGATGTGGACGCGACCGATTTGCTCTACGCCCTCCAGATCCGCAAGCGTGCGGGCGACCCGCAGAACGCGGTGATAGCCGCGTGCGCTGAGACCCATGGCGTCTGCCGCATCGCCCAGCAAAGTGAGACCGGCCGGGTCGGGCTGCGCCAGTTTCTCGAGCAGCTCTCCATCGACCTCGGCATTGGTGCGCAGGGCATCAGCGCCGGCGTCATCGAAACGCTCGCGCTGACGCCGGCGTGCGGCAGCAACCCTCGCGGCCACGGTTTCGCTGGCCTCCCGGGGCGGCGCCAGGACCAGGTCGCGAGCCGCCACCGGAGCGACTTCGATATGGAGGTCGATGCGGTCGAGCAGGGGGCCTGAGATGCGAGCCTGATAGTCCGCCGCGCACCGCTCGCCACGCCGGCAAACATGACCCGGCATTCCGGCCCGGCCACAGCGGCAGGGGTTCATGGCGGCGACAAGCTGGATGCGCGCCGGATAGGTGACATGGTGATTGGCACGGGCGATCGTGACATCGCCGGTCTCCAGCGGCTGGCGCAAGGCATCCAGCACGCGGGGTGCGAATTCGGGAAGCTCGTCGAGGAACAGGACGCCCAGATGGGCAAGCGAGACCTCGCCCGGCCGGGCCTTGGGGCCGCCACCGACAAGAGCCGCCTGACTTGCCGAATGATGCGGACTGCGGAACGGCCTGCGCCGACTGATCCGGCCGCCCTCGATCTGGCCGGCAATGCTGGCGATCATCGACACGTCGAGCATCTCGCGCACGTCCATCGCGGGCAGAATTGACGGCAGGCGCTGGGCCAGCATCGACTTGCCGGCACCCGGCGGACCGACCATGAGCATGTTGTGGCCGCCGGCGGCCGCCACTTCGAGCGCGCGCTTTGCCGTCTCCTGTCCCTTGATATCGGCCAGGTCCGGGCCGCCCGCACCGTCGTCAACCTCGCCCGGCGACGGCCGGGACATGACCTGGGAGCCCTTGAAGTGATTGACGATCTGGATCAGGTCTCCCGGCGCCAGAATGTCGACCTCCGCGCCGGCCCAGGCCGCCTCGCCACCCTGATCCTTCGGACAGATCAATCCGCGGCCTGCCGCATGCGCGCTGATTGCCGCGGGCAGCGCACCGGTCACCGT
Source organism: Hyphomicrobiales bacterium (assembly GCA_965198845.1). Taxonomy (GTDB): domain Bacteria; phylum Pseudomonadota; class Alphaproteobacteria; order Rhizobiales; family JAJFHC01; genus CBDAQD01. The sequence continues at coordinate 171,499 of CBDAQD010000001.1, forward strand.
CGTCAACATGCCGCCGAGCGACAGCTCTCCCAACACGCTGTAGGCCTCGAGCGCGCCGCCGTCGACAATGCCCAACGCCGCCATCAGACCAAGTGCAATCGGCAGGTCGTAATGGCTGCCTTCCTTGGGCAGGTCGGCCGGCGCCAGATTCACGATGATGCGCTTAGGCGGCAGACCGAGGCCGATTGCCGTCAGGGCCGCGCGGACCCGCTCGCGGCTTTCAGCCACCGCCTTGTCGGGCAGACCGACGATGATAAAGGCCGGAAGACCGGACGACAGCTGCACCTGGACATCGACCGGCACCGCCTCGATGCCGTTAAAGGCGACCGTTGCAACATGGGCGACCATGGCGCGTTCCCTTGTTCAGGGAGTGTTACGGCCCGGCGTCCATCAATCTGTCTAACGGTCAGGCGCTATCCTGCGCTGAGGGTTCGCGGGCGCCGGGCACATCGCCCGCGGCGATCTGGTCGGCGAACTGATGGTTGCGGTCCCGGTGGCCGGCCTCGTCGGCACGGACGGCGATCACGACGTCCCGCAGGGTCGCGTCCGCGGGAAGGTTCCAGTAATCGATGGCGAGGGCCGGCGCCGGCGGATTCTCGTGACGGCCGGCGTCGATTTCTTCCAGATACTGGGTGTAGCTGACCACCGCTTCTTCCTCGAGATAACCGACGATCCGGTGGGCCGTTCGCGGCGCGAACAGGTAGAGGAAGAAGTAGAAGTTGTAGAAGATGGCCTGCGTGATCATGATCAGCGCACGCTCGAACAGGGTCGGCTGGGCGATCTTGATGAACGTCATCAGATGCATGCGCTCGTTCTCGGCCTCGTCCAGCAGTTCGCGGATCCAGCCTTCGTCGTCCCGGATGTACCGCAGGGCCTTGAGATGCTGGAGCAGACCGCCGACCATGCCGGGGACGGCGGCAACCGTTTCGAGCACGACCGCGCGATGGCCATAGCGCTTGGCAAAAAGCCGGTCGGCGAAGAACCTCAAGAACTTAACGAAACCCAGCGCGATACGGTCGCGTCCGCCCTGCGGCTCGTGATGCGCCTTGAGGTCGATATTGTGGCCTTTGAGATCTGCGTTGGTGGTCATGGCTCACATCTCCTCTCGGGATCAATAGTGAGTGCCCCATAAACTCATGTGTTGCGGGGCCTTGGCCTTGACAATAGCTTCTTTAAGTGTATATACATCTTTTATGAACGAAGATAGCGGAAATCTCGACGAACCGGGCATCGGCACCTGCGCCTGTGCGAACTTACGCCGCACCACACGGCTGGTCACCCAGGCCTATGACGCAGCATTGAAACCTGCGGGGCTTCGGGCAACCCAGTTCACGGCTCTTGCGGCCCTGGCCAACAATCCGGAGATCCGCCAAAGCGAGCTCGCGGAATTGCTCGGAATGGACGGCACGACGCTGACACGGAATCTGAAGATCCTTCTGAAAGCCGGTTGGATCAAAATCGGCCGGGCCGAAGACCAGCGGATCCGGCTGGTCTCGATCACCGAGGACGGACAGCAGGTCCTGGAGCGCGCCATTCCGCTGTGGCGGGAGATCCAGACGAGATTCGTTTCCGGTCTCGGCGTGTACACGTTGTCCGGGTTTTTGGGCGTGGTCGCAAAAGCAAAGGATGTCGCCACACGGGAGTAAAAATTTTTGCACTAAAACTTGTATCTACATCTAATAGGAGATCAGACGATGTACAGTCAAGAGCAACAATACGAATGGACAACACTGCAAAAAGCCGTCCTCGCCGGGCTTGTTGCCGCACTGTTCGGCACGGCCTATCTCGTCGGCACCCAGAACTGGCTGACCAACGACAACCAGACCTTCATCGCGCCGATCGCGGTCACGGCCACGGTACCGGTTGCACTGTTCCTTGCCGCCTATGGCCTGTCGGCCCGGTTCCGCGATTTCGTGCTTGCACAGGATCTGCGCCTGCTGACGGCGATCCATCTGTGGCGCGTGATCGGTTTCGTGTTCCTCGCAGCGTATTCGTTCGGCGTCCTGCCCGGCCTGTTTGCATGGCCCGCAGGTGTCGGTGACGTCCTGGTTGGCATAACCGCCATTTTCGTGGTCGCGAAGATGGATCGTGATCCGGACTTCGTCACGACGAACGGCTATCTCGGCTTCCACTTCATGGGGCTTGCCGATTTCGTCATCGCCATCGGCTCGGCAGGTCTTGCTTCCGGCGCATTCCCCGGACTCGTTTCCAACGGGCTGACCAGCGCGGCGATGGACGTGTGGCCGCTCAATATCGCGCCGAGCTTCCTGGTTCCGGCCTTCATCATCCTGCACCTGGCGGCGCTGTTCAAAGTCCGTCATCTGCGGAAGACCCGCGCCGCAACCCTCTCCGCCGCGCCGCACGCAGCCTGACAAACCGGGCGGGCGACAGGCCCGCCCTTTCGCCCAAACGCAGAGACAGGAAACCGGCATGGTCGAACAGCATCACAGACGAACCCCGACACCCGTACAGCCGGGCCTCATCGGACTTGCGGACAAAACCGTCTTCATCCGGGCCAGTCTCGTTGCCGCCGTTCTTGGGTCGGTGCTCACGGTCCTCAACCAACCTGCAGCGGTTTTCGGAACCAGACCGTTCGACACGCTCCCTCTCGCCCTGGTTTATCTGACACCCTTTGTCGTTGTGGTGGCCTCCCAGCTCCTCGGCAAGCGACAAGCCTTCGGCGACGCCGGCGTCATCGGATACAGACGCGTCCCCGGTTTGATTGCCACGGCATCAGGAAACGGCATTCCGGCACGAGCCGTCGCTGTGGGACTCGTGGTCGGAAGCTTGAATACGGGGCTCGTCGCAGCGGTGGCAATCTCTGCCGGCGACGGCCTCTCGAGTTTGCCAGCGGCCCTGATCGCCCAGGCATTCATCCTGCCGATCATATTCGGCCTGCTTTCACAGGCACTCGCCTACTGGCGAACCCTGGCAGTCCTCCAAGGAGGTTCCGCCACTCAAAACGCCTGACCCGTTGACCCCAGTACAGAAAGGAACACGCCATGACTGCCCAGATCCATCCTCACCAGAAATCCCTGTGGAGCAGGATCCTCGACTGGTCCAGAGCGCTGGATGATGCGCTCGATCACAATCCCGGCGAGGAGTCGGTGAAGCGGCTGACGCGGGACGTTGCCGCACTCGAGAACCGGATTCGAGAACTTGAGCACAGGGCAGAAGCGAACCGGCGGTAAGCCGCCGCTGGGGCGCGCGTGCCCTCCAAATGAAAAGGCCGGGCGGAAAGATTCCGCCCGGCCTCTGCATTCTGCAATCTTTGCGTCCTATGCCGCCTTGATATCCTTCAGGAACGAGTCGACCTCGGTGCGCAATGCATCGGCCTGGGACCGCAGTTCGCTCGCCGTGCTGAGCACCTGAGACGCAGCACTGCCGGTCTCGCTGGACGCCTTGGTGACCTCCAGGATGTTGGAAGACACTTCCTGCGTGCCTTTGGCGGCTTCGGCGACGTTGCGCGCGATCTCCTGGGTCGCCGCAGTCTGCTGTTCGACCGCTGCCGCCACTGCGGACGATCGTTCGGCAATCTGCTCGATGACACTGCCGATCCGGTTGACGGCCTCAACAGATTCATCCGTGGACGACTGGATATCCGCGATCTGGGAGCCGATCTCCTCGGTCGCCTTGGCGGTCTGCTCCGCAAGCGTCTTGACCTCCGAGGCCACAACCGCGAATCCCTTGCCGGCCTCGCCGGCGCGTGCGGCCTCAATGGTCGCATTGAGCGCCAGCAGGTTGGTCTGCTCGGCAATGTCGGAGATCAGAGTCACGACCTCGCCGATGCTCTGAGCCGCACGGGCAAGGCCCATGACGTTCTCGTTGGCCTTGTCGACCTCCGTGACCGCGTCGGATGCCGCATTCCTCGACTGGTCGACCTGACCGGCAATCTCGGCAATCGAGGCATTGAGCTCCTCGGTCGCTGCTGCCACGGTCTGGACGTTGGTCGAGGCCTGCTCCGCCGCCGCCGCAACTGCGCTCGACTGGACGTTGGTTTCTTCCGCGGTTGCTGAAAGCGCTTCCGACGACGACTGCATCTGGCCCGAAGCTTCGGTGACAGTCGCCAAGGTTCTGGAGATCACGTCATCGAAGGAATGCGTCCGATCATCTATGACCTGCGCCCGGCGCTGCTGCGCGTCCTGCACCACGGTCTGCTCGGCCTCGAGTTCCCGCGCCCTGATCGTGTTGTCCTTGAAAACCTGAACCGCGTCGGCCATCTCGCCGATTTCGTTCTTGATGCCGATTCCCGGAATTTCAGCATCGAGATTGTCATTGGCGAGCTCACCCATCGCAGCGGTCATGGCATGCATCGGACGCGTTACGGACCATGCCACCAGGAACCAGCCGGCCAGGCCGGCCGATATCGTGACAATGATTGAAATTATGATGAGCCAGTTCAGAGCCGCGAGCTCGTGGTGTTCGGCTGTACGGGCCGCGGCAAGAGCGAAATCGCCCAGTTCCGAAAGCAGCGCTTCAAGCTCATGATCGAGCTTCTCCGCTTCGGCCTCGATCTTCTCGCCCAGCAAAATGCCTTCCTTCACCTTGCCGGCCGCGAAGAGAGCGATGACTTCCTCGGCATGCTTCTCGAAGGCGGTATGTTCCTTCTCGATGGCCAGGAGCGCCTCAAGCACATGCCTGAACTCTTTCTTTTCCGCTTCCGTGTGAGCCACTTCGAGTGCGTGCTCTGCGAGCTTCTCGCCCTGCTTGATCTCCTCCGTCACCTTGTGACTGTATTTCCGGAAGCTCTTGACCGACTTCTCGTAGTGCTTCCGGGCTTCCGGATTGTATTCCTCTTCGATGGCGAATCGCAGGAACTTCTCAAACTGGATGGTCTGCTCGAGCTAGTGCGCGGTGATGTCCGTCACCATCCGCGTCAGAGGCATGTTTTCCTCTGCCAGTGCGACCAGTTCCTGGCCAATCTTGTTCATCTGATAAATCGCAAAGCCCGAGATGCCGATCATCGCGGCAACGCACAGGCCGATAACGCCAAGAATCTTGGTCCGGATCTTCGCGTTGTTCATTGCACCCAACATTGTCTCACCCTTCCGTAGTCATGTCCCGCCAGACGCGACTGCGCCGCGGCTAAGGAATCGGGTTCCCGCACCGCGACAAACAGGCGATCGCACAGCATCTTCGATAGAAGGTTGGGTCGAAATTCTGGTGACACGCCGACGGCCGGCCAGGCCGCTGGATCCCGCAAAAGCAGTCCGTCAGACTACAAAGACCGTCCCAGTCGGAACGGCAGTTTTCAGCTTTCCGGATATGTCACGTCGGTATCTCCCAGCCCCGCATCGACACAGGCCAATGCGGCATCACCCGCACATAGAGTTCAACAGATCGCGGTTAATGACGATTTAAAGAAGATATCCAAATCTCATTATGGATAGGTAACATCTATTTATGGCGATAGCGGTCAGGCCGGCCGGCAAGACACTCAATGCAAATAGACCAGCCCGCTCGCTTCAAGGTCTTACGGCGCTAAATCCAACGAGTTTGCGCTGATCCTCGTCCCACAATGCAAGCCGGACACATTTCAGACTCTCCAGGAGCGTCAGGCGATTCATTGCCTTCAGTTCCGGCGAAGCGTCGAGGCATTCCTGGAGGCGGTAGTTCGGAATGCGGCTGTTGAGATGATGGATGTGATGCAGCCCGATATTTCCTGTAAACCACTGCAACAGGCGCGGGAGGACATAGTAGGAGCTGCCCCCCAGAGCGGCGACCTGCATATTCCAGTCGTCTGACTGATCCCAGAGCGTGTCTTCGAACTGGTGCTGCACGAAGAACAGCCAAACGCCGGCCCAGGCGCCGATCAATGCGACGGGCGCGAACACCATCAAGACAGGGCCGGCGCCCAATGTGGCGAACAGGCCACCGTAAAACGCAATCAGCGCAGCGTTCAGGGACAGAACGCTTATCCAGGCCTCCTTCGAAAGCCACATGCCGCCTGAGGGGATGCGCTGAAAGACCAGGAAGTAAAGCGGTGCGCCGATCACCACAAGAATGACCGGATTGCGGTAGAGACGGTAGCGCAGGCGCCCCAGACGCGAGAGACCGAGATATTCCCTGACCGTCAGCGTGTCGATATCACCGACGCCGCGGCGGCCGAGATCCCCGGAAGACGCATGATGCAACGCATGGGCCTTGCGCCAGAAACCGTAGGGCGTGAGCGTCAGCACCGAAATTATCCGGCCGATGGTGTCGTTCGCGCGCCGGGATTTGAAATACGAGCCATGCCCGCAGTCGTGCTGGATCACGAACAGCCGCAGGAGAAAACCTCCGGCAACAACCGACAGAGCGAGCGGGAGCCAATAACCGTATTCCAGGCTCGCGAACATCAGAACGATCAGAGCGACAAATCCTGACGCCGTGATCATGAGTTGCGCCACGCTGCGCCAGGTATCCGCTTCCCGATATGCCGCACAATGAGCAAACAGGCGACGCGCGACCTGGCTCGGATCGTCGTCCTGTCCTGTGTCGCAATCGACGGACTCCGCCGCCGGCCCGCGTTGCAGTTCTTGTGCGTTCAAATCCCCTGCCCCCTCGGATTCGTGTGTCGAATCGAATGCCCGTCCCTAGAGATGACTGATTCCCGTCATGCCAGGCAAACTGAAAAAGAAATGCGGATACAAAAATGCCGGGGCTTTGTTTCCTTGGCCCCGGCATGAACTCGGCATCAGTCGGCGAGTTTTAGGTTCTCGGCAGCACTCTTGCCGTTGCGCCCTTCGACCAGTTCGTACTCGATACGCTGGCCTTCCTGCAGATCACTCAGACCTGCTTTCTCAACGGCGGAGATGTGGACGAACGCATCGCTCCCACCGCCTTCGGGCTCGATAAACCCGAAGCCCTTGGTCGCATTGAACCATTTTACTGTTCCGACAGTCATCGCGGATTCCTTCATAGCAAGTAACGTTCCGCCGCCTGGGAGCGGCAGGGTCTCAGATCAACATAGTTAGGGGGATCGGGCGCTCGGTCGCCGGATGGACAACGAAGAACTTGAGCCGCCGTATATGGCAATCTTGATGGCGGCACACTATGGGCAAATGACGGGAATCACAAATCAAAAACAGCCGCAGTTGCAGGCAAGGACAATGAAAGTCAGGGCTTGCAGACGATCAGAGGCGGGCCTCGACCGCATCCCAGATCAGCGCCGCGATGTCGGGACCGCCGAACTTCTTGACCTCGCGGATGCCCGTAGGAGAGGTGACATTAATCTCGGTCAGCAGGTCGCCGATGACGTCGATGCCGACAAAGATCAATCCGCGTTTCTTCAGTTCCGGACCTAGCGCTTCGCAGATCTCGCGATCGCGGGCGCTCATCTCGATCGGTTCGGGGCGGCCACCGACATGCATATTCGACCTTGTCTCCCCCTCTGCCGGTACGCGGTTGATGGCGCCGACCGGTTCTCCGTCAACCAGAATGATCCGCTTGTCGCCCGCGCGCACATCCGGAAGATACTGCTGGGCAATGAAGGGCTCCGGGAAAGCCTGCTCGAAAATCTCCAGAAGCGACGCCAGGTTTTCATCGCCGGCCGACAGGCGGAATACGCCGGCACCGCCATTGCCGTAGAGCGGCTTGACGATGATGTCGCCAAATTCCCGACGGAAGGCTCCAATCTCTTCCACGTCGCGCGTGATAAGCGTCGGCGGCATGAACTGCGCATAGTCCATGACAAAAACCTTTTCCGGCGCGTTGCGGACCTCCGAGGGATTGTTCACGACGAGAGTGTCCGGATGGATCCGTTCAAGCAAATGCGTCGTCGTGATGTAGGTCATGTTGAAGGGAGGATCCTGGCGCAGATGGATGACATCGAGCTCGGCCAGGTCCTGACGGCGTTCGTCACTCAGCGAAAAGTGATTCCCGATCTCGTCGCGCACGTCGAGCGTCGAGCCCCGCGCCGACACGATGCCGTCACGCATCGCGAGTGCATTCGGCACGTAGTAGAAGATTTCGTGGCCGCGCCGGCTGGCCTCAAGCAGGATCGCAAACGTCGAGTCGCCACGAATATCGATGGTGTCGATCGGATCCATCTGAACGGCAATTTTGAGGGGCATGGTCATCGTGCTCTTTCGTCATCGCATCCTGCGGCGCGGGCGCCTCCGGACCCGTCATGGCCTAAAAGCCGTCCGCCGTAAAGGCCCCCTCAACATGATGAGGCAGGCGGCGTCCGCAAACCGCCACAACATCGAACCGGCAATCGCAATCGAGGTCCGGCATCTTTTCGGCAAACCAATGACCGGCTGCGGCAACCACGCGTCGCTGCTGGCGGGGTGTCACGGCTTCAAGAGCTTCGGTCAAGGTCGGTCTGACCTTGACCTCGACAAAAGCGGTGATGCCGCCCCGGCGCACTATGAGATCCACTTCGCCGACCGGCGTACGATAGCGCCGATCCAGCACCCGGTATCCCTTTGACACCAGATAGACCGCCGCGACGGCCTCGCCAATCAGGCCGCGCCGACGCGTTGCGCGGTCATGCGCCTCACCGGAACGCAGCCGAACGCCGGTCACCCGGTTGTGTCCTGCCGGGCCTTGATCGCAAGAGCGCGGGAATAGAGATCGCGCCGCGAACGCCCGGTGCGCTCAACTAGGGACGCCGCCGCGGCCTTGACGGGCATGGTCTCCAGAGCCTCGCCGAGCATTGCATCGACCGCTTCGTCGCTGAGCACCTCGGCCGCTCCCGGCGGCGAGACGACGACGGCGACCTCGCCGCGCGGCGCGGGCTCTGACCGGTAGGACGCGGCCATTTCACCCAGATCGCCGCGCCGGACTTCCTCGTGCAGCTTCGTGAGTTCGCGCGCGACACAAACCTGCCGCGCGCCCAGCACTTCGGACATGGCGTCGAGGCTCGCCGCGAGCCGCTTGGGCGACTCAAAGAAGATCAGCGTCGCCGGAACCGTCTTCAGTTCTTCGAGCACCTGCCGGCGGGCACCGGCTTTCACCGGCAGGAAGCCCGCGAACAGGAATCGGTCGCTCGGCAGACCGGCGACACTCAATGCCGCAAGCGCAGCCGACGGCCCGGGGATGGGGCTGACAAAGACATTCTCCGCAGCAGCTTCGGCGACGAGCTTGAAGCCCGGATCCGAGACAAGGGGCGTGCCGGCATCAGACACCAGCGCAATGATCTCGTCGTTCTGCAATGCCCTCAGGACCGCCGGGCGAACCTTTTCCGCATTGTGATCGTGGTAGGGCTTGAGAGATGCCGTTATGCCGAAGTGGCCGGTCAATTTGCGCGTAACGCGGGTGTCTTCACACAGAATAGTGTCGGCTGCCGCGAGGGTCTCGAGCGCCCGCAGGGAGATGTCGCCCAGATTCCCGATCGGGGTCGCCACAATATAGAGACCCGCCCGGATCGGCCGAGCGGGAATCTTGCGGCCTTCGACCACAAAATGGCGTTCCTGCGATCCGGCCTTATCCTTATTCACGGTCTGTTTCCGCCGTCATATTGCCGCCGTTATCCACCGTTAGGCGTCCCTGTCCCTTTATTGGTACGAATCGTCGCTGATTTTGCCGTTAACCCTGTGCCCGGTTTTACTTACCGGGTATATTCCAGTAGCCTAAGATCAGTGCTCCGAATCCGAAAGGATTCGTTCGCGAGGGGGTGTGGGATCGATTGCGGCAGGGTGTCCCCGGAGTTCAAGCAGAGGCCGATGGGTCATGACAGGCATTCTTCGCGGTGGGCTTGAGTCCACCGGAAACGGCATGCTCAGGCGATTTGCGCAGCTGACGTTGCTCGCTGCAGGTCTCGGTCTTGCGGGATGCGCGGGAAGCAGCAGCATCTTTGGCGGATCCAAATCGACAGCCCCTGCGGTCACGGAAAATCAGGTCGAAAACATCAATACCGGCGGTTCTGCAGTCAAGGTCGCGCTGCTGCTTCCGCTGACCGCGCGTGGACAGGCCGGCGAAATCGCCAAGGGTCTGAAAGAAGCAGGCGAACTGGCCCTGTTTGATACCAACAATCCCGGCATTGTTCTTATCCCTAAGGACACACGGGGCACGCCCGGCGGCGCGCAGGCGGCCGCAAAGGCGGCGGTCGAAGAGGGTGCCGAACTGATTCTGGGTCCGCTGTTCGCCGGATCCGTGAAGGCGGTGACCCCGGTGGCGCAGGCCGCCAACGTGCCCGTTCTGGCCTTCTCGACGGACAAGACCGTGGCCGGCAACGGCGTGTACCTCCTGAGTTTCCTGCCCAGTCAGGAAGTGACGCGGGTCGTTCAGTATGCGGCAACGCGCGGTGCCAAGAACTTCGGCGCTCTTCTGCCGGGATCGCCCTACGGAACGCTGATTGAGCAAAGCATGGTCTCGTCGGTTCCGCGGCGCGGCGGCAAGATTGTGAGCGTCGCCAAATACGGCCGGTCGGCAAGCGGTCTCGATCAGCCGGTGAAACAGGTGGGCGAAGCAGCCAAGACCGGGAAGATCCAGGCGCTCATGGTTGCCGAAGGCGGCACTATGCTGAAGACCGTCGGTCCCATGCTGCGCGACGCGGGCGTCGACACATCTAGGGTGCAGTTGCTGGGTACGGGCCTCTGGGACGAGCCGGGTATCGGCGCCGTGCCGGGCCTCACGGGAGGCTGGTTCGCCGGACCGTCGCCGTCTTCCAAGGGCGCGTTCGAGCGCCGGTTCAAGAGCGCATACGGGCGCCAGCCGCCCCGCATAGCGAGCCTCGCCTATGATGCGGTAAGTCTTTCCGTCGCGCTCTCGCGCAACGCACAGGGCGACCGTTTCACGCAGACCAGGCTGACCAATCCGGAAGGGTTCGCGGGTGTGGACGGCTTGTTCCGCTTCCTGCGCAACGGCCTCAACCAGCGCGGACTTGCGGTGATCGAGGTGACGGCATCCGGCTCCCGCGTTGTCAGCCCGCCGCCGACACGTTTCTCCGGCGCCGGTTTCTAGGCACTTTCACCGCGAAATCGCTTCAACCAGAGCGTTCAGGACCGGGCGCCCGGTGGCCGTCGCACGGATTCGGCCTGCCGGATCATCGCCATCGAGTTCAATCAATCCGTCCGCCTGAAGCCCGTCGAGCACGGATTGATCGGGACGGTGCCCGGCCAAAGCCGCATACCGTTCCAGATCAAGCCCCTCGACCAGACGCAGGCCCATGAGTAGCAATTCAGTGGCCTGGTCGCTCATTGAAAGGGTGTCACGGACGGTCGCGCCGTGACCGTGCGCATTGACACGTTCCAGCCAGGTTTCAGGATGCGGTTCACTGTAGAGGGCAAGGCGATCGTTGCCAGCGGCGATCCGTGCATGGGCTCCGGGCCCGACGCCAGCATATTCGCCATAACGCCAGTAAACCAGGTTGTGCCGGCATTCCGCGCCTAGACGCGCATGGTTCGAGATTTCATAAGCCGGCAGACCGGCGGACTCGCAGTCTTCCTGTGTCGCGTCGTACAGCGCGCGGGCTGCGTCATCGTCCGGAACGACGAGAACGCCCTTGCGATGAAGGTCGGCGAAGCGCGTTCCCGGTTCGATGGTGAGCTGGTAGAGCGACAGATGATCTATCGCCAGCGCAAGCGCCTGCGCCAGTTCCCGTCGCCAGTCGGCAAGCGGCTGGCCCGGGCGGGCATAGATGAGATCAAAGGAGACGCGGTCGAATGCCCGACGAGCGATTCCGAAAGCAGCGATCGCCTCTTCGGCCGTATGCTGCCGGCCCAGAAAACGCAGGGCGTCATCGCTTAGCGACTGGACGCCGAGTGACACCCGGTTGACCCCGGCAACCCGGTATCCCTCGAAACGCCCGGCCTCGACGCTGGTCGGGTTTGCTTCAAGCGAGATCTCGGCATCACGATCGACCGTCCACAGGCCGGCGATTGCATCCAGAACTGCCGAAACGGTCGCCGGCTCCATGAGAGACGGTGTGCCACCGCCGAAAAAAATGCTGCTGACCCTGCGGCCCGGCGCCAGTTCGGCGAAATACTCGAGTTCGCGCACCAGTGCCGCTGCAAATGCATGCTGATCTACGGCAGCGTGCCGGACGTGGGAATTGAAGTCGCAATAGGGACACTTGGCCTTGCAGAACGGCCAGTGCACGTAAACACCGAAGCCGGCACGATCAGCACCCTGCGCGCCGGCATCGCGCTCATGTGTCAACGGTTCCGAAGCATTCATCGACCATTTTCCGGAACGCAACGGCACGATGGGAAATCGCGTGCTTTGCGTCCGGATCCATTTCGCCGAACGTTTCCCGGTAGCCGTCCGCAAGGAACGCGGGATCGTAACCGAAGCCCCGGTCTCCGCGCGGCGGCCAGACCATTGTGCCGGCCACTTCACCTTCGAACTCCTCGGTATGACCATCCGGCCATGCAAGGCACAGCACGCAGACAAACTGCGCGGTCCGCTGCTCCGGCACGGTGGCGCCGTCCTGCTGCAGACGTTCCTCGACCTTGGCCATCGCCGCCTTGAAGTCCTTCGACGGATCGGCCCATCGAGCAGAGTATATCCCGGGCTCGCCGCCCAGCGCATCGACCGCCAGCCCGGAATCGTCTGCCAGGGACGGCAAACCCGAGGCCTCGGCCGATGCCAGTGCCTTCAGACGGGCATTGGCGACAAAGGTGTCGCCGGTCTCTTCGGGTTCGTCCAGTCCGAGTTCGCCGGCGGAAACGGTCGATATGCCGAACGGCTCGAGAAGTTCACGGATTTCGCGGACCTTGCCCTCGTTATGGCTGGCGACAACCAGCCGTTCACCCGGATTGAGCGTCCGGCGGCTCACCCGACGGTCACTTTCTGCAGCGAAATCAGCTCATCGATACCCTGCTTGGCAAGACGCATGAGTTCCGAAAAGTTCTCTTCCGAAAACGGCGCGCCTTCGGCCGTTCCCTGAATTTCGACAATGCCGCCCGAACCCGTCATGACAAAGTTGGCGTCAGTGTCGGCCTCGGAGTCCTCCGCATAGTCGAGATCACTCACCGGGACTCCGTTGTAGATGCCGCAGGAAATGGCCGCGACCTGATCGAGGAGCGGGTCGGTGGCCAGCATTTCACGCGCCTTCATCCACGCAATGCAGTCGTGCAACGCGACCCACGCGCCGGTGATGGCGGCGGTCCGTGTGCCGCCGTCAGCCTGAATCACGTCACAGTCGACAGAAATCTGGCGCTCGCCGAGTTTTCCGAGATCCACCACGGCCCTGAGGCTGCGGCCGATCAGACGCTGGATTTCCTGCGTGCGCCCCGACTGTTTGCCGGCGGAAGCTTCCCGGCGCATACGCTCACTGGTGGAGCGGGGAAGCATGCCGTATTCGGCGGTTACCCAGCCCTTGCCGCCACCGCGCAGCCACGGCGGAACCCGCTCTTCCAGGCTGGCAGTGCACAGGACATGCGTATCGCCAAACTTGATCAGGCAGGAACCTTCGGCGTGTTTCGAAATCCCGCGCTCGAGCGTCACCGGCCTGATCTGATCCGGCTGTCTTTTTGAGGGGCGCATGTCGTGGTCCTTCGGGCAAAGTGGGGTCAGGCGCGCTTGATACCCCGCCGCCTGTCGGGCGTAAAGCGGTTAGGCGGAATAAACCAAGCCGATATCGCCACATTGACGGCAAATCCGTCGAGACCTAGATTTTCCGTAACTGAAACACACCCTTTCGGTGCCGCACCCGACATATTTCCGATAAGACACGGATCGCGAAAAAACAGGCATTGATTCACGATCTGGCGTTCGGAAATCGGTGGGTTTGGCTGCCGCAGGTGATATGTTTGTAACCACCATGGATGACAGACTTTCGACGCTTGTGGACCTGGATCAGAGGTCGCGCGAGATTTTTCGCCGCCTCGTGGAGTCCTATCTGCAGACCGGCGAACCGGTAGGGTCACGTTCGATCAGCAAGATGCTGCCGACCAGCCTCTCGCCGGCGTCGGTGCGCAACATCATGTCGGATCTCGAATCGCTCGGGCTCGTGTTTGCGCCCCATACGAGCGCCGGACGCCTGCCGACACATCAGGGCCTGCGTCTGTTCGTGGACGGGCTGCTCGAAGTGGGGGATCTAACAGACGAAGACCGGTCGAGGATTGAAGCACAGGTCGCCGGCAGCAACCGTTTCCGCAATCTGGAAGATGTCCTGACCGAAGCCACGAACATGCTCTCGGGCCTGAGCCATTGCGCTGGTGTCGTGGTGACACCGAAATCCAACGCGCGGCTCAAGCATCTCGAATTCGTTTCGCTCGAGCCGACCAAGGCGCTTGCCGTCATGGTGGCGGAAGACGGCTCGGTCGAAAATCGCGTGATCGACCTGCCCGCGGGTCTGCCGCCATCGAGTCTCACGGAAGCCTCCAACTACGTGAACTCAAAGATGAGTGGGAAGACGATCGACGAGCTGCGCGCCGCGATCGCAGCGGAGGTCGAACAACAGCGCGCGGAGATCGATGCGCTGACCCAGAATGTCATCGAAGCCGGGCTGGCGACATGGTCGGGCGACGGACATGACGATAGCAAGACCCTGATCGTGCGGGGCCGTTCCAATCTGCTCGAAGACCTCAATGCGGTGGAAGATCTGGAACGGGTCAAACTGCTGTTCGATGATCTCGAGCACAAACGCGAGCTGATCGACCTTCTGGGCCTGGCGGAATCGGCAGAAGGCGTCCGCATATTCATCGGCTCGGAAAACAAACTGTTCTCGCTTTCCGGTTCGGCGCTGATCGTCTCGCCTTACAGCGACTCCCAGCAAAAGATCGTCGGGGTGCTCGGCGTTATCGGACCGACGCGTCTGAACTACGCGCGCATCATTCCCATGGTCGACTACACGGCGCGGCTCGTCGGGCGCATGCTGACTTGATTTTGACCGCCCCGCCCTGATATCGAAACAACCAACTCGATCATCTCCTCACCGGTGAACACAGATATGAACGACGACACCAAGAAGCAGGCACCAAACGCCGGCGGTGACGCGCCGAAGCCGGCAAACGACGACCAGTCGCCCTGGGCCGCGGAAGCGGACGATCCTGCACCCGCGAATGCGAGCACGGACGACGCGGATGGCGCCAACGCGGAACTTGAGCAGTTGCGCGCCGAGAACGAGGACCTGAAAAACCGGGTTCTGCGCGCCATGGCGGATATGGAAAATCTGCGCAGGCGCACCGAGCGCGAAAAGCAGGATTCCGGCAAATACGCCATCAGCCGGTTTGCTCAGGACATTGTCTCAGTCGCCGACAACCTGACCCGGGCCATCGAAAGCCTCGGCGGCGAAGGCGAAGACCACAGTGCCGACTCCGTAAAGAACATGATCTCTGGCGTCGAAATGACGGAGCGCGAGCTGCAGAATGTCCTGTCCCGTCACGGCGTGACCAAACTCGATCCGATGGGCGAGAAATTCGATCCGAACTTCCACGAAGCGATGTTCGAGATCGAAAACAAGGACGTGCCCAGCGGCTCCGTCATCCAGGTGGTGCAGGTTGGCTATCAGATCGGCGAACGGGTGCTCCGCCCGGCCCGCGTCGGCGTCGCCCGCGGCGGACCGAAGGCGGAAGCCCCGGCGCCGGAACCTGCAGCCACGGAAGAGACTGCCGCTTCGCCCGAGGCGGCCCAGCCCGAACCGGCCCAACCCGGAGCAGAGGGCACTGCGTCTTCGGGCGACATGGGCCACACCGTCGACAAGACAGCGTAACCAAACCGGGCTTTGCAGAGTTTAAGTTAAACTCACGGCTTTACCGTGACTCGCCTCATCGTCAGGTTGATGCGCCCGCCGTTCTTCAGCAAAGAAGACGAACCGGCAAGAATGCGATCAACGCCGTGATAGGCATCGCGTGCCGGTCCTTCCATGACCAACGCATCTCCCGACGCGAGCCTGACCGATCTCGTCGGGCCCTTGCGTTCAAGACCGCCCATCCGGAATACGGCCGTATCGCCAAGCGACAGAGACAACACAGGGGCGCGGCGCTCTTCTTCATCCTCGTCCCGGTGAAGACCCATACGCGCGCCTTCAGCCGCATAATAGTTGACCAGACAGCATTCAGGCGGTGCCGACCAGCGCGTCAGGTCCTGCCAGATATCAAGCAGGCCCGCCGGGATGTCCGGCCAGGGTTTGCCCGTTACAGGATGTTCCGGCTGATATCTGTAACCCGCGCGATCTGACACCCATCCGAGCGACCCGAGATTTGTCGTCCGGACGGAGAATGGTTTTCCGGTCTTCGGCATGACCGGATTGTAGAGCGGCGCTTCGGCGATGAACTCACGCAGTTGAGCGAGAAGATCCTGCTGAGCGACGCTGTCAAGGTATCCCGGACTGATCCGGAAACCCTCGAATTTGGCTTCGGATTTCGACATTGCCTGCGACGATAATTGCATCCGAACGCAGGCGGCAACCCGAAGCATGCGCCGATGGCTGCGCAAGAAGGCCGGTATGATGAAAAAAACCCTCAAATTCGATGCCAAATGATAGAGAAATTCTGGGTCGCATCGCTTGCAGCGCAGGGCCCGTATCCCTATATAAGGCCCAAACGCAACCGGTTATGTTTATTTAAGGAAACCGATTCTCGTCGTATTTGCTCGGCGGGATGATAAAGGGTGCTCGCAAGGGGCCCTTATTTCGGTTTGCCGCAGAAAGAGGTAAGCGAATGTCGAAAGTGATTGGCATTGACCTTGGCACGACCAACTCCTGCGTCGCTGTCATGGACGGATCCACTCCCAAAGTTATCGAAAACTCCGAAGGCGTGCGCACCACGCCCTCCATCGTCGCCTTTACCGAGGACGACGAACGGCTTGTCGGCCAGTCGGCCAAGCGTCAGGCTGTCACCAACCCGGAAAACACGCTGTTCGCCATCAAGCGCCTGATCGGGCGCCCGTATGACGACCCGACGACGCAGAAGGATAAGGACATGGTGCCTTATCAGATCGTCAAGGCGGACAATGGCGACGCCTGGGTCGAATCGCGCGGCCAGAAATATTCTCCCGCACAGATCTCCGCCTTCATTCTACAGAAGATGAAAGAAACGGCGGAAGCCTTCCTCGGCACCGAAGTGACGCAGGCCGTGATCACGGTCCCGGCGTACTTCAACGACGCCCAGCGTCAGGCGACCAAGGATGCCGGCAAGATCGCGGGCCTCGAAGTCCTGCGCATCATCAACGAGCCGACCGCTGCGTCGCTCGCCTACGGCCTCGACAAGAACGACGGCAAGACCATCGCGGTTTATGACCTCGGCGGCGGCACGTTCGACGTCTCGATCCTAGAGATCGGCGATGGCGTGTTCGAAGTGAAGTCGACCAACGGCGACACGTTCCTCGGCGGCGAGGATTTCGACCTGCGCCTCGTGGACTACCTTGCCGACGAGTTCAAGAAGGACAACGGCATCGACCTGCGCGGCGACAAGCTTGCGCTGCAGCGCCTCAAGGAGGCCGCCGAGAAGGCCAAGATCGAACTGTCTTCGGCACAGCAGACGGAAATCAACCTGCCGTTCATCACGGCCGACCAGTCGGGTCCGAAGCACCTGACCATGAAGCTCACCCGCTCGAAGCTGGAGAGCCTGGTCGAGGACCTGATCGAACGCACCGTCGCGCCGTGTCAGTCGGCTCTCAAGGACGCCGGACTCAAGGCCGCGGAAATCGACGAGATCGTTCTCGTCGGCGGCATGACCCGGATGCCGAAGATCCGCGAGATCGTGCAGAACTTCTTCGGCAAGGAGCCGAACATGAGCGTCAACCCGGATGAGGTTGTCGCCATGGGTGCAGCCATCCAGGCCGGTGTTCTGCAAGGCGACGTCAAGGACGTCCTCCTGCTCGACGTGACGCCGCTCTCGCTCGGTATCGAAACGCTCGGTGGTGTGTTCACGCGCCTGATCGATCGCAACACCACGATCCCGACCAAGAAGAGCCAGGTCTTCTCGACCGCCGAAGACAGCCAGAATGCGGTGACCATCCGCGTGTTCCAGGGTGAACGCGAAATGGCCGCCGACAACAAGCTGCTCGGCCAATTCGATCTGGTCGGCATTCCGCCGGCACCGCGCGGTGTTCCGCAGATCGAGGTCGCGTTCGACATCGATGCCAACGGCATCGTCAATGTCGCAGCCACCGACAAGGCGACAGGCAAGGAGCAGAATATCCGCATCCAGGCCTCGGGCGGACTGTCGGACAGCGACATCGAGCAGATGGTCAAGGACGCCGAGTCCCACGCCGAGGAAGACAAGAAGCGCCGTGAGCTCGTGGAAGCCAAGAACCAGGGCGAAGCTCTGGTGCATTCGACCGAGAAGACGGTCGCGGATCTTGGCGACAAGGTGTCGGACGCCGACAAGAGCACGATCGAGGCCGCCGTTACGGAACTCAAGACCGCTCTCGAGGGCTTGGATCTCGACGAGATCCAAGCCAAGACAGAGGCGCTGGCCCAGGCATCCATGAAGCTGGGCGAAGCCATGTACCAGTCTCCCGACGGCGACGCCGGACCGGGTGACGCGGATGGCAGCACCGAAAGTGCCTCGTCCGACGACGATGTCGTCGACGCGGATTTCGAGGAAGTCGACGACGACAAGAAATCCGCCTGACGCCTTCCCTGCGCGGAACATCGAAGGGAACGGCCTTGGGCAATTCAAACCTGAAACGCACAGTCAGGCCCCGGTATCGCAAGATGCCGGGGCCGTCACGCTTATCCGGAGTGCTATGCCATGTCCAAGCGTGACTTCTACGAGACGCTGGGCGTTTCGCGCAGCGCGGACGAGAAAGAACTCAAAAGCGCGTTCCGCAAGCTCGCCATGCAATATCACCCGGACCGCAATCCGGGCGACGACGAGGCGGAGCGCAAGTTCAAGGAAATCAACGAGGCGTATGACGCCCTGAAGGATCCACAGACCCGAGCGGCCTACGACCAGTTCGGGCATGCGGCGTTCGAGGGCGGCGGACCGGGCGGACCCGGCGGCTTCGGGCCGGACTTCTCCAGTTCGATGTCGGACATCTTTGACGACCTGTTCGGCGACTTTATGGGGCGGCGCAGCAGCGGCCGCGAACGCGGCTCGGACCTGCGTTACAACCTGGAGATTTCGCTCGACGACGCCTATCAGGGCAAGACCGCGCAGATCAGGGTGCCGACGTCGGTCGGCTGCGAGACCTGCGGAGGATCCGGCGCCGAACCGGGCACCACGCCGCAGTCCTGCACCACGTGCAACGGCATGGGCAAGGTCCGCGCAAGCCAGGGATTCTTCACCATCGAACGGACGTGTCCTGCCTGCCAGGGCAGAGGCCAGACGATCACCAGCCCGTGCCACGATTGCCACGGCCATGGTCGGGTGTCGAAGGACCGGACGCTCTCGGTCAACATCCCGCAAGGCGTGGAGGACGGGACCCGGATCCGTCTGAGCGGCGAGGGTGAGGCCGGCATGCGCGGCGGACCGGCGGGGGATCTCTACATCTTCCTGTCGATCGGCGCCCACGAGTTCTTCCAGCGCGACGGTGCCGACCTGTTCTGTACCGTGCCGCTTGCCATGGGAACGGCGGCGCTCGGCGGCGACATCGAAGTCCCGACCGTCGACGGCGGCCGTGCCCGGGTCAAGATCCCGGAAGGCACACAATCCGGCCGCCAGTTCCGGCTCAAGTCCAAGGGCATGCCGGTGCTGCGGTCGAAGCAGCACGGCGACCTCTATATCCAGGTCGTGGTGGAAACACCGGTCAACCTGTCGAAAAAGCAGAAGCAGCTGCTTCGCGAGTTCGACGAAGCTTCGGAAGCCAAGAACAATCCGGAGTCGGCGAACTTCTTCGCCCGGGTGAAGGAATTCTGGGACGGACTCGGCGATTGACAGGCTCTGCCTCACCGTTCCTGAATCCGCTAGAGCGAGACTCTAGTCAACAGGAGAGGACGGTATGAGCGGCAAGGCTCCGAAAATTCTCGTATTTGCAGGTAGCGCACGCCGTGCGTCGGTCAACAAGAAGCTGGCGGCGGCGGCCGCGGCAATGGCACGCGACGCCGGGGCCGAGGTTACGCATCTCGATCTTGCCGACTATCCGATCCCGCTCTATGACGGCGACCTCGAGGCGGCCGAAGGCCTGCCCGAACATGCTCAGACACTGAAGAAACTGTTCGCCGAACACGACGGGTTCTTCATTGCGGCGCCGGAGTACAACAGCTCGATCACACCGCTGCTCAAAAACACTGTCGACTGGCTGTCGCGGGCCGAGCCGACCGACACGGGGCCGATGATGGCATTCAGGGGCAAGGTCGCGGCACTTGGCGCGGCATCGCCAGGGCGGCTCGGCGGGCTGCGCGGTCTCGTTGTTGTGCGTATGCTGCTGTCGAACATCAACGTCCACGTGGTGCCGCAACAGATCGCCGTTTCAGGCGCCGGAGACGCGTTCGCCGATGACGGATCGCTCAAGGACGAAGGCACGGCCAAGATGCTCGACGCGGCGATACAGAGCCTTGTCACGACCGCGGGCAGGCTGTCTGAATAATCACAACAAGAAACAGAATACCAAACCGAGGAGACGCTCATGAAAGGCTACTGGATTGCCCATGTCACGGTGACGGACCCTGATCAGTACAAGCACTACGTCGAGGGTTCACGTGCCGCATTCGAAAAGTACAACGCCAATGTGCTGGCGCGCGGGGGACGGTGCGAACAGCTCGAGGGCGAGGGTCATCCGCGCAATGTGGTGATCGAGTTTCCGAGCTACGACGAAGCGCTGGCCTGCTACAACTCGCCGGAATACCAGACCGCGCGTGCTCATCGCGAGAATGCCGGCATTGCGCAGATCGTGATCGTCGAAGGCCAGTAGAAAGAAGCGGAGGCGGACCCATGGCCAAGGGTTACTGGATCGCGCGGGTCGATGTCACTGATCCTGAACAGTACCAGAAATACATAGAGGCGGACGCCGAGCCTTTCGCCATGTTCGGAGCGCGCTTCCCGGTGCGGGGCGGACGGTTCGAAGCGCCGGAAGGCACACCTCGTTCGCGGAACATCGTGATCGAGTTTGAGTCCTACGAGACCGCGCTCGCCTGTTACAACTCGCCGGAATATCAGGCGGCGAAGGCGCACCGCGACGGTGCCTGCGATGCCGATTTCCTGGTGATCGAAGGCTACGACGATGCCAATGCGAAACCGCATCCCGATTCCGCCGCACCGAAGGGGTACTGGGTGGCCCGTGTCGACGTCTCCGATCCAGACCAGTACATGAATTATGTCGAGGCCAACGCAGCACCTTTTGCCGAATACAACGCCCGGTTCATCGTGCGCGGCGGGCAGTTCGAAAACCCGGAGGGCACGTCACGCGCGCGCAACGTGGTGCTGGAGTTTCCGAGCTACGACGACGCTGTTGCCTGCTACCATTCAGACGGGTACCAGGCCGCAAAGGCGAAACGCGACGGTGCGAGCGTCGCCGACATCATCATCATCGAGGGGCACGGCTCCTGAGGACATAGCGATATGACCGTCTCCGACGAAGTCGAACTTGAAAAGCTGCGGGAGATCGGCTGCATTGTCGCCCGCACGCTCGAAGCCATGGGCAAGGCAGTCGAGCCGGGCATGACCACGGGCGAGCTTGACGCGCTCGGCGAGAAGCTGCTCGAGGACGCGGGCGCGCGCTCCGCGCCAAGGGTTATGTACGACTTTCCGGGCGCCACCTGCATTTCGGTCAACGAGGAAGTCGCGCACGGCATTCCCGGCGAACGGATCATTGAAGCCGGCGACCTGGTCAATATCGATGTGTCGGCGGAAAAAGACGGATTCTTTTCCGACACGGGCGCAAGCTTCGCCGTCCCTCCAGTTTCAAAAAAGATCGAGGCCCTGTGCCGTGACGGGCGGCGCGCCATGTGGGAGGGGATCCGTGCGGTCAAGACGGGACGCCCCCTCAACGAGATCGGCAAGCGGATCGAGATCTTCGCAACGGCCAGGGGCT
The DNA here is from genome assembly GCA_965198845.1 of Hyphomicrobiales bacterium. Classification (GTDB taxonomy): domain Bacteria; phylum Pseudomonadota; class Alphaproteobacteria; order Rhizobiales; family JAJFHC01; genus CBDAQD01. The sequence continues at coordinate 193,288 of CBDAQD010000001.1, forward strand.
ACAGCCTGATCCGAAATCTCGCCAGTCACGGCGTCGGGCGCTCGCTTCACGACGAACCGCGCGAGATCGCCACGTGGTACGAGCCCGACGACAAGCGGATGATGGAAGAGGGCACGGTGTTCACGATCGAACCATTCCTTTCGACCAAATCCGAGTGGGTCGACACCACGGAAGACGGCTGGACGCTGGTCGCAGATCCCGACAATCTCTGCGTTCAGTACGAGCACACGCTTGTGGTCACCAGGCGCGGGCCGCTGGTTCTCACGACAGTGCAGTAGAATAGCCGGGGCGACGTTCGTCCTCCCTTCCCTCCCCGTGGCGCGGCTGGTATATCGGCGGCGGAAACGGTTCAAGTCAGAGAGCGGGTTCGCGGAACATGTCGGACATGAAGATCATCGTGGTGGGCGCAGGCGGACGCATGGGCCGAACGCTGACCCGGCTGGTGCACGAAACGGAAGGCTGCGCGGTCGCCGGCGGCATCGAGGCGGAGGGCTCTCCCTTCGTCGGCGCCGACATGGGCGAGCTCGCCGGCGTCAGCCCGATCGGCGTCAAGGTATCGGATGACCTGCTCACCCTGTTCGCAGAGTCAGACGCGGTGCTCGACTTCACCACACCGGCGGCGACGGTCCAGTTTGCCGGTCTGGCGGCTCAGGCGCGGATCATTCACGTAATCGGAACCACCGGGCTCAGTAATAACGACGAAGAGAAGATCAAGGCCGCCGCGCGGCATGCGTCCATCGTCAAATCCGGCAACATGAGCCTCGGGGTCAACCTGCTGGCGGCGTTAGCGCGCAAGGTCGCCGCGTCGCTCGGGGAAGAGTTCGACATCGAAGTGCTGGAGATGCATCACCGCCAGAAGGTCGACGCACCGTCCGGCACGGCACTCATGCTCGGCGAGGCCGCGGCGCAGGGCCGGGAAATCTCTCTCAGCAACCGTGCGGTCAGGGCCCGCGACGGACATACGGGCGCACGCAACGAAGGCGATATCGGGTTCGCGACTTTGCGCGGCGGCTCGGTCGTCGGCGAGCATTCCGTGATCTTCGCCGGCAACTCGGAGCGCATCGAACTCACGCACAAGGCGGAAAGCCGCGACCTGTTCGCTCACGGCGCCATCAAGGCGGCGCTTTGGGCACGTGGACGCGGACCCGGCCTGTTTTCCATGACCGACGTGCTCGGCCTGTCCGACTTCTAGGTTGGCGGGCGATAACCCATAACGTTCATCCAAAGGAATTCCGGAGACATTGTTCAATGGCCAAACTGGTGCTTGTCCGGCACGGACAAAGCGAATGGAACCTGAAAAACCTGTTCACGGGGTGGAAGGATGTTGACCTGACCGAACAGGGTATCGCCGAAGCCCACAAGGCCGGCCAGGCATTGAAAGCACGCGGCCTCGTTTTCGAGTTGGCATTCACCAGCGATCTCCTGCGAGCCCAGCGCACGCTCGACATCATGCTCGGTGAGCTGGACCAGAAGGATCTCGAGATTCGCCAGGACCAGGCGCTCAACGAGCGCGACTATGGTGATCTGACCGGACTCAACAAGGACGATGCACGGAAACGCTGGGGCGAGGACCAGGTGCACATCTGGCGCCGCTCGTTCGACGTCGCGCCGCCCGGCGGTGAAAGCCTCAAGGACACGGCCGCCAGGACCCTGCCCTATTACCGCTCCGCCATCCTGCCGGAAGTGCTTTCAGGCAAGGACATTCTCATCTCCGCCCACGGCAACTCGCTGCGTTCCCTGATCATGGAACTGGACGGCCTCAGCCCAGAAGAGATCGTGAAGGTGGAAATCGCCACCGGCGTGCCGGTGATCTACACGCTCGATGGCGATGGAAATGTCACCGAGAAGGTCGATCTCGAAGACGCCTGACTGTCTTAGGCCGACGTCCGGGCCAGCGCAGATTCCCATCCGATGATGGCCTGCTTGCGGGTCAGACCCCAGTGGTAACCTCCGAGTTCGCCTGATTTGCGCATGACCCGGTGACAGGGCACGACGAACGGGATCGGGTTGCGGCCGACCGCCGACCCGACGGCACGCACGGCCCGCGGATTGCCGATGGTGTGGGCGACATCCGAATAGCTGACCATGGAACCGGTCGGAATCCTGAGCAGCGTACGCCAGACCGTGACGTCGAACTCATTGCCGATCAAGACCACCTTGAGCGGCTTGTCTGCTTTCCATCTCTCCGGATTGAAGGCCTGTGCCACGTAGGGCGCTGTTTTCGACGGATCGAGCACGAATGTCGCCTTGGGCCAGCGCGCCATCATCTCGGCCAGGGCCCGGTCACGATCGTCGTCATTGTCGTCGGCAAACGCGATGCCGGAGAGACCGCGCTCGGTGGCCATCGCGATGGCGGTACCAAAGGGTGAGTCATGAAATCCGTAGGCAATTTCCAGACCCTCAGCGCCGGCCTTGTAATCACCCGGTGTCATGGCCTCGTAGCTGACGAACAGATCATGGAGACGGCCCGGCCCGGAAAGGCCGACTTCGTAGGTTGCGTCCAGTACGCTTGCTGAGTCGCGCAGGATCGCGCGCGCATTGTCGAGCGTGATCGCCTGGACGAACTGCTTCGGGCTGATTCCGGCCCAGCGCGTGAACAGACGCTGGAAATGGGCCGGGCTGAGGCCGACCTTCGCCGCCACCGCTTCCAGTGACGGATGATCGCGCCAGTTTTCGCCAAGGAACTCGATCGCGGCCGCCACACGGGAGTAATCCTGTGCACCGGTGACTTCAGATGTTGTGTCTGCATCCATACGCAAGGCCAGTGCCGTCGACATGAGACCAGATCCTTCCAAATCCTAAACCAGAACCTGTCAGGAAAATAGGGAGGCCAGGGCGCGCAAACCACCCGATTCTTGCGCTGGCCAGAATAATGAAAACCCGCAGAATTCAGACGAATTTTGACCGTCTCAGCGCGCCAAAGCTGCCCGCAGGGCATAGGCGAATTCACGGCGCTCGTCGGCGGAGAGAAACGCGCCGATGATGAGGCGGCGGCCATGGGACGTCAGGTAGAGCGGACCGCAGGTATCGTCGTCCTCACGCATTTCCACGCGTAACCAGTAAGGCTGAAAAGACCATTCGCGAACGCCGCCCTTCCGGTCGTACCGGCGCACGATCACGGTCTCGTCCGTGACATCGACCGTCTCGCACATGCGCGCAGCCCTGTAATTGGCCTTGAACGCCCAGTAGATCAGCAGGACATCGAGACCGAAGAAGCCGAGGACAGGCCACGCTCCCATGATGAGAAAGGCGACACCGGCGACGAAGCTGATCACCGCGATAAAAGCCATGACAATCACGAACCCGTCCGGACCAAGGGAGCGGTGCGGTTGCAGGACAGCGGAGAACTTGACGTCCTCATCCTGCCCGGATGTGGCGATCGCCGGAATGTCCGGATTGTCAGTCATGGCAAAATACTATAGGTCCCTTTGAGCTCCTTTCAATGGAGCAAACGCCCCGACGTACCCCGACATGACGACATATTTTCGCAAGGGGCCGGCAGGCACCGGCCAGAAAGCGCCGCCATGAAAAAGCAGGCCATTCAGGAAATGTTCGAGCGGCTTCGGGCAGCCGATCCCGAGCCCACGACCGAGCTCGAATATACCAACGTTTTCACCCTGCTCGTCGCGGTGGTGCTTTCAGCCCAGGCGACCGACGTCGGCGTCAACAAGGCGACCAAGGCGTTGTTCAAGATCGCGGACACGCCGGAAAAGATGGCGAAGCTGGGCGAGGCCAAAGTCCGTGAGCATATCAAGACGATCGGACTCTACCGCAACAAGGCCAAGAACGTGATCGCGCTTTCGGACCAGTTGATCGCCGAGCATGGCGGCGAGGTTCCACGCGACCGGGAGGCTCTCGAGGCTCTTCCGGGGGTCGGGCGCAAGACGGCCAACGTAATCCTCAATACGGCTTTCGGCGACCACACGATCGCGGTCGACACTCACATTTTCCGCCTGAGCAACCGCCTGTCGCTCGCACCGGGCAAGACGGTCCTGGAGGTCGAGAAGAAACTCGAAAAGCGCATCCCGGCGAAGTTCCTGCGCCATGCCCACCACTGGCTGATCCTGCACGGCCGTTACGTCTGCAAGGCGCGCAAGCCAGACTGTCCGAACTGCACCATTTCCGACCTCTGCACCTTCAAGGGCAAGACGGTGTGAGCGAGGCGACACCAGCAGCGCCGCAAGAAGCCGGACGCGACAGCGAGCGGCTGGGCCACGCCGAATTCGTGACCCTGATGGCGCTGATGACATCGCTCGTCGCGCTGTCAATTGACGCCATGCTTCCGGCGCTCGGCGTGATCGGTCGGGATCTCGGCGTTGTCCGCCAGAACGATACCCAACTCGTCATCGCCGTTCTGTTTCTTGGCCTCGCGATCGCGCAGATGATCTACGGACCCTTGTCCGATGCGATCGGCCGGAAACCGGCGATTTACGCCGGGTTCGCGCTATTCATGCTGGGCAGCCTGCTGTCGATGATCACGACGGATTTCACTTTCATGCTGCTCGGCCGGCTGCTGCAGGGCATTGGTGCCGCCGGGCCGCGCATCGTGGTGATTGCCCTGATCCGCGATCAGTACAAGGGCGAGGCCATGGCGCGCATCGTGTCGCTGGTCATGGCGGTTTTTATCCTGGTGCCCGTGCTCGCCCCGGTGATCGGCCAGTGGATCATGCTGCTCGTGCACTGGAGGGCGATCTTCGGCTTTTTCCTCGTGCTCTCAGCCGGCGCCGCGTTCTGGTTCTGGCTCAGGCAACCGGAAACGCTGGCGCCCGGCCGGCGCATCCCGTTTTCTGCCGGACGGATCGCGGCGGGCGTCATGGAAACCTGCCGCAACCGCGTTTCCATCGGCTACACGATCGCAGCAGGATTCGTGTTCGGGGCCTTTGTCGGCTACCTGGTTTCGTCCCAGCAGATCTTCCAGATCCAGTACGGCGTCGGCACGCTGTTCCCCTATTACTTCGCGGCCCTGGCGCTCGCGATCGGAGGCGCGTCATTTCTCAATTCCCGGTTGGTGACGCGATTCGGCATGCGCTTCCTCTGCCGGCGGTCGGCCCTGATCCTGACCGGAGCGGGTACCGGTTTCCTTCTGATCGTCTTCTGGTTTGCCGGCAATCCTCCGCTCTGGGCGCTCAACGCCTACCTCGCGGTCACATTCTTCTGCTTCGGCATCCTGTTCGGCAACTTCAACGCGCTCGCCATGGAGCCGCTCGGCCACATCGCCGGTGTCGGTGCCGCGGTCGTGGGATCGTTGACGACATTCATGTGCGCCGGTCTCGGAGCCCTGATCGGTGTCAGCTTCAACGGGACTGTCTTTCCGCTCGTGATCGGATTCAGCGCGCTCGGAGGCGCGTCCCTCCTGGCGATGGCATGGGCCGAACGGGGACGGGAGCCTTCGGAATAGCCGGCCGCCCGTTCACCGGGACCGTTTATTCCAGGTGTTCGTTTCCATCCACGCCCTGCGCGGTACGCAGGAACAGTAACGCGATGACGGCTGCCAGCACGGGATAGATCGCCAGCAACCGCAGCGTCATGGTGGCGCTGCCGATGAAGTCGAAGGCAAGACCGACCGGAAGCGGTCCGAGGGAGGCCCCGACCACACCGATCATCTGACCGGTGCCCTGGATCGCGCCGAGATGGCGACGACCGAAATAGCGCGGCCAGATATAGCCGAACATGGTCATGGAGAAGGCGTTGTTGAGCCCGAACACCACCGCGTAGGCCATGGCACCGGCAATGCCGTCGGCAAATGTGATCCCGACGAGCGACGACGCGGTGATCAGCAACCCGATCGCAAAGACGTAACGGGTCTTCATGCGGTCGAACAGGCGGCCGACGAGCGGCATGGTCGCAACCATGGTGACAGCGGAAACGGTGAAGGCGCGCGCGGCCACTTCAGTCGACAGCCCCTGTGCCGTCAGGATCGACACCTGGTAAAAATGCAGCGTCGTCACCAGCATGGCGATGGCGAACCAGCCGAAGGACAGGATGTAGAAGCTCGACGTGGACAGAGCTTCGCGAAGGGTCAGGCCGGTGATTTCGGCGGCACCGCCGTCAGGCGCACCTTCAACGCTTTCAGCCGTTTCGCCGTCCGGGCGCAGCGACAGGTCCTCCGGCTTGTCATGCACGAACAGCAGCAGTGCCGGCAGCATCAGCACCCAGGTCAGCGCACCCAGGACGACCCAGGCCTGACGCCAGCCGATGGTTTCGACCAGATACTGGGACAATGGCGGATGCACGGCCATGGAGACGCCAAAGCCCAGCGCCATCAGGCTCATGGCGAGGCCGCGATTCTTGCTGAACCATTGCGACACGAGATTGGCGCAGCCGAGCATGAGCGAGCCCTGACCCAGGAACCGCAGGGCACCGAACCCGATCGCCAGCCAGAGAAAATTGGCCACGGCGCCGAACAGGAGGCACGCCACGCCAAGCAGAAGCGAAATCGCGGTGAGCATTCGCCGTGGTCCGTAGCGATCCACCAGCCGTCCGGTCTGCGGCAGCAGAATTGCGGCGACCAGCGTTGCGATGCCGTAAGCCGTGGCAATGGTCGCGCTGGAAATACCCAGATCGCGGCTGATCGGTCCGACAAAGACACTGAAGGTGTGGGACTGTCCGGGACCGCTCGCGAATATCCCCAGACTGGCGACACCGACGATCGTCCAGCCGTAAAACAGCCGGCCGCCCAGAATCGACACAAGCGACCGTCTCACCGCGCTCACCAAGCCCCCGTCTCCTTCGAAAGTCGAGATTTTCCGCACCCGATGCGGATTCCAGAAGCTGAAATTCTGTACAAACGGCACGATCCTGTCACGCGGTTTTGTGATTGGCCGAAACGCAAAGATTGCTTTCAATACAGGGGCCGAACTGCCATGATCCCCTCGAAATTCACGGCGGGTGCCTGTTTCGCCATCAACTCCGTGCGGATTCACACCGCCAGACACGCGGCCCGGATCGTCAGGCTGCTTCATCGCAAAGGATTAACCCAATGTTCCCAGTCCCCACCGTCCGTGCCCTGTCGCGCGCCCTCTTCCTTGCCACCGCGATCACTGGCACGGCTTTCGCCTTTGCTCCGGCACACGCGGACGAAAGCAAGGTCCTGGCGACCGTTGACGGCAAGAAGATTACCAAGGCGGACGTCAAGGACGCCATTGAAGCGGTCGGCGGAAGCATCGCTCAGATCCCGGAGGCGCAGCGGCAGGAAGTGCTGACGAAAGTCCTGATCGATACGCATCTGCTGGCGAATGCGGCGCGCGCTGCCGGAATGGCGGACACCGATGAATTCAAGAAGCGGGTCGAGTGGATGACGATGCGCGCACTGCGCGAGGTCTATATCAACGAGAAGATCAACTCCTCGCTGACCGACAAGGACGTCAAGGCCAAGTACGACGAGCTGACCAAGGACATCAAGCCGGAGAAGGAAGTCCGTGCGCGCCACATCCTGGTGAAGACCGAAGACGAAGCCAAGGCGGTGATCTCCGAACTGGATGGCGGAGCGGACTTTGAGGAGCTTGCCAAGAAAAAGTCGACCGGTCCGAGCGGACCGCGTGGCGGCGATCTCGGCTTCTTCGGTCAGGGGCGTATGGTGCCGGCCTTCGACAAGGCCGTCTTCGCGCTCAAGCCGGGTGAAGTGTCAAAGGCGCCGGTGAAAACCCAGTTCGGCTGGCACGTGATCAAGGTCGAGGAAGCTAGGGACAAGCCGCTGCCGCCGTTCGACCAGGTCAAGGACCAGGTTCGCACCGCCATGCAGGGCGAGCGGCTGCAGAAGGCGCTCGAGGACCTGCGTTCAAAAGCCAAGATCGAACAGCCCAAGTAGCTCAGGCATCGTCCGGACCCCGGACACGATCGGGGCGAAACCCCAAACTACGGGATCAGTGTGCTCCGGCCAGCCGGCCGGTTGCCTGGGCGTGTACGCGCTTGAATACGTGCACCATGAACGCGGTCGCGAATAGCGGCACGAGCAGGTTGGCGAACGGGATCATGGCCAGCGCAGCGATCAGAACCCCGGCGAAAAATACGCGCGATGCATTTGCCTTCCTCAGGGCGCGTGCATCCTCCGGGCTCATGTGGCGCATGCCGATCATCTCGAAGAATTCCCTGCCGAGCAGATAACCGTTGCCGGACAGGTAGGCGATGAGGTTCAGGCCGGGCACCCACGCGACCATCAGGATCAAGATGTTCACCAGGATCAGAATTCCGAAGAACTTGAGCGCGACGCCCATGGCCGTCATGACCGGCAGCTCGGTGCCTGGACGGTCATAGGGGTAGTGAACCTTCTCGACATGCTCAGCCACCTCGTCGAGAAAGATGCCGGCAAAGAGTGCCGTCACCGGACCGACAAGAAACACAAATCCAAGAATGACACCGAGGCCTGCGACCACGGCCAGGGCCTGGTCAACATAGGGCCAGGTCGAGATGGTTACGCTGGCGAGAAAGGCCTGAAGGGCTACGCCGACAGCCACGAACAGCCCGATCGTCAGGCCAACCGACTTGAAAAGGACGATACGGAAGGGTGGCGAGAGCATCTGCTCCATCGCCTTGAGGGCACCGGAAATCATCGGGCAGCGCGCAACCTTTGCTCTTTCAGGAGTGGTTCCCTCGACGTAATCGCTCCGGTGGGTAAAAACAAGGCTCAAATGGGCGGGAATGAAGGGATTCCGTTTGCCTCCGGCAATACCCAATCCCTATACTCTGGCGCGAAAACACCATAATACTGCGGACAAGATTTCCCCGCCCTTCCGGAGCTTTCCCAAAAACATGACCCAGGCCACCTTCGACGTTGTCGGTATCGGCAACGCCATCGTCGACATACTTGCACGAACCGACGATGCCTTTCTGGACGCGCACGGTATCGCGAAAGGCGCGATGCACCTTGTCGATGAAGAACAGTCCAAGGCGCTTTACGACGACATGGGTCCGGCAGTGGAGATCTCAGGCGGCTCCGCGGCCAATACCATCGCCGGCCTTGCTTCGTTCGGCGGCCGCGGCGCCTATATCGGCAAGGTACGAAACGATCAGCTCGGCGACGTCTTTACCCATGACATCCGCTCGATCGGCGTGACATTCAACTCCGCACGGACGACGGACGGCCCGGCCACCGCGCGAAGCATGATCCTGGTCACGCCCGACGGCGAGCGCACCATGAACACCTTTCTCGGTGCCTGCGTCCGGCTCGGTCCCGAGGACATCGATCCGGACGAGATCGGCGCAGCGAGCGTCACCTATATGGAGGGCTACCTCTGGGATCCGCCTGCCGCGAAAGAGGCATTTCTCAAGGCCGCAGCACTTGCGCACCAGGCAGGACGGCAGGTCTCGCTGACCCTGTCGGATTCGTTCTGCGTCGACCGGTACCGAGACGAATTCAAGAAGCTCATCGTCGACGACATCGACATCCTGTTTGCGAACGAAGCCGAGATCTGTTCGCTCTATGAAGTCGACGACTTCGACAGCGCACTTCAGGCGGTTCGACAAGACTGCGCGCTTGCGGCGCTGACCCGGAGCGAAAAGGGATGCGTCATCGTACGGGGCGACGAGGTTCACGTGGTCGATGCCCATCCGATCGAGCGCGTGGTCGACGCAACGGGTGCGGGCGACCTGTTCGCCGCCGGCTTCCTGCACGGTCTGACCACCGGGAAGCCGCTTGTCGATTGCGGGCGTCTCGGCGCCATGGCCGCTGCGGAAATCCTAAGTCATATCGGCGCTCGCCCGGAGGCCAATCTCGCTGAAATGGCGCGCGAAAACGGTCTGATCTGAGATCATTTCGTCACACACGCGGCAAGAAATCTTGTGATAGTCTTCGGCCCATGCTGGTGCGTCCCCTGATTCTGTCCGCCGCCGTTGCCATCTCCTTCGGTGTTTTTACACCGGCCCCGGCGGAGGCTTCATTCAAGAGCTGTGTTGCAAAGATCAAGCGTTCGGCGATCAAAGCCGGGGTCAGCCGTTCGGTCGCCAACAAGGCATTCGCCAACATCAAACGCGACGAGAAAGTCCTGCGATTCTCGCGCAGTCAGCCCGAGTACAGGACCCCGATCTGGGATTACATGGCCTTCCTGGTCGATCAGGAGCGTATCGACACGGGCAAGGCATTGCTCAAGACCCACGACAAGACCCTGCGTGCCGTCGAGAAAAGATACGGCGTCGACCGTTACATCATCCTTGCGCTATGGGGAATCGAGAGCAATTTCGGCAAGATCACGGGCGATTTTTTCCTGCCCAATGCGCTTTCCAACATTGCCTGCCTCGGGCGGAAGCGGAAGTTCTTCCGCAATGAACTGATCCAGGCGCTGAGGCTCGTGACCAGAGGCGACCTCAGGATGGCGGATTTGCGGGGGTCGTGGGCCGGCGCTTTCGGGCAAACGCAATTCCTGCCCTCCACATATCGCCGCTATGCGGTCGATTTCGACCGGGACGGCCGGCGCGACCTTGTCCATTCCATTCCCGACGCGCTCGCCTCCGCCGCCAACTATCTGAGGGGAGCCGGGTGGCGCAAGGGTCAGCGCTGGGGTTTCGAAGTGCGGATGCCGAAACGCTACCGCGGTCCGGTCGGGCGCAAGCGCCGGGCGTCGCTCACCCGTTGGGGCAAGCGCGGTTTCAGGAAGATCAACGGCAAGGCTCTCGGCGGCAAGGCGACCGCCGGGTTAATCAGGCCGGCCGGACGCAACGGTCCCGGCTTCCTCGTCTACAGGAATTTCAGCGCGCTCTATTCCTACAACGCGGCGGAATCCTATGCGCTTGCCATCGGACATCTTTCGGATCGCCTGAAAGGCGGGAAGCCCTTCTCCAAGGCATGGCCGACAAATGATCCCGGCCTGTCGCGGGCGCAGCGGCTCGAACTGCAAGAGCTGCTCATCAAGAACGGCTACGATATCGGCGAGGCGGACGGCAAAGTCGGACCGATCACCCGAGCCGCAATCAGGAAAGCCGAAAAGAAATTCGGCATGAAACCGACCGGGCGCCCCGGATCGAAAATCCTCAAGAAACTGCGCGGAAGCTAGGCAACCGTTTTCGGACCGTGGTCAGGACCTCCTGATCCCCACGACCGTCGCGCCCAGCCATGCGGACGGCAGGGGCAGCGCAATGCCCGCAATCGCCATCCAGAGCGGATGCGAGATCATGAACAGCGAATAGAGCGCGCCGAACAGCACTGCAGCCGCAACCGTCATTGCCGGCACGATCGTCTCCCGCCGGGCAATCAAAGTGGCGACAACAGCGCCGGCAAAACTGCCGACGAGCCAGGCCGCAACCACAAAAATCAGTGCCGCCGGAGGCATACGCTCAATCAACGCGGCAAGCTGGTTCGGGTCCGACAGATTCACATCAGGCGGGGGCGGGAAGATCATGTGCCCGAGACTCTGGATCGCGCCCACGGTCACGACAGCGGTGATGATACCGGCGATTGCGGCGAACAGTTTACGCATGACTCACTCCCGTGAACTCCGCAGCGCGGGAGTCCGTACTCGACTACAGCCCCGGTCCTTCGGGTCCGGGCTGAAGGTCCTGTCCGAAACAGATGATGTGACCGTCCGGGTCTCGGACATCGATCTCGCGGCAGCCGTGAGGCATGTCCTCCGGACCACGAAGGATCTCGACGCCCCGGGCTTCGTACTCTTCAATCAAGGCCGCGACATCGCTGACATAAATGTAAGCCGCCCAGTACTGATTGACCGGCAAGGCACCCTCACCACGCGACTGGTCGAGGAAAAGTGTGGTCGTACCGCGCCCCACAATGCAGAAACAGGGCGGTTCACCCCAGACGCCCGCCGTTTCGAAGCCCAGCTTGTCCCTGTAGAAATCCCTGCTCGCAAGCACATCGCGCACCTCGATCACGGCGGCGGAGCGAATAAACTCAGATTTCGCGGTCATTGATACATGGCCTGTCACAAATACCGCAGCGATAGTGTCACCGCCAGTGAGTACAGGCAAATCAACTCGTACCTGTAATTCTGACCTTTAACCCGGTTTTCTGGCCCGAAAGTGATGAGGACAGTGTTCGCCGGTTTCGATAACCGGGATCATCGCCTTCCATGTCTCGATCTGCGCTGCAAGCTCCGCCTTGCCGATCGCGGCCTCGAATCCCTTGCGCTCGCTGCCCTGAAGGCGATCGAGCTCTCCCCTCGCCGTTTCCAGGTACCAGGCATTCCGGTTGACCAGTGAAATCTGCTCAAAGCCTGCAGCCTGCAAGGCACGCTGGTAGCGGCCGGGCGACGCCATGCCGAAATCCAGATCCTCGTGTTTCAGATAATGCGCCATCGCGGGAGACGGTTCACCGTCATGGGAGATCAGCCAGTCCGAAGCGACAAACCAGCCGCCCGGCCTGAGCACGCGGTAAACGTCGCGGGCGAGCTGTTCCTTGTCAGGAATATGGACGATCGAATCCTTGCTGAAGACCATTTCGACCGATGCATCGTCGACCGGCAGAGGTCCGGGCACGGTCTCCCGGATCTCCACCCGATCAATCAAACCCTCGCGTTCGACCCGGCGGCGGGCGTGAGCGCAAACCGGCGCTTCGACATCGACGCCGATCACCCGAGCCGCGCCGTAATCACGGGCCAGGGCAACGGTAATGCCGCCGGCACCGCAACCGATGTCGACGACCGTCTTTCCTGAAAGATCGACACCGTCAAGCAACCGGGCAACTTCTTCAGGCCCGCCGGGGGACATGTACCCGTTTCCCCAGAGCGCCTCCAGGAAGCTGACGTGATCATCGTCGTAATGCCAGTTCTGGCCGCTGTCGCTCATAACTTGCGCAGGGCGACACGCTCGATTGCGTGATGGGGCCCCTTCTGCAGGATCAGATCGGCGCGCTGCCTGGTCGGAACGATATTTTCCTGCAAATTCAATAAGTTAATACGTGTCCAGATATCACTGGCGATCTCTACCGCCTCATCGTCCGACAGTGTCGAATAGCGATGAAAATAGGATTTCGGGTTGCGGAAGGCGGTCTCACGCAGACGCAGGAAACGGGCAACGTACCAGCGTTTCAGAACGTCCTCGTCGGCGTCGATATAGATGGAGAAATCGAAAAAGTCCGACACGTACGGAATCGCCTTGCCGTCCTTCGGAGGCTTGCCGGTCTGCAGGACATTAAGCCCCTCGACGATCAGGATGTCGGGCTGGTCGATCGTGATCTTCTCTCCCTCAAGGACGTCGTAGGACAGATGCGAGTAGACCGGTGCCTCGACGTTGCGCTTGCCGGCCTTGATGTCGGACAGGAACTTGAGGAGTCCGGGCAGATTGTAGCTCTCCGGAAATCCCTTGCGCTCCATCAGGCCTTCGGCCTGCAGCACCGCATTCGGCAGAAGAAATCCGTCGGTCGGCAAGAACTCGACCTTTGGATGGTCCGGCCAGCGGGCAAGGAGTGCACGCAGAAGGCGCGACGTCGTGCTCTTGCCGCAGGCAACGCTGCCCGCAATCCCGATGATGTAGGGAACCTTGTGCTCCCGGCCGCCCAGAAACTGCTGGGTCACACCGAACAGCGACTGGATCGCGGCAACGTAGAGGTTCAGCAGGCGCGACATCGGGAGATAGACCTCGACCACGTCGTCCAGGGAGACCGGATCGTTCAGGCCCCGCAATTCCTCGACGTCCGCTTCGGTCAGCGTCAGCGGCGTGTCCATGCGCAGCTTGCTCCACTCGGCAATCGAGAACGTGCTGTATGGAGACAGCTCGTCGCGCGCGTTCAGATCCAGCGTGCTGTTCATGGCAGAAAGGGTCCCGTTACCCCTGTTCCCTGGCGGCCTTTTCGGCAAGACCGCCAACCCCCTCGCGTCGCGTCAGCTCGGACAGAACATCTTCAAGCGTGACGCCACTTGCTTCAAGCAATACCAGCAGATGATACAGGAGGTCGGCAGACTCCGACACGACGGCATCCCGGTCGCCATCCATTGCCGCTATGACGGTTTCAACGGCCTCCTCGCCAAGTTTCTGCGCGCACTTGGCCACGCCTTTTTCGATCAGCTTCACGGTGTAGGAATCCGGAGAGCCTTCTGCCCGCCGCTCGGCAATGGTCGCGGCAAGACGCGCAAGCGCATCGGAATTGCTCGTTCTCTCAGTCATGTCCTGACGTTTCACCCGCTGAACAGAACCGGTCATACACCTTGCGGCTACTTATGAAAACGCAACTTAGGTCTGAACCTGATTTCGACATGGCCTATCAGCCGTCCGTCTGCCAGGCCGGCCTGACGGGAACGCCGCCAGCGGCCATATGTTCCTTTGCCTCGGCAATCGAATATTCGCCAAAATGGAAGATCGATGCGGCCAAAACAGCGCTGGCATGACCGTCGCGCACGCCCTCGACCAGGTGATCAAGCGTGCCGACCCCGCCGCTCGCAATCACCGGCACCGGCACAGCGTCAGAGATTGCCCGCGTCAGCGCGATATCGAATCCGACCTTGGTGCCATCCCGGTCCATGGACGTCAGCAGGATCTCGCCAGCCCCGCGGCTGACAACATCCTTGGCAAACTCGACGGCATCAATACCCGTCGGTTCGCGGCCGCCATGGGTGAAGATCTCCCAGCGATCCGGCTCACCCTCCGCACTGACGCGCTTGGCATCGATGGCAACGACAATGCATTGCGCGCCGAATTTTTCCGACGCCTGGTTGACGAAGTCCCGGTCGCGCACGGCCGCGGTATTGATCGAGACCTTGTCAGCGCCGGCCAGAAGCAGCCGCCTGATGTCGTCGACCGTGCGCACGCCGCCGCCGACCGTCACGGGCATGAAACATTCTTCTGCTGTGCGCGCGACGACGTCGAGAATGGTGTCGCGATTTTCGTGGCTGGCAGTGATGTCGAGAAAGCAGAGTTCGTCCGCGCCGGCGGCATCATAGGCCCGCGCCGATTCAACCGGATCCCCGGCATCGCGCAGGTCGACAAAGTTGACGCCCTTGACGACCCGTCCGTCCTTGACGTCGAGACAAGGTATGACACGTGCCTTAAGCATGGGCCCCGCCCGACTCTCTCGCTTCCCTGATCATAGCAAGTGCGGATGCCGGATCGAGTCTGCCGTCGTAAAGCGCGCGACCCGAAACGGCACCGGCCAGGATCGCGTTCTCCGGCTCAAGCAATCTTGCGATATCGTCCAGCGAGGACAGGCCGCCGCTTGCAATAACCGGAATGGAGGTGCTGCGCGCCAGATTTACCGTTGCCTCGAGATTGAGGCCCTGGAGCACGCCGTCGCGATCGATATCCGTGAAGATGATGGCCGCAACCCCGGCATCCGTGAAACGTGCGGCCAGGTCGCCAGCTGAGAGATCGGATGTCTCCGCCCAACCCTCGACAGCAACGCGACCGTCGCGGGCGTCCATGCCGACAACAATACGACCCGGGAAACGGCGGCAGGCCTCGATCACGAGGTCTGGGTCCCGGACCGCCGCGGTGCCCAGAATGACGCGCGTGACACCCTTTTCCAGCCACATCTCGATGGTTTCGAGATCGCGGATACCGCCGCCAAGCTGAACGGGGATCCGGATCGCGCCGAGAATGGCATCGACTGCTTCCCCGTTTACCGGCCGGCCCGCAAAGGCGCCGTTCAGATCGACCAGGTGAAGCCACTCGAATCCCTGGCTTTCGAATTCGGTGGCCTGGGCGGCCGGCTCGTCGTTGAACACGGTCGCCTGATCCATCTCGCCCTTGACGAGGCGGACGCACTGGCCGTCCTTGAGATCGATGGCAGGGAACAAAATCATGTCAGGGAGCCCAGCGTAAAAAATTGGCAATCAACGAAAGGCCCAGTTTCTGGCTCTTTTCCGGATGAAACTGGGTGCCGACCATATTGCCACGGCTGACCGCGGCGGTAACCGGTCCGCCATAATCGGCGCGGGCGACGAGGTCTCCACCGTCCGCCGGGACGAGGTGGTAGCTGTGCACGAAATAGGCATGCAGACCGTCGGGACCAAGGTCGATACCCTCAAATACCGGATGTTGCCGCTCGAGCGTCAGCGTGTTCCAGCCCATGTGCGGCACCTTGAGAGACGGATCGGACGGCTCGATCGCACTCACGTCGCCGCCAATCCAGCCCAAACCTTCGGTCACGCCGAATTCGAGCCCGCGTTCGGCCATCAGTTGCATGCCCACACAAATACCGAGAAAGGGACGGGCCTTTCCGCGCACGACATCATTCAGGGCGTCCCACATGCCGTCGACGGCTTTGAGACCGTCGCGGCAGTCGGCAAACGCACCGACGCCAGGCAATACGATACGGTCCGCACGGGCGACCTCATCAGGATCCGATGTGACGGAGATTTCGGCCTCGACGCCGGACTCGCGGGACGCGCGCTCGAATGCCTTCGAGGCAGAGCGCAGATTGCCTGAGCCGTAATCGATGATGGTGACGATCACACCTTGCCCTCCGGCCGGGGGAACATTCCGACAATCTCGTCTTCGTCGGTCTTGCCCTGGTCGGCCCAGACGGTTCCCGGGCGGCCTTTTGAAAATGCCGCCTGCGGTTCAGTTTCGACCTGCAGTGGAGGATTGCCGGCCAGCTCGAAGAGGTTCTCGAAGAAGCGCCGTTCCGCCGCTTCGAGCGATTCGGCCTGAACGACCGCCACCGTATGAAACCCTGCACGGCTCAGTTTCCAGCGAAGAAGCTCTTTGCCTTCGAGCCCGACGAGGAAGTTCAGCGCCACGAAAACACAAAGCACCACTCCAAGATCAAGGCCCGCAAAATTTGACAGCGCGATGATCACCACGATCGCGAGGACATAAGCGGCGAGTTCCAGCCACAGGCCGCGAAGGCAAAGCCAGACGGGCGGAAAGAAGAACGCGCCCCAGCAAAAGCCATCCCTGACCAGAACCGTGTCGTCCGCCCTTCTCGCAATAATGCGGAACTCCTCTTCCGGATGATGCACCGTGTAACTACGCATGGTGATTACCTTGCCGTTCCCGGAAAATCAGTCGCCGAGCTTGCCCTTGGTGGACGGGATCGCGTCTGCCTGGCGCGGATCCGGCTCGATGGCATCACGCAGCGCGCGGGCGAGAGCCTTGAAACAGGACTCAACGATATGGTGGTTGTTGTCACCGTACAGGTTCTCGACATGGAGAGTGATGCCGGCGTTCTGGGCAAACGCCTGGAACCATTCGCGGAACAGTTCCGTATCCATGTCGCCAATCTTGGGACGGGAGAACGCCACGTTCCAGATCAGGTACGGGCGTCCGGAGACGTCGATCACGGCGCGGCTTAACGCCTCGTCCATCGCAAGCATGGAACTCGCGAACCGGCGGACGCCGCGCATATCGCCCAGCGCCTTGCGTACGGCAAGGCCAAGCGCAATGCCGGTATCTTCGGTCGTATGGTGCATATCGATGTGAAGATCGCCCTTGGCCCGCACCGTCACGTCGATGAGCGAATGCTTCGAAAGCTGCTCAAGCATGTGATCGAGAAAGCCGATGCCCGTCTGGACATCATACTTCCCAGTTCCATCCAGGTTGATCGAGACGGAAATCTCCGTTTCGTTGGTCTTGCGTTCGACCTCAGCGGTTCGCATCTCAGCGCTCCGATTTCTGCGTCAAGGTTCGGCGGACCGGAGGTAAAGACAATCGGCTCGCCGAGACGAGCGCTCTTTTATCAGGTCGGTATCAGGATGGCCAGTTGCCGCATGGACGAAACGGATTTGCACGTTAACGGCGACTCCCGGCCCTTTACAGTACTCCGAAACGCGCCACTTTACCTTTTGTGCCGAAGTCCATAAATGTCTCCGGTGAAAACGTGGCTCGGCCCAGTATCCCGATACCGGCAAGGACATCAACGTGGCGCAAGAAACGAACAATCCCTATGGCATCTGGCATGGCACAACGATCCTGACCGTGCGCAAGAACGGCAAGGTCGTGGTGGCCGGCGATGGCCAGGTCAGTCTCGGCGACACCGTGATCAAGGGCAACGCGCGCAAAGTGCGCCCGCTCGGGACCGGAAACGTGATTGCCGGATTTGCCGGCGCGACGGCTGACGCCATGACCCTGTTCGAGCGTCTCGAGTCCAAGCTCGAGCAATATCCGGCACAGCTGACACGGGCCTGTGTCGAGCTTGCCAAGGACTGGCGCACCGACCGTTACCTGCGCCGGCTTGAAGCCATGATGATCGTTGCAGACAAGAGTGCCAGTCTCGTGCTCACCGGAACCGGCGACGTGCTGGAACCTGAGGGCGGCGTCATTGGCATCGGATCCGGCGGAAACTACGCCATGGCCGCGGCCCGTGCCCTGATCGATCAGGATCTGGAAGCGGAAGACATCGCGCGGCGGGCGATGAAGATAGCGGCCGATATCTGTGTCTACACCAACGAGAGTATTGTAGTCGAAACCCTCAGCGAGTAACCGGCAGCCGATCGGACCAAAATCCACCGCTGCAGTGATTACCCATCCGAAAGCCAATTCATGACGGACTTTTCTCCCCGCGAAATCGTTTCCGAACTCGACCGCTACATCATCGGCCAGCGCGACGCCAAACGCGCTGTCGCAATTGCCCTGCGTAACCGCTGGCGGAGGCGGCAGCTTGAAGGGCAGATGCGCGAAGAGGTACTACCCAAAAATATTCTGATGATCGGCCCGACGGGCGTCGGCAAGACCGAGATTTCCCGCCGGCTGGCGCGCCTGGCGAATGCCCCGTTCGTGAAGGTGGAAGCAACAAAATTCACCGAGGTCGGTTATGTCGGCCGCGACGTCGAGCAGATGGTCCGCGATCTGGTGGAGATCGGGATCGGACTGATCCGCGACACCAAGCGCAAGGAGGTCGAAGCGGCAGCGCATCTGAACGCCGAGGAGCGCGTGCTGGACGCCCTCGTCGGTGAAAACGCAAGCGCGTCGACACGAGAGAGCTTCCGCAAGAAACTGCGCGATGGCGAGCTGGACGACAAGGAGATCGAAATCCAGGTCGCCGATACCGGCATGGGCATGCCGAGCTTCGAGATTCCCGGCATGCCCGGCGCACAGATGGGAATGCTCAATCTCAATGACGTGTTCGGCAAGGCGTTCGGCGGACGGACCAAACCACGCCGGACCCAGGTCAAGAACAGCTACGAAATACTCATGGCAGAGGAGTCCGACAAGCTGCTCGACGAGGAACAACTGGTCGAAGAAGCCATCGACCTTGTCGAGAACAACGGCATCGTGTTCCTCGACGAGATCGACAAGATCTCCGCTCGTTCCGACCGGGCCGGTGCCGACGTCAGCCGCGAAGGTGTGCAGCGCGATCTCCTGCCGCTGATCGAAGGCACGACCGTGAGCACCAAACACGGCACAGTGAAAACCGACCACATCCTGTTCATCGCGTCCGGCGCGTTCCACGTGGCCAAGCCGTCCGATCTGCTGCCGGAACTGCAGGGCCGCCTCCCGATCAGGGTCGAGTTGCGCGCGCTGACCAACGAGGATTTCCGCCGCATCCTGACCGAACCCGAAGCCAGCCTGATCAAACAATACAAGGCCCTTTTGGCGACCGAAGGCGTCGAGCTCGAATTTACCGAAGACGGAATCGATGCGGTCGCGGACCTGGCGGCTGAAATCAACTCGACGATCGAGAATATCGGGGCACGCCGGTTACAGACCGTGATGGAGCGGGTGCTGGACCAGATCAGCTTCGATGCGACCGACAAGTCCGGAGAGACCGTTGTGATCGACGCGGCTTACGTGGACGAACATATCGGTGACCTCGCGAAGGACGCGGATCTCTCGAAGTTCATTCTGTAATCCACAGATCTTCAACAGGATATCAGGTCACATTCCTGCCGGTTGTTCAGGGCTTTCTCCGCGTCTTTTCCTGGTTGTTCTCCACAGGGTTATCGACAGGTTTTCCATCCGGTCGACCCTTTAGCCGGACGATCATTTTCTCCAGTTCGGCATTGTCCAGCTCGGCTATTCTGTCCGCCATCAGATTGGCGAGTTCCGTGGCAAGGGGATCGAGCCCGGCTGTGTCGATGACAACACGGGGATGAGAGATTGCCGCCAGTCGCTCGATCTCTTCCGCCTCGTCCCAGATGACGTTGAAGAAGGTGATGATGCGCTGAACCAGGTACCAGCTCGGGCGACCGCGCCGGCCGTGCTCAAGCGCGGAAAGATAGGCGCTCGA
Organism: Hyphomicrobiales bacterium; assembly: GCA_965198845.1. Taxonomy (GTDB): domain Bacteria; phylum Pseudomonadota; class Alphaproteobacteria; order Rhizobiales; family JAJFHC01; genus CBDAQD01. Next base: position 213,332 of record CBDAQD010000001.1, read on the forward strand.
GACACCAATTGCGTCAGCCATTTCCTTGAGGGTGATGCCGCGTTCAGCACGCAGCGCGCGGAGCTTGACGCCGAACGGAGTCAACGACGCGGATCCTTGACGCGGCGCATCCGCACATAGAAGGCGCCGCCGCCGCCGTGTTTCGGGTGAGCCGGCTGGAAGCCTGTCACCATATCGCGGAATTCCCGCTCGCCAAGCCATTGCGGCAGGGCGCGGCGCAGAACACCCTGGCGGTCCGGATCATGATAGACCTCGCCGGAATGCAGGGTATGCCGCGCGAACGGTGCGTCCCCCTTGCCCGTAATGACCAGAACCAGCCTGTGACCGCGCGCGCGCGCCGTAGACAAAAACGCGCGCAAGGCGATCCTGGCCTCCGCCTGTGTCAGGCCATGCAGATCGATCCTTGCGTCGACTTCCATCTGTCCCCGGAAAAGACGCTGACGGGTTCGCCGGTCAATGCCTGAGAGATCGGGTTCCTGCTGACGCACTGACGCTGACCTCGCCGGCGCAGGAACGGCGGTGGATGTCGGCGGAGGATCAGGCCTTGGTGATGGAGGGACTTTGCCGATTGTTTTTGTGGCCTGCCCCGACGGAGATGGCTGGCCATTCACGAGCCGCGACGGGTCGATCGGTTCGACGCCTTCCGTCACCTTGCGCCAGAGTTCGAGGTCCTGCCGGGTGAGTCCCGGCGGCATCCGTGTACGCCTGTCGTCGCGTCCGCGATCGCTCATCAGTCCTGCGGGCTTCCCGCATCGAGTGACGCCGCAACAACATGCGGCACGAGAGCGTAGAGCCTGCCCTTACTTTTCATGCGGCCCGCGATCTCCCCCGCCTTTTCTCCGGATCCCCAGAACACGTCGCCCCTTACCGCGCCAAGGATCGCCGATCCTGTATCCTGTGCAATCATCAGCCTACGGAATGATTGTTCGGCGCCCTTCTCCCCGGACGGCGCGGTCGTGTCGAGCCAGAACAGGGAGCCGTATGCATGAAACCGCTTGTCGACGGCGAGCGACCGTCCTGGCGTGAGAGGTACGCCTTGCGCACCGGGCGGTCCAAGTTCGGGATCTCCGTCGATCAGCCGGAAGAAAATGTAGGACTTGTTCTGCCACATCACCGCATCGGCCTGATCCGGGTTGGACCGGAGCCAGGCCTTGATGGACTGCATGGAGATCTTCTCTTTTTCGATCTCCTTCTTTTCGATGAGAATACGCCCGATCGGCGTATAGGGCTGTCCGCTCTTGGCAGCGAACCCAACCCGCTGGACGCTGCCATCGGCCAACCGCACCCGGCCCGATCCCTGTATATGGAGGAAGAAGGCGTCGACCTTGTCCTTCAGATAGAGGATAGGCTTGACCTTGCCCTTGAGCGCTCCCTTCTCGATCTCTTCCCGGCTGAAGTAGGCACGGGCCCGGCCGTCGACGATACGGCCCCGCTTCAGATCGCGGGCCGACGGATCGCGCGGCACAGCGGAATCAAAAAGCACGAGATCCGCCGGACGGCCATAAAGCGGCACCGGATAGTCGGGACCGGGCTCTTTCGAGCCGATCAGCTCGGGTTCGAAATACCCTGTGAACAGTCCGTCGGACCCGTCGTCGCCGGAAATGGCAACGGGACGGAAATGTGTTTCGAAAAATGCCCGCGCCTGCTCATCGGAAACCGGATCGACAAGGTCACGGACAGTGCGGCAGACCAGCCGCCAGTCAGCCACCGACCCTCCGGCCATGCCCATCGTGTCGCCGTCGGGACGTTCGTCGAGGAAAATGCAGGAGCGGCGGAATGCGGAAAGGATCTCGGCATGACGATCATCGCGCCAGCCGGGCAGTGCATCGAAACCTGTCGCCGCGGCCGTATCGCGCTGGTCGTCAGGCGGCATGGCCGGACGCCAGAAATAGATCGTTGTCGCAACGCCCAGTCCAACGCCAACGACAACCGCAAGCGATATCGGCGCGACGCTGCGAAGCCATTTCGGAAATGTCCCCATCGCTGCCGCAATCGGAACTCAGTTGGCAGCCTCGGTGGCGACCAACTGCCAGTTCGGGTCACGTGAAGACACGTCGCGGCTGAAGGTCCAGATGTCGACCACTTCACGAACCCGCTTGGGATCGCCATCGATGATACGGCCTTCGGAATCCTTGGTCGCCGAAATCAGTTCGCTCACGAACTTGACCGTCACCCGTGCCTTGCGGTCTTTAAACTCGGCCTCAATGATCGAAGCCTTGTCGATCCCGACAAAGCTCGATTCCATAGTTTCCTTGCGCTTCTGACGGTCGGAGATGGCCGAATCGAAGCTGCCGAAGACATCCTTGCTGAGCAGGTTCTTGAGCGTTCTCCTGTCGCCGTCGGCAAAGGCCGTCACGATGAGCTCGTATGCCACCTTGGCGCCATCGAGGAAGCCGGCCGGCGTGAATGTGTTGTCGGCAGCGGCAATCTCGTCCAAAGCGTTCGCCAATGGTGTATCCGGTTCAGCGTGACCGCCCCAAACCGGCTCGGGCTCTTCTTCATTCCGCTGCTCGGCGTTCGCGGGCTCGATCTTCGCCGTGCCCGGCATGGTGATGACGTTGCCTTCGTTAGCCGCTTCATCTCCGGGCTTCTGGTTGACGTCGCGCTGCGAGTAGGGATCGAACGGCGGACGCTCGTTTCCGGTCCGTCTGCCCAGAACGCCGCGAAGTCGCAGGAAGATCACAACCGCGAGTACGAGGAAAAACAGTGTTGTCAGATCGAATGCGTCACTCATTTTGATCAATGCCTTCCTGGCATACCTAATTCTGTGCCGGCGGAGAGATGGACATTATCAAGCCGGGAGCTTTCCAAATGTCACATTGCGGCGAACCGACGCGCTGCCTACATGTATAACGCAAGTAAGGCAACCCGGCGAGCGATCAGCGCAATTTACGCTGAATTGTCGCGCCTGCCGACCAAACCCGTCGATTATGCTTTATTCATGACATTCTTTACAAAGGCCGAACCGGATTGAAATTTCTCCTGCCCCTCCTTTTTATCGGTATTCCGATAGCCGAGATCGCCATGTTCATTCAGGTCGGCGATCTGATCGGTCTCTGGCCTACCCTTGCTACAATTGTGCTTACCGCCGTCATCGGAGCCACGATCCTGCGAATCCAGGGACTTGCGACCATCGCCAAGGCGCAAAGCAGCCTCGATCACGGCCAACTTCCCATCGATTCGGTCATCCATGGGCTTTTTCTGCTGGTCGCCGGCGCGTTATTGCTGACCCCCGGATTCCTCACCGATGCCGTCGGCTTCGTTTTTCTCATTCCGCCGGTGCGTCTTTCTATAGCACGATGGATAATGAACGCTTTGCGGCAATCGCCAAACGTTCATGTCAGTACTTTTGATATGGGTCATTTTGATCAGGAAACAACCGGACCGAGCCGCGCGGACCGCGACGGGTCCGGCCCAATCATCGAAGGCGAAATTGTCCAGGAAGACAACCCATCACAAAGAGGTGATGGGGATGATTCGCCCTGGCGCCGATGACCTAAAGCTGCTGGCCCGTTCCGGTATTGTCGGAACGCGGCATCCATGTTAGCCACTTGCCCCGAGTGAAAGGAATTGCGCCTGGTCTGCGGTTAGGAAACAGCGTAGGGGCGTCAGAACAAGGAACCGAAAAAATGACCGATGACTCCAACGCTGGCTCGGAAGAAAACGGGGCAGCTTCAGCCAATGGCGAAGACGGGGCAACGGGTGGCGACGCGCCATCCATGCGCATCCTCGCGCAGTACCTGAAAGACCTTTCATTCGAGAACCCCAAGACGCCGCAGTCCCTCATGAACCCGGAGTCGAATCCACAGATCGACATCTCGGTGAACGTCAACGCGCGGGCTCTTGCCGAGACCGACTTCGAAGTGGAGCTCGAACTTCAGGCCAAGGCGGTTGAAGCTGACGAAGTGGTGTTTGCGGCCGAGATTCTCTATGCCGGCATATTCCGGCTGGAAAACATGTCGGAAGAGACGATGCATCCGGTTGTGCTGGTCGAATGCCCGCGCATGCTGTTCCCGTTCGCGCGGCATATCCTCGCCGACGCGACGCGCAATGGTGGCTTCCCGCCGTTGATGATCGATCCGATCGATTTCGCCGGCATGTACAATCAGCGGATCGAGCAGGAAGGCGCCGCTACAGCATAGTCAGCCGGCGAATTTCTTCCACAGGGCATTCTCGCCCAGGGTTTCAACAAAGGCGCGATGATCGCTCACTTCTTTGTCGCTTAGACGCGACGGCAGTGGCCGTGACCGCGGCTGGTACGCCGTTTTCGCGACCTCTCGGCTGCGCGGGCCGGACTTGGTATCGACCAGGGTAAGATGCGGCTGCCGTCCACCGATCAGCTCGAGATAGACTTCCGCCAGCAATTCGCAGTCAAGCAGCGCGCCGTGTTTCGTGCGCGCGGAATTGTCGACTCCGTACCGGCGGCAGAGCGCATCCAGGCTGTTCTGACCGGTCGGGTGCTTGCGACGCGCAATATGAAGGGTGTCGACCGCCCGTTCGGACGGCATCGGCGAATGACCAGCCAGCCGCAGCTCGTAGTTCAGGAAGGCCATATCGAATGAGGCATTGTGGATCACGAGCGGCGCATCACCGATGAACTCCAGGAAGGGAGCAGCGATGTCCGCGAACACCGGCTTGTCCGACAGGAACTGTTCCGACAGGCCGTGAACGTCGAAGGCTTCCGTCGGCATGTCCCGTTCCGGGTTTATGTAGACGTGATAGGTCTCGCCGGTCGCCACGTGGTTGATCAGCTCCACGCAGCCGATCTCGACGACCTTGTGGCCCTCTTCAGGCTTGAGCCCGGTGGTTTCGGTATCGAGAACGATCTCACGCATCGCTTGCGTCTCCCGATCGCAACTGTGCCACGATTCGCTCGACCTGTCGGAGCGCATCATCCAGTCCGCGGCTGGAATCCACAATAAAGTCGGCCCGCGCCCGCTTTTCCTCGTCAGGCATCTGGTGCGAAAGGATGGCGAGGAACTTTTCCTCCGTCATCCCGGGCCGGGCCAGCACCCGGTCCTTCTGGACATCCGCCGGGGCGCTTACCACCACGATCCGGTCAACGCGGCCAGCACCGCCGGACTCGAACAGGAGCGGAATGTCGAGGACGACGATGTCGTGACCGCCGTCGCGTGCCGCATCGATGAACCTGGTCTGCATCTTTCTGACGAGAGGATGAACGATGGATTCGAGCTTGCGCACCGCGGACGGATCATCGAGCACCGCTTTCGACAATGCGTCCCTGTTGACCGCACCGTCGACGATCGCACCCGGAAATGCCTCGCCGACCGGCGTCACGGCGTCGCCGCCCGGCGCATACAGATCATGGACAGCAGCATCCGCATCGAATACGGGGATCCCCAGTTGCCGGAACATGCCGGCGGTCGCCGTCTTGCCCATGCCAATCGAACCGGTAAGGCCGAGGACAATCATGATGATCGCTCGATATCGTTTTCGATTATTGTGCGAAGTGTCCGATCCACTTTCGGCCGCACGCCGAACCACGCTTCGAATCCGGGAACGGCCTGATGCAGGAGCATTCCGAGGCCGTCCACTGTCCTGAGTCCGGCCGCTGCGGCTTTACGCAGAAGATCGGTCTGCAACGGCACATAGACGATGTCCGAGACGACCGCGGTTTCAGGCAAGCCGGAAATATCGATCTTGAGCGGCGGCATATCCGCCATGCCGAGAGATGTCGTGTTGACCAGAAGCCGTGCATCACCGAGAGCCGCCGAACAGTCTGACCATGGATAGATTTTCGCACCGGGACAAATTGCTCGGGCAAGCGCCTCGGCGCGATCGAGACTGCGGTTGACGATCCTGATTTCCGGAACACCATCCTCGTGCAACGCGGCGACAATCGCCCGGGCGGCACCTCCGGCACCCAAAACCACGACCGGTCCGTCCGGCGATGACCACGATGGAATCGTCGTCCGGAGATGTTCCATGTACCCGTAACCATCGGTATTGGTTCCGGTCAGGACTCCATCCCGCCAGAACACCGTATTGACGGCGCCAAGTGTATCCGCTGCCGGATCCGTCTCGGAAACCAGAGAGAACACAGCTTCCTTGTGCGGCAGTGTCACGTTGCCGCCGATGTACCCCGTATCTCCAAGGCCTTCGATGAACCCGGCGAGATCCTCAGGTTTGACCGGCACCCGCTCGTAGTGGCCATCGATCCCGTGACGTTCAAGCCAGTGGTTGTGGATCATCGGCGATCGTGAATGTTCGATCGGCCATCCGATCACGAAGGCTTTCCGTCGCGATGTTGGCGAGGCGATCATGATTCAATAGCGCCACGACTGCGGAGGAACTGGAGCAACGGAAGCAGTGGCAGACCGAGAACCGAGAAGTAGTCGCCTTCGATGCGCTCGAAAAGTTGAGCGCCAGGTCCTTCGAGCTTGTAGGCGCCGACACTGGTCAGGATGTCTTCACCACACGCCGCCAGGTACGTCCCCAGGAAGTCGTTGGAAAAATCGCGCATGGTCAGTGTGACTGATGATTCATGATGCCAGATGACGTCACCCGCTTCAGCGCATGCCGTGGCTGTGTGCAGAACATGAGTCTTTCCGCGCATCGCGATGAGAGCATCTCGTGCTTCATCCATGTCTTTCGGTTTGTCATAAAACCTGCCCTCGAAGCCCAGAACCTGATCGGCACCGATGACCAGAGCCGACGGTTCCTGCTCCGACACCGAGGTTGCCTTGGTCTGCGCGAGGATTGTTGCGAGGTCTTCGCCTGTGATTTCGCCGCGCTCCGACTTCAAGGCGGACTTCACGGCATCTTCATCCACAGGAGACGGTCTGACATCGAAACGCAAACCTGCACCGCGCAACATATCTGCACGGACCGTACTGGCGGAGGCCAGAACGAGGCTGATTCCGGACTGCTGAAACAAAGACATCATATGTGCTGGCGCTGGTAATAGAGATTGAGAACCGCGGCGGCGGTTTCCTCGATCGAACGGCGGGTCACATCAATTACCGGCCAGTTGTGCCTGGCGCAGATCTTCCGCGCGTAGGTCAGCTCTTCGGCGATCTTCTTCTTGTCGATGTAGTCGGTCTCTTCGGTCTCGTTCAATGAAAGGAGACGGTTGCGCCTGATCTGGACGATCCGTTCTGCACTTGCCACCAGGCCGACAACGAGTGATGTCTTCACCTTTTCGAGCTGCGGCGGCAACGGAACACCCAGCACCATGGGAATGTTCGCCGTCTTCACACCCCTGTTCGCGAGATAGATGCTGGTTGGTGTCTTGGACGTCCGGCTGATTCCGACAAGAACGACATCTGCCTGATCAAGCTCAGCGGGAAGCTGACCGTCATCATGCATCATCGTGAAATTCAGCGCATCGATACGCCTGAAGTATTCGGCATTGAGCGCGTGCTGACCACCCACCTGCGGCGTCGACTTGGCATTGAGATATGTCGCGAGACTGGAAATGACCGGATCCAGGACCGAGACCGAGGGCACACCGGCGTTTCGGCATCCCTCTTCGAGGGCGGATCTCAGGTCGTCGTTGACAAGCGTGAAGAAGACCATGCCCGGGTTGGTCTCGATGTCCCGAACGACCGCTTCCAGCTGCTTGGTATTCCTTATCAGCGCATGAATATGTTCGATCGGCTGAAAATCGGCGTATTGGACGGTCGCTGCCTTCGCCACGGCGTTCAGCGTTTCACCGGTCGAGTCAGACACAAGATGCAGGTGAAAAAATTTTTTCTGCGCGTTCCTGTGGGGCATAAATCGCGTGGTCAAATGTTGAGGTTTGTTGATAAGTCGGCATTTCCCCAGCCGGGCGGCGACACTGTTTCAGAAAGCACCTGATTTATCCAAAGGAAAATTCCCTGTGGAACACTTTGTCCTCTGGCGCGGAAAAGCCGTTTGCGCAATCTTGTCCACAGTCCATTCACAGGTTCTGAATTTGATCCACCGGTTATCCTCAGGCTAACTCACTGAAACATTGCAGCATTCTGGGTATTGCCGTAACTCGTGTTCCGATCCAGATAACCAGTTCAGCCCGACGTTTGTCAGTGGATGACTCCGGAAAAACATTCAATCCCCGAATCCCACAGGCCAACAAAAACTACAATTAAGAATCTCTTAACTTTTTTATTGGGGAGCACAGCGTGAAAGCCGCGCAACCAAGCTCTTCACCCGCTATAGATGTCAGCGATATGCGCAAACTGATCAGAGTTCTCAAGGGACAGAGCGAAACAGTCCCCCCCATCTGGATGATGCGTCAGGCCGGACGGTATTTGCCTGAGTATCGCGAAGTGCGGAAGCAGGCCGGGTCGTTCCTCGACCTGTGTTACTCACCCGAACTGGCCTGCGAAGTCACATTGCAGCCAATCAGACGGTATGGATACGATGCATCCATCGTTTTTGCGGACATCCTTCTCGTTCCCGACGCTCTTGGTCAGGACGTGGCGTTCAAAGAGGGCGAAGGGCCGGTCCTCGATCCGGTGGATGGGCAAAGTGCATTCGGTAAGCTGAGCGACAGGAACCTGCACGACCATCTGGCACCGGTTTACGAAACAGTCTCGCGGGTACGGGAAGGCCTGCCCGGTAAGACGGCATTGATCGGCTTCTGCGGTGCGCCCTGGACGGTCGCAACCTATATGGTCGGCGGTCGCGGATCGCCGGATCAGAAGGCCGCGCGTATGGCGGGGTATTCACGAGAGAAGTGGTTTGAGGATCTGATTGCGCTTTTGACCGAGGCGTCCGCCCAATACCTGTGCCGGCAGATTGAGGCGGGAGCCGACTGCGTTCAGGTGTTTGACAGCTGGGCCGGCAACCTGGCCCCGATCGAATTCGACCACTGGTGCATCGGACCAACGAAGCGTCTTGTCGAACTCGTGAAGGAAGTACATCCGGACGTTCCGATCATTGGATTCCCTAAAGGCTGCGGCCCGTCCTATCGCGATTTTGCTCCGCGGACCGGCGTGGATGCGGTCAGCTTCGACACAGCGGTCGACCCATTCTGGATTGCCGAGATTTCACGGGAGCGCTCTGTTCTGGGCAAGCCTCAATTCGCCGTTCAGGGCAACCTGGATCCGCTTGCGGTCATTGCCGGCGGGGCTGTACTGGACGAGGCGGTCGACAGGATCATGGATGCGCTGAGCGAAGCGCCCTTTGTGTTCAATCTCGGGCACGGACTGGTGCCGGAGACACCGCCGGACAATGTGCAACGGGTCATCGATCGGGTGCGCAGCTATAGCGACGGGGGGGCCACACAGTGATGGCCGATCTCTATCCCTGGATCAAGGCTTTGCATGTGATCTCTGTGATCGCCTGGATGGCGGGCATGCTCTACCTGCCGCGGCTGTTCGTCTATCACTGTGATGCCGAACCGGGCAGTGTTCAGTCCGAGACGTTCAAGGTCATGGAGCGGCGTCTGCTCAAGGTGATCATCAATCCGGCGATGATCGCGACCTGGATTTTCGGCCTGACCCTCGCCTTCACACCCGGGATCATCGACTGGTCGAGTGATTTCTGGATGCACGCCAAGCTTCTGCTTGTGCTGGGCATGAGCGCGGTGCACGGCATGTTCGTCAAGCACGTGAAGGCATTTGCTGCGGACAGCAATCAGAAATCCGCGAAGTTCTTCCGCATACTGAATGAAGTGCCGACCGTCATCATGATTGGCGTTGTCATCCTGGTCATTGTGCGGCCTTTCTGAAGAGTGAATTGACTTGGAGGCCACTCTGCGGTTTTCTTAGACGGTTCGATCTGTTATAAAGCGGCGGTTCAGATCGGAACTCTATTCCGGTCGGGATCGTCCTACATAAGTGGTGCTGGTGATCAGGGATGCACGTCCCCGAGATCGCCGGACAGCAAAGCACTCTTCAGATACCCACTCACAGAAATGATCTTCGGGAAATTATTCCCATGATCCTTGAGCCTACCTCCACCACCCTTCCCTGCCGGGACCTGCGGTCCCGTATCCGGATCAGATTGTCATGACAGAAGTTGCCGAACTCGAAAAAACCAAACTGCAGGATCTCAAGAGCAAGTCTCCGACGGAACTGCTTACACTCGCCGAGGAACTAGAGGTCGAGAACGCCAGCACCATGCGCAAGCAGGAGCTGATGTTCGCGATCCTGAAAAGTCTCGCCGAGAAGGATGTCATCATCATCGGTGAGGGCGTGGTCGAAGTGCTTCAGGACGGATTTGGTTTCCTCCGTTCGCCTGATGCGAACTATCTTCCCGGGCCTGACGACATTTATGTCAGTCCGAGCCAGATCAGACGGTTCAGCCTGAGGACCGGCGACACGGTTGAAGGCGAAATCCGGAGCCCGAAGGACGGCGAGCGTTACTTTGCTCTTCTTAAAGTAAACACTATCAATTTTGAAGAACCTGAAAAGGCGCGTCACAAGGTCCATTTCGACAATCTGACGCCGCTCTACCCGGATGAGCGTCTCGAGATGGAGACCGAGAACCCGACGGAGAAGGATCTCAGTTCGCGGGTGATCGATCTCGTGGCACCACTCGGTAAAGGCCAGCGCGGACTGATCACGGCGCCGCCGCGGACGGGTAAGACGGTTCTGCTGCAGAACATCGCGCACAGCATCACCACCAATCATCCCGAATGTTATCTCATCGTTTTGCTGATCGACGAGCGTCCGGAAGAAGTGACGGACATGCAGCGGTCGGTGCGGGGTGAAGTGATCAGCTCGACCTTTGACGAACCGGCAGCGCGTCACGTGCAGGTTGCCGAGATGGTGATCGAAAAGGCGAAGCGCTTGGTTGAACACGGACGGGATGTCGTGATTCTGCTCGACTCGATCACCAGGCTCGGCCGGGCCTATAACACCGTTGTCCCCTCCTCCGGCAAGGTGCTGACCGGCGGTGTCGACGCCAATGCCCTGCAACGTCCGAAGCGGTTCTTCGGTGCGGCCCGTAACATCGAGGAAGGTGGGTCGATGACCATCATCGCGACGGCGCTGATCGATACCGGCAGCCGGATGGACGAAGTCATCTTCGAAGAATTCAAGGGCACGGGTAACTCGGAAATCATCCTCGACCGCAAAGTGGCCGACAAGCGTGTCTTCCCGTCCATGGACATCGCGCGCTCCGGCACGCGTAAGGAAGAGCTTCTGGTCAAACCGGAAGTGCTCAAGAAAATGTTCGTGCTCAGGCGGATCCTCAACCCAATGGGCACGGTCGATGGCATCGAGTTCCTGCTCGACAAGCTCAAGCAGACGAAGACCAACGACGAATTCTTCGAGTCGATGAATACCTGATCCGGCTCTCAGGCAGGGTCAGGTTCCGCCCTCCGCGACAACAGCGCTGATAACTGATTCGGCTCCGTTACGGGCAGCGAGCACGATGTGCCGCGGCAGACATAGGCTGTCGGCTTACCGTCGACCTGGGTCTTGCCGGCTGCGGGATGATGTTCCGGCAACGTGTCTCCAGAGCGGACATAAATGATCATCCGGTCCGGGAGACTGTGATTGCTGACTTCCTCGACGAGGGCGTGAGTCTCCTGATCATCCGGATCTCCGACAATCACGATCTGAACCAGGTCGAGCAGGGATTCGAACCCGTTGAGCAGGCCGGCATGACCGAACAGGTTGGCCTTCATGTCGCTTGAGAAGCCGCTGAGGATGGCGTCGGCATCTTCGCGCAAAGCTGTGTCCCCGGTCACGGCGTAAAGCCTGGAAAGATTGCCCAGGGTGATTCCGTTGGCATTCGGAATAGCGTCGTCCGCGGCACTTCGGGTCCGGGCGATAAGGCCTTCCGCCTGGTGGGCGGTATAGAACAGTCCGCCCCTTTGCGCGTCCCAGTATTCTTCCTTGAGAACCGATGACCAGCGTCGGGCCTGATCGAGATAGGATTGATCGCCGGTTGCCTCGGAGAGGTTGAGGGCTGCCTTGATCATGTTGGCATAGCCGTCCGCGTAGGCGGCATGCCGGGCCTGGCCCTGTCGGTAGCTGTGATAAAGCCGATCACCGTCGGACATGGATTCGGTCACGAAACGGAACGCGGTTGCCGAGGCATCGATCCACTCCCTCCGCCCGAAGGTCATGCCGGCAAATGCAAGAGCCGCGATCATCAGGCCGTTCCAGTCGGTCAGGACCTTGTCATCCCAGCCGGGACGGATGCGGCCTGCGCGGCGCTCAAGCAGCCGTGCGCGCATGTCAGCAAGCGAGGCTTCTTCCTCGTCGGATCGCTGCCTTAGGGTGAGCAGCCGGTTGGGTATTGAATGCCCTTCCCAGTTCCCTTCCGCCGAAATGTCGTAAACGGATTTGAAGAGCGTGGAGTCCGAACCAAGGACGTTATCGACTTCCGGTTCGCTCCAGACGTAGAAGCGACCCTCCTCCCCTTCCGAATCGGCATCAAGGCTTGCCGCAAATCCACCGCCTTCGGCAATCATCTCGCGGAACAGCCAGTCGACAGTTTCGGCGATGCGGTTCTCGAGAAGCGGATCCCGGGTCTCCTGCCAGACCAGGGTCATAAGCTCGATCAGAAGCGCGTTGTCGTAGAGCATCTTCTCGAAATGCGGAACCAGCCAGCGGCCATCGACGGCGTATCGCGCATAACCGCCACCGACATGGTCGTAGATGCCGCCTTGAGAGATGTGAGTGAGCGTGACTTCAACAGCTTGCTTGAACTGCGGATTGCCAGTCCGGAGCCAGGCCTTCCAGAACAGGGTGAACAGTATGGTCTGGGGAAACTTCGGCGCGCCCTTGAGCCCGCCGGCGACCTTGTCGACAAGCTCATGGGCCCGTTCTGCAAAGTGATCGACAAGCGGCATCGTCACGGTGAAGTCCGGATCAGGCTCGGTGACATTGTTCAGGGCTTCGACCAGGGCCTTGCGGTTGATGTCGATCTTGGATCGCTCGTCCTTGTAGATCCTCGACACTTCCTTCAGCACGGAGACAAAACTCGGGCGGCCGTACATGCCGGTCTTCGGAAAATAGGTGCCGCCCCAGAACGGCTCGCCGTCTGGTGTCAGAAACATGGTCAGCGGCCAGCCGCCCTGCTCTTCCAGATGGTGAAGCGCGTTCATATAGATCCGGTCGATGTCCGGGCGTTCTTCGCGATCAACCTTGATATTGACGAACAGGTCGTTCATGACCGCGGCGGTGTCGTCGTCCTCGAAGCTCTCATGGGCCATGACATGGCACCAGTGGCAGGCGGCGTATCCGATCGACAGGAGAATTGGTTTGTCCGCCTCGCGGGCGCGATCAAGGGCTTCCGGACCCCAGGGCATCCAGTGTACAGGATTGTCCTTGTGCTGGATCAGGTAGGGACTGGTTTCGAGGTCGAGAAGATTTCGGGACATTCGGGCTCCGGTGTCGAAGACAGTAGAGAGTGACGGCCAGTCGACGCTAGCGCAAGTGACCGGTAGCCGCGACCATGGATTCCGGACGGAACGGGTCGATTCGGTTTCGATACGATATTGGCGCGCGAACAGACGAGATCAACAGATGGACCAAAGCACCGTATTTGCCTTGTCATCGGCACCAGGACGATCGGGTGTGGCGGTGATCCGGATCTCGGGACCGCAGGCCGGTTCGGCACTCGGTGCGCTTGTGGGCGATTTGCCTGAACCAAGATATGCGACTCTGCGCAGGATTCGCGAACCACGCTCCGGAGAGATTCTGGATCAAGGAATTGTCCTCTGGTTTCCCCGACCGGAAAGCTTCACCGGAGAGGATGTGGCCGAACTGCATATCCATGGGGGCCGTGCGGTCGTCACCGCCGTTCTCGATGCGCTCGATGGTATTGACGATCTCGTTCCGGCCGAGGCTGGAGATTTTACGCGGCGGGCCTTTGATAATGGCAGGCTCGATCTGGTCGAAGTCGAGGGCCTTGCCGATCTCATTGTCGCGGACACGGAAACTCAGCGCCGGCAGGCGATCCGGCAGATGTCAGGCGATCTCAGTGCGCTCTATGACGACTGGCGGAACCGCCTGGTCCGGGAGCTGGCCTACTTTGAGGCGCAAATCGATTTTCCCGACGAGGGCGATGTCCCGCAGGATCTGGTCACGGCTTCGCGGGAACGCATCGTCGCGCTGTCCAGTGAACTGGAGCGCTACCTCGACGACGGAAGACGGGGGGAGCGGCTGCGCGACGGGATCAGGATCGTGATTGCCGGGGAGCCCAATGCCGGCAAGTCGAGTCTCCTCAATCAGCTGGCGCGCCGGGACGTGGCGATCGTGTCGGAGGAAGCCGGCACGACGCGGGATGTGATCGAGGTCCACCTGGACCTTGGAGGGGTCGCGGCGATTGTCGCCGACACGGCCGGATTGCGGATTGCCGAGGGTCGCGTCGAGTCAGAGGGCGTGCGGCGGGCGGAGCAGAGGATAGCGGACGCCGACGTCGTGGTCGTTGTGTTCGACGGATCGGCGGACGAGGGATTGCGGGATGCGGGCGAGCGTATGGCGGTTCTCGACAATGCGATTCTCGTGGCGAATAAATCCGATCTTTTTGACACCCCAGATCTACAGGAGAAGACGGCAGGATGGGACGGTCCGGTGTTTGCGATTTCAGCCAAGACCGGGGAGGGGCTGGATTTGGTGATCGAAGCCCTGACGTCGAGAGCACGGGGGTTGGCCGGTACGGGTGAAGATGTCGCCATTACGCGGTTGCGTCACCGCAGGGCACTGGAAGACTGTCGCGATGCGCTTGAGCGTACCTTGGGCGCGGATCCTGAGTCTCCGGAACTTGCCGGCGAAGATCTTCGCCGGGCGGTACATGCCCTCGGACGGGTCACCGGGCGCGTGGACGTCGAGGACCTGCTCGATGTGATCTTTGCGGACTTTTGTATAGGTAAATGAGATTCATGTTTCACGTGAAACATTCCACGTCCGAAACCGTCGAACCTTCTTTACGATGATTGTGTCTCGGATGCTGCGAGGCTTTGACTGGACTCCGCCGAAGGCGTAAAACCGGCGCCCAGATCGACAACTATCAGGACCACATCGTGACCGAGACCGGGTACGACGTCATTGTGATTGGAGGTGGCCATGCGGGATGCGAAGCCGCCGCTGCCGCCGCGCGCCTCGGCGCCCGGACGTGCCTCGTGACGCATCGCTTTGCGACGGTCGGCGAGATGTCCTGCAATCCGGCAATCGGCGGTTTGGGCAAAGGCCATCTGGTCCGGGAGATCGACGCACTTGACGGCCTGATGGGTCGGGTCGCCGATGCAGGCGGCATCCAATTCCGGGTCCTGAACAAGCGGAAGGGGCCGGCGGTGAGGGGGCCGCGGGCGCAGTCCGACCGGAAGCTCTATCGCGAAGCCATGCAGTCGGAAATCTCGGCGATTCCGAATCTGGGTGTGGTTGAGGGAGAGGTCACGGATGTCCTCGTTTCGGACCGGTCGGTCTCGGGCGTGCGTCTGGCGGACGGTACAGAGATTGGCGCAGGCGCAGTGGTTCTGACGACCGGGACGTTCCTCAAGGGTGTCATCCATATCGGCGAGGAGCGCATTCCCGCGGGCCGGATCGACGAGGCGCCGGCCGTCGCGCTATCGGACCGCCTCTATGGTCTGGGCCTCGCAATGGCACGGCTCAAGACCGGAACCCCGCCGCGCCTCGACGGACGGACGATCGACTGGGATTCGCTGGACGAGCAGAAGGGCGACGACCCGCCGGTTCCGTTCTCGTTCCTGACGGACAGAATCACGACGCCGCAGGTGTCCTGTTTCATCACAGGCACGAACCGTCAGACACACGAGGTGATCAAGAACAATCTGGGCAGGGCACCGATTTATTCCGGCCAAATCGAAGGGGTCGGCCCGCGGTACTGTCCGTCGATTGAGGACAAGGTGGTCCGGTTCGGTGAACGGGACGGTCACCAGATCTTTCTCGAGCCGGAGGGGCTCGACGACGACACCGTCTATCCGAACGGGATCTCGACATCATTGCCGGAAGAGGTTCAGCTCGCTTTCCTGAAAACCATTCCGGGTCTCGAGCAGGCACGGGTCATCAGACCGGGATATGCCATCGAATATGATTATGTTGATCCGCGTGAGCTTGACCCTAGTCTGGAATTGAAGCGCCTGCCGGGTCTGTACCTGGCCGGCCAGATCAACGGAACGACCGGATATGAAGAGGCCGCGGCTCAGGGTCTCATGGCGGGCATCAATGCCGCTCGGAAATGCGCGGGGCAGGGCGCTGTCGTGGTCGACCGGGCGGAAGCCTATATCGGCGTCATGATCGATGACCTCGTCACCAAGGGTGTGACGGAGCCCTATCGGATGTTCACATCACGGGCCGAGTACCGGCTCACGCTGCGTGCCGATAATGCGGATCAGAGGCTGACTCAGACCGGTATTGAGATTGGCATCGTGGGCGGTGATCGGGCGAGGGCGTTCGGTCAGAAGGCCGAAGCGCTTGCCCATGCGCGTGACCTAGCCCGCAATCTGACGTTGACTCCGAATGAGGCGGTCCGGCACGGCCTGAAGGTGAACCAGGACGGTGTCCGGCGGAGTGTTCACGAACTGCTGGCTTACCCGGATCTCGACCTCGAGCGCCTGGCGGCGATCTGGCCTGAACTCGGATCGCTGTCGGCCCCCATTGCCGAGCAGCTTGAGATCGACGCCAAATATGCCGGCTATCTCGATCGCCAGGATCTCGATATTCAATCCTTTAGAAAGGATGAACAACTGGTTCTTCCTGACACACTCGATTATCGGGCCATCGGTGGGCTCTCGACGGAAGTGCGTCAAAAGCTGGAATCCATCCGTCCGCGAACCCTCGGCCAGGCGGCCCGGATTGACGGCGTGACGCCGGCCGCCCTCACGTTGCTCCTGGGGCATGTCAAGCGCGGCCGTCACAACGACCGGCGTTCTGCCTGACTCAAAGCCGCACATTGACATGGCACCACCTCCGATCATTTCGGGTCCAAAAGAGTTCGCAAACCGATTCGATATTTCACGTGAAACATTGGATCGCCTGATTGCCTACGCGGACGTTCTGGAGCGTTGGCAACGGCGCATCAATCTGATCGGCCGCTCGACCGTCGAAGACATCTGGAATCGTCACATTGCAGACTCCGCACAGCTCCTGGAATTCATTCCCCAAGGCGATCGCTGTGTAATCGATCTGGGATCCGGGGCCGGTCTTCCGGGAGTCGTTCTGGCGGTGCTTTTCGGCGACACCGAATCCGCTCACGTTCATCTCGTTGAGAGCAATGCCAAGAAAGCGGCCTTCCTTCGCGAAGCGATCCGCGTCACCGGAGCGGCCGCAAGCGTTCATGCCACCCGGATCGAAAGTATCGATGTCGGATCCCTGTCGCCTGCGCCCCGTATCGTCACGGCGAGGGCGCTTGCGCCTCTGGCGGACCTTCTCAACCTCGCTCGGCCGGCCCTTGAATGCGGCGCTGTGGGTATCTTTTTAAAGGGACAAGATGTTGATGATGAATTGACCGAAGCATCTAAATATTGGAGACTCACCGTGGATCGGATACCGAGTCGGATTCACAGCGGCGGAACCATTCTTATTGTCAAAGAGGCCAGTCGTGTCGACACCTGAAAGCAGCACGCACGAGCTAACCACCACAGCCAGACCCCGGGTCCTTGCACTTGCCAACCAGAAGGGTGGCGTGGGCAAGACCACAACCGCGATCAATCTGGCAACCGCGCTCGCGGCCGTTCAGGAGCGCGTCCTCATCATCGATCTGGACCCCCAGGGCAACGCCAGCACGGGGCTCGGGATCGAGAGGGACCGGCGGGACGAATCGACCTACGACATCCTGACGAGAGATCTTCCGATCGAGGATGCCATCGTAGAGACCAGCATCCCGCGTCTGCATATCGTTCCTTCTACGATGGACCTGCTCGGTGCTGAACTGGAGCTGGCCAATATCAGCCGGCGGAACTTCCGCCTGCGGGACGCAATCGATCACCTGGTCCAGGCCGTGTCAAAGGACTCGATTCACAACCGGAATTATTCGTACATCCTTCTGGACTGTCCGCCCTCACTCAATCTGCTCACGATCAATGCCATGGCAGCGGCCGATTCGATTCTGGTTCCGTTGCAATGTGAGTTCTTCGCGCTCGAAGGTCTGAGCCAGCTCCTGGCGACAGTCGAGCGGGTCAAGAGCACGCTCAATCCCGGCCTCGAAATACACGGTGTCATCCTCACCATGTTCGACCGGAGGAATTCGCTTTCCGGCCAAGTCGCCGATGACGTCCGAGCCTATCTGGGCGACAAGGTCTACGATACCGTCATCCCCCGGAACGTTCGAATCTCAGAAGCGCCATCGCATGGCAAGCCGGCGCTGCTCTACGACAACACCTGTATCGGCAGTCAGGCCTATATCCGTCTTGCGTCTGAAATCCTTCGGCGCGAGCGGGAGATGAAGGCGGCTTAGGATTCCGGACTGCCTCCGCCGATGTTCGATTCGAATACGAAATAATTTCTGACCGAAGAATACGAGATCTCGAATGGCACAAGCTCAGACCAAGAAACGCCTGGGACGCGGGTTGGCCGCACTGATTGGCGATGATGTGATCGAGGAAGCGGTTGTTCCCGATACGTCGAAACCCTACCGCCAGTTGCCGGTCGAATATCTCACGCCCAACCCGAACAACCCGCGCAAGGATTTCGACACCGAGGACATTCAGGATCTTGCCAATTCGATTCGCGAAAAGGGCGTGCTTCAGCCGATCGTCGTCAGGCCGGTCGACGGAGCGTCCGACCGCTTCGAAATCGTGGCCGGCGAGCGGCGCTGGCGTGCTGCCCAGAAAGCATCTCTGCATGATGTTCCCGTCATCGTCAGAGACTTTTCCGACGGCGAAGCGCTGGAGATCGCGATCGTCGAAAACGTTCAGCGTGCGGACCTTAATCCGCTCGAAGAGGCGGATGGGTATAGCCAGCTGATTGCAAAGTTCAGCTACACCCAGGAGCAGCTGTCCAAGGTCATCGGCAAGAGCCGCAGTCATATCGCTAACACGCTGCGTCTCAGCAACCTGCCTCCGAAGGTGCTCGACCATCTGCGCTCAGGCGCGCTCACCGCGGGCCATGCCCGTGCACTGCTGTCCAGCGGTGTTCCGGCCGAAGAACTCGCCAGCCGGATCATCGGGGAAGGGCTCAGCGTCCGGGATACGGAACGTCTGGCGAAGGATGCCGCTCAAAACGGCTCCGCAAAAAAGAAGGGCAAGGCGAAGCCCGCAAGCCGCGATGCCGACATTATGGCACTTGAGAAGAGCCTGACCGATGCACTCGGACTTCGGGTTTCGGTCAGCCACAAGGGGAATGCCGGCGGCGAGCTCAAGATCATGTACAAGACGCTCGAACAACTCGACGAGGTCTGCCGGCGTCTCTCCAATACGAACTGATCGTCTGCTTATTCAGAATCGCTTCCGGTCCAGAGCATTGGCCTTGCGGGCAATGCTCATGAGTGCCCTTGAGACCAGCACGTCGCCAAGGTCACCGTGTGTCCGTGTCTGTGATTCGGTTTCTGCCAGATACTCAATCACGCGCGCGATCTCATCGGCGGACCAGATCCTCAGCTGCTTGCGAACGGACGGCTGGCGACTGAAATGGATCGGCGGCCGCGCCGATTTCATCGCCGAATCGGGATTGGCTGAAAGGGACATGAGCTGAAGCCGGGTCATGTGCCGTGAACAGGCCAGCAAGATTCCCGTGGCGGTGACACCCGACGCCACTGCCGTCTGATAACTGACATCGAAAATGTCGACACGGCCTTCGGCTGCGGCATCCACGATGGTGTCCATGGTGGCAGAGCCCGCGTCGCCGCAAATGGCGTCAACATCCTCGACCTCGACGTTACTCTTTCCGTTTACGTAAAGGATAAGCTTTTCGAGTTCCCTGCGAGTCACCTGGCGGTCGGCGCCCAGTATGGAGATCAGCAACTGCCTGGCATCCGGCGTCATCGAAAGGTTCGCTTTCGTCATCTCCGTGTCGACAAGATCTTCAATCGTCCGGCCACTGTCGCCGTAACAAGCAATGGCAACCGCCTGTTTCGATTGTTCGGCGACCTTGCGGAGCTTGGCGGACGGTTTGAGTTCGCCCGCCTCAACAATGATTATCGCATCGCCCGAGGGATCGCTCAGGTAGGAGTCCAGAGCCGCGGCGCTGCCGGCACCTGCCGCACGGATCCAGACGACACGTTCGCCGCCCATCAAGGATTGCGCGCAGGCCTCGTCGACGAGCCGGCCAGGGTCGCCCGCCAGATCACTGTCTTCCAGGCGTGAAACGTTGAATGGATCATCGGCGTCGGAGACGCGGGTCAGCACCAGGCGCTTGGCAAGCTCGGCCACCAGACCGGTGTCGGGACCGTAAAACAATGCTGCCTTGATGTTCTGATCCGGCTTGCGCAGGAAGTTCTCTATACCGGATCCCTTGAGGGCAACCATCTCTCACCCGGCAGGATGACGTGGATCAACGGGATGCAAAATACGCCGCAAGTGCCGTTCTGATGTCGTCGGCCACGACGCGGGAAGCCTGCTCTGTCGCCGTTTTTTTCGCACGGATGTTGGCGAATTCCGACTCGACACGGTCATAGGAGACGATGGAGAAGACACGGCCGTCATCCACGAGCCGGTTGCTGCCGGCTTCGTACAACGAATAATTGACCCTCAGGGTGTAGCTGCGCCGGTTCACATCGGAGTCTTCCTGAATGAAAACATCCGATTCGGTTTCTTCCGGAACCAGCTCCAGGCGATAGAGACTGGAACTTTCTCCGCCCCTGGTCTGCATGGTCGAGATCAGGTTATTTCGAACCTGCTGGCCAATCCGCGATCCTGTCGGCTGAATCCTAACGCTCGCAAGATCCGCCGCCACTGTACTGTGTACGGACGTTGTTCCGTAGAGCGGCTTGAACCCGCATCCGGCAAGCGCGATGCCGAGTCCGACCAGCAATGCCGGTCGGGCAATCAGTCTCGCATGTTTCCGAACCAGATCAGGCAACAACATTCACAATCCTTTCGGGCACGACAATCACCTTGCGCACGTCGCGTCCGTCCACAGCTCTTACCACATTATCTAACCGAAGTGCTGCAGCTTCAACTTCCTCTTTCGTTGCACCGCGGGGAATTGTCAATTCATCCCTCCGCTTTCCGTTAACCTGTACCGCAATAGTCACAGTATCTTCAATCAACAGTTCGGGATCAACGGTCGGCCAGGCTGTTTCGGCGAGAACCGATTCGTGCCCCAGCAATGCCCAGCATTGCTCACCCAGATGGGGCATCATCGGTCCGAACGTCTGGACAAGGTATTCACACGCTTCGCGCAATGCCCAACCGTCGCCGTCATCACCGGACGCCGACAGTTTCGGCAGCAGCTGCGAAAACGTATTCGTGAATTCGTAGATGTGCGCCACCGCGCGGTTGAACCGCAGCGCTTCGACGTCAGAATTGACCGCATCCAGCATCTTGTGGGCAGCCTTGCGCAGTGCCTCCGCGTCGGACGTGAAAGTGGACGGTCTGGCGTCATCCGCGGAACCGATCGCACCGGCCGCCTCGTTCAAGAGACGCCACAGCCGCTGAACGAATCGATGCGCGCCCTCGACACCGGCTTCGGTCCAGATCACGTCACGCTCGGGCGGGGAATCCGACAGCATGAACCACCGCGCCGTATCGGCGCCGTACTGGTCGATGATGTCCGTCGGATCGATGGTGTTGCGCCGAGACTTCGACATCTTCTCGATCGAACCGATCTGGACCTGTTCCCCGGTCGCGACGGTTGTTGCCACCCGGGCGTCGCCCTCACCGGTGATTGCCACCTCAATCGGGCTCAACCACGATCCGTCCGAAGCGCGGTAGGTTTCATGGTTTACCATGCCTTGCGTGAACAACCCGGCGAACGGCTCGTCCAGATCCAGGTGGCCGCATGCCCGCATCGCCCGCGTAAAGAACCGCGAGTAGAGCAGGTGAAGAATGGCGTGTTCGATACCGCCGATATACTGATCCACCGGCAGCCAGTAATCGACGGCCGAACGGTCGGTGGGTGTTTCCGCGCGTGGTGATGCGAACCGGGCGAAGTACCAGGAGGAGTCGACAAACGTATCGAACGTATCGGTCTCCCGTTGCGCGTCCTTTCCGCATACATGGCACGTGACATTCTTCCAGGTCGGATGCCGGTCGAGCGGATTGCCCGGCTTGTCGAATGTGACGTCGTCAGGCAGCCTGACCGGCAGGTCTTCCTTGCGCACTGGGATCGTGCCGCAATCAGGACAATGAATGACCGGAATCGGACAGCCCCAATAGCGCTGCCGGGAAACGCCCCAGTCGCGCAACCGGTAGTTCGTCGTCCTGCGACCCTGAGGCCGTCCATTGAGGGACTGTGACTCGAGCTTGCCGATGGCGGCGTCCTTGGCTTCCTCGACATCGAGCCCGTCCAGGAAACCCGAATTGATGATCACGCCGTCGCCCAGATAGGCTTCGTCCGCAATCTCGAACGTCTCGGCATTTCCCCCTTCAGGCATGACGACAGGCAAAACGAACAGATCGTATTTCCGTGCGAAATCGAGGTCCCGCTGGTCATGGCCGGCACAGCCGAAGATCGCGCCTGTTCCGTAGTCCATGAGAATGAAATTGGCGACGTAGACCGGCAGCAAACGATCCTCAAACGGGTGCTTCGCCTTCAGACCGGTGTCGAAACCCTTTTTCTCTGCGCGTTCAATGGCCTCTTCGCTCGTGCCCATCTGCTGGCATTCGCGGATGAACGCCTGCAGTTCGGGATTGTCTTTGGCCAGTGCGGCAGAGAGCGGATGATCCGGTGCCAAAGCGCAGAATCCTGCGCCGAATAGGGTGTCCGGCCGGGTCGTGTATACCTCCAGTTCGGTCGCATCGATGCCTGACGGCGCGTCGACCAGCTCGAACACCATCTCGCAGCCCTGGGACTTTCCGATCCAGTTGCGCTGCATGGTTCGGACCTTGTCGGGCCACCGGTCCAGGCCATCCAGCGCGGTCAGCAGATCATCGACATATTCGGTGATCCGGAAGAACCACTGTGTCAGCTCGCGCTTCTCCACCACCGCGCCGGAACGCCAGCCGCGGCCGTCGATCACCTGCTCGTTCGCCAGCACGGTCTGGTCTACCGGGTCCCAGTTGACCTTGCTCTTGCGACGGTAGGCGAGCCCCTTTTCCATGAAGTCGATGAACATGCTCTGCTGCTGATGGTAATATTCCGGGTCGCATGTCGCGAACTCCCGGCTCCAGTCGAGCGACAGTCCCATCGACTTCAGCTGGCTGCGCATGGTGGCGATGTTCTCGTAAGTCCACTTCGCCGGATGGACCTTCTTTTCCATGGCGGCGTTCTCGGCCGGCATGCCGAAGGCGTCCCACCCCATCGGGTGCAGCACGTTGTATCCGTTGGCGCGGCGGTAACGCGCGACGACGTCGCCCATCGTGTAGTTGCGGACGTGGCCCATATGGATCCGGCCGGACGGGTAGGGGAACATTTCAAGGACGTAATATTTCGGCCTCGACTGGTCGTCACCCGTCACAAAGGTCTCGCGCTCGTCCCACACCTGCTGCCAGCGCGCTTCACATTCGCGTGCGTTGTACCGTTCCATCCGCTACGTCTTCTCTGGTCAAAATCTGGGGACCTGCTCCGTCCCGGGTCAGACAGCAGCAATTACACTCTGCAGCCATGACCTGCAAGGATGGCGTTGGCGCAGAACTCCGATTGGGTTATGACGACGCTTCGCCAAGCGAACAAAGCCGCATGGTCGTCACCGGGCGGAAACAGGGAGCGTCAATGGCACAGGCATCGGAAACCGGAAAGCACGCCGGATTGAATGCGGTCATCGACCGGATCAACGAAGCGGAGGACAAGGCCGGCCGTGAACGAGGGTCGGTCAATCTCGTTGCCGTTGGCAAGACATTCGGTGCTGATGTCATAAGGCCGGTGCTCGACGCCGGTCATCGCATATTCGGCGAGAACCGGGTCCAGGAATCGCTCGCCAAATGGCCGGAGCTGAAAGCCGAATATGACGGTATCGACCTGCATCTGATCGGGCCGCTGCAGACCAACAAGGTCAAGGATGCCATCGGGCTATTCGACTGCATTGAAACGCTCGACCGCCCGAAGCTTGCGCGCGTGCTTGCCGATTCCTTCAGCGCCACCGGCCGCACGCTCCGACTGTTCGTCCAGGTCAATACCGGCGAGGAAGACCAGAAGGCGGGAATCCTGCCTGAAGATGCTGACAGTTTCATTGCGGACTGCCGCAACACCTACGGGCTCACGATTGACGGTCTGATGTGCATTCCGCCGGTCGATGAGGAGCCCGCTCTGCATTTCGCGTTGCTGGGGCAGATCGCCGAGCGAAATGGTGTCACCGAACTGAGCATGGGGATGAGCGCCGACTTCGAGTCCGCGATTGCCCTGGGCGCAACCTATGTCCGCGTGGGCAGTGCGATTTTCGGTGAACGCGCGAAACCGGCCTGAAACATCGACCGCACTATCCCACGATCATTTCCGTGGACGGCCCGCAATGCTCGAGAATGCCGAGCATGTCGCGGCGCGTGACGGCCACGCAGCCTTCCGTAGCGGCGTAGCCGGGTGCTGCGATGTGAAAGAAGATCGCGCTGCCCCGGCCGGGTACCGGGGGCCGGTCGTTATGTCCCAGAACGACGACGACGTCATAAAGTGAATCTTCGCGCCACAGAGTTTCGGCGCTTGCCGCAAACGGAAAGGTTATCGGTTGATTGTAGTGATCGTTGGCCGGATCGTCGCACCAGCCGTCATCCGGCCGGATCGGGAAAACAGGCAACCCGCTGCGCGGTGCAACCATACGATCACTGCGATACAGGACATATCGGAGCGGCCAACGGCCGATCGGGGTTGCTCCGTCTCCTTCACATTTCCGTAATCTGAGGCCTGATCGGCCCAATGCGCACTTGCATAGACGGTTCCCCAACACCAGATTGCCCTGATAAGACAATGGTCTGGTGGACAATACACGAATGCATCCTGAAGAACCGTTCTTCATAACGGCAGTGGAACAGCGTTGCTGAAAGCACGTCAAGCGTGCAGATTTGCCGAGCTTCCTCGAATTCCTTCCAGTTTGCTATGATTGTCCGGCGATTCGACATTGTTTGCGGTCCGGTGGGACACACGCGCTGTCGAGAACACGAATAATTCAGGTGGTGGAAAAGACTCGCCAGCCGAATCCAGGAAGACGCCTATGAGCACTGCCAAAAAGATCCTGCTGATCGATGATGACGATATGTTGCGCGAATCTCTGGTGGAACAGTTCGCGCTGCACGAAGAGTTCCAGCCTGAAGCCGTGGCCTCGGCGAGTGACGCGATCCAGCATGTCAAGGGCGAGCATGTCGACCTTGTCATTCTCGATGTCGGCCTTCCCGACATGGACGGCCGCGAAGCCTGCAAACTGATGCGCAAGAACGGGCTGAAGAGCCCCGTGATCATGCTCACGGGACATGATTCCGATTCCGATACGATCCTCGGCCTCGAGTCCGGCGCCAACGATTACGTCACGAAGCCGTTCCGGTTCGGTGTTCTCCTGGCCCGGGTCCGGGCGCATCTCAGGCAGCATGAGCAGAGCGAGGACGCGGTCTTCACGATCGGTCCGTACACGTTCAAGCCGAGTGCCAAGATGCTGGTCGATGCAACGGAGTCGAAAATCCGGCTGACCGAAAAAGAAACCGCAATTCTCAAGTTCCTCTACAGGGCGGGCGAAACGGTGGTTGGCCGCGACGTTCTTCTTCATGAGGTCTGGGGATACAATTCCGGCGTCACGACCCATACGCTGGAGACGCATATTTACCGGTTGCGCCAGAAGATCGAGCGCGATCCGTCGAATGCGGAGATCCTGGTCACCGAAACAGGCGGATACAAGCTCGTCCCCTAGAACGGTTCAATCCGGCCTCATCTCGCTCTGATGTTCACCATTCGGTCCGATTGCGCTTTGCCCCGGCGCAGTCGCGGTTTAATACTGTTCCGAATGTGATAACCAAGGGGGCCTATGAGCGTTCACGACCAGGTATCGCTGCTGCGCCAGATCCCGCTGTTTTCGAATGTCGACGAATCCCATCTCAAGGTTCTCGCATTCGCGACCGAGCGCGTGGTGCTTGAAGCCGGAGACATTCTCGTCCGTCAGGGCGAGGACGCTACGGCTGCGTTCGTGATCGTGGAAGGCGAGGCGGAAGCATTCGCCGGCGACTCGGGATTGGCGGAGCGGAAGACACTGGTCGAACGCAACGCGTTCGTCGGCGAGATGTCAATGCTGAGCGAACAGGGATACGCCGCGACAGTGCGCGCGACCAGTCATCTTGAAGCGTTGAAGATTACGCGGGAGCTGTTTTTTCGCGTGATCGACGAATTCCCCGAAATGGCCATGGAAGTCATGCAGGTCGTGAACAGGCGGTTGAACGGGACCCTGAGCGACCTCGGTGCTGTTCAGCGCAGCCTCAACGAACTTGATCGCTAGACGCCTGCGGCCCGACGGATCATTCAGACATTCAGCGTTGCAATGACCGGAGCGTGATCGGACGGCCGCTCCCAGCCGCGGGCTTCCCGGATGACCTTCACTGATTTGGCCGCTTTCTTCAGATCCGGCGAAAGCCAGATGTGATCGAGCCTGCGGCCCTTGTCCGCCGCTTCCCAGTCTTTCGCCCGGTAACTCCACCAGGTGTAGAGTTTCTCCTCCGCCGGTACATGCTCCCGCATCAGGTCGTGCCAGTCCCGCGAGGCCTGCACGCGCGCGAGATGCTCGACTTCAACGGGGGTGTGACTCACGACCTTGAGCAGCTGCTTGTGGGACCAGACGTCGTTTTCGAGCGGCGCGATATTGAGATCGCCGACAAGAACCATCTGATCGGGATGACCCGAATTGCCGGACGAGAACCAGTCTTCCATCTCATTGAGGAATGAAAGCTTGTGCTCGAACTTCGGATTGATCTCGGGGTCGGGTTCGTCGCCGCCGGCCGGGACGTAGAAGTTGTGAATTCGCGGCCCCGCCCCGTCGAGGGTTGCCGCGACATGCCGGGCGTCGCCCTTCTCACAGAATTCACGTTTGTCGACATCGGCCAACGGCAGCCGTGAGAGGATGGCGACACCGTGGTAGCCACTCTGTCCATTCATCGCGATATGCTCATAGCCCATCTTGCGAATGGCGGAAGAGGGGAACTTGCCGTCAGGACATTTGGTTTCCTGCAGACACAGAACGTGCGGACGATAGGTTTCGGTGAATTGCTCGATGAGGGGGAGACGCAGGCGAACCGAGTTGATGTTCCAGGTGGCAATGTCGATTTTCATGGACGATACCGAAGGACTGTCAGGACGAACTCACACAGGCCTATTGTGATAACACGCGATGCCGTTTCCTCAGGCGCCGGGCAGCTGGATTTCCCCAGATAATTCCATGGAAGAGCCCTCAAAACAGAGACGCCCGACCTTATGGGTCGGGCGTCACCGCGCGTTTCGCGCTTCAGCGCCGGGAGGGGAAACCGACGCTTCACGGCTGAACGGGACGCCCGGACAAGCGGGGGGCGATTCGGGGCGTCCTGGATTGTCCAACCGCTCTATGAGTCAGATAGTGATCCGGATTGCCCGTTTCAATAGTTAACAAATGAAAAATCGCACCCGAAATCAGACGTTCAGAAGCAGGTGTTCACGCTCCCAGGCGCTGATAACTGTCTGATATGCCGCGTGTTCTTCATGTTTCACCTCGGCATACACCGTTGCGAAGGTTTCACCCAGGATGTCGTGAAGTTCGGTCGCTTGCTCGAATCCGGCCAATGCATCGAGCATGTGCATGGGCAGGGAATGCTCGGTGGACTCATAGGCATTACCCTGCATGGGTTCGGAGGGTTCGATCTCGTTGATCATCCCGATGTAACCGCATGCCAGTGTCGCGGCGATGGCGAGATAGGGATTGGCGTCCGCGCCCGGGACCCGATTCTCCAGCCGGCGCGCGGCCGGAGCTGAATCCGGAACCCGCAGCCCGACCGTCCGGTTTTCGACGCCCCAATGCGTGTTAATCGGCGAGGACATGTAGTTGATGATGCGCCGGTAGGAATTCACATTGGGTGCGATCAGCAGCATGGCCTGGGACAGGTGGTTCTGCAGACCGCCGATATGGTGGCGGAACAGTGCTGTGTTGCCGTTGTCCCCGTCGCTGAACAGGTTCTTGCCGGATTTCGTGTCGACCACGCTCTGGTGAATATGCATGGCACTGCCCGGCTCACCCTCATAGGGCTTGGCCATGAAGGTGGCGTAGAGGCCTTTGCGTATCGCCGTCTGACGCACGGTTCTTTTGAACAGGAACGCCTGGTCCGCAAGTTCGAGTGGATCGCCGTGGTCGAAGTTGATTTCGACCTGGGCGGCGCCCGCCTCGTGGATCAGGGTGTCGACGTCGATCTGCTGCGCGTCGCAGAAGTCGTACATGTCCTCGAACAGGGGATCGAATTCGTTGACCGCATCGATGCCGTAGGATTGCCTGCCGGTCTCCGGGCGGCCGCTGGCGCCAACCGGCGGCTCAAGCGGATAGTCCGGATCGACATTCTTGGCGGCAAGGTAGAATTCGAGCTCGGGCGCTACAACCGGCTTCCATCCGCGATCGGAGTAGAAGGCGAGCACCTTCTTGAGAACCTCGCGTGGGCCGACCGGCACCGGTGTTCCGTCCCGGTAGAAGGCATTGCAGATGACCTGCGCCGTTGGTTCGGAGTACCAGGGAATCATGCGGACGGTGCCGGTATCCGGTTTCAGGATGACATCCGGCTCCGTAACGTTCAGCGCGCGCGATTCGATAAAGCTTCCCGTGACGGTCTGCGCGAAGATGGACTCGGGAAGCCGGAGCATGCCCTCGTCGATCGAATCGAGAAACTTCTGCTTAGGAACGATCTTGCCTCGGGCGATGCCCGACATGTCGGGAATTATGCATTCGACCTCGGTGACCCGGCGTTCGCGGAGCCACTCAGCGAGATCGATTTCTGTACCGGCGGTCATGATGCCTCTCAGTGTTATGACCGGCAGGTGAGGCAATTTGCGCGGTCAAGTCAAGCCGCACATGGTCAATCACTTAATGAAAAGGATTTGCGGGGCTGCTAGCGCCCCGTTCGATTACTTGCGATCGAGGTTTTGGATTTCCTTGCGCAACTTGACCTCGAAGAGCTTGGGGTCGGCCTTTACACCGTCCTTAAGGCTCTTGAGCGAGATCGTCGTCCGCAGGCCCTGACCGTCCACGATGACCCACTCCTTGAGAGTCATCGTCTTGGCATCGAACACCACCGTGAGCTGACCAGCGACAAGCTGTTCCTTGTCCTCCATGGTGAGAGTCAGGATCTTCTTGTCGTTGGCAACATGGATGATCTTCGCTTCCTTAAGAAGATCCACCTTTTCGGCGAGGACCAGCCGAAGCGGGGTCGCCGAAAGCGGGTAATGCTCGGCCTTGTTCTTGCGCCGGTTGTTCACAATGACCCATGTGCCATCCGCGACGACGAGGAACGGGTTCGGCGGAGCGTACTCAAACCGGAGCTTGCCCGGCTTGCTCATATAAAAGACGCCCTGGGAGATATGACCCCGCGGGCCAACCTGAACAAACTCGCCCTGGAGGTGGCGGAGCTTGTTGAAGTAGGCGCCGACCTGCTTCACCGCCTTCTGCTGATTAGGCTCAAGCGTTGCTTCTTTGGAGGCATTGACCGGAGCGATTCCGATCAGCAGAAAAACTGAAAGAACGAGACCGGTAAGACGGGTGACGGACGCAATCTGGCGAGCCATGGGGAAACTCTTCTGGGTCAGTGTTGGCATCATTTGCTCTATTCACGCATTGTGACGAAACAATGATTGCTCGATCGAGCAAGCCGTCAAGAGCCCCGTGCCAAGCTGCGGCGTCAGGCGTTTACGCCTTCGCCCGGTTCTCCAATCAGAACCTCGCGCTTGCCGGCATGATTGGCCGGAGAGATGACGCCTTCTTCTTCCATGCGCTCGATTATGGTGGCAGCACGGTTGTAGCCGATCGACAATCTGCGTTGGATATAGCTTGTTGAAGCCTTTTTGTCTCGCGCAACTATCGCCACAGCCTTGTCGTAAAGCTCGTCCGCTTCCGACCCGCCCTCGCTGGCCATGCCCGGCAACTCGTAACCGCCATCCTCCGGCTCCTCCGTAACGGCTTCGAGATATTGCGGAACGCCCTGCTTTTTCAGGAACTTGACCACCTTCTCGACTTCCTGGTCGGAGACGAAGGGACCATGGACACGGGAGATGCGTCCGCCGCCTGCCATGTAGAGCATGTCGCCCTGGCCGAGCAGCTGTTCGGCGCCCTGTTCACCGAGAATTGTTCGGCTGTCGACCTTGGAGGTGACCTGGAAGCTGATTCGAGTGGGGAAATTGGCCTTGATCGTGCCGGTGATGACGTCGACGCTCGGGCGCTGGGTGGCCGTGATCATGTGGATGCCCGCGGCACGGGCCATCTGGGCCAGGCGCTGGACGGCGCCTTCGATATCCTTGCCGGCAACCATCATGAGATCGGCCATCTCGTCGACGATGACGACGATATAGGGCATCGGCTCGAGGTCCATCTCCTCGTGCTCGTAGACCGGCTGTCCCGTCTCCTTGTCGAAGCCGGTCTGCACTGTGCGTACGATGACCTCGCCCTTCGCACGGGCCTGCGCGACGCGTGTGTTGAAGCCGTCAATGTTACGCACGCCGACCTTCGACATCTTGCGGTAACGGTCTTCCATTTCCTTGACCGTCCACTTCAGGGCGACGACGGCCTTTTTCGGATCCGTTACGACCGGCGCCAGGAGATGCGGAATACCGTCATAAACCGAAAGCTCGAGCATCTTCGGGTCGATCATGATCAGCTTGCACTTGTCCGGCGACAGACGGTAGAGCAGCGACAGGATCATTGTGTTGATGCCGACCGACTTACCCGAACCGGTGGTGCCCGCAATCAAGAGGTGCGGCATGCGGGCCAGATCGCTGATAACCGGCTCGCCGCCGATGGTCTTGCCCAGGGCGAGTGAAAGGTCGAATCCGGTTTTCTCGTAGTCTTCCGATGCCAGGAGCTCTCGCAGGAACACCATTTCACGCTCGACATTCGGCAATTCGATACCGATGGCATTGCGGCCGGGCACCACGGCAACGCGTGCCGAAATGGCACTCATGGAGCGCGCGATGTCGTCGGCCAGCCCGATAACGCGGGACGACTTGATGCCCGGCGCCGGCTCCAGCTCATAAAGCGTGACGACGGGACCGGGACGCACATTGATGATCTCGCCGCGGACGCCGAAGTCCTCAAGGACGCCTTCGAGGATCCGCGCGTTCTGCTCCAGCGCGGTGTCGCTCATGGTCTTTCGGCTGCCGGTTTTTTTCGGCGCAGCAAGAAGACCAAGCGGCGGCAGCTCGTATTCGAAGTCTTCGTCCAGCGCGAGCGAAGGCTGGGCTTCCGCCTTTACGCGCTTGCCCGGTTTCAAGCTGGTCTTCGACGGTTGTACGCGCGGCGCAGGTTCGGCCACGACCTCCGGTTCATCGTCGAACGGATAGTCTTCGGCTGGCGCTTCAGGCATCACTTCGCCTTCGAGGCGCGGCTCAATCCGCTCCACCGGCGCTTCCGCTTCACTTTCGCGGAACTGGCGGGAAAGGGCGTCCGTCAGATCGCGGATGGTCCAGCGTGCCTTGTCGCCGGCGAAACCGTAATTGGGGTTCCGTTCCTCCTCGGGTTCATCCTCGAGGGTCGGCTCGGGCGGACGCCGGACAATGGATTCCGCCGCACCGGCCACGCGGCTGCGGACAAAGCGTGATGCCATGGACTTCACGCGCATTCCGGAATGGGTGGCTGCACCAAGGGCGTGCATTGCAAGTTCGGCCGATTCCTCGCCAAAGATGCGAGCGGGGAGGATGATTTCCTCCATCGTCAGCGCCGACGCATAGACGATCGCGATAATGGCGAAGAAGCCGATGACCAGACCGGACAGGATTCGCGTCAGCAGCGGATCGAAGAAGACCGAGAAGAAGCCCGCGAACGGTGCCAGCGTGTAGTCACCAACCGCGCCGCCGAGGCCGCTCGGCAGCGGCCAGCCGGCAGGGAGTCCGAATGTCGCCAGACAGCCGGCGGTCAGGAGCCCGCCGATCAGCCAGACCGCAAGCCGCTTGAAAGGCCGGTTTATCGGGCTTTGCGCCATGAGCTTGGCGCCCCATGCGGCCACCGGGGCAATCAGCCCGACGGCGCCGAGACCAAACAGCTGCATCAGAAGATCCGAGATTGCAGCGCCGGGATAACCAAGCAGGTTCGTCGGCCGTGCGTCGGTGGCATGGTTGAAGCTCGGGTCGTGGATCGACCAGGTGGCCAGGCTCAGGGCAACCAGGAGCACGCCGCCAAGAACGCCCAGGCCGATGATCTCGAAGCACTTCTTGCGCACGAAATTCCGCAATCCTTCCGGCAGTACCGGATTGTTGGTGGATTTGGATCTCGAGGCCGCCATGTCTTTCTCCCCTTATTGAATTGTTGCCGCAATGCGGGTCAGTGCGTCCCGTGTGGTCGAGAGGTCGTGGACCAGCGCAATGCGGATATAGCCGGTACCCGGGTTCGAACCGTCCGGCATGTCGAGAGCGAGGTAGGTGCCGGGAATGACCTTGACGCCTGAAATGCTCCACAGATTCAGTGCCGTCTGTTCGGCATCGCGGTCACCGATATCGAGCCACAGAAACATGCCGGAAGTCGGTGCGGGGTCATTCGAGAGGTCCCGCACGATATCTGCCGCCATGGCGTATTTCTGGCAATAGAGATTACGGCTCGCGTCGACATGTTGCTCATCCGCCCATGCGGCGGCCGAAACGGCTTGCACCGGCAGAGGCATCTGCGGCGCCGCGATGTTCCGGAATTTGAGGAAGCTCGCCATGATGCTTGCGTCGCCGGCACAGAATCCGGACCGCAGACCGGCGAGGTTCGACCGTTTCGAAAGCGAGTTGAAGACCACGATGTTGGAAAGCCCCTCACCCATTTCAGCGGCAGCCTGAACGGCACCGGGCGGCGGCGCTTCGGAATAGAGTTCCGAGTAGCATTCATCGACAAGAAGGGTGAAGCTGTGTTCGCGCGCGAGACCGATCGCCTTCTTCAGATATTCCATGGATGCCGCGACGCCCTGTGGGTTGGCGGGGGTGCAGAGGTAGAAGGCGGCCGTGCGCGCAAGCAGATCCGGCGACAATGAACCGAGGTCCGGCAGGTGGCCGGTTTCGCGCGTCGCGGCAAGTAGAACCGGCTCGGCGCCGGCCGAAACCGCTGCGGTGGCGTAGGTCTGATAGAACGGATTGGGAATCAGAACCGCCGGCTGCGGATGGGCGTTCTCCGGAATGATGACCGGCGCGATGTTGTAAAGCGCCTCCCGCGTTCCGCTGACGGGAATAATGTTCAGCGCGGGATCGACAAGTCCGGTGACACCGTAGCGCCGCGAAACCCAGTCCGCGATGGCTGTCCGGAGATCCTCCGTGCCGTGGGCGGGTGGATAGCGTGAAAAGTCGGCAAGGCTACGGGCCAGAATGTCGCCGACAAACTCCGGCATGGCGTGACGCGGCTCGCCGATGGACAAATCAATAACGGGATCACGTTGCGGGGGAGTGCCGTCGAGCAGCGCTGCCAGCCGTCGAAACGGCGATGGCGGGAGATCATCGAAACGGCTCTTGAACATGGTACGCCACACAGTACGCCGGACCGGCGAAACGGTTCATCCCGCGCCGATCCGAAAAGTCTGATCCAGAACTGAATACGTTTTTCAAAACAAACAGTTAACCATAGTGTGGCGGTCTACGGTTAAAGTCGGGTTAAATTGGGCCGGATTATGAGGCCCGCCGCCGGCCTGACTGCACCGGCGGCGGACCGGAAATCTGCTTCAGGCGCGCAGATCGGATTCCGGCGTCGAGCTGATCCGGTGGATGGCCAGATCCGCGCCCATGTCTTCTTCTTCAGGCGACAGCCTGATGCCGATGATCGCTTTGAGTCCGCCGTATACGATCATGCCGGCGGCAAAGGCATAGGCTGCACCGGCGAGTGAGCCGACCAGCTGGGCCATGAACGTCACGCCGCCCAAGCCGCCAAGCGCCTTCAGACCGAAGATTCCGGCCGCGATGCCGCCCCAGACGCCGCAAATTCCGTGCAACGGCCAGACACCGAGGACATCGTCGATCTTCCAGCGGTTGTGACACATGTTGAACATGATGACGAACAGGGCGCCTGCGACACCGCCGACAACGAAGGAGCCGATCGGGTGCATGATGTCTGATCCGGCACAGACGGCGACCAGACCGGCCAGTGCACCGTTGTGAATGAAGCCCGGATCGTTGCGGCCGACGATCAGCGCGGCGAGGATGCCGCCCACCATGGCCATGAGCGAATTGAGCGCAATCAGACCGGAGATGTCGGCGAGCGAACCGGCGGTCATGACGTTGAAGCCGAACCATCCGACGCACAGCAGCCAGGAGCCGAGGGCCAGCCACGGAATGCTCGATGGTGGAATGCCCAGCGGTCTGCCGGATGCGTCATAGCGGCCACGCCGCGCGCCGAGCAGGAGTACGGCGGCGAGTGCCAGCCAGCCGCCGACGGCGTGCACGACGATGGATCCGGCAAAGTCGTGGAATTCCGCGCCAAATGTCGACTCGAACCAAGCCTGAACACCATAGTTGCCGTTCCAGCTGATGCCCTCGAAGAACGGATAGAAGACCGCCACGATGAGCAGTGTTGCTGTGCATTGCGGCCAGAATTTCGCGCGTTCCGCAATGCCTCCGGAAATGATTGCGGCAATCGCGGCGGCAAATGTGGTCAGGAAAAAGAAGCTGACCAAAGTGATGCCCTTGGCCCCGAACGGTCCGCCGGTTGCGCCGTCAGCACCGCTGAGCGTGGATGCGCTCGAGAAAAAGTCAGTGCCGTAGGCGAGCGTATAGCCGATGAAGAAGTAGGCCACCGTGGAGATGGCGAAATCAACCAGGATCTTGACCAGGGCGTTGACCTGGTTCTTGTGCCGCACGGTTCCGACTTCCAGAAACGCGAAACCGGCGTGCATGGCAAAAACGAGAATGGCGCCCATCAGAACAAAAAAGACGTCGGCGCCCGCAATGTTGGCTTCCATTAATTCCCCTCCCGAACACTCGCGGCATCATCGGCGATGTCTTCTGCACAGATTTTGCGCAATCTGGAAATTCGTCACGCCGGAAGGACCGCGAAAATTGTGGTGCGGGCGATAATCAAGTCCTGTGCCAACTGTTTTTGATTGGAAATAAACATTGTAAATCAAAGAATTAATCGTTTGTGACGCCGGTGATCTCAAATCCGATGAGTTTCATTGAATAAATTTTGTGCAGTGGTGCTAGGCAACGTGCCTGATAATTGCTCAAACAAAAACCCCGGCGGAAAGTTCCGCCGGGGCCTTTTGTGGACCGGGGTCCGGAAGGATCGGGGAGAGGTTAGATCCTCTGGCTTCCCTGTCCGAACTCGGGATAGGCCTCGAGGCCGAGTTCCGTCTGATCGAGACCAGCGAACTCTTCCTCTTCACTGACCCGGATGCCGATCGTGAACTTGAGCAGCAGCCACAGGACGAGGCTTGCCGCGGTCACGAAAGCGCCGACTGACACGACACCCAGCGCCTGGGTCACGAAGTTGCCGTCCGAATTGGTCAGCGGTACGGCCATGGTGCCCCAGATGCCGGCGACGAGGTGTACCGAGATGGCACCGACGACGTCATCGATCTTGAGCTTGTCGAGCAGGGGCACGGCGAACACGACCAGGGCACCGCCAATACCACCAATGACCGCCGCCATGCCGAGGCTCGGGGTCAGCGGCTCCGCGGTGATCGAAACCAGCCCGGCAAGGGCACCGTTGAGCGCCATGGTCAGGTCGGTCTTCTTGTAGATGATCTGCGTCAACAGCATCGCGACGACGACGCCGGCAGCTGCCGCATTGTTGGTGTTGGCGAAGATGCGGGCAACATCCGAAGCATCATTCAGCGAACCCATGGCAAGCTGCGAGCCGCCATTGAAGCCGAACCAGCCAAGCCACAGAATGAATGTGCCGAGCGTGGCAAGCGGCATGCTGGACCCTGGAATCGCGTTGACCGAACCGTCCGGTGCGTATTTGCCGGACCGTGCGCCCAGGATGATCGCGCCAACCAGAGCTGCCCAGCCGCCGGCAGAGTGCACAAGCGTGGAGCCCGCGAAATCGAGGAATCCGGCCTTGTCGAGCCAGCCCGTGCCCCATTTCCAGGAGCCCTGGATGGGATAGATGATGCCGGTCAGGATGGCGACGAAGATCAGGAACGGCCACAGCTTGATGCGTTCGGCCAATGTTCCCGAAACGATCGACGCTGCGGTCGCGCAGAACACCATCTGGAAGAACCAGTCGGAGGTGCCGGCCGCATAGGAAATGTCCTCGGCAGCATGTTCCTTGTGGGTGAACCAGCTGAACGAGCCCATGTAGCCGCCGTCGACGCCGTCATACATGAGGTTGTAGCCGACGATCCAGTACATCAGGCCTGCGATGGAGAACAGGGCGATGTTTTTCAGGCAGATCGTTGCCACGTTCTTGGAGCGCACCATGCCGGATTCCAGCATGGCAAACCCGGCTGCCATCCACATGACCAGGAAGCCGGCCACGAGGAACAGCATGGTGTTGAAGACGAATTTGCTTTCGGCCGGAACCTTTCCGGCGGCATCAGCCGCCTTTGCGGTTTCTGTCGCGGCTTCCGTCGTCTCCTGGGCCATTGCCGGTTCCAGCAATGCCAAAAGACCTATACCGGCAGCCCCCGCTGCCAGCCCCAATCGTGAGAGATTTTGCATTTTTTCCATTCTCCTAGAGTGCCTCGACGTCGGCTTCGCCAGTCCGGATACGGACCGCCTGGTCGATTGAATGAACGAAGATTTTGCCGTCACCGATCTGGCCGGTCTTGGCCGTATCCGCGATGGTTTCCACGGCCTTCTCGACCATGTCGTCGGCCACAACGACCTCGATTTTCAGTTTCGGGAGGAAATTCACGGCGTATTCCGCGCCGCGGTAGATCTCGGTGTGACCCCTCTGGCGCCCGTAGCCCTTGACCTCTGTCACGGTCAGGCCCTGGATGCCGATGTCCGTGAGCGACTCACGGACCTCGTTGAGTTTGAATGGTTTCACGACAGCCATAACAAGTTTCATTACTTTTCCCCTGTTTGAGGGAGGCTGGAACGACGGCATGAGCCGCCATGCTCCGTGCTTCCGCGCAAACAGGAGTCAAATCCCGTGCCAAACTGGCCGGAATTTTCATCTCATTGAAATTGCTTGGATAATTCGCCTGGCGTGTTTTCGGATCTATCTGCTGAACTGAGATTTTGCCTAATTATTAAGCGTATTCGATTGAGCGATTAAGAAATAGGCAAAAGCATCGCGGATAAGAATTACCCCGTGTCTTACCGGCTTCTCTGCCGGATCAGGCCCTCCTGGGCAACGGACGCCACGAGCTTGCCGTCGCGCGTAAAGATACTGCCCCGTGTGAATCCGAGCGCGTTCGAAGAACTCGGACTGTCCTGCGAATAGAGCAGCCATTCATCCGCCCGGAACGTTCTGTGGAACCAGAGGGCGTGATCCAGGCTCGCCAGTTGCAGGTCGCGGTCGAACAGGGTGCGGCCATGCGCGATCAGCGCTGTGTCGAGCAAGGTCATGTCGGATGCATAGGCCAGCACACATTGATGCAGTGCATCGTCATCAGGCAGGGTGTCGGAGGCACGGATCCAGACCTGCTGGAACGGTTCGGAAGGAACCGGTTCGAGATAGTTGCGCAGGGCCACCGGCCGAAGTTCGATTGGACGGTCGCGCTCCCAGTACTTGCGGATCATTTCCGGGATCGCATCGCTGAAACGGGCGACAAGCTCCTTCTCGCTCGGGAGATCCTCCGGCGCAGGCACGTCCGGCATGTCAAACTGGTGATCGAGGCCGTCTTCGGCCACATGAAAGGATGCGGCCATGGAGAAGATCGGCTTGCCGTGCTGGATCGCGACCACGCGCCTGGTGGTGAAGCTCCGCCCGTCCCGGTAGGGATCGACCTCGTAAATGATCGGCACGCCCGGATCGCCCGGACGGATGAAGTAGCCGTGCAGCGAGTGCACGGACCGGTCCTCTACGGTCCGGGTTGCCGCCACCAGTGACTGGCCGATGACCTGGCCGCCGAACACGCGCTGCCAGCCGACCTGCGGGCTCCGGCCGCGGAACAGATTGACCTCCAGCGGTTCGAGATCAAGTGTCTCCATCAGTGTGGCGACTGCAGTACTCATCAGATGCTCCGCGCTTCCGTTTCAGGCGCTTCGACCGTAGAGCAATTCGGGCCGGGATTGAAACCTCGGAAAACAGGATGCAGCGCAGTTTTGTCTCTGGTTGCACACAGATCGTTGCGATACGCCTGTGCGTCGTCGTGGCGGCTTGCAAGGGCGCGCCTTAGGGTCTAGCCATGACTCATGAACGCGGAAACGACATCCGGACAGACCGACATCGCAATTGTCGGCGGCGGCCTCGTCGGCCTCTCCCTGGCTCTGGCCATGGACCTGGCCGGCGTGCGTACAGTGCTTGTAGACCGTTCGCCATTGTCCATCTGGCACGATGCGGCTTTCGACGGCCGGGCGTCGGCAATTACCGCCTCCTCCCGCGCCATGCTGGAAGCTTTGGGTGCATGGTCGCACATTGCCCACCACGCCCAGCCGATGGTGGACATCGTCGTGACCGACTCGCGGCTCGGAGAGAAGGCCAGGCCCACGCTGCTGCATTTCGATACGGATGCAAAAGACGGCGAAGCAGCCGCCTTCATGATGGAGAACCGGGTGCTCGGCGAACGGCTTGCGGCACTCGTCGGCGAATCGTCGACCATCAGGGTCGTTGCACCGGCTTCGGCCGCCGTCCGCGAACATGACGGTGGTCACGCCATTGTCGATGTCGATACGGGCGAGGAGATCCGCGCCGGCCTCGTTGTCGCGGCAGATGGTCGGGGGTCGAAACTACGCGAGGCCGCGGGAATTGAAACTGTCGGATGGTCTTATTCCCAGCACGGCATCGTGACGACGGTCGAACATGAACATGCACACGGCGGTGTTGCCGAGGAGCACTTTCTTCCGGCCGGGCCATTCGCAATCCTGCCGCTCACCGGCAACCGGGCCTCGCTGGTCTGGACCGAGCGTGATGCAGTCACCAAAGATATCATGGCGCTCGACGATGAAGGCTTTGAGGCCGAACTCTCCCGTCGTTTCGGCACCCATCTGGGCGATGTCCAGCCGGTTGGACCACGCTGGAGCTACCCGCTCGCCATGCAATTGTCGAAAAGCTACATCGCGCCTCGGCTGGCACTGGTCGGCGATGCAGCACATGCCGTTCATCCCATCGCCGGTCTCGGCCTGAATCTTGGCTTGCGGGATGCGGCAGCGCTGACGGAAGTCTGCGTCGATGCCATGCGTCTCGGTCTCGACATCGGCAGCACGGCGGTGCTGGAGCGTTACGAGGCGTGGCGCCGGCCGGACAACGTCTCCGTGGCGCTGGCGACCGACGGGCTGAACCGTCTGTTCTCCAACGACAACCCGGCGCTGCGGGCCGTGCGCGATCTGGGGCTTGGGGTAGTCGACCGCCTGCCGCCGCTGAAGGATTTCTTCGTGTCTGAAGCTGCCGGCATTTCGGGAGAGCTCCCGCGCCTGATGCGCGGCGAGGCAATATAGGCCATCAATCTCCGGAATCTGGTCAGTCGCGGGCCATGTTTTCCTGAGCGAGCCGCGAAAGATAGCCAGCCCAAAGCTCATCGTGTTCAGAACCAAGCCGATGAAGCAGGTCCCAGGAATAAATTCCGGTCGAATGGCCGTCGTCGAAGACGATTCTGACAGCATAGTTGCCGATCGGTTCGATCTGCGTCACGCGGACATTACGCTTTCCCGGAACCGTGATCTCCTGTCCGGGACCATGCCCCTTGACCTCAGCACTCGGACTTTCCACGCGCAGAAACTCTGCACTCAGGTCAAAGGCCTGCCCGTTATCAAAAGCGACGTGGAGCAGGGTGCCCTCGTCACGCAGGCGAAGCTCGGTAGGCCAGGGCTTGGATTCTGTCATGGGAATTTCCGGCGCACTCAGTCGTCTTCAATGTGGCGTGCTTCTTCGGGAAGCATGATCGGGATTCCGTCGCGGATGGGATAGGCGAGGCGGGCCTGCCGGCTGATGAGTTCCTGGGCTTCCCGGTCGTATTCGAGCAGGCCCTTCGTGATCGGGCAAACCAGGATCTCCAGAAGGCGCGGATCCACTTCGTGGCTGCCGGAGCTCCTCGGTTCGGGGGCGGGGGAGCGATCCTGGGTGTCCTGACTGTCTTCGGTCATCAGCGTGTTTCCAGGCACAGGCCTATTGCAGGCGCGTGCTCGGATCCGTGTCTTCGCACTTCTGGGCCAGCGCCATCTCGGTCAGCGCAATCAGGATCTCGTTGCGTGTGCAAAGATCCGGCGCCTCCAGCATGGCCTGCTTCTCTTTGGGTCCGTAGGGGCTGATCATCGCCAGCGCGTTCACGAGCGCTTCATTGGAGGACGCCTCGACCGACTCCCAGTCGGCATCAAGATCGTGCGCATCGAGATAACAGCGGAATACATCGAGCAGACGGTCACGGTCGACATCGGTCTGGCCAGCGCCCGCACAGAAGTCATCCGCATAGTTCGCGGCGCAGGCTCTCACCATACGATAGGGCGTTACGGTATCGAGTTCCTCGGCCACCCGGAACCGTGAGATTCCGGTGAGTGTGATCAGAACGCGTCCATCACCGGTTTCCGTGAACGACGTGATGCGGCCGGCGCAGCCTATGTTGCACAGGCATGGCTTAAGGGAAGCGTCATCCTGCTGGCCGATGGCGCCGGGGATGTCCGGATTGGGCTGGATCATCCCGATGACACGATCCCCCGCCATGGCATCATTGACCATGGATAGATACCGCTGCTCGAAAATGTTCAGCGGAAGCTGCCCGCGCGGAAGCAGCAGTGCTCCGCCAAGTGGAAAGACCGGAATGGTCTGCGGCAGATCCGCCGGATTCTTATATTGCTCGCACAATCCCATGAGAGAAACCTGACCTGATCCGCAGAAATTCAGGAAAACAGAATTGACGACAGCCGGCGCCTACCGGCGACAGTCAATTCATCGGCCGGACCCCAGGCCTCGAAGAACTGAAGCAGCTGCTTGCGCGCAGCTTCATCGTTCCAAGCCCGGTCCTTGGAGATGATCTCGATCAGATGATCGAGTGCCTCCTCGCGGCGACCGGCGGCGTTCAACGCAACCCCGAGTTCCAGCCGCGAAGCATGATCGCCCGGATTGGCTTCCAAAGCCTGATTCAGCCTTGCCACATCGCCATCGTCGACCGGCGTCGACGCCAGCTCGATCGAGGCCCGGACGCTTGCGATCTCGGGATCGTCTTCCTTGCTGGGCGGCGCGAGGGCAAGCGTCGCCTTTGCTCCTTCAAGATCGTCATTGGCGAGCTGGCATCGCGCCAGTCCGGCAATTGCGGCAACGTTCTCACGGTCTTCCTGGAGAATGGCGCCGAAGGCCTGCGCCGCAGCGGCGAGGTCGCCTGCTTCCAGTGCGGCCTTGCCGGCTTCGATCATGGCCTCGGTTTCGGCGCCGACCACTTCTCCGGTGAGGCGTTCGATGAACTGCTTGATCTGACTTTCGGGCAAAGCACCCATGAAACCGTCGACCGGGCGGCCGTCCTTGAAGGCAAACACCGCCGGAATCGACTGGACCCGCATCTGCTGTGCGATCTCGGGATTCTCGTCGATATTGATCTTAACCAGCCGGACGGCTCCATTCGCCGCCTTGACGGTTTTTTCGAGGATTGGCGTCAACTGCTTGCAGGGCCCGCACCACGGGGCCCAGAAGTCGACTATGACAGGCGCTGCCATCGAGGCGTCGATGACATCGGCTTTGAACGTCGCAATGTCGACGTCCTTTATAAGGTTGCCTGCGGCCTCTCCGGCACCGTCGCCTGTGCCAAGAATGGGCGTATCCATAAGCTCTCCAGAATGCTTCCGGCCCGATCATTGCGATCGAACCCGTTCCTTCCCTCTGCCCCGGCGAATTCCGGTCGACGGCACACCGTCACCCGGCAAACCCGCTTGTCGGGGCCACATTTCAGCACTCCCTTTTCAATGTCCTAATAGATGGCGCCGCAACACGCAAAGGCAATGTTTGCAAACGATTTGCATCAGGGAGCGACGTCAACAATCTGTGGGCTATGTCCACAGGCCTCGATGAACGTCAGAAGATCGGCTGACCGGATGGTTGTGGTCGCATCGTTGGTGAGCGGGTGGTAGTTCAAAATGTCGTGTGACAGCATGGTGCGGTCCAATACGACATTGACCCGGATGCCGGTGTCGTTGATCACGGCAAAGGGCGTAACGCTGCCCGGAATGACGCCGAGAACCTCCATCAGAAGATCGGGCTTGCCGAAGCTGAGGCGGGCTGAACCGATCGTCTTGTGCAGCGATTTCATGTCGACAGCGGCGTCCTCGAGGGTCACCACGAGCCAGATCGCACCCTTCTTGTCCTTCAGAAACAGGTTCTTGCAGTGCCCGCCGGGAATGTCGCTGCAGTGCTGCTGCGATTCCTCGACCGTATAGACCGGCGGGTGGGTCACGGTGGTGGTCTCGATGCCGAGTTCGTCCAGGCGGGCGAACAGGTCGTCGGGCGTGGCGGGGGTGCGGGCAGCGATTGTGTCGGTCATGGCGGTGCGGAAATTATGCGTGTTAAGGCTCTCGAAACGCCGTTTGACGATGTGATCGAAAACGGCGCACGTTCCTATTGCATTTGTCTGCCGGTTGCGCAATAACTCCGGCCGTCAGCCGACCGGCTGCCAGAGCGGGCGTAGCTCAGGGGTAGAGCACAACCTTGCCAAGGTTGGGGTCGTGAGTTCGAATCTCATCGCCCGCTCCAGACACTTCTCCAGACACAGAATAAATGGCAGACGCTTGTGCGCCCTACGACGGCTCGCAGTCTGCGAGACAAAGAGTAATGGCACGCCCGGATCTATTGACCGCGCGGCCGTCGTGGACTTGAATGCCGTCCTCGAGGATTGACACTTCAGCGCATGGCGCACTTTTCTCTTTTCCCGACTCCGGTCGGCGACTGCGGTATCGCCTGGAATGG
This sequence comes from Hyphomicrobiales bacterium, assembly GCA_965198845.1. GTDB lineage: Bacteria > Pseudomonadota > Alphaproteobacteria > Rhizobiales > JAJFHC01 > CBDAQD01. The sequence goes on from CBDAQD010000001.1 coordinate 256,370, forward strand.
TGACGTGGTCGTCGCAACGAACCTGCCGGAAACGACGTCTGCTGCGACAGCGGACCGTCTGGCTGCACGAACCGGATCGACAAGGAGCGATCCGCCTGCCCATATCCAAAGCGCCATTAGATCGATTACAGCGCTGCTCGAAGGAGAAAAAACGGATCTGTCATTCATCGCCTGCGACTTCAACGGAATCGATCCGTTCGCAGTTGAGGTCTACACCGCCACGCGCGCTATCCCGGCTGGCGAGACGCTGACCTACGGGGATATCGCCTCACAGCTCGGCGACAAACTGTTTGCCCAAAAGGTCGGCCAGTTGCTGGGGCGCAATCCTTTTCCGATTATCGTCCCTTGTCATCGCGTTATTGGCGCGGGCGGCCGCCTCACCGGCTTTTCAGCGAGCGGCGGTGTTGAGACCAAACTCAAGCTGCTCGAAATCGAGCAAGCATCGATCGGCGAGCCGCAGGGGTTGTTTGATCACCTCCCATTGGCAGTAAAGCCACGAAGCTGATTCCGACGGCGCATATCAGTCGACGGTCTTCGTCACCACCCACTTGTGCTGCCCGATCCGTTTGGCCTCGATATCAGTTCTTCAGTAGCCGGGATCGAATTCCAGGCCGTTGCCGATGTCCCCGATCGTCAGAAAAGCGCGGCGCGAGATCTTTTTCCACGTGACCTTCAGCACGTCGTCCTCGATCGACCCTTCGCCCAGCTTTGCCTTGCCGGTCAGGTAGTTGATGCTCAAGTCTTCCTGTTTGCCGGTTCCACGATGGATGATTGTTCTGTCAAAGCCGATGAGGACAAATGCTTCGTCCTGACGACGGAAGTTGAAGGTCCTGCTGCTGGTTTCCCAGCCGCCTGCGCCCAGGAAGACATCCAGGCGCAAACGCAGGACCCCCTTGCTGATCTGGAGCGGATCGGGACCTGCGAGATAATCCTCCGCATTACCGCTGAAGCGGTCGGGAATGATCGCGTGATCCAGATGTGCGAGCCGGTATCGACCGACACCTCCGTCGTACAATGCGATGACCAGTACCCGCTGCATCGGATCGAACCGGGCGTCGGCATCGGATTCGCCAGTCTCCGCCGGTGGGCTGTGAGGCTTGCGCAGGACGATGGCCAGGTCGTCGGATGAGTCGCCGTTCAGGTCACCCCGCACCGTGTGTTCGAGCCTCCAGCCGTCAGGCACAAATCCCTTGGCGTCGGCTGCGGAGCCGGTGATTTCCGGTTTTGCTGTTTCGGATATTGCTTGTGCCAGACCCGCAAGGCCGACCATGCACGTGAGTGCGATCGCGAGAGAACAGGTATAGTTCACGGTCTTGAACTTCACGCCGATTCCAGACCAAGCCTCTGGTGCCAGGCGGCGATGGATTCTTCCGGATATTCGTCGAAACACTTGTCGTCCGGGCCTTCTTGCACCGGAACCCAGGCGGCTTTCGAGCCCAGCATCAGGTGAACACGCTCCGGCGGAACGGGCAGCGGGGTGTCGACGGCCGACGCGAATGGATGGATGAGTTCGGGCCAGCGCGGGTCCCAGCACCACAGGTTGCTGCCGCATTTCGAGCAGAAGCGGCGCTCAAGCGTGCTCTGTTCACCGGTATCGCGGGTTGCCTGATAGACCGTAATGTTCTCTTCGCCCTCCACGCTGAGGCTGTCCGCGTCGCCCGAAAGATTGATGGCGTAACCGCCCGCACCTTGCGTCTTTCGGCAGATTGAGCAGTAACACAGGTTGAACGGGTAGGGATGACGGGACTCGATCGCGAACCTGACCGTTCCGCAGTGACATGATCCTTTCAGCCGCATGACCGTCTCTCCCGCAATTCGTTCCGCAAAGTTGTCCGTGTTGTTTTACTTCAGGGCGCGCAAATCTTCCACGGCTGCGGCACCCGTCCTACTGAGCGGAAAGCCGCTTGAACCGCAAAGTGTCGGCCTGTATTGCGCGGTGAAGATGTAAAATTTTGGAGCGGGCGCACATGGGCCAGGTCATCATCCATCACTATCCGCAGTCGCCGGTCTCGGAAAAGGTTCGGGTCGCGCTCGGCATCAAGGGGCTCGACTGGGCGTCCGTCGAAGTGCCGCGCCTGCCGCCCAAACCGGATCTCATGCCGCTCACAGGAGGATACCGCCGCGCGCCCGTCATGCAGATCGGTGCCGATGTCTATTGCGATAGCCAGTGCATTCTCCGGGCGCTGGAGACCCGGTTCCCGGAGCCGACATTCTATCCTGGCGGCGGTGCCGGCATGGTCTGGGGCGTCAGCCGGTGGATCGATGGCGAACTGTTCACGCTCGCGGTGAAGCTCATTCTGGGTGCCGCGGGTGACAGCCTGCTACCGGACTTCGCGGCCGACAGGGGCCGGCTCTATTTCGGACCCGACCACGACCTCGCCGCGATCAGTGCCGACCTGCCTCATGTGCTCTCGCAGATCCGGGCTCATCTGGGCTGGATGGACCAGCGGCTTGCAACGGGACGGCAATACATGCTCGGCGATGAGCCCGGCCTGCCGGACATCCTTGCCTATTACGTGGTCTGGTTCATCCGCGGCCGCTGGGCGGGCGGGCCCGAGTTCCTGGAACAGTTCCGTGCACTGACAGCCTGGGAAGAGCGCGTCAAAGCCATCGGTCATGGCCAGGTGAGCGAAATGACTGCGGAAGAAGCTCTGGCACTTGCCCGCGATTCAGAAACGGTGATGCCGGAGTCCGGTGATGAGCGCGATCCTCAGGGCCTGGCCCCCGGCATGACGGTCTCGATCGTGCCCGACGTGGACGGCGGCGATCCGTCGGTCTCGGGACCGGTGCGTTTCGTCGATGCCGAGAGCATCGGTATTCTTCACGAGGATGAGCGGGCAGGGCAGGTCTGCATTCACTTCCCGCGCGCGGGTTACCGGGTTACGCCGAACTGACGCCGCCGTGCTGCGTTTTCACGCAACCCCCAGATAGCGCGCGATTCCGGCCGCCCCGATCACGACCAGATAGGCGGCGACCGCATATCTCAGGATCCGCGGCGTGATCAGAATCACGATGCCGGCGGCCAGGGCCAGAAGCGGTTCCAGGAAAGCGGAATCCATCCGCAGGCTCCTACTCTCAAAACTATACAAACACGTAGTATTGCCATTCTTGCCGCACTCTAATCGCACTGCTAGGCTTTTTTTGGGGCCGAATCACTTAGAGGCACGCCGCTTCGTTGCGGTGATTGAATTCGCGCCCGCAACATAAAGGCCGCACTGTCTTCCGCGCCCGCGTGGTTGTGCATAACAAGACGGCTGCAAGCAGCAAGGGGCGTTGAGATGCGGCTGTGCTTGTTGCGTTCCAGAGTATTGCTCACCGTAGTAGTGGTTCTGTGCGCAACGTCAGTGGCCGCGGATGAGCTTACCTTCATTCCGAACACACCGGAACCGGTCGGCGTGATCGATGAAATCCGTGTGCTTGCGCGAAACGAGAACACGCGCCAGATCGTCACGGCGACGAACACCCTGAATCCGCAGGGCGGCATAACGATCGACATTCCGCGCGGTGAAGGCTGGAAGATCACCGTAACAATCGAGAATTTCAACTATGTCGGGCGGCGCACATTCACGCGCGACGTCGACGGCAACAGCGACACAACCGTCCGGGTCGCGTATGACGCGGACGATTTCTCGAACTACAAGTGCGGTGTTCCCACAGTGGCGCCGGTTCGGATCCGTCAGGGCATGATCAGGACATGGGAGGCCGAACTCGCCAGTGTTGACCGGTTTCTCGCCGAGCAGACGCCCGGCGGGCAGGTCTCATTGTTCCCCGAGCCGCTGCGGGACCGGTATGCGCCGCGGCTTCAGAATGCGCGCACCGACGGTGAGCGGGCCGCCATCCTCGGCCGTGCGGCAGATGAGCTTGAGCAGGTGATCGGCGCCGCGTCGAGTGGGCTCGGCACGCTGACGGAAGACGAAATCGGACGGCTGAAAGAAATCCAGGGCAAGCTCCGATCTGTCAGGGCCATCTACATCTACAAGGTCAAGCTGCGCAATCAGATCAGACAGGCGCGTAACGGCATCCAGAAGTGCGAACAGCGGCCGACACGCCGCGCGGACAAGGAGCCCAAAAGGACCGGCGCGATTATCGATGACAGGCAGTCGCCCATTCCGAGAGACCGTATCTTCCTGGCGCCGTCCGACTACTGGAACCTCTCCGGTGGGGTCGGTATCCACGGCGCCAGCGGTGAAGACGTTGCGCTGAGCGTGCCGCAGAACAACAACGCTGCAACCGCCCTTAGCATCGACACCGACACAACGGCGGCGCGCCTTTCCATCGAGGCGGAATCACCGACCTATCGCGGTTATCCGCTGTTCGGGGAATTCTGGAATGCCACGATCCGGACAGGGGCAAGCTGGCGCGACGGCGACAATCGAGACGGCCTCGGGCAGACCGGGAACACCGTCAACATTGCCGCGGTCGATGGATCGAATCTCTTTGTCTTCAACACTGCGAACATCACGGGCTCGGCCAAATTCTCCGACGAGCAGTTCAGGGCCTGGGTGGGCGCGCAACTTACGCGCGACGTGAATGCCGACATGGCGTTTTCGATGGGCGCTGATCTGAAGGCGTTTTACCGGGATCAGGATCTCGGCGCCGGCTTCACTGCCAACGGTACGGCCGTGAGTCTGTCGTCAGAGATCGAATCCGTCGGCGTCGAGATTATCGTCACCGCGGGTCCGTCGTTCCTGATCACGGACAAGGTCCTGATGACGCTGACCGGGTCGCTCGGACTATCCCTGTCGGACAATGACTTCAAGGCGAGGCAGAGCGTCGGAAACGCAAATTTCAGCGCCAACGACAGCCGGTTCATCGTCTCGCCGATCATCGGCGGCGAGGCGCTGCTGGGGTATGGACTGTCGCCCGGTGTGACTGCCGGGCTCGCCGGTGGCTTCAGGCAGACCTTCTCTTCGCCCCATGCCAATTTCGGCAGCCAGGGCAACGCAGCCGACATCAATACTGCGTCCCGGACCGAGGGGTATCTGCGATTTCTGCTTGAGGCGGAACTCGGATCGTTCACAAATCCGCGCTGAGCGCACACAGTGGTTGTGTCATCGACCTGTTGAGCCTATAGGGCACCCTGCCGATACACGGCTGGCATCAACAGACATTTCGGTCCGACTAAAATGGCGCGCAACATCCTGTTCATTACCGCCGACCAATGGCGGGCGGATACTGCCGGCTTTGCCGGTCATCCGCTGGTCAAAACCCCGCACCTCGACGCACTCGCTCGCGACTCTGCAGTTTTCGAGAACCATTTCACCTGTGCAACGCCGTGCGGACCTTCGCGCACGACCATGCTGACCGGCCAGTATCCTTTCATACACCGATCCGTCGGCAACGGGATTCCGCTCGATGCGCGGTTCACAAATCTGGCCAGGGAGGCGCGCAACGCCGGCTACGACCCCGTGCTGTTCGGGTATACGGATACCTCGATCGATCCACGCGGGCGCAGTGCTGATGATCCGCTGCTCAGAACATATGAGGGCGTGCTGGACGGATTCCGGCTGGAGGCGTCCCACAACGAACTTTTCATGGATGGCTGGCCGTCCGCGCTCCGGGCCAAGGGATATGACGTGCCGGACGCGCTCATGGACCTCTATCTGCATCGCGGAACATCGGGCCCCATGGAGCGGTTTTCGACCGAACCGGCCTTCTATCGCGCAGAAGACAGCGACACGGCCTTCATCGCGGACCGCGTGATCGACCATCTCAATGCGCAGGAGCAGGAAGAGGACGGCTGGTTCCTGCATGTCTCTTTCCTTCGCCCGCATCCGCCGCTGATCGCACCGGAGCCGTACAACACGATGTACGACCCAGCCGATGTGCCGCTGCCGCCAAAGCGTGACGCCCTGAGCGCCGAATCGGCCCAGCATCCGTTCCTCGGCTGGTGGCACGACAAGGCCGACGACCACGACTATTTTGAGTCCCAGGTCAACACCATGCGTCTGAACGAAGACGATGTCCGGGCGATGCGTGCGGTCTACTACGGTCTCATGACCGAGGTTGATCACCACATCGGACGGATCATCGAAACCGTCAGGGCGATGGGCGCGCTCGACAATACGCTCATTATCGTAACGTCGGATCACGGCGAGGAGCTTGGCAGCCACTGGCTCTGGGGCAAAGGCGGGTACTTCGATTCCTCCTACCGGATCCCCTTGGTCATCCGGGACCCAAGAGCCTCCGAAAACGGAGGCACCGGCCGGCGGGTGAAAGCGTTTACGGAGAACATCGATATCGCACCGACGGTGCTCGACTGGCTCGGGATCGAAATCCCCCACATCTGGGACGGCCGGTCTCTGCTTGGACTGGCAGACGGCGGGGAGCCGGACGGCTGGCGCGATCACGTGTTCTGGGAATACGACTTTCGCGATATCGAGAAACGCGGCGCGGAGACGCGGCTGGGTCTGCAACCGGACCAGTGCACGCTGAATGTCTATCGCGACGAACGCTACAAGTACGTTCATTTCACAGCACTGCCGCCACTGCTTTTCGATCTGCACAACGACCCGGACGAGTTCGAAAACATTGCCGGTCGTCCCGAGGCGGCGCCGATCGTTGCGGACTATGCAGGCAGGCTATTGTCCCATCGCATGCTGCACGCCGAGCGGACACTGACCAACAGCAAGCTGACGGAGTCCGGCGTTCTGCATCACACCGGGCCGCGATCCTGACTCAAGACCGGATCTGACGGACACCCGCGATTGACGGAAGCCGGCACGCATTCCCCGTTGGAAATCAGCTTTCGAGCGCTGGAGGGAAAATCAATGCATCCTGATCCTTCGACCCTCTATCCGATCACGGGCATCGAGAACACGGTGTTTCTGAAGCCCCTGCTTGAGGCAAGGCAGGTCGCGAACGTCACTGTGGGTGACTATACCTACTACAGCGATTTCGACGATCCGACGGCCTTCTTCGAGAACAATGTGCGTTACAACTTCGGCATGAAGGGCGCTGCACTCAGCATCGGCAAATTCTGTGCGCTCGCCCACGGCACGACCTTCGTCATGGCCGATGCCAACCACGCGACAGTCGGCCCGAGCACCTACCCATTTCCCGTTTTTGGTGGCTCATGGGCCGAGGCCATGCCGGTCGAGAAAGTCCCGTTTCTCAACAAGGGAGGAATTGAAGTCGGTCACGACGTCTGGATTGGCATGGACGCGACGATCATGGCAGGAGTCACGATCGGCAATGGAGCCGTCATTGGCGCGAAATCGGTCGTGACTCGCGATGTACCGGATTACTGCATTGCTGCCGGAAATCCGGCAACGGTCGTAAAGCAGAGATACGACGCGGGAAAAGTCGAGCGGTTGAATCGGCTCGCTTGGTGGAACTGGACTGCTGGCGTACTCGCCGAAGCCGTTCCGATCATTGTTGCGTGGGATGTCGAAGATCTTGAGCATTTCGCGCAATCGAAAGGTCTTCTCGCCTGAGCCGTACTGAAAGGCCGTCTTTTGGGCTATTGTCGGCCGGAACAAAGAACGGGAGGTGATGAATGGACCGGCGACTAAGCGTAGAGGAAATTCTGCCCAACGATGGCAGCGCGACGCTCGTTGGCCGAGCCTGGATCGAGGATCTGGGCGGGCCAATCCTGGTTGCCGTCGACGGCGAGAACTTGCGGGATATCACGGCGCTCGGCCCGACCATGTCTCATCTTCTGGAATGGGACAATCTTGCGGGGCGTCTGGCCGATCTGGGCGGCTTCCCGGATCTCGGTCCGCTACAGGTGTTCCTGGACGGCGCGCTTGCCGAAAGCGGTGACCGGCTGCTTTCGCCGCCCGACCTGCAGGTGATCAAGGCTGCCGGCGTTACATTCGCGTCTTCAATGATCGAACGGGTCGTCGAAGAGCAGGCGAAAGGCGATCCCCAGCTCGCCGAGAGCATTCGCGAAAAACTCCGGCCGGTTCTGGGCGACAGCCTGCGGGGACTGGTGCCCGGATCCGAGAAGGCGATGGAGGTGAAGGATATCCTCGTCGGGCTCGACATGTGGTCGCAGTATCTCGAAGTGGGGATCGGTCCGGATGCCGAGGTTTTTTCCAAGTGCCCCGCAATGGCGTCCGTTGGCTGTGGCGCGCGCATCGGTCTGCATCCCAAGTCTGTCTGGAACAATCCGGAGCCGGAACTTGTCCTGGCGGTCGACAGTACAGGCACCATCAAGGGCGTGACACTCGGCAACGACGTCAACCTGCGGGACTTCGAAGGCCGGTCCGCCTTGCTCCTGAGCAAGGCCAAGGACAACAATGCGTCTTCGGCGATCGGGCCGTTCATCAGGCTTTTTGACGAGAACTTTTCCCTGACGGATGCGGAGGGCGTGACCGTTGACCTTGATGTCCTGGGCGAGGACGACTACCGGCTCAAGGGCAGCAGCCCGATGGCGGAAATCTCCCGGCCGCCTTCTGACATCGTGGCTCAGACGATCAACGCGACCCACCAATATCCGGACGGATTTCTGCTCTATCTGGGAACCCTCTTCGCACCCACTCAGGACCGGGGCGAGCCCGGTTCTGGCTTCACGCACAAACTGGGCGACAAGGTCACGATATCGGCCCCGGAACTCGGTGCCCTGGTGAACTGGGTCGACATGTCGGATGCCTGTCCGCCCTGGACATTCGGGACCCGCGAACTCATGGGCTACCTGGCGCGCCAGAAGTGGATCTGAACCGCTGTCTTCGGGTCATTTCAGGGCGTCGCCAATCTCTTTCGTGAGCGCGTCGGCCCTGAGATAGACAGTGGTGTTGCGGTCGAAGAAGTTCGAGAAGCCGTCGGGCTTGCGGGCATTCGTCATCAGATCGAAAACATAGCGCAACTTGCGGACCTGTTTTCCGGCCGGAGAGAAATAGAGCCTGTCCTCGACCCTAACCCTGCCATTGAACGTCCGCAGCTCTGCAAGGATGAAAGCCAGCGTGCCATCCTTTCGGAAGCAGTATTCGTGGCTCTTTGACCAGTCCCCCGACGGACTGGTATCGAAGCGGGCAGCGACCCGGAGAGTGCCGTCCGCGCGCCAGACGTCAACGCTGGAATAGGCCTCGCCGCTTGCCGGCAGGGTCCTGCGCCAGACCGGAGGATTGTTTTCAGTGAAGTCGCCGTAATCGGCATGGGCGGTTACCTTGGATGAGGCGTTTCCGGCCTTGAGGCGTTTCCGGCCTTGACCGCGCGGCATTCCTGATAGGCCTTTCGCACTTCGAGGATTGACGGCGGGTCCGATGCCGCGAAGGCTGTCTGACTCAGGCATAACGCGGTCAGCCCGAACAGGTACGCCAGGGCTGTGGTCCTGCTTTTCATGTCGATTTCTCCCGAGCACCCTAACAGGCGGGCTGCACGCGGCGGCCCGTTCCTCATGATAGTCGCATGAGCGGGAGAAAAGGTTCACATGGGGCGGTGTGTGAGGCCTGCGTGGGTGCTGGCCGTCCTGGCCCAGATATGAAAAACGCCCCGTTCCGCAAGGGAACGGGGCGTGTTGGCGATCTGAAATCCGGGGCTGTGGTCCTACCCGTTGAGGCCCCAGTCGTATTCGGCGTCGTGGATGCGGCCGAGTTTCTTGAGCTGAGCAGCCAGCTTGGGATCGGCATACTTCATCAGATGCGACAGGACACCTTTTTCCGAGTTGCCGAAGTCGTAGGCGAACCAGGAATAGATCTTGGAAACCGTGACCTTGTTCTTGTTGATGCTGACGCCGCGCGGGCTGTTGATGTACTGGCGCGCGCCGATGTTGAGCAGTTTTCCGGCGTTCTTGCCGGTAAAAGCCATATCCTGGAGATTGGGGCAGCCGATCGACGCGCAGTTGACTCCGTAGTGAATGCGCGGGTCGCGCCATATCGGACGCAGGATGCGATGTTCGATGTCGTCGAGACTGAGTTCCCGGCCTTCCACCTTGACCAGCTTCTTGCCCCAGGGACCGTTGGAAAAGACACCCGGCGAAATGTCGATGTCCCGGATCGAACGCACCGGATAGTGATCGACAATCACCTTGATGGTGAGCGCATTGTAAAGGTTCAGCCAGTAGGCGAGCTGCTCTTTCCGGGTGAAATCGGTGATCTTCACCTTGGTCAGTTTGTCGACATACCCGGAGAGACGTGCCTTGTCCGACTTGGTCATCTTGCCATAGGCGAACCGGTTCAGGCCCGTCTTGTCCATGCGGATATACCGCTTCAGCAGGGCGTCCCAGTCGCCATGGTTTACGGTCTTCTTGCTTGAAGCGTTGCTGGCTTTCCAGTGGGGCATGAGTTCGGGTTCATCGGATTCCCAGCTGGGGCCAAATCCACCGGCGAAAACCAACGCACCAATAAGAAAAGCCGACGTTACGGCACGCCGCATTACGGCAGACATAGTCCGGTTCATGACGATCACAATCCTAAAACGATCAACCTGGTTCAAAGCTATTCATCGCGCCGTCAACATCAATTCAAGAAATCTGTCATTCGGATAAACAGGTCGTGAGAATACTTAAGCGACGATTACGATGCTGGCCGTATGGCAGCCCATTGTGGGCAAGAGTTGTGTTCACAAGGTGGAAACCGGTCCGCCCGACCGGGTCGCAATCTTCCGCATGATCGCGCTGTCGCGGATGGCGGAGAGAAAAATCGTGCCGAGGATGGCCCGGCCCGCGAGAAATGTGCCGGAGATAGTGCCGGAGATCTTCGAGTGACCGATCCGGGGTTTGTAACTCACCGGCCTTTCGTCCGCCCGCAGTCCGAGTTGGGCAGCGCGAACCTGCATCTCGACGGTCCAGCCGAAGGCGCGGTCGCGCATCCCGATCAGGCGCAGGGCGTTGGCGTCGATCGCCCGGAACGGTCCCAGATCTGTGTATCGAATTCCCCAGAAGAGCCGGATCAGAGTGCAGGCGAGTGTATTGCCGAATCTCTGTACCGGCGTAAGTGAGCCCGGAAGGGCGCCTCCGCGCAGGCGTGATCCGATGATCAGATCGGCTTCGCCCGCAATTATCGGGTCGACGAGCCTGTCCATTTCAGCCGGGCTGTCGCTGTAGTCGCCATCGAGAAAGACGATGATGTCCGGATGGAGTGCGGAGAGATGACGGATTCCGGCCTGGCAGGCAGCACCATAGCCGCCGCTCGGTTCCACGACCACATGGGCGCCCAGTTGTGCCGCAATGTCGCCGGTGCCGTCAGTCGACCCATTGTCGGCGACGACGATGCGGTCGACCCATTCGGGTATCTCATCAATGACACGGCCGATGGACTTCGCCTCGTTCAGCGCCGGGATGACCACGCCTATGCGGACGCCCCGTCTCATGGCCGGGCCGGATGTGTTGCGGGGTCGTCGTACTGCATTACCGGCTCAAGACTGCGGCCGAACCACCAGTCGCGAAGCAGCAGCAGCCAGACCGGCACCCAGATGAACCACACGATACCGTGTTTGAAAACATGAACCATCTCGCGCGGCGCAAGATGGAAGTAGCTGTAATAGAGCGGCATCGTCGCGGTCAGCACGATCAGCCCCGTGACCGGATAGAAAACAAGGAAGGGGGCCACCCAGATGAAGTACCAGGGATACTGGGTCGGGCTGACCAGAAACAGCACGGTGACGATGACGAAGACCCGCCGGCAAAAGTCCTCGGTGGTCGCGGCCTCGGTCCGGTTCATCCAGATCGCGGTGGCGACGACGATGCCGGCAGCGAGCCCGCGTGCGGCCATGCCCGGTTCGATTGCTGCGCCGGGCAGGATCGACAGGGCAGTGCCCACCAACCAGTGCAGCGCCTGGAACAGAGCATCATTGGCGGCCCACTTCTGGCCGTAGGCGACAAATCCCGAAGATGTATCAAGGCCGGTGGCAAGAATCGGCCAGGCGAACAGTGCCGCGATACCACCTGACAATGTCACCGCCGCGGCCAGCCGGACCGGTTGCGCAAGAAGTCCGCGCCACGGCACGATCAGAAGCAGTACCGGCCAAAGTTTGGCGCCGGCACCGAGCGTCAGGGCTACCGTCGAGAGTACCGCCCTGTGCTTCACCGCAAGCAGCAGGCCGCCGACAACGAACGGCAGCACGACCGCTTCCATATGGGTGGAATTGTAGAGTTCCTTGATGACAACCGGGTTCCACCAATAGACGGCAAGCCAGAGCGAAGGCCGCCCGAGTGCGGCCAGCAATGCCGCGAGCAGGGCAAGGGTTGTCGCTTCACCCAGAAGAACCACCAGGCGCCAGGCGTCGAGTGACCAGGGCTTGATCCAGTGGGCGAGTGCAAATGCGGCCTGCGTTACCGGCGGATAGATTGTTCTGTATTCGGGATAGTTCACCCGTTCGAGAACGGTTCCGGACTGTTTGGCAAGAGATGCATAGGGCTCGGCGGTAACCGTTTCCTGCCAAACGTCGTCGGGCGAATGTGCATAGGGATTGCCGCCGTTCGCCGTGACGGCGCCGTCCCAGAGGTATCTGTAATGATCGTCCTCGAATGCGGGCGTACTGCCGAACAGGGCTATGCGCATTCCCAGACCGGCGAGAACGATCCAGAAGATCAGCCATTTCGTTGAGGGAATGTCCGTCTCAAGCGTCGCGCGGATGAGGCGCGGCAGGAAGAGATAGGCTGCCGCCGCTACAATCAGACCGGCTACGAGCCAGAGAGCGGGCTGTTCGATGACCTCGTAAGAGTAGCTGAACCGGTCCGAGAACCGGTTCAGTGTCAGCGAGCAGAGAATCAGAAAGAGTCCGATCCCGACCCAACGGGCGTTCAATGTTGTGGTTCGGTTCAGCGTCTACCTGCCCCGCCTGTGGCATCAATAGAAGCTGCCGCGGCGCGTTCTTTTCTTTCTCTTCTTCTTCTTTTTCTTGGTGCTGGAATCTCTTTGGTCTTCGGCAATCCTTTCGTAGCCGCTGTCGATGCCGACATCGACTTCAGCCGCACCGGCAGGCTTAATTCCGCTGCCGGCCCAGGTCACCATGAACGCCGCAACGGCGGCGGCAGTCATGAGCACGAGGGGTTTCGTGAACAAGAGATCCGACGGGGAGGTCCTTGAATTCGCCATGGGTTTCGCCTTTCAGTCCTTGTCGTATTGCGTTCTTCGTTTACGGATCGCCGCCATATCCAGTTCAGTCGGATCCGGCACCCGAGAACGGTTTCAACCGTCCAATGTTCCTCAGTTGCCTCCAAGGCACGGTGGGAACATAGTCATAGTTGGGCGGGGGATCTCATAAACTGATTTCACATTCTCGACAGGACGATCAGTGTACCGTCCGTTTTGGCGAGCTTATGGCCGGTTCTAACGCGGTCCTAACGCGCCATGGCGTGGTATTCCGGGTTCGGACGCATATCGGTCGCCGAGGCAATCCGGTTCGACATATTGAAGAAGGCGGCAACCGCGGAAATGTCCCAAATATCGCGGTCGCTGAAACCTGCGTTGCGCAGACCCTGACGATCTTCCTCCACGATGTCCTGGGGCTGTTCAGTCAATCGAACGGCAAAGTCGAGCATCGCACGCTGGCGTTCATCGAGCGGTGCCGTGCGATAGTTCATGATCAGCTGTTCGCCCAGTTCCGGGTCGCCCGACAACTGGCGAACCGCCGCACCATGGGCCGTGAGGCAGTAATAGCATTTGTTTACCGCGCTCACGGCAACGGCAATCATTTCGCGTTCCAGCTTGCTCAGGCCGCTGTCTGCAAGCATGAGGTCGTTGTACATCGCCATGAAGGCGCGCAGCTTGTCCTGATCGAACGCGTAGGCCGCAAGCACGTTGGGAATGAGGCCGAGTTTCTCTTCGCACTTGGCGAAGTAAGCCTGAATGTCGTCGTCGAGGGGATCCACCGGAGCGAGGTCGAGCGCGATGATGTCTTTTTTCGAGGACATTGAAACTCCTTCCAGGTGTTGCTGTCGCTTCAGGCGCAGCACTCAAATTGATTGCAAGGATTGGCGTCACGGCGCTTTGGCCTTGTCAAGCGCGCGAAGTCGTCGCACTGTCTCGAAGCGGCCGGAATAAATGAGTCAGCGCTTTGGCCGCGGGGGAAATCAGGACCGCCGGAAGGGCAGAACGATGCGGGCAAAACAAGACCTCAAAAAAATTCTGAAGTCGATCGAAAGCAAGCTTTCCGGGAAGGACGGAAAGAGCGCGAAGTGTCGCGAGTTCACGCGGGCGTTTTTCGGGCGGGGTGTGGTCGAAGACCTGAAACGATACGACGCCGCAGAACTCGCCGAAATGGCGCGCGCCGCTTTCGACTTCGCGCAGACGCGGCGGCCTGGACGTCACAAGATCCGGATGTTCGACTGGGATCACAAGGGCGAGGCCGACACGGTCATCGAGATCCTCAATGACGATATGCCGTTTCTGGTGGATTCGGTTCTGGGCCTGCTGAACGAACATGGCGTCGAGATAGAACTCGTGCTGCATCCAATCCTTGCGGTCGGCAGAGATGGCAACGGCAAGCTCAAGGACGTGATCGACAGTACCCGCAAGGAAGCTCCGGGCATCGTCAACGAAAGCTTCATGCATATTCACGTGCGGCGCATCGCGGGCGGCCGGCAACGCAAGGATCTCGAGAAGGAGATCTCAAGTATTCTCGAGGACGTGCGGACCGTCGTGCTCGACTGGCGGCCGATGACAGACCGGCTGAAGAATGTTGTTGACGTGTTTCAGTCCAATCCGCCTCCGGTGCCCGTCGACGAGCTTGCCGAGTCGATCCAGTTTCTCAACTGGCTGATCGACAATCACTTCACGCTTCTGGGGATCCGCGAATATGCGTTCGTCGGCGGATCGGCGACCGGCGAACTGAAGGCTGTCAACAATTCCGGGCTGGGCATCCTCCGCGACCCCGAGGTGCAGGTTCTGAGACGCGCCGGGCAACTGGTCTCGATCACACCGGAAGTCCGTGAGTTCCTGATGCAGCCGGCACCGCTGATCATCACCAAGGCCAATGTCCGGGCCACGGTTCACCGACGTGTGCACATGGACTACATCGGCATCAAGCGGTTCGACAAATCAGGAAAGCTGACGGGCGAAGTGCGCCTGGTCGGACTGTTCACGTCCGCCGCCTACACCCGCAGTCCGCGGTATATTCCGCTTCTGCGCCGCAAGCTGAACTTTGCGGTCGAACAGAGTGGCCTCGATCCGGACAGCCACAGCGGCAAGGCGCTCCTGAACGTGCTGGAAAACTATCCGCGCGACGAGCTGTTCCAGATCGACCCCGAAACGCTGATCGAGTTTGCCAACGGGATCCTGCAGCTTGACGAGCGTCCCCGCACGCGCGTGTTCGCCCGTCGGGACAAATTCGATCGCTTCGTATCCGTGCTCGTATTCATACCGCGCGACCGATTCAACACGGCCGTGCGGCGCCGGGTCGGGGAATACCTGGTCGACGTTTTCGATGGGCGGTTGTCCGCCTACTACCCGTCGTTCCCGGAAGGCGCGCTGGTCCGCATTCACTATATCGTCGGACGCAACGAAACGCCGACGCCGGAAGTGGATCTTGCGGAGATCGAGGCGACGGTCGCGGATATGGTCCGCACCTGGGACGATCATCTCGAGGACGAGATCATCGACCTCTACAAATCGGATGCCGGTTCTGCACTGGTCGCCCGCTATCGCGACGCGTTTTCAGCCGCCTATCAGGAAGCGTTCGAACCGGAAGCCGCACTTGGCGCCATTGCCCGAATGGAACGCCTCAAGGCGGCCGGCGACCTTGCCGTCGACTTTTACCGCAACGCTGACGATGCGGAGAACGTGGTCCAGCTAAAGCTCTATCATGTCGGCGCGCCGATCGCGCTGAGCGATCGCCTGCCGATCCTCGAGAACATGGGACTGAGGGCGATCAACGAGCGGTCTTACCTGGTCAGCCGCGCTGCCGACAATGTCGAGATCTGGATTCATGATATCGCCATGCAGACGGCCGACGGTCTCGGCGTTGATCTCGACAGTGTCGGGGAAGTGCTCCAGGCCTGCTTCATTGCGGTCTGGCATGGTGCGGCCGAGAATGACGGCTACAACACGCTCGTGCTCAAGGAGCGGATAGGCTGGCGCGACGTGGCCATGCTGCGGACGGTCAGCCGGTACCTGCGGCAGGCGGCGATCCCATTCAGCAATATCTACATGTGGAACACGCTCGTTCAGCATTCGAAGATCGCGACCCAGCTGGTCGACCTGTTCCACATCCGGTTCGATCCGGGTTACGGCAAGTCACGTGCCCAGGCGCAAAGCCGGCTGGTGAAAAAGATCGAAACCGCGCTGGACAAGATTCCGAGCCTCAACGAGGACCGGATTCTCAGGCGCTTCATGAACCTCATCAACTCGGTGCTGCGGACGAACTTTTTCCAGCCTGGAGATGACGGCCAGCCGAAACCCGCGATCGCCATAAAGATCGATTCCTCGCGCGTCGACGCATTGCCGGCGCCACGGCCGTTCCGGGAGATTTTCGTCTATTCCACAGATATCGAGGGCGTGCATCTGCGCGGCGGCATGATTGCCCGCGGCGGCCTGAGATGGTCGGACCGCCCGGAAGACTTCCGCACCGAAGTGCTCGGTCTGGCAAAGGCGCAGCAGGTCAAGAACGCTGTGATCGTTCCGCTCGGGGCAAAGGGCGGCTTTGTGCCCAAGAAGCTGCCGCTCGACGCCGGCCGGGAGGAGATCCAGAAAGAAGCGATCCGCTGCTACAAGATCTTCATCTCCAGCCTGCTGGATGTCACCGACAACCTGAAGGGCGAGAAGATCATTCCGCCGCTGGAGGTCGTGAGACATGACGGCGACGATCCCTATCTCGTGGTCGCAGCCGACAAGGGAACAGCGACCTTCTCGGATATCGCGAACGGGATCTCCGAATCGCGCGACTTCTGGCTTGGAGACGCCTTCGCGTCCGGCGGCTCGGCGGGCTACGACCACAAGAAGATGGGGATCACCGCGCGCGGCGGCTGGGAAGCGGTCAAGCGGCATTTCCGGGAGATGGACATCGACATCCAGTCGACACCGTTCACGGTCGTCGGTTGCGGCGACATGTCGGGCGATGTGTTCGGCAACGGCATGCTGCTGTCGAAGTTCATCAAGCTCCTGGCGGCGTTCGATCACCGTGACATCTTCATCGATCCGGATCCGGATCCGGCGAAGAGCTATGCCGAACGCAAGCGCATGTTCGGTCTGGCGCGGTCGAGCTGGCAGGACTACTCGCCCAAGCTGATCAGCAAGGGCGGCGGCATCTTCAGCCGGTCTGCCAAATCCATCACCTTGACCAAGGAGATCCAGGAATTGCTGGGCGTCGACGCCAAGCAGATGGCGCCCAACGATCTGATCCGCGCAATTCTCAAGGCGCAGGCCGATCTCCTGTGGTTCGGCGGTATCGGCACCTACATCCGGGCCACTGACGAAACCGATGACGATGTCGGGGACCGTGCCAACGATGCGCTTCGGATCACGGCTCCCGAAGTCGGGGCTAAGGTGATCGGCGAGGGCGCAAATCTCGGCCTGACACATCGCGCCCGGATCGAATTCTCGAAGAAGGGCGGTCGCGTGAATACCGATGCGATCGACAACTCGGCCGGCGTGAATTCCTCGGACCTCGAGGTGAATATCAAGATCGCCGTCGGTGCGGCCGAACAGGCCGGCAAATTGAACCGGAAGGCTCGCAACAAGCTGCTCGCCGACATGACCGACGAAGTGGCCGCGCTGGTATTGCGCAACAACTATCAGCAGACGCTCAGCCTGACGCTGACGGAGGAGCGGGGCCTCGACGAGATCAGCTATCAGGCGCGTTTCATGCGTGACCTGGAGCGCCAGGGACTGCTCGACCGAGATGTCGAGTTTCTGCCGGACGATGCCGCCATGGCGGAGCGGGAAGCTGACGGCGTTGCCCTGGTGCGGCCCGAACTCTCGGTGCTGATGGCCTATGCCAAGATCACCCTGTTCGATCGCCTGCTGGCCAGCAAGGTGCCGGACGATCGCTATCTCGGCAGGGAGCTCAACCGGTACTTCCCGGTCCAGCTGCAGAAAAAGTTCCCGGATCAGATCGCCGGCCACAAGCTGCGGCGGGAGATCATCGCGACCATGCTTGCCAACAGCATGATCAACCGTGGCGGTGCGACCATGATCAACCGGCTCACGGATGAAACCGGAGCCGATGTGGACGAGATCGCTGCGGCCTTCGCCATGGCGCGTGACAGTTTCGGACTGGTCGCCCTCAACGGCGAAATCGACGCACTGGACAACAAGGTTGCCAGCAAGACGCAGGTCGGCCTCTATCTTGATTTGCAGGATCTCCAACGCCGCCAGACGGCATGGTTCCTGCGGAACGCCTCCATGACGGCCGGCCTCGAAAAGCAGATCGAGCACTACCGGTCCGGGCTGGATACGCTTGCCAAGCATCTGGACAATGTGCTGCCGGAAGATGCACGCGGCCGGGTTGCGGCTGCCGAAGCCGAACTCATCGACCGCAAGGTGCCGAAGGCGCTCGCTGCCCGGATTGCACGGCTGCGTTACCTGTCGCGCGGACCCGATATCGTTCTCGTGGCGACCCAGACGAAGCGGCCTGTCGAGACCGTTGCCCGTGCGTTCTTCGGTATCGGCGTGCGGCTCGGAATCGACCGGCTTGCGGCGCGCGCGGGACGGGTTGAGGTCAGCGACTATTTCGACCGGCTTGCGCTTGGCCGGTCTGTGGAAAGCGTGTTCGGGACCCAGCGGAGCCTGGTGGCGGAAATCCTGCGCAGTTCGAATGCCAAGTCCGATCCGCTGGTCGTCTGGGCGAAGAAGAACGACGAAGCACTCGGCCGCACCGAAGAGGCGATGACCGAGATGATCGAAAGCGGCGACCTGACGCTTGCCAAAGTGGCGGTCGCGGGCAGCTATCTGCAGGACCTGCTCGCGACATGATCGGAGCAGGAACGGGCGGTCTGCGTGGCGGAGGGTAGTCCAGGGGCGCCTTCAACCGCACGTGCCCGTTTTTCCTGGGCTTTGTTCGACTGGGCCGCGCAGCCTTACTTCACGCTGATCACGACGTTCGTGTTCTCGCCCTATTTTGCCACCGTCTATATCGGCGATGCCGTGGAGGGGCAGGCGATCTGGGGATATGGTCAGGCGGCCGCCGGATTCGCCATCGCTTTGCTGGCGCCGGTCTTCGGTTCGATCGCCGATCAGACAGGACGGCGCAAGCCATGGGTTGCCGGTTTCGCCCTGTGTCTCGTGCTCGGATGCTGGCTGCTCTGGTACGCCGTGCCGGATGTCGGATTGGGCGTCATCGCGGTCCTGACCGCTCTAGTGCTTGCGCAACTGGGCGCGGAATTCGCAACCGTCTTCACCAATGCAATGCTGCCCGGACTGGCGCTGCCGGGACGGATCGGACGGCTGGGCGGTTTCGGCTGGGCGATGGGGTATGCCGGCGGGCTGATCAGCCTGGTGATCGTGCTTGGGCTCTTTGCCGTTGTGCCCGGAACCGGCCGCACCCTGCTCGGCCTTGAGCCGCTGGCGTTTTCAGACATCGAACATGCCGGCGCACGGTTATCCGGACCGTTTACCTCCATCTGGTTCGTGATCTTCGTGATTCCGCTGTTCCTGTTCACGCCACGCGAAACGGCACCGAGTCAGCCGGTCGGGCATGCCGTGCGGTCCGGGCTGAATGGCCTGCGAGAGACGCTGCGGCACGCCATCAAGGAACCCAACATCATCAGATTTCTTGTAGCACGCATGATCTACTTCGACGGTCTGACCGCCCTGTTCGCGTTCGGTGGCATCTATGCGGCGGGCGTGTTCGGCTGGACGACGACAACGCTCGGCATTTTCGGCATCCTGCTTTCCGTCTTTGCCGCGGTTGGTGCGCTCATCGGCGGCCCGCTCGACGACAGGGTCGGTTCCAAGGCGGTCTGCCTGATCAGTGTGGCGGCTCTGGCGTTCGCCGCGTTGGGCGCTCTCTCCATCGACCGGAACCACGTGCTGTTCGTTATCCCCGTGGAGTGGCAGGAGGGTGCGACAGGTCTGTTCGCTCAACCTGCCGAAAAAGCCTATCTCGCCTGTTCGGTCATGATCGGGATTTTTGCCGGACCCGTACAGGCGGCAAGCCGCACATTTCTCACGAGGCTTGCGCCACCGGAGCGTATCACGGCCTATTTCGGTCTCTATGCGCTGTCCGGCAAGGCCACCGCCTTTCTCGCGCCGTTCGCGATCTCTATTGCGACGGTTGCGAGCGGCCAGCAAAGGGCCGGGCTGGCGGTTGTGGTTGTTTTCCTGGTGTGCGGTTTCTTTGCCCTGCTCACTGTCAATGAGCGGCGGGCTTCATGACCGGGCGGTTCAATCGCGGCGAATGGGGCTGGTTGTCGAGCGAGTTTGCCGCCCAGCCCTATTTCTCGCTGATCAACATATTCCTGTTCGCGAACTATTTCGCCAATACACTCAGTCCGGATTCGCTCCAGGGCCAGGCATACTGGGGCTACACGCAAGCAGCGGCGGGCGCGTTGATCGCGGTCCTTACGCCAATTTTCGGCGCGATTGCCGACGTCACGGGCAAGAGAAAACCTTGGCTTGCCGGCTTCTCGATGGCCTGCGCGACCGCCTGCATTGCGATGTGGTGGGCGGAACCCGGAGACTGGCTTCCCGGCATTGCCCTTCTTGTGGTCGTCGCCGCCACGGCTCTTGAGTTCGTTATCGCGTTTACCAGCGCCATGCTGCCCGACATTGCGAAAGGCCGGCGCATCGGAACGCTGAGTGCAACCGGTTACGGCATCAGCCAGATCGCGGGCATACTCGCGCTGGTGCTTGTTCTGATCGCCTTTCAGCTTCCGGGCAGGGTCGAGGCCGGCATGATTCCGGCCGCACCGCTTTTCGGTCTCGATCATGCGACATTCGAAACCGAGCGGATCTCGGGACCTGTCGCGGGTCTTTGGCTTGCCCTGTTCATGATCCCGCTGTTCCTGTTCACACCCGACCGCGCGGCGGCTGCAACGCGCGGAGTGGCAGCCATAGGGGATGGAGTCAAAAAACTGCTGGCGACGCTGAGTGATCTTCGAGTCCACGGCAATGCGATGCGGTTTCTCCTGGCACGTATGCTCTACAACGACGGCATGCAGGCGGTGTTCGCCTTCGGTGGCGTCGTGGCCGGTGCCGTCCTGGGCTGGGGGGCGCTGGAGCTCGCTGTTTTCGGTATTGCCGTCACACTGTGTTCCGGAATTGGCGGGTTTGCAGGCGTGGCGCTGGACGCCCGGCTTGGATCACGCCGGACGATCCTTGTGTCGCTTCTGGTTGTCACGCTCACGGCTTTCGGTCTGGTTACATTCGAGCCGGACAGGATCTTCTTCATTTTCGACGTGATGCCGCGCGCTGCCGACGGAGCGGTGTTCTCCAGCGAATCCGAGTGGGCCTTCATGGCTGTTGCCTGCGTGTTCGGGCTTGCAATCGGGCCGGTGATCGCGTCGAGCCGCACGCTCATGGCGCATCTGGCACCGGAAGGCAAGTCGACCGAGTTTTTCGGGCTCTATGCGCTTTCGGGGAAGGCAACAGCTTTCGCGGCACCGTTGGCGATCGCAGTGCTGACTGACATGACCGGCAACCGGTTGCTGGGCCTCTCGGCCATCCTCGTCTTTCTGGTTGCCGGCCTTGCCGTTCTGCTGACGGTCCGCGAGAGATAGATGCGTCAGTGGCGGAAGTGGCGCATGCCGGTGAAGATCATGGCGAGGCCCGCCTCGTCAGCCGCTGCAATCACGTCGTCGTCACGCATCGAGCCACCCGGCTGGATGACCGCGGTCGCACCGGCTTCCGCCGCACTCAGGAGCCCGTCGGGGAAGGGGAAGAACGCATCGGACGCAACAACGGAATCCTGTGCGAGCGGCGCATCGAGGCCGGCGGCCTCGGCAGCATCGGCTGACTTCCGCGCCGCGATCCGTGAAGAATCCACACGACTCATCTGACCTGCGCCAATGCCCACCGTGGCGCCGTCGCGTGCGTAAATGATGGCGTTCGATTTGACGTGCTTGCAGACGCGGAAGGCAAACTTGAGGTCGGCCATCTCGCGCGCTGAAGGCTGCCTCCTGGAGACAACCCTGAGGTCAAGATCATCGACCGTACCGTTGTCGCGCGATTGCACCAGAAGTCCACCCGAAACCGTCTTTGCGGTCAGGCCAGGCGCTCTCGGATCCGGCAGCCCGCCGGTCAGCAGGAGGCGCAGGTTCTTCTTGGCTCCGATGATCGATTTGGCCGCTTCATCGGCGTCCGGTGCGATGATGACTTCCGTGAAGACCTTGACGATTTCCTCGGCGGCCTGCGCGTCCAGCGTCCTGTTGAGGGCCACGATCCCGCCGAATGCGCTCACCGGGTCGCAGCGAAGAGCTTTCTCATAGGCCCGGAGCAATGTGTCGCTGGTCGCAACACCGCATGGATTGGCGTGCTTGATGATAGCGACGGCCGCTGTCTCCGCAGGATCGAATTCCGCGACGCATTCGAAAGCCGCATCCGTGTCGTTGATGTTGTTGTAACTGAGTTCCTTGCCCTGTTCCTGGGTCGCGGTCGCCACGCCGGGGCGGTTTTCCGGGGACCGGTAGAACGCGGCATTCTGGTGGGGATTTTCGCCGTAGCGGAGGGACTGAACCAGTGCGCCTCCGAATGCGCGGAAATCCGGAGCATCGTCGCCGTTTTCCGCGGCGAACCAGTTGCTGATCGCAGCGTCGTAGGCAGCGGTGCGGGCATAGGCCTTGGCGGCGAGGCGCTTGCGCAGATCCGCAGTCGTGGCGCCCTGGTTGCCTTTCATGGCCTCGATCACAGGCCCGTAGTCCGACGTGTCGACGACGACCGTGACAAAGCCGTGATTCTTCGATGCCGCCCTGATCATTGCCGGACCGCCGATATCGATGTTCTCGATGCAGGTCTCGAAGTCCGCACCCGCGGCGACGGTCGCCTCAAAGGGGTAGAGATTGACAACCAGAAGATCGATATCGGGAATGCCGTGCTCCGACTGGGCGGCGGCATGGTTCTCATTGTCGCGAAGTGCCAGCAAGCCACCATGGATCACTGGATGGAGCGTCTTGACGCGGCCGTCCATCATTTCGGGGAAGCCGGTGACATCGGAGACGTCGCGGACCGGAAGGCCCGCTTCGGCGATGGCTTTTGCCGTACCGCCCGTGGATATCAGCTCAACATCCTGATCCACGAGCGCCTTCGCGAATTCAATCAAGCCGGTCTTGTCGGAAACGGATAGGAGGGCACGTTTTACGCGCCGGTCTGGGGAAGACATCTGCAATCCCTCTCGAGGCCCTGATACGGAACGGATTCGATTGCCCCGCCGGATAGCATGAAAAAGGCCGGGCTTGAACAGCCCGGCCTGATCATTTTGTCACGGTCCCCAACTTTTCGGCGCGGCATTGCGGCGCGCTCCTGGAGAACGGAGACCCGCCTATCTGAGTGAAATGTGGATCCCGTTGACGTCGAATGCGAACTCAAGGCCCACCTGGCCTCCGCTGAGAACGAGCTCAACGCCTTTGGAGTTCTTGAGCCTGATATACTTCTCGCCTTCGGTGACCAGTGCGGCACCCGCCTGGAATGCCTTGTAGACACCCTCGATGTCGGAGACATGGTGGAGATTGTGCACAGTGCCCGACAGATTGGCCTTTGAAAGGCCGATGGAGAGACCGAGCGTAATGCCGGCGACCGAAAGCGGATAATGGCGCCCGTGATGGGACAGGTTTCCGCTCCCGCCTTCAAATCCGATGACGAAAGAACCCTTGTAGATCTCAATATCGATGACCGCAGCTGTTCTGCCATGCGCCGACGCCGTACTGGTCCACGCAAACATTGCAACGATCAACGCGACCGCAATAGACGAAAACCGAAATGCATTGAGCATGCCCGTATACCCCTCTGTCGGAAGCTGTTGCCGTATCTGAATTCCGTTAACCGATTAACCCTAGCAGAAACGCCGTGATCCTGCGAGTCGTCGGTGCCCGGACGAACCGGCAACCGGCCCTGTCGGAATTTAAACAGAAAAACAGATACTTAACTTGCCGACGCCACGCGTCCGGAACGATGCGAAAGAATCAGTCCGCGAAACCGTGTTCGAACGGCAACGGTGGGCTTGCCTCGTCCGCGGTCTGATTCGCCATGCCGCGCCGCGCCGATTTCTTGAGCGCCCATTTGACGACAGCGCCGTCACCGACGAGCCCGTGAACGATGATCTGCCTGGACCGCCGCGGTTGCTCAGCATCCACAAGATAGATGCTGTCTTCCACTTCGATCTGGCCGCCTTTCGCCGAGAATCGCCAACCGACATGATTGGGCAGTGACAGCAGGACGCTCGTGGCGTCCTTGGCCAGGGTTGCGCGTACTGAGGGGTGAAGATGGAAACGAACCGCAAACTCGTCCTTGGCGCCACGGCGCCCGAAAAATCTGCGCCCGCTGCGCTTGAAGCAGTCTTCGCCGCGCAGGTCGTTCCCCGACTTATCAAGATAGAGCCGGCGGCTGTGAATGATTCCGAGTCGCTTCAGGTAACCGTCGTGCTCGGCTTCGACGATGCTGCCGCGCTCGGAATCTTCGCGCTCCGATTGCACGAAGCGGGGTCCCGACACATGAGCGCAACCGAGAATGAAACGCGTAAGGAAATCGCGGGCAATCCTGCCGCTTGAGCGGTTGTTCACGGTCGCCGTCGAATGGGCGGCCGTCGCCCTCGCCATGTCGCGCCATTCACCGTCAAAGGCGGTTCCTGCACCGCAATTCACGATCACGCGGTGGCGGCCGTGACTGAGTTCAAATGACAGGCACCCGGCCTGAGTGTCACCGCTTGCGCGCAGGGGCGGGGCGGATCCGGCATCAACGATTACGGTAGTGCGCTCCTGGGACAGCCGCTGATAACCGTTGAACCGCGCCTGCGTCAGCGGACGGCCGCGTACGGTGTCGGCATCGAGAATGGCCGCGACCTCTTCCGCCCGGCTGGCACTGATCCCGTTGAATGCCGCAAGTCCGCCGTCGGCGTGAAGCAGAAGCCGCAACATCGGTATCATGCGGTCGATCGTGGAGATCAAGATCTGCGGTACTTCAAGCTCCCGGCTGCCGAAACACTCCCGTAACGGGATCAGGCGCATGAGAAGCGTGACGAGCGTGTTCGGGTTCCGGCTGATATGTCCGCCGTCAGGCGTGATCTGGCGCTCAAGTTCCCGGTTGAGATGCTCGACGGAGCGGGGCAAGTACCGCTCGCATCCGTCGAGGCAAAGATATGCAAGGGCCATGGTGCATCTTGCCGAGAGCCGATCCGCTGGCGTTGCAATCGTGTTCACGGCACCAGCCAGGTAGCGCAGCTGCCTGCCCAGTGACGCCATCATCTTGTCATGGTGGTCCGACGTGGCACCGTCGAGAATGAGCTCGCCGGTGTTGATCCATGCCGTGATTCGCCGCGACAGAATACTGGGCCGCCACGAAACGGTGTCATAAGTGCCCTGTCTCTGGATCCAGTCGGCGACACTGGCCCTGGCCTGCGCGCCGGCGATCGGGCCGCCTGCAGCGTCGAGATGCCGGAGCCATTCGAAGCTCAACAGCTCCTCTGTCCATCTCGCGCTTGGCGATGGAATGTCGAAGGGTGAGCGGGCTCCGGTGTCGACATGAACTCCCGCCAAATCAAACCGGCCGCGGTAGAATGCGGCTGCCTTGCGCGAGTCGCCGATCATCACGGTCTGGGGGATTGTCCGGATTGCCGTTGGCGACGGTCCGCCAACAAGCATGTTGTAGAGCGGGGACCGGCAAAGCCGGCGCCTGAACCTGCTGCTCGTGATCCGTGCCGTGTCGACCAGAACACCCATGCCGCCTGACTGCGACGCAATTACATTCTGCGCGGTCATGCGGCCCCGGCTCCAGGCCGTTCCGGTTGCGTTTCGGAAATCGGCGGCAGGTCAGACGGACCCGCGCATCCTTGCGATATTCTCCGCGTAGGCGGCAGGCCCACCGGCAAACGTGGCGGTTCCGGCGACAAGCACATCTGCTCCGGCGGCGATCGCCTGCGGTGCTGTATCAAAATTGATGCCGCCATCGACTTCCAGCTCGACTTCCCGCCCCGATAATTCGATACGGTCCCTGAGCCGCCTGATTCGCTCAAGCTGACTCGGAATGAACTTCTGACCACCGAAACCCGGGTTGACCGACATGACCAAAATCAGGTCGAGTTCGTCGAAGACAGGCTCCAGAACCTCCAGTGGTGTCCCCGGATTGAGCGACATACCCACCTTGCAGCCGCAGGCCTTAATGGCCTGGATCGTGCGGTGACAGTGGTGACCCGCCTCCGGGTGAAACGTGATGATCTGAGCTCCTGCGTCCGCAAAAACCTCCACATAGGGGTCCACCGGTGCGATCATCAGATGCACGTCGAACAGTTTATCCGTATGTGGCCTTAACGATTTGATAACGCTGGCGCCAAAACTGATATTTGGGACGAAATGTCCGTCCATGACGTCCAGATGGATGTAGTCGGCGCCGGCATCGGAGATGGCCCTGACCTCGTCCCCAAGTTTCGAGAAATCGGCGGCGAGAATTGACGGGGCGATTTTTACGGTACGTGTCATGGCTCATGCTCTAGCAGCGCATATTGCCGGGCGCAAGAAACCAGGCGCGCACTAGCGCCGCGATTCACAGCTTCCGCAGTCTGGCGATAAAGAATCCGTCCATTCCTGAGAGCTGATGCTCCGGCGAAAGACTGTGAAAGGGCAAGGTGCGGACATCGCCGGCAGAGGTGACGGCGTCACCCAGACCGCCGATCTCTTCGGCAAGCACCGGCACGCGTTCAACGGGGGCGCCGTTCTTCAAAAGATTGTCGATCTGGTCCTGTCCTTCTTCCCGTTCAAGGGAGCAGGTGCAGAAGACCAGGAGCCCGCCTGACGGCAGAAGATCGATGGCGTGGCGCAGCATTTTTGCCTGGATCGCGGCGAGGCTCTCGATCATCTCTTCGGTTTTTGTCCAGGGAATGTCCGGATGCCGGCGAATGGTGCCGGTTGCGCTGCAGGGGGCGTCAATCAGGATCGCGTCGGGCGGCTGATCCGGGCGGAACCCCGTTGCGTCGGCAACCTGCGCTATCGCTGTCAAGCCAAGCCGTTCCATGTTCTCTTCAACCTTTGCCAGGCGGCCGGCTGAGCGGTCGATCGCAACGACCTGGGCACCAGCTGCGGCAAGCTGCGCAGTCTTGCCGCCGGGTGCGGCACAAAGATCGAGCACCGAGCGGCCGGCGACATCTCCCAAGAGCCTTGCGGGGAGGCTTGCTGCGGCGTCCTGAACCCACCACGTTCCGTCAGAAAACCCGTCCAGCTTTTCTATCCGTCCCGACGTTTCGAGACGCACAGAGCCATTGCCGAGAACCGTTCCGCCGAGACGCTTCGCCCAGTCTTCGGCATCGGCCTTGACCGTCAGATCGAGCAAGGGTTCCGAAAGGTGCGCTTCGGCGATTTTCCGTGCGGCCGCCTCGCCATATTGCGCACTCCAGCGGGACCACAGCCGGTCCGGTGTGTTGAGCCTGGGTGCATCCTGCTCAGCAGCGATGGCGTGCCCCTCGACAGAAACCCGCCTCAAGACCGCATTCACGAGCCCCTTGAAGCCGCTCGCATTGCGGTCCTCCGCCGCCAGGGTAACCGCGAGATCGATAACGGCATGGCTGCTGGTTTCCATGAACAGCAGCTGTGCCGCGCCGGTCTGGAGTATCGCCCTGGCTGATCCGGATTTGCGCGGCAGGGGGCGTTCAAGAAAATGCGACAGAACGTCGTCGATCTGGCCGCGCCGGCGTAGGGCCGTCGATACCAGCGCACGCACGAAACGGCGGTCGCGGCCCGGAAAGCTCTTCAGAAGGCCCGCGTTATGACGTGCCAGGACGTCGTCAAGGGGATGACCCTGCACCAGCACCTCGCGCAGGATTCGCACGGCCATGCGCCGCGATGACAGACCTACACGGGACTTGTTCAACGGGGCCTGCCGACGGGAGTCACGAGAATGCCAGATGCCGGTTGCTGCAATTGCCGGTCATCCCCAGGGACCACCGCGACCGGTTTGCGGAACCGAGGGTGAAGCCTGAGACGGTTCCGGGCCCTCGCCCCATTCCTCGGCGAGAGCGACGAGCGCCTCGATCCGGTTGTCCGTATTCGGGTGGGTCGAGAACAGATTATCCATGCGCGCGCCGGACAGCGGATTGATGATGAACATGTGCGCGGTTGCCGGATTGCGTTCGGCCGCATCGTTCTCGATATGATGGGCCGCGCCGGAGATCTTCTGCAGCGCGGAGGCAAGCCACATGGGCCTTTGACAGATCTCGGCACCCAGTTTGTCAGCGGCATATTCACGGGTCCGGCTGATCGCCATCTGCACGATGGCGGCACCCATGGGAGCCAGGATCATCAACGCGATCGTGCCGATCAGGCCGAGCGGGTTATTGCGGTTGTTGCCGAAAAACAGCGCAAAGTTCGCGAGCATGGATATGGCGCCGGCGATGGTCGCGGTGATCGTCATGATCAGGGTGTCACGGTTCTTGATGTGCGCAAGCTCGTGCGCCATGACGCCGGCAACCTCTTCCGGCGTCAGGATTTCCAGAAGTCCCGTCGTCGCGGCCACGGCCGCGTTCTCCGGATTCCGGCCGGTGGCGAACGCGTTCGGTTGCGGGTTGTGCATGACATAGACCTTGGGCATCGGCAGATCCGCGTTCTCGGCGAGCTGGCGCACCATGTCGTAATATTCAGGTGCCGACTGAGCATCGACCTCCTGCGCTCCATGCATGCGCAGGACCATCTTGTCGGAATTCCAGTAACTGAACACGTTCATGGCAAGCGCGATGCCGAACGCGATAAGCATGCCACCCTGGCCGCCGATCAGATATCCGATGGCAAGAAACAGGCCGGTCATGGCGGCCAGCAACATGCCGGTCCGGAAGTAGTTCATGACGTGGTTCGTCCTTTCAAGGCACGGTCTGTCGCGCAGGTGGCTGATATCCGCCGTCGCGGTCCGTGCTTTCTTTCAAATGATTGCGTTCCATATATGATGGGTGCGACCGGCATTGCGCGCAAGGCCTTGGCGTTATGGAGATTTATCCTATTGATGGTCGATGAAGAAAACATACTGGCTGATGACGCTCCGGAGTCAAAGGATGACGAGACTTCGCGGAAACCAGTGACGCCGGCCGCGCAAAGGGCTCTGGTAGAGGCGGTGGAACGGCGGAAAAAAGCCGACGCTGAAAATACCCCTCAACCCAAGGAATACGACGGTCGCGGCGGCCTCGATCCCGCGCGCTACGGTGACTGGGAAGTCAAAGGCATCATCTCCGACTTCTGACGCCTTCAAGGTGCGCTAGGTCACGATCTGATAGAAAATGACAATCATGCAAGCCCAGCTCACGGCGAACGTAAGCGTGCGGCCGAACGGCACGTTGGCAATGTAAAGCGGATAGTGTGCAAGGCGCGCCCAGAAATAGGCAATCGCCGCGGCAGCGGTCGCCTCATTCGCCGCTCCGCCGATATGGGCGACCAGGACCAGCGCAGCGAACGGAATCAGGTTTTCGACCGCATTGTAGTGGGCTTTCTTGGCCCGTTCCGCCCAGTCGGCGACCGGTTGACTGTCGGATCGGTAGGTCAGTGCGTCCATCATGCCGAACGTGGTGATGCGTACCAGAATGTATGGCAGCCAGAACAGAATGGTGATGCCGGCCGTCCAGGCCAGCATGGTGAGATCTGTTGTCATGAGCCCCGCTCCTTCGGTGATTCTCCCAGCGGGAAGAGTCTAGCGCAATGAGGTGCAATTCGTGAAACACCGCCTGCGTGAGCCCAGCAGCATCTGGAATCTCGATTTGGTCATTTTTTCATGATTTGCGATGCTGCCGGTTGCCGGAAAGCCTGTAACCGGCCAGTCACTTACGGGAGCCCGTCTGTCTGCCCATGTTGACCCGTCGTCAATTCACCGAGTTTGCCGTTGCATTTGGTGCTGCATCCGGCATTGGCGTTCCGTCTGCTCTCGCGGCGGGTACGGATCTGGAATTTGGTGATGCGCATCCCTTCGATTTTGAAATGCTGGTCCGGAAAGCGAGAGAACTCGCCGCCGGGCCTTACGCGGATCCGGTCATCGGGCATTCCGAGATCCTCGAGACGATCGACTACGACGCGTTTCAGAAGATCAGGTATCGCCGCGAGCTTGGCCTCGGCGAGAGCGCTGATGTCAACTTTCCTGCACAACTGTTTCATCTCGGGCGGTACTTCAAGGCGCCGGTCAAGATTCACTGGCTCGATGGTGGACGTGCCCGCGAGGTCCTGTACAAACCCGGCTATTTTTCGTTCGGCGATCCAGAGTTGAAGAGGGCCCTACCGGGTGGTCTGGGTTTCTCCGGATTTCGCCTGCAGGACGGCCAGAATGCGAAAACGGACTGGATGGCTCTTCTGGGCGGGTCCTATTTCCGCAGTTCCGGCGAATTGAACCAGTACGGCCTGTCGGCCCGGGGGATTGCTGTCGATACCGCGCTGGCGACGCCGGAGGAGTTTCCGCGTTTCACAGAGTTCTGGCTGCAGCCAGAACCGGCGGCGAGCGACCGTTTTACAATTTTCGCGCTGCTTGACGGGCCGAGCCTCACCGGTGCCATACGCATGCGTTGCTCCAAGGCCGGTACCGTACAGCAGGAGATCGCGACGCGATTCTTTGTCCGCAAGGATATCAAGCGCATGGGCGTCGCGCCGCTGACCAGCATGTTCTGGTTCGGCGAGCACAACCGTCACCAGGCCAGAGACTGGCGTCCCGAGATTCATGACAGCGACGGGCTGGCTCTCTGGACCGGGACCGGCGAACGGATATGGCGTCCGCTCAACAACCCGTCTCAAGTCCGCACCAACAGCTTTCTCGACAAGGACCCCAAAGGGTTCGGGCTGCTGCAGCGGGATCGCGCGTTCCACAACTACGAGGACGACGGCGTCTTCTACGACCGGCGCCCGAGCGTCTGGGTGGAGCCGCTGGAGGACTGGGGTGAAGGTGCGGTCCAACTTGTCGAGATCCCGACCGACGACGAAATCCACGACAATATCGTTGCCTACTGGGTGCCGAAGGAACCGGTCAGGGCCGGGTCGGAATGGTCATTCAACTACCGGCTGTTCTGGAATGCCGAGGAACCCTATCCGTCCGAAGCGGTCGCGCGGGCAATGCACACCCGCCTCGGCAATGGTGGTGTTCCCGGCCAGCCGCGCCCTGAGGGCGTCAAAAAGTTCGTGATCGACTTCGAAGGCAAGGCACTCGAGGGGCTCGCCAAGAAGGACGAGGTGAAGCCGGTGATAAACGCATCGGCCGGGATGATCAGCAACGACTATGCACTTCAGGTGGTCGGTACGAAGACCTGGCGGGCGTTCTTCGATCTCGACGTTGACGGCAGCGATCCGGTTGACCTGCGCTGTTATCTGACGCTTGACGGCAGAACGCTTACGGAAACCTGGCTCTACCAGTACCTGCCGTTTCCCTACGCCTGAAGCGGATTGGGGCCAGGATCGTCCAACTGCGAGTCTGAAATACAAGAGGGCGGGACCTTCAGATCCCGCCCTTTCGTCAATTGTTCAAACCCGTCGGGTTTCGATCAGCTCCGGTTCTGCCGATTGTCGATCAGGTCGTCGACCACGGCCGGTTCGGCGAGCGTCGAGGTGTCGCCCAGATTGGAGAAGTCGTCCTCGGCGATCTTGCGCAGGATGCGGCGCATGATTTTGCCGGAGCGCGTCTTAGGAAGTCCCGGTGCGAATTGGATCAGGTCCGGGGAGGCGATCGGCCCAATCTCCTTGCGGACCCACTGGACCAGCTCCTTGCGGAGGTCCTCGCTCGACTCCGTGCCCGCCATCAACGTGACATAGGCGTAGATGCCCTGGCCCTTGATGTCGTGCGGATAGCCGACGACGGCGGCTTCGGAAACGGAATCATGCGCGACCAGTGCGGATTCAACTTCCGCCGTGCCCATACGGTGGCCGGAAACGTTGATGACGTCGTCGACGCGGCCGGTGATCCAGTAATAGCCGTCCTCGTCACGGCGGCAGCCGTCGCCGGTGAAGTACTTGCCCTTGTAGGTCGAGAAGTAGGTCTGCACGAACCGGTCGTGATCACCGTAAACCGTGCGCATCTGGCCCGGCCAGGAATCGGTGATGCACAGGTTGCCTTCCGTGGCGCCGTCGAGAATCTTTCCTTCGCCGTCGACGAGGCAGGGCTGCACGCCGAAGAACGGCCGTGTCGCGGAACCCGGCTTCAGGGCTGTTGCGCCCGGCAGCGGGGTAATCAGGATTCCGCCGGTCTCGGTCTGCCACCATGTATCGACGATGGGGCAGCGCTGCTCGCCGATGATATTGTAGTACCACTCCCAGGCTTCAGGGTTGATCGGCTCGCCCACGGTTCCGAGCAGCTTCAGCGTGGACCGGCTGGTCCGGGTGACGAAATCGTCGCCGAGCCCCATCAGGGCGCGCAGTGCGGTCGGGGCCGTGTAGAACGTGTTGACCTTGTGCTTGTCGACCACGTCCCAGAACCGGGATGCGCTGGGATAATTCGGCACGCCCTCGAACATCAGCGTGACGGCGCCGTTGGCGAGCGGTCCGTAGACGATGTAGCTGTGGCCGGTGACCCAGCCGACATCGGCCGTGCACCAGTAAATGTCGCCGTCGTGATAGTCGAAGACATACTGGTGGGTCATCGAGGCGTAGACCAGATATCCGCCGGAGGTGTGCAGGACACCCTTCGGTTTCCCGGTCGAGCCGGATGTGTAGAGGATGAACAACGGATCTTCCGCGCTCATCTCCTCCGGCGGACAGTCCGCGGAGACTTTTTCCTTCTCCTCGTGATACCAGAAGTCGCGGCCTTCCTGCATCGCAGTGCCGTCGCCGGTCCGATGCACGACCAGAACCTTCTCGCCGCCTGGGCAGCTTTCCAGCGCCTTGTCGGTATTGGCCTTGAGCGGGATCTTGCGACCGCCGCGGACACCCTCGTCCGCGGTGATCACATACTTGGACTCGCAGTCAATGATACGGCCGGCGAGCGCGTCGGGAGAGAAGCCGCCGAACACGATCGAGTGGACCGCCCCGATCCGGGCACAGGCGAGCATTGCGTAGGCCGCTTCGGGGATCATCGGCATGTAGATGGTAACCCGGTCGCCCTTGGCGACGCCCATGGATCTCAGGACATTGGCGAACTTGCAGACTTCGGCATGAAGCTCGTTATAGGTGATGGTCTTGTCCTGGTCAGGCTCGTCGCCTTCCCAGATGATCGCCGTCTGATCGCCGCGGGTCGCGAGATGACGGTCGACGCAGTTCACGCAGACGTTCAGCGTCCCGTCTTCGTACCATTTGATCGAGACATTATCGTAGTCATACGAGGTGTTTTTGACCGTGGTGAAGGGTTTGATCCAGTCGATGCGCTTGCCGTGCTCACCCCAGAACGCGTCGGGATCGTCGATGCTCGCCTTGTACATGGCGAGGTACTTGTCGTTGTCGACGTGAGCCTGTCCTGCCCACGCATCGGTGACCGGATAATCGTGAACTTCGAACATCGGTGAACCACCTCCCGTAAGGTTTTATCAGTTGGCCGCATTATGCTTTGCTGCGCCGCACGCGGCAACTGCGCCGGTAGCCGACTTTGGTAGCGGGTACAAAGTCGAATGCTGCTCGGACAGGCCAGCGTTTCGCTTCGGATCCTTCAGCCGAACGCGCCGTCTTTTGCTAGAGAATCAATCTCGTTTTCGTCGAAACCGGCTTCCTTCAGGACGTCGCCTGTATGCTCGCCGAGACCGGGAGGGTGGTGGCGGGTCGGCGTATCCGCGGCCGAATAGGAGACGGGATGCCGGATGTCGACATAACGGCCCTCGGTCGGATGCTCGGTGTCCTGGAACATGCCCACCGCCTTCAGGTGCGGGTCGTCCTGGATGGTATCCAGCCGGTTCACGGGCATGGCGGGAATATTGCGTTCCTGAAGCAATGCAAGCCATTCAGCGGTCGTCTTCAGCCGGGTCATGTCCTCGACCATGGCGTAGAGCTGCTTGATGTTCGCGATGCGTGCCGTGTAGGTGTTGAAGCGGTCGTCGTTGTCGAAGTCGTCCAGCCTGCCGGCGAGGTCGAAGAAGTCCCGCCACTGCTGGTCATTATAGGGCGCGATGCCGATATATCCGTCGCTGGTCCGGTAGGGGCGGCGGTCGGGGTTCAGGATCCTGCCGTAGCCGTAGTCGCCGGTCGGCGGGTTGAAGACGTGCCCGTAGATGTTTTCCGTCATGGTGTAGTGCGTGTAGCACTCCAGCATCGGCACTTCGATGAACTGTCCGGTGCCGGTCTGCGCGCGCTGATAAAGACCGGCCAGAACCGCGTTGGCCATGTAGAGGCCGACCGTCTTGTCGCCAACGAGCGCCGGGAAGTAGCGCGGCTCCGGATTACCGTCCGCGCGCGGCAGAAGGTCCGCGCCGCCGCCGGCCCCCTGTGCGAGCTCGTCGTAGGCCGGAAGGCCGCCATAGGGCCCGTCTGCGCCGAAGCCGGCGGCATGGACGTAGACAATATCGGGCCTGATCGCCGCGACGTCGTCGTAGCCGAGTTTCATGCGCTCCATGGCGTGATAGCGCACGTTGGTGGCCAGGACGTCGGCGGTTTCGAGCAGCCGCGTCATGGCACGCAGGCCGCCTTCGGATTTCAGGTTCAGCGTGACCGAACGCTTGTTGCGGTTATAGGTCATGAAGAGCGGGCCCATGCCGGTCTCGCGGCCCGACGGCCACTTGCCGCCCCAGCGCATGATGTCCCCGCCCTTGCCCGGCCCGCCCGGCGTCTCGATCTTGATGACGTCAGCGCCCAGGTCGCCCAGCATCTGGGTTGCGAAAGTCCCGAGGATCACGGTTGTCATGTCGATGATACGGACGCCCGAGAGAGGACCGGGTCGTTGATCAGAAGCCTGTTCGGTCATGGTTCGCTCATGATTCTGTTATTGTCCGGGCGCGGACATGACGCCTATCACATACCCCATCACGCACAATCCCAGAAGCGCATGAAAACCGTCAATGATGGTCAGTGTGAACCTGGCGCCGGCAACGGCGTAGCTCATGGCGATATAGGTTATCGTGAAGCCGAGCCAGATCATGGCGGCAGCGATCATGCCGCCAAGTCCGCTGTCCGCGCCGAACTGGGCGAGCAGGTTGGCGAGAAAATACGCCGTGATCAGGTTGGCAACGGCCGCAACGATAATCGGGAGCGGCCTGATCCTGAGCTCCTCCTGGCCCTTGCCGTGAGCATCGAGCCAGAATTTCCCAAGTGCCCCGTACCAAACAATACCGGACAGGAATCCGGCGGAGGCTGCCGTGAGCACTGTGACCGGATCGACGAACTCAAACATTGGTTCCGCTTCCAACTTGAAGCCGGGACGGCACGGCCTTGTGTCAGGGTGCCTTCTTCAGTCCGGCCATCTTGCAGATCAGCTTCCATTCCTTCGCCGTCACGGGCTGGACCGACAGCCTGGAATTCTTGACCAGGATCATATCCTCCAGATCGGGATGGTTCTTGATGTCGGACAGGGTGACCGGGGTTTCGACCGGCATGACCGCTGCGACATCGACCATTCCGAAGCGGCCGCTCTCATCCGTGTTGTCCGGATAATGCTCCTTCACCACCTTGACGATGCCGACAACCTGCTTCTCGTTGACGGAATGGTAGAAGAAGCCGTGATCGCCGATCTTCATGGCTTTCATATTGTTGTTGGCCTGATGGTTCCGGACACCGTCCCATTCAGCGCCCTTCTTGCCGGACTTGACCTGGTCGTCCCACGACCATGTGTTCGGTTCAGACTTGAACAGCCAGTATGCCATTGTTTCAGCCCTCCAGTCCGTTGATGACCAGCTTCCAGGGCTTGACCTCGGTGGAGGCGAACAGACCCGCGCCGGCATAAGGATCATTTGCCACCATCGCTTCGGCTGCGGCCTGCGACTCCGCTTCCACAATCAGAAGACTGCCGTCCATGCCTTCGCCGTCTTCACTCGTAAACGGTCCGGCCAGCTTGAGACTGGATCCCAGCCCCTTGAGGAAGTCGACATGATCGGGCCGGTTGGCGAGGCGGAGTTCCAGGCTGTCCGGCTTGTCCTTGCAGATAACGGCAAAAAGCATTTGGTTCCCTTCGAATGCTGGTTCTTGGTTTTCTTCAGGTCTCGGTCTTTATAGGCCGGCTGAGCAAACCGGCAATGGTTGTGTCGACCTCGGCGCCGTGATTGAGGATACGGTCGACCGCGGCGACAATCGGCATTTCGATCCCTTTGTCGGCCGCCATCCGCGTGACGACCGATGCCGAGTAAACGCCTTCGCTCACAGAGCGGCGCTCGCCGAGGATTTCGTCAAGCGTCCGGCCTTCGCCGATGGCCATCCCGAGCGACATGTTGCGGGACTGAGGGCTGGAACAGGTCAGAACGAGGTCGCCCAGGCCAGACAGCCCGTTCATAGTCAGTTGCTGCGCTCCGTGCGCTGTGCCGAAGCGGATCATCTCGGCAAATCCGCGCGTGATCAGCGCCGCCTTGGCGCTTGCTCCCAGCTTCCTGCCGTCGACGATGCCGCATGCAATCGCGAGCACGTTCTTGACCGCGCCGCCGATCTGTGCGCCGACGGCATCGTCCGACAGGTAGGGCCGGAAGGACGTGCTCTTCAGCGCCTCAGCGAGAGACGCGACCGTGTCCGCGTTCGGTCCGGCCAGCGTTACGGCGGTCGGCAGGCCGCGTGCGACGTCAGCGGCGAACGACGGTCCGGACAGGACCATGGCATCGGCCTGCGGCAGGACCTCATCAAGAACCTGGCTCATGAGCAGATTGGTCCCGGCCTCGATACCCTTCGAGCACAAAGCCACAGGGCAACCGGATTTCAGGTCAGACGCGAGCGCCGTCGCAACCTGTCTCAGGGCTTGTGCGGGCGTGACCATAAGGACCGCGTCCACCTTGGCCATGTCGGCAAGATCTTCTGTTGCTGTGATGGCGGACGGCAGTCCGACGTCCGGGAGAAACATTGCATTGACCCGGGCCTCGTTGATGCTCGCAACGACTTCCAGCTCCCTGGCCCAGATCAGCGCCTCGCCGTCGGCGCGCGCAATGGCGGTCGCCAGGGCTGTTCCCCAGGCGCCGCCGCCGACAATTCCTACGCGCTTTATTGTCACGATGTCCGCTCCGTCCTGCTGGGAGACGTGCTAGCACCCCTTAAGCCTTGACGCCAGCACCCGGTGCGGCTTCGGCGGCTGGATCGAGCGGCCAGCGTGCACGCGCCTCCACGTCGAGCGGATCGGAAAGTCCGACCGCCATGCGTTCCGCTCCCGCCCAGGCGATCATTGCCGCATTGTCCGTGCAAAGGACCGGATCAGGTACGGTGAGCGAGAAACCCCGTGCGGCACAGGCTCGCTCGAGCGCGGACTTCAGTGCCCGGTTTGCGGCCACGCCGCCGGCGACGACAAGATGACGGTCGGTCAGGTCAGGGTGTTGATTCTCGAATGCGGTCATGGCGTTCGTGGTCCGGTCGATAACAACGTCCGCCACTGTCGACTGGAAGGCCGCGCAAATGTCGGCGATGTCCTGTTCGGTGACCGGCTCCAAGTGTTCGGCGGTGCGTCGAACGGCGGTCTTCAATCCGGAAAAGGAAAAGTTGCAGCCGTCCCGTCCCGCGAGCGGGCGCGGGAATTCGAACCGTTTCGGGTTGCCGCTTGCCGCGGCCGCTTCGACCGCGGGGCCGCCCGGATAGCCGAGGCCGAGCAGTTTGGCGGTCTTGTCGAACGCCTCGCCGAGCGCATCGTCGATCGTGGTGCCGAGCCTGCGGTACTGTCCGACGCCCTCAACGACCAGCAACTGGCTATGGCCCCCCGACACCAGAAGCAGGAGGTAGGGAAAGTCGAGACCGTCCGTGAGCCGCGCGGTCAGGGCATGACCCTCCAGATGGTTCACGGCCATGAGCGGAATTCCGTGGACTGACGCCACCGCCTTGGCGGTGACCAGGCCGACGAGGACGCCCCCGATCAATCCCGGACCGGCCGTTGCGGCGATGCCGTCGAGATCTTCGAAACCGACGTCGGCACTTTCGAGTGCCTTTTCAATGAGGTGATCCAGATGCGAGACATGCGCCCGTGCAGCGATTTCCGGAACCACACCGCCGTAGGGCGCATGGACGTCCAACTGCGATCGGACGATGTTCGAGAGAATCTCTCCCTCAGCGTCGGAGATGCGCCGTACGACCGCGGCAGCGGTTTCGTCGCAACTGGTCTCAATGCCCAGTATGGTCAGGGAATCAGGCTTCTGTCCGGTCATTCGATCATGTTTCGCTTTTCGTCGGCAAATAGCGCTATATAGTGCGCTCGTCGTGGCCCCTCATGTCGGCCACGAGTGTATCCAGTGGCCTAACATCCAAGTTGCGTTCAGTGCAAACCAAGCCCATTCGAATCGGAACCCGCGGAAGCAATCTCGCTCTTGCCCAGGCACACGAGGTGCGCCGACGTTTGCAGGATGCCCACGGCATCGAGGAGTCCGATGTCGAGATCGTTGTCATAAAGACGTCTGGCGATCGAATCCAGGATCGCCCGCTTGCCGAGGTCGGGGGCAAGGGACTGTTCACCAAGGAAATCGAACAGGCTCTCCTCGAAAGATCGATCGATCTCGCGGTTCACTCGATGAAGGACATGCCGACGGTGCTTCCGGAGGGGCTGGTCATTCCGTGCCTGCTGCCGCGCGAAGATCCCCGGGATGCCTTTATCAGCCCGAAGTGCGGCACATTGCTCGATCTGCCTCGCAATGCGGTGGTCGGATCGTCGTCGCTGCGCCGTCAGGCCCAGATCCGCAAACTGCGGCCCGATATCGATGTCGTCATGTATCGCGGCAATGTGGAAACGAGGCTGCGCAAACTGCGGGAGGGCGAGGTCGATGCAACCCTCCTCGCCTGTGCCGGATTGAAGCGCCTTGGTCTCGCGCACGAGATCACCGAACCGGTCGATACCAACGTCATGTTGCCAGCTGTGGCGCAGGGCGCTATTGGCATAGAGGTTCGGGAGGGCGATTCGGAAATTCTCGATCTGATCGAACCGCTGGGTGACCGGGACACATTTGTCCGGGTGACGGCGGAAAGAGCGTTTTTGGCGGTGCTCGACGGTTCCTGCAGAACGCCCATTGCGGGCCTCGCGGAGCACGATGGCGCAGGGGGACTTGTATTGCGTGCCATGATTTTGAAGCCGGATGGCAGCGTGTGCCACGAGACATCGCGCGAGGGATCGGCTGGTGACGCCGAAGCCATGGGAGTGGATGCCGGAGCCGAGCTGAAGGCACAAGGCGGTCCGGATTTCTTCGGATAAGCGTTTATGCGACTTGTTGTTACCCGTCCCGAGCCGGATGCCACGTTTCTTGCGGAAGTCCTGACCGGATTGAATCACGAAGTCATTATCGAACCGATGCTCAACGTTCAGTTCGATGAGGAGTTCGAGCTGCCCGCGGACCGGTTCCAGGCCGTCATCTTTACGAGCGCCAATGGCGTCCGCGCGATGGCTCAGCGCGACAATTTCCGGAATTTCCTGAAGATCCCTGTTCTGACCGTGGGTCTGGCATCCGCGGAAGCTGCACGCCAATCAGGTTTCGAAGATGTCACAAGTGCACAGGGCGATCTCGAAGCGCTGCAGGAAGAGATCGAGGCCACGCTCGATGTGGCCGGAGGGCCGCTGCTCTATGCCACGGGCAAGCATGTCTCGGGCGATCTTGCCGGCGCGCTTCGGGGGATGGGTTACCGTGTGAACCGTGAGGTGCTGTATGAAGCCGTTCCGGCTGAAAGCCTTTCGATCGGTCTCAGGGTGATGATCGAGGAAGGATCGCTTGACGGTGTTCTCCTGTTTTCAAGGCGAACCGCAATCGTCTGGGCGGATCTTGTGGAAGCGGCCGGCCTCGTTCAGCATCTCCGTGGTGTCCGGCATCTGTGTCTTTCCGGGCCAATCGGCGATCTGTTGCGCGAACGGTTCGGCTTTGCGGTTCCTCATATCGCCGTTGCGCGGCGGCCCGACACCGAGGCTTTGCTGGACCTGCTCTACGGGTGACGATCCGCGACCTGCTGTCCCAGAGCACGTGCTGGCGTCGCAGGGCGACACGTTCTATAGATGATGCGGTGATCAATTCGCCTCGCCGATTGTAGCGTGGCGATCTGAGGAAAGTTCGGCGTGGCGACATCTGACAAACCCGAGAAACCGGCAAAACCGCGGACCACAAGGTCCCGCAGTTCCCGAGCCTCTCCGCGCAAGAAGGCTACCCGGCCGCCCATCATCGATCTTGAGGCCACCGAGGTGCCGCAGGACGATCAAAAGGCTGCAAAGACAGCGGAATCCAAGCCGGCCGGGGAAAAGGCCGAGCCGGAAAAGAAAGCGACTCCTGAAACCGCAAAGTCCGGTACTGCAGCGAAGGCGACACCGGCTTCGCAGGACGAAGACAAGAAAACAGACGAAAAGAAGCCTGCGGCCGCGTCGTCAAAGGCGACGAAGGCTGAGGAGGGAGCCAAGGCGCAATCCGCCGCGGCAAAAGAAGACACCACGAAGAGCAGTCCGTCGGCAAAATCCGCAGCGGACACGACCCGTCGCGGCGCATCTGCCGGGGCGCGTGCGCAAGCGTCCGCGACTGCTGCGAAGAGTTCAGATCCGAGCAAGACCAAACCTCAAGACGCCTCTCCGCAGGCCGGACTGCCGAGCGAAAGCCCGAGCTTCAGCCTGGTTGCGGTCGGCGGTGCAGCGGCAGCGGGTGCGTTGCTCTGTCTCGCGGTTCTCGTGGGGCTGGATCGCGCAGGCGTGCTGCCGTGGCGCGCAAGCCCGACGGATGGTGTGGATCCGGCGGCCCTTGAGGCCAAGATCGAATCCCTGGAAAGCCAACTTTCCGGGCTTGCCGCCAAGACGGAGCCGGCGAATGACGGCCTGGCGGGTCGCGTCGCCGGGATCGAGAAGGACCTGCGCGCTGCCGGCGATGCGGTCGGGGCGCTGCCCGGGCTGATCGAAAAACTCGACCAGCGTCTGAGCGGTTTCGAAACATCTCTGTCGGAGACCCAGACCAAGGCGCAGACGGCGCTGTCCGGTCTCGAAAACATCGAGACGGCTGTCAATACGATCGGAGAGCGTGCCGGTGAGGCGACCCCGTCCATCGAAGCGCTCGAGCTCAAACTCTCGACTCTTTCGACGCGGCTGGACCGCATGGCATCGGAGACGCAGGCCGGGTCAACAGCCGACCTGGCGCCACGTATCGACGCCCTGGACAAGTCGATCGGCGAAATCAAGGCCGCCACAGAGGCGCTGAGAACACAGATCAAGGCCCTGACCGGTCGTGTCGCTGCAATTCCCGAAGGCGTTACGCCAGATGCCTTCGAAAAGGCCAGCGGTGCAATGGAAAAGCGGCTCGATGCCATCGAGGCCAGGCTCGGCGGTCCGGGCGAAGTGCGCGGTGCAGCGTCAGCGATTGCACTGGCTGATCTGAGAAGGATCATTGATCAGGGACAGCCGTTCCAGGCGGAACTCTCGGCTTTTTCTTCGCTTGTGCCTGACGATCCGGTTGTCTCTGTCCTGAAACCGCATGCTGAATCCGGTCTCAAGACGCGCGCTCAGCTTCTGGCCGGCTTCCGTTCCGCCGCCGAACCACCCCGGGAAACAGGCAATGATACATCCGAAGCTCCGGACCTGACCGGAGCCATCCTTTCCCGATTGCAAAAGGTCGTGCAGGTGAAGCGTACCGGCGACGGTGACGGCAACGATGCCGGAGCGGTTGCCGCACGCATGGGCAAGGCGGTCAGTGCAGGCGATCTGGAAGGCGCGATCGCGCGGGGCGGAGAAGCCTCCGAAGCGCTTCCCGTGGGTTTGAAGACGTGGATTGAGTCCGCCACGGCCCGCGTCGCAGCGGACAAGGCGATGGGCGAGGCGGAAGCACGGATGCTTGCCGCACTGGCACGCAGCGGAGGCTGACCGGCATGTGGCGCGCAATTGCAATCTTTATCGGCATTGCGATTTTTGCAGCCGGTCTGGCCTGGTTCGCCGACCGTCCCGGCTCGCTCACGCTTACCTGGCTCGGATACGAGATCCAGACGACGTTCCTGTTCGCCTCCGCCGTGATTGCCCTGTTCATGGTGCTGCTGCTCATGGCCTGGTCGGTGATCCGTCGGGTGATCGGGATTCCGGGTTCGGTTACAGGGTTCTTCCGCGCCCGGCGGCGCCAGAAGGGATTTGATGCCCTCAGTCAGGGCATGATCGCGGTCGGCGCGGGGGATGCGGCGCTTGCGTCGAAGTTGTCGGGGCAGGCCGACAAGCTGATCGGCAATGAACCCATGGCTTTGCTGCTGCGGGCGCAGGCCGCTCAGATCAACGGCGACGAGGCCACCGCAGGCCGGATCTTCCGCGCGATGCTGCAGTCCCGTGAGACCGAACTCCTCGGCTTGCACGGCCTGTTTGTCCAGGCGCGGCGCGAACAGGACAGCGAAAGAGCGCGCGAGCATGCCGAACGCGCCATGCGGTTGAAGCCGGATCTGCCGTGGGCGGCGCGGGCGGTCCTGTCGCTGCAATCGGCAGATGGCGACTGGCGTGCGGCGGAACGCACGCTGACCCTTGCCAAGGAGAACAGGCTGATCGAGAAGGCCGACGCCGCCCGGCAGCGCGCCGTCCTGCTGACCGCCCAGGCGCTCGCAGCCGAAGATGATCAGCCCGAGACGGCGCTGGCGCTGGCGCTGGAGGCGCACAAGCTGGCACCGGGTCTTATTCCCGCCAGCGTGATCGCCGGCCGCACACTTGCGGCGCAGGGAAATACGCGCAAGGCAGCCAAGGTTCTCGAAAAGACGTGGAAACTCTCACCGCATCCGGACATTGCCGAAGTTTACGGCGCGGCTCGTGTCGGCGACTCGCCGAGGGATCGCCTGAAAAGAGTGCGATCGCTGGTGCAGAGACGGCCGGACAGCGTCGAGGGACCAATCGCGATCGCCAGGGCGGCTATTGATGCCCGGATCTGGGATCAGGCGCGTGAATCGCTGCAGCCGCTGCTCGACGACAGGCCGCAGTCGCGAGTCTGCATGATGATGGCCGAGATCGAGAACGGCGAACGCGACGACAAGGGGCGCGTGCGCGAGTGGCTGGCCCGTGCCGTCAACGCGCCGCGGGATCCCATGTGGACCGCGGACGGTTATGCTTCCGACACCTGGGCCCCCGTGTCGCCGGTATCCGGACGGCTGGATGCCTTCGAATGGAAGGTCCCGGTTGAGGGCGTTGCATTTCACGGGGCGGCGGAACTGTTCGAAGCACCTGACGAGACGCCAGTCGACCTGACTCCTCCCGAGCCTGAGGAACCCGCCGAGTTTGTCGAGGAGGACGCCGAGCCCGATGTGGTGACGATCGAGGCGGAAGCGGAAGTCGCAACCGAAGAAACCGTAACTAAGGAAGAACCGACTGCGGAGAGCGTTGATGGGCAGGGCGCTGCCGACGAGACCGCATCCGCTGAACCAGATCCGGCACCCGCGGAGGATGCGTCCGCCGAGACGGCGCCGGAAGCCGCTGTCGATGACGGGAGCGGACAAGAAGAAGCGGCTCAGACCGCCGACGCCGATGAGGACAAGAAGCCTGTATCCGTGAAGGACGTAACGTCGGGCGGAGCGGGAGACGCAGACGAACCGATCATCTTCGTGCCCCCCAGAGCCCCCGATGATCCGGGCCCCGAAGGTGAACTGGAAGCCGACGAGAGCCGCAGATCGTAATTGTCAGCGATCGGGTCCAGGATCTCACCCGGCCATCACAAGGCGTATTGCAATGCACGGCGGGACGGAGTATCAGGGTGCCCGCACAACGGCGCCGCTTTAGCTCAGTTGGTAGAGCACATCATTCGTAATGATGGGGTCGCGTGTTCGAGTCACGCAAGCGGCACCACTCCTTCTCTTACAAAAACTCCAGAACTGAACGCCTGGCCACGGCCGCGCAACGTGCGCGTGTAGTAGCCCAGTAGCACCAGCACCGGTTACCGGCCTGTATACTTTGGCGAGGGGAAACCCTCAAAAAGTCTTTGAGTACAGGGAGAAACGGTTATGGGATGCGGAAAAATTGCGACAGCGGCGGCTGTACTGGCCATAGCTGCGGCAACCGGTTCGGCAAATGCCGACAACCTCGAAAAACTGAGCAAGTTTCAGACGACCGGCACCACGGAGTTCCAGTTCATTGAACAGGGCGGCGCCAATGCCGAGGCGATCAAAAAGACCCTTGCACGGATCAAGATGCCGCCGGGCTTCAAGATCGATCTCTACGCGGTCGTGCCCGATGCCCGCCACATGGCGGTCGGCCCGCAGGGCATCGTCACATTTGTAGGCACGCGCAAGACCAAGGTCTGGTCCGTGACCGACCGGAACAAGGACCGGGTGGCGGACGAGGTCAAGGACTTCGCACCGTCCATCAGCTTCACCATTCCGAACGGTCCGTGCTTCTCGAAGGACGGATTCCTCTACATTGCCGAGCAGAACAGGGTCCTGGTCTTCCCGGCCGCGGAGTTCTTCTATGAAAGTCCCGATGTCGCGGCTTTCAACGTGCTCAAGCAGGGATCCCTGATCCCGACGACGGAAGAAAGCTACAACCATACCGCACGGGTATGCAGGATCGGACCGGACAAGAAGCTGTACATCTCTCTCGGTCAGCCGTTCAACGTGGCGCCAAAAGAAAAGCTCGACCTCTATGACAAGACCGGTATTGGCGGCATCATCCGCGTCAATACGGATGGAA
Organism: Hyphomicrobiales bacterium; assembly: GCA_965198845.1. Classification (GTDB taxonomy): domain Bacteria; phylum Pseudomonadota; class Alphaproteobacteria; order Rhizobiales; family JAJFHC01; genus CBDAQD01. Next base: position 300,952 of record CBDAQD010000001.1, read on the forward strand.
CGGGCCGTGAGGTCTATTCACTGGGTGTCAGGAATTCGGTTGGCATGGACTTCAATCCGGCGAACGGCGAATTGTGGTTCACCGACAATCAGGTCGACGGCATGGGGGATGACATTCCGCCGGGCGAGCTGAACCGGCAGACCGAAGCGGGTCAGCATTTCGGCCATCCGTGGTATGGAGGCGGCACGGTGCGGACCAACGAATACAAGGATGACACGCCGATTGACGGTATCGTTCACCCGGTGGTCGACATGGATGCGCATGCGGCTGATCTCGGCATGCACTTCTATACCGGCAAGATGTTTCCCGCGAAGTACAAGGGCGGCATCTTTTCGGCGCAGCACGGGTCCTGGAACCGCACGACGCCGATCGGCGCGCGGGTGATGTTCACGTCCGTGAACGAGGATGGAAGCGTCGGCGAGACCAAAGTCTTTGCCGATGGCTGGATCGATGAAAACGGCGAATATCTTGGACGTCCAGTGGACGTCGCGCAGTTGCGTGACGGCTCGCTTCTGGTGTCGGACGATCTCGTCGGTGCGATCTACCGCATTTCCTACTCGAACTGAGCTGACACTCAGACGAAGAGGAATCGGTTGTCCCTCCCCACGGCGTGCGGCGGATCCACGGAGCGGCACGTGGCTTCGCCCCTGCGGTCGAACTTGAGGCAACGCGCCACGCCGTGAGATGCCGGGTCAGAGCTTGTCAGTCTGACCCGGCGCTTTTTTTGTGGTTTGCTGCAACGACTCGAGGAGAAGAACGATCCGTCTGTTTTTTCTGATATGCCTGATTGGGCCTCTTTTGAGCTCCGTCAGCCTTGCCGCCGACATCAAGGCCGGCAAGAAGAAGGCCGTCATGTGCAACGTCTGCCACGGCAAAGACGGTATCGCCCAAAATCCAGAGGCGCCGAACCTTGCCGGCGAAAGTGCGATTTACATCGAAAAGCAGCTGGTTGCATTCAAACGGGGCGAACGCCAGCACCGCCAGATGTCAATCATCGCCAAGCAGTTGAAGGACGAGGACATCAAGAACCTGGCGGCCTGGTATGCGGCCATGAAGGTGACCGTGGAGTTGCCTGACCTGGGCGAATAGACACACTCATCGTCTCTACCGGTCTCTGTCCTCAGCAAGCACCGGACTCCGACCGTTTCCGAAATTTCCGATAACGAATATCCCACCGATCTCAGCCGGCCGATGAATTTGCGTCCGGTCGGGCGGAACTTTGCCGCCTGTCGGGAAAATCGGATTCTGCGCGTTGGCCAATTGAATTGGAATAAACTACACTTTAAGCGCGGCAGAAATGCCCGCAAAATTGCAGGGAAAACAACCATTTCGTGCAGTGCGCGGGCAGCAATACAGATAATCACGCCGCGAGAAAATGGGAGGATCGCGTATGTGTCGCGTATTTGCGGGACAGGATCCGGGGAACTATGCCTTCGAAACGCGTTCGGTGCGCCTGATGGGCCACTCGACCAGTGTCCGGCTCGAGGCCAAGTTCTGGGTCGTCCTTGAAGAAATCGCACAGGCTCAGGACATGCCGATGTCCAGATTCCTGTCACTACTCTACGAAGAAGCGCTCGAGATACACGGCGAGGTCAGCAACTTTGCATCGTTGCTGAGATGCTGCTGCCTGAACTTCCTGGATCAGGAATTCGATCACGAACGGCTGCTTCAGGAAGCCGAAAAGGCCGGGGAAACAGTCGCGGCATAAGGCCTGCGGCTTGCGCACTGCGTTCTCGTCTGCGGGGTGTAGTATCGGGATAATACCACTGGTGAATTGATCGGCGTTACCGTTTGTCCAGGTGTCCAATTGTCGGACTCTGGAGGAGAGACGGTGCCGATGAGTTGGCATTCTGCCAAATTTCAAACCTGCGCCCTGACCGCATTTGCGGTTCTTGCCGTTCCAAGCAGCGGCGAGGCAGCCGAAGACGGCGCCGCTCTATTCAAGAAAAACTGCATGACCTGTCACACGGTCGAGAAGGGCGGTGCCAAGCGCCAGGGACCAAATCTCTGGCGCGTGATCGGTCGCGAACTGGGTTCGGTCAGCGGCTTCCCCTATTCGGGCGGCCTCAAGAACGACAAGCGGATCTGGACGGCGAGCCTGATGGATCAATGGCTGGAAAACCCCAAATCCGTGTTCCGCGACACCTACATGATCTTCCGGCAGAAAGATGCCGCAAAACGCAAGAGCATCATCACGTTTCTGGAGAGCAAGGCAAAAGAGTAGGGAGGTGTGGATGGCCAAGGCCATACATACAATGGTTCGCGTTCTCGACGAAGCACGGTCCGTGGACTTTTACGAAAAGGCATTCGGTCTCGGCGTCGAGGATCGCTTTGAGTTCGACGGGTTCACACTGGTCTATCTGAAGAACCCCGAAAACGATTTCGAGGTCGAACTGACCGTCAATCACGAGCAGTCCGATGCCTATACCCACGGATCGGGATATGGCCACCTGGCGGTTTCGGTCGACGATGTCGATGCGGAACATGCCCGGTTCGAAGAACTCGGACTCCAGCCGACACCGGTCAAGGAATTCCATCGCGACGGTGCCCTGATGGCGAAGTTCTTCTTCGTCCAGGATCCCGACGAATACAAGATCGAGGTTTTGCAACGGCACGGCCGATACACCTGACAGAGCACGAAAACCGCGCGTCCAAAAGCGCGGATCGAGGAATGAAGAAGGAGGAAACGCAAATGCGTGTATTAGACAAGAGACTGAAGGTCTCGCGCAGAGGCCTGCTGGGGGCCGGCGGCGCTTCACTGGTGGCGATCACGATCATGCCCGGAGGCATGATTGTCGGGGCGGACAATGCCTGGGCTGCAAAGGCCAAGGCACTCAAGCCTGAAACTTTCGCGACGCTCGTTCAGATGTCGCGGGACATTTATCCGCATGACAAGCTGGCCGACCGCTTCTACGCCAAGGCCGTCAGCGGCTTTGACGATGCCGCGGGCAAGTCGGGCGACGACAAGAAGCTCTTCGAAGACGGTGTCGCCGGTCTCGACGCTGCGGCGAAGAAGGCCCACGGCGGCGCCTATGCCCAGGTTGGCTGGGAAATCGAAAGGGTGGCCCTGCTCAAGGAGATCGAGTCTTCCGGCTTCTTCCAGAAAGTGCGCGGAAGCCTGATCACCGGCATCTACAACAACCCGGAAGCCTGGCCGTTGTTCGGATACGAAGGCGAAAGCGCGTCGAAGGGCGGCTACATCGCCCGCGGTTTCGATGACATCGACTGGCTCGACAAGGCGTGAGGGAGGATTGAGACATGGCTGCGAAATTCGAACTCAATGATGACAGTGTTGTCGTGGTGATCGGCTCGGGTGCCGGAGGCGGTACCCTGGGCAGCGAACTTGCGATGAAGGGGGTCAAGACCGTGATCCTGGAGGCCGGCGGCCGCCATGAGATCGAAGATTTTGACAATGATGAATGGGGCATGTTCGGCAAGATCTCCTGGCTGGACAAGCGCACGACATCGGGATCCTGGCGCGTCGCCAAGGATTTCGGCGGGCTGCCGGCGTGGATCGTCAAGGCGGTCGGCGGCTCGACCGTTCACTGGGCCGGTGCGTCCCTGCGGTTCCAGGAGCATGAATGGAAGGTGCGCCAGGCCTATGGCGATATCCCGGGCGCCAACCTTCTGGACTGGCCGATCGACGGCAAGGAAATGGATCCCTGGTATTCCAAGGCCGAAGACCGGATGGGCGTGACGCGCACGAACGGGATTCCCGGACTGCCCGGCAACAACAACTTCAAGATCATGAAGGCCGGTGCAGACAAGCTCGGCTACAAGGAGTGCCACACCGGCCGGATGGCGATCAATTCCCAGCCGCGGGACGGTCGCGGTCCCTGCCAGCAGATCGGTTTCTGCTTCCAGGGCTGCAAGTCCGGCGCCAAGTGGTCAACACTCTATGTCGAGATCCCGAAGGGCGAGGAGACCGGCAAGCTCGAGGTCCGGCCGCATTCGCAGGTGCTCAAGATCGAGCACGATGATTCGGGCAAGGTCACGGGCGTGCTCTATGCCGACAAGGACGGCAAGCAGCACGTGCAGAAAGCCCGGGTCGTCTGTGTGGCGGGCAACTCGATCGAAAGCCCGCGGCTGCTGCTCAACTCCGCGTCGTCGAAGTTCCCGGACGGTCTGGCGAATTCGTCCGGCCAGGTCGGGCGCAACTACATGCGCCACATGACCGGTTCGGTTTACGCGATCTTCGACAAGCCGGTGAACATGTACCGCGGCACGACCATGGCCGGCATCATCACCGATGAGTCGAAGAACGATCCTTCCCGCGGGTTCGTGGGCGGCTACGAGATGGAGACCCTGTCGCTCGGCGTGCCGTTCATGGCGGCGTTTCTCGATCCCGGTGCCTGGGGACGCGAGTTCGCGAGCGCCATGGACATGTACGACCACATGGCCGGCATGTGGCTTGTCGGCGAAGACATGCCGCAGGAGAAGAACGCCATCACGCTGCATGGATCCGAAAAGGACCAGTACGGCCTTCCGGTACCGAACGTTCATTTCGACGACCATGAGAACGATATCGCCATGCGGAACCACGCCTACGAGCGTGGTGCTGCGGTCTATGACGCCGTGGGTGCCGTCAGGACGTTCCCGACGCCGCCCTATCCGTCGACGCACAATCTCGGCACCAACCGCATGAGTGAGAAGGCGAAGGATGGCGTCGTCAACAAGTGGGGCCAGACCCACGACGTGAAGAACCTGTTCGTTTCCGACGGCAGTGTGTTCACGACGGGAGCCGCGGAGAACCCAACGCTCACCATTGTGGCGCTGGCCTTGCGTCAGGCCGATCGCATCGCGTCCGAGATGGCGAAAGGCAACCTGTAATACTCCCAAGTCCGGCACGGACACGACGTTTTCGCCGGGCTTACTCAGGGGCTCCGGGACCTCCGTTCCGGAGCCCCTCTTTATTGGATTGGTGAATTCCCCGGACCGGACGAAACGTCCGAAGGGTTCAGCCTGCAGCTTCCTGGCCACCGCTGGTCGCTTCCGTATAGGCGTCCGAAATGTTGAGAAGTGTCGCCGGGACGGGAAACCGTTTCAATTCGCCGGCAAGTTGCGCTTCGCTGACGAGCATGAACTGGGTTTCGGGCGCGGTGTACCAGACGATCACGAAGAGGTCCGCAGAGCGGGCCGCACCCGAACTCTCCATCGCATCGATGTAAGCCACCAGTTCGCGGTCGTTGCAGATATCGACGATGACGTCCAGCCGCACACCGGCCGACAGGGAGCGCCGGGTCAGGACAAGCAGAGTTCTGTCGGTGCCGGAATAGTCCCGCCACTTGCGCTTCCGGCCGGATCCATCGGCAGGCGCGCTTGAGGCCAGCAGCCCCTTCTTTATCCAGTTCCTGAGTGTCTCGTATTTGACGCCGATACTGTCGGCTATGTCGCTGGTTGTCGCCATTCCGCACGCCGCTTGAAGATTCGCCTGTTGATGGTAGAGCGCGAACTCTGATGGTTTGTCAATAACGGTTTCTAAGAAACCTAAAAGGCGCAATTAAGCGATGTGCGTGAAGACCGTGATTTGATGGAATTGTGAGGGTGTCAGATCGACGGGCTGGATTGCGACAGGGGGCGCGTGCTACCTGAAATTATGAAAGGTTTTCAAAAAACGGTTTTTGAAAACCCAGTTGGTAATTACAGACCCTTGATCTGCCGATCATAGCCTTCACGGACATGATCGATCATCGCAGCCTGTGCCTCTTCGGGGCTGCCAGTCGCGATAACGTTGTAGAGCGCGCGATGAACGTCAGGCTCCGGCGGTGCCTGATTCGCGCGGGTTGCGGCAAACAGCCAGAGCGATATGCCTCGGCCCCAGATGCTGTCGAACATGCCCAGCAGAAACTTGTTCTCTGTCTGGGCGACGATTTCGCGATGGATATCGCGGTTGAGCTTGAACTCGACTTCGACATCCCGTGTGGCGTGGCCTTCTTCGGCCCGAACCCTGGCGTCGATTGCCGCGAGGCGAGCCGGTGTGCGGTTCGCAGCGACCCAGAACGCGCCATAGCCTTCGATGGCTTCCCTTGCCCCATAGAGATCCGCGACCTCCTGCTCGGAAATCTGCCGGATGGAGAACCCCTTTCGTCCTGACATTTCCAGGATCCCGTCCTGTTCCAGTCGCAGGAGCGCTTCACGGACCGGCGTCCGGCTGATGTTGATCTCAGCCGCGATCTTTTCCTGGATCAGACGATCGCCGGGAGCAATCTGTCCGTTCAGGATCGCGGAGAGAATCTGTTCGTAAACATCGTCAGCCAATCGGGGCTGGGTGTCGGGCAGGCGCTTAAACATTCTTTCCAAGTCTTTCAGCAGTCGTGTATACAGTATACATGATTGTTATGACGGCGTCAGGTGGTGGTCGGTTCGAAAAGATCGGCTCCTATTCACGGGCGAAACGCGTCGGACCGTTCGTCTATGTCGCGGGCACGACAGCGGTCGAGCCGAGCGGCAAGCTACATGCGCCCGGCGACACCTATGCCCAAACGCTTTTCATTTTCAAGCGCATTGAAGACGCACTTCAAGACGTCGGCGCCGAAATGCGCCACGTCGTGCGCACCCGCGCCTTCCTGACCGACATGAAGACCGGCGGCGATTTTGTCCGTGCGCATGGTGAGGTTTTCGAGGGAATAGACCCCGTTACGACCGGCGTCGAGGCTGGCCTCACAACACCAGGGATGATGATCGAAATCGAAGTCGACGCCGTCATCCATGACCCGGATGGCGCCATCGCGGATATCTGACATGCGCTGGATCTTGCTCTCGGGCAATTCCTTCGTTTGGTCATTGGCCGGAATGCATCCTCCTGATTCAGGATTCTGGGTACCACGTCAGTGAAGTCTCAATCCGGAGCGGTGAATGGCAGCCCGTTCCGCGGACACGGCTCGGGCTGAGCCGCAAATCTGCTGCGTCGACCAGCTAAAAATGATCCGCAACCGCAGTTTCGTTGACTTGTGGCCCCTGAGCGTGGTAATTCCGAAAGTGGCTGTATACTGAATACAAAACAACCCGGATGCCAAAATCCGCGCAAATCAGCAAAAAGCCAATGAAAGGGAGGGACGATGGAAATCCGTAAACTATTTGTTTCCACAATTGCCGCCGCTGCAGTTCTGACAGCGACCGTTTTCACCAATCCTGTATCCGCCGCAGATGAGGTCGTCGTCGGTTTCATCGGCTCCTTCGCCTCTGACACCGGCAAGAGCACCCTCAGGGGCGCCGAGATAGCCATCGAAGAACTGAACGCCGCGGGCGGGGTTCTCGGCGGCAAGAAGATCAAGCTGGTCAAGGCCGACACGCGCGAAGACGTGACGGAAGGCATCAAGGCCTACGAATATCTGAACGAGACCGAGAAGGTCGATTTCATCATTTCAGGCAGCATCGACGACGTGTCGCTTGGCTGGCTGCCGCGCATGGTGGAGTACAAGACCCCGACGCTTGATACGTGGACGTCCTACATCGGCATCATCGACAAGGTGGTGAAGGAATACGACAAGTACAAAATGTACTTCATGAACGTGGCGTCCGACGAAGCGCTCGCCACGCTCTATATCGATTTCGGCAAGGACATCCTCGCCAAGAAGATGGGCTGGAAGAAGGTCGTCATCCTGCAGGAAGACACGGCCTTCGGCGGCGCCATCAACGGTCTGGTGAAGGACGTTCTGGCACCCGAAGCCGGGATCGAGGTTCTCGACACCATCGTCTATGACATCAACACCGTCGACTTCGCGCCGATCTTCAACAAGGCCGTGAACACAGGCGCGGACTTCATCTACATCATTTCGTCGGTGAAGAGCCAGGTGGTGTCATCGCAGTATGTGAAACTGCAGGTGCCGCTGGCGATGACCGGTGTGAACGTCGGCACGCTTGGCAACGAATACTGGGAAGACACTGGCGGTGCAGGCGGCGGTATCTCGTCGCTCAGCCCGGTCCCGTCCGTCGGCTTTGCGCTCGACGATGTATCCAAGGCCTTTGTTGAAAAGTGGAAGGCCAAGTATGGCGACAGCCGTCCCAAGTTCCCGCACTTCAACGGCTTCAATGCCTATCACGGCCTGAAGCAGGCCATGGCAGCAGCCGAAAAGGCCGGCGGATTCAAGCCGCTCGACAAGTGGGTCAAGGCCATGGAGAACGAGGACGTCGTCATCAAGAAGGACGGCAAGATGTGGCTGCGCTACGGCTTCTGGAAGCCGGGCGAGGTCGAGCCGCGCACAAAGCGGGAATACACGCACAATATCAAGTTCGACCTGACACCGCCGTTCGATGACGGTGCGCCGTCCATGGTCGTCATCCAGTGGTACGAGGACGGCTCGAAGGCCGTGGTCTATCCGCCGAAATTCGCCACGGGCGAATTCAAGGTCCCGTCCTGGGTCAAGAAGTAAGGGGTCTGCGGCAGCCCGGTTCGTCCGGGCTGCCACCCCGTTCATTCATTCCCGAATCTGCGGTCCGCTCACGGGCGGACAACTTCGAGCGACCCGGGCCTGAGGCAACCACACGGGAGGTGGACCCGCTGCCATGAGCCAGATCCTCATCCAGGGATTTCTTCTGAGTGGTCTCTACGCGCTGATCGCCGTCGGCTTCACCATGATCTTCAGTGTGGGGCGGGTGCTGAATCTGGCTTACGGCGTCTACATCATGCTGGGCGGCTACTCGTATTATCAGGCGGTCCAGGTGATGCACCTGCCGAAGCCGGTCGGGTTCGTGATTGCGGTCCTGACGGGTGTGGCCTTTGCCATCGCGACATATCAGTTTCTGGTTCGCCGCCTCGAGGACGATCCGGTCGCCGTCGAAATCGCGACCCTTATCCTGGCGGTGGTCATGCAGGCTCTGATCGTCCTGATCTTTTCGGCCGCCTCGCGCACCATGTGGCCGCTGGTCAACGGCGTGTGGCGGGTCGAGGGTGTCGCCGTCACCTACAACATCCTTCTGGCGACGCTTGCAAGCTGGGTGATCCTCGGCGGACTTCTGGTGTTCGTGCGCAGGACCCATCTGGGTCGCGCCATCCAGGCGATCTCGATGGACCGGAAGGGGGCGATGGTGTCGGGCATCGACCATCACAGAGTCAGCATGATGACCTGGGCCATTTCCGGCGGTCTCGGCGCGGTGGCCGGCGTGTTCTTCGCGACCTATACCCAGCTTGATCCGGCGATGTGGGTGGCGCCGCTCATCATCGCGGTTGCCGTCGTCGTTATCGGAGGCATCGGCAGCATCGTCGGCAGCCTCATCGTTGCGCACATCATCGGCTTCATGGAAACCATCACTACGACGCTGATCGCGGCCGAGCTTCGCGGCGTCTTCACCATGGCGATGATCATCATCGTCCTGATCGTGACGCCCAAGGGGCTGTTTGGGCGGGAGGAACTGTGAGCATGCAAAACGGCAATCTCACAAAACCCCTTCTCGGCTGGGCGCTGTTCGGAGTGGTGATGCTGGTGCTGCCGTTTCTGGTTCCGACGGGCGTTCTGCGGACGATCATCTTCGCCAACTTCCTGGCGATCTTCGCCATGAGCTGGAACGTCATTTCCGGCCGCACCGGCTACATCAGCTTTGGCCATCCGTTTCTGATCGGCATTGCCGGTTACACGACGGCGATGCTGACCTATCACCTGGATACGCCGCTTGTTTTGAGTATTCCCGCCGCGGTTATCGCCACCATGATCGGCGGAACGCTGTTCTTCCTGCCGGCGCTGCGTATCAGGGGGACGTATTTCGCTTTGGTGACTCTGGCTTTCATGGAGCTCATGTATCAGCTCACGCAGGTGGTCCGGCCGGACATCACCGGGGGCACGCGGGGCCTTTCCGGCATCCCGACGCTGGCGACCGGCGCGGTCAACAACTACTACATTTCGTTCTGCGTGATGTTCGTGATCGGCATTGGACTGTGGCTTGTTGTCAGGACGCGTCTCGGCACTGCGCTCAGCGCAATCCGCATGGACGAGGATGCGGTCAAGAGCAGCGGGCTCGACACGACGAAGCTGAAACTCTTCGCCTTCATGCTCAGCGCATTCGTCGCCGGGATCGGCGGTGCGCTTTACATTCACTATCTGGGCTCGATCGCGCCGCGCGGCATCTTCGACATCAACTTCCTGTTCACGATCCTCATTGCCGCGTTGCTGGGCGGCGCATCCACGATCATCGGCCCGATCATCGGTGCTTTCTTCCTGACGTTCCTGCTGGAATACCTCCGGCCATTCATTCCGGGGACGGAGCGCTACTTCATCTACGGCGTCATCGCGCTTGTGGTCTATGTGCTTGAACCGAAGGGCATCATCAACATCGTCCAGCGCGGCTACGATGCTGTCATGGCGAGGCGGCAGGCATGACCACACTGCTCGATATCCGCATGCTCTCGAAAAGCTTCGGCGGACTTTCCGCCGTGCGCGACCTGTCGTTTCATGTCGATGATGGCGAGTCGCTGGGCCTGATCGGACCCAACGGTGCAGGCAAGACCACCGTGTTCAATCTCATCATGGCCGAGCTCAAGCAGAATTCGGGAGAGATCTATTTCGGTGGCGAAGAGATATCCAGACTGGCGACCCATGAACGGGTGAAGAAGGGGATCGTGCGCACCTACCAGGTGCCCCGGCCGTTCCACGAAATGCCCGTTTCCGGAAACATCCGCGTCGGCATGATGCCGGACTCGATCGGCGCAATGATCGGCCGGCCGCCCGACGAGGCACGCGAACTTGAGATTGCCCGGAGCGTCGGGTTCGGCGAGCGCGAGTTTGCCATGTATCCGAGCGAACTTTCCATGGGCGACCTCCGGCGGCTCGAACTTGCGCGGACGCTTGCGGCGGACCCGAAGCTGCTGCTGCTCGACGAAGTGTTCGCCGGACTGACGGTCGGCGAGATCAGCCAGATCTCCGACCTGCTTCTGGAAAAGAGAAAGGACGGTCTGACTTATGTGATTGTCAGTCATGACTTGCGGTCGCTGGCTCCGCTGGTCGATCGCGTGGTCGCGGTTTCGTTCGGATCGGTTCTGGCGGAAGGCTCGTTCGACGAGGTACTGGCCGACCCGCAGGTTCAGGAGGCGTATCTGGGCCACTAGGGTCCGGCGGTAACGGCTATGGCGCTTCTGGAAATCACAAATCTCGAAACGTTTTACGGCAAGGCCCGCGCGCTGCACGGTGTCTCGATGAGTGTCGAGGCGGGGACCATCGTCGGCATCATCGGGCCGAACGGCGCGGGCAAGTCGACATTCCTCGATTCCGTCATGGGGATCACGAAGACGACCGGGGAGGTTCGCTTCGACGGGGCCGACATCAGCAACGCCACGCCGGCCCAGAATGTGCGTGCCAGGATCGGTTATGCGCCGGAGCGCGGCAACCTGTTTCCGTTCATGGGGGTCCGGGACAATCTGCTGGTCGGCGCCTACACGTCCCGGGACAACATCGATGAAAACCTTCAGATGGTGTTCGACCTGTTTCCCGTGCTGCGTCAGCGTCAGAGCCAGGAAACCGGAACCCAGAGCGGCGGCGAGCGCCAGATGGTTTCGCTCGGCCGCGCGCTGATGACCAGTCCCAAGCTGCTGCTGGTCGATGAACCGACAATCGGGCTTTCGCCGAAAGTCTGCGGCGACATTGCCGCCGCGCTGCGTCGTCTCAATGAGGAGACGGGTCTGACCATCATCATTACCGAGCAGAACGTGAACTTCGCCATGGACCTGGCGTCGCAGATTCATGTTCTCGAGACCGGAGAAATCCGCCTGAGCGGAACGGTCGACGACCTCAAGGACGAAGAACATATAAGAGAGGCCTATTTCGGCACCTGAACGTTCAGGGGTTGAAAAATAAGGTCTAAGCGATCATTGTATACAGTATACAAAAAGGAGCCCGTGAACAGATGTGTGGCATTGCAGGACGGATTCTGAAGACCCCCGGACCGGTTGGTGCCGATCTCGTGGACCTGATGGAGGCCCAGCGCCATCGTGGTGCGGATTCCACCGGATTCGCGGTTTACGGCGAGCCGATCGAAGAGGGCTACATCGTTCGCGCCATGGGCAGCGACCGCGCAAGGCTTTCGGGCGATCTGGAGGACTTTCTCGCCATTCTACGCGAACACGGGTCCGACTTTCTTGCCGATCCGGAACACGATGAAGCGGGCACCGATCACGTTTCTGTCCGCATGGTCGTCAAGGAGCCGAAGTCGCTGGCGGCCTGGGCGAAACAGGCCGACGGGATTTCTGAGCGCTTCGAAATCCAGTCCGTCGGCCGGTCGCTTGAGATCATCAAGGATCTGGGCGGGGCGGAGGACGTCTCGCAGAAACTGGGTGTGCGCGACATGGTCGGTACCCATGGCCTCGGACATGCCCGGCTTGCTACGGAATCAGATGTCTCTCCGACGGCGAGCCATCCGTTCTGGGCGCGGCCGTTTCCCGATGTCGCCATCGTGCATAACGGCCAGATCACCGACTACTACACCTGGCGGGAACGGCTGGAGCGCGCCGGCTACCGCTTCATGACCCAGAACGACAGCGAGCTGATCGCGGTCTGGATCTCTGACCAGATGAGCAAGGGCCTGACGAAGGACCAGGCCCTGCAGAAATCCATCGGCGAGATCGACGGCGTCTTCACCTTCATGATCGCCGATACGGATTCGATCGGCTTTGCCAAGGACCGTTTCGCGATGAAGCCGCTTGTCACCGTCGAGGACATGGGCGAACTCGCTGCGGCGACGGAGGAGCAGGCGGTCCGCCAGGTCTGTCCGGGTGAGGTCGATGTCATCAACTATGACGGCCCGAGCCTGATGAATACCTGGGCTGTCGCAGAACAGAGGGCGGCGGCATGAGCGAAACAATCATTACGGTGGGCAACCGTCCCATCCGCGAGGTCCATCGCGAAATCCAGGAGGCTGCCAATGCCGGCCAGTCGATCGTGCTCCGGGACACCAAGTCCAGGCACAACCTGGGGGTGGCCTTGCCCGAAGGCATCACCGTCCGCTGCGAAGGGAGCGTTGGCTACTATTGCGGTGGGCTGAACAACGGCGCCACCATCGAGATCGAGAGAAACGCCGGCTGGGGTCTGGGCGAGGCCATGGCCAGGGGCGATATCACGGTCAGCGGTTATGCCGGGATGTCGTGCGGTGCCTCGATGCTCGGCGGCGTCATCCACGTCAAGGGCGACGCCGGCCCACGCTGCGGTGTTGCGATGAAGGGCGGCGACATCATAGTCGAAGGCAAGATCGGCTACCTCTCCGGTTTCATGGCTCATTCCGGCCGGATCATCGCGCTCGGTGGCGCGGATGAAGCCTGCGCCGATAGCCTGTGGGGCGGCGAGGTCTGGGTTGCCGGACCGATCAAGTCGCTGGGTGTCGACAGCAAGGTTGTCGAGCCGGACCAGGAAGAAATCGCCTCTATTGAAGAACTCCTCAAGAGCCGCGGCATCAATGACACGGCGCGCGACTGGCAAAAGATCGTGTCGGCCGAACGGCTCTGGCATTTTGAAAGCAGGGACGCCAACGCATGGCTGATGATCTGAAAGCTGCCTACCAGTACCCGTTCGATTCCCCGACCGAGGAGGCCATTGCCTTCAAGGACGGCGCGATGGAAGGGCGCCCCGCGGGCGTGCCTTCGTCCTATGAAGAGGGCGGTTCGACCCGCTGGACGCCGGAAGCCCTCTCCGAGGTTCATGCGCTGGCTCAGCTCGGGCGCTACCAGGTGCGCGGGTACAACACGTTCAACAAGCGCATGCCGACGTTTGACGATCTGACCTTCGTCCCGGCGACCATGACGCGGCTGCCGCTCGAAGGTTATCGTGAGAACTGCGAAACCAAGACCATACTCGGCGGCGGCACCGGCCAGGTCGAGAACCCGCTGGAGCTCGATATCCCGATCTATATCGCGTCGATGTCGTTTGGCGCACTGTCGGCAAGTGCCAAGGCCGCGCTCGGTTACGGCGCCTCCAAGGTGGGCACCATGACCTGCACCGGTGAGGGCGGCATGCTGGAGGACGAACGCGAAGCGTCGCAGACACTCGTCTATCAGATGACCCCGTCGCGTTACATGCTCGACCTGGACCACCTGCGCCGCGCCGATGCCATCGAGATCGTCGTGGGGCAGGGCGCCAAGCCCGGCACCGGCGGACTGCTGCTCGGCATGAAGGTGTCCGACCGCGTGGCCGAGATGCGGTCACTGCCGCTCGGCGTTGATCAGCGCTCGACGGTCCGGCATCCGGACTTCCTCGGGGCCGACGACATGCAGGTCAAGGTCGAGGAACTGCGCCTTGCGACCGACTACAAGGTGCCTATCATCGTCAAGATGGGTGCAACACGGCCGCGCTACGACGTGGCGATCGCGGCCAAGGCCGGCGCCGACATCATCGTGGTCGACGGGGCCGAAGGCGGGACCGGCGCGTCGCCGGAACTGCTGCTCAATCATACCGGCATCCCGACCATGACCGCGATTCGGGCGGCGCGCGAAGCGCTCGACGAGTGCGGCATGACCGGCAAGGTCTCGCTGGTCGCGGCCGGCGGCATCCGCTCCGGCGTCGATGTCGCCAAGTGCCTGGCGCTGGGGGCCGACGCCTGCATGATCGGCAACGCCGCCATGGTGGCGCTGGGCTGCAACTCGCCGCGCTACGGCGAAGATTACGCCGCGCTCGGTACCAGCCCCGGCAAGTGCCATCACTGCCATACCGGCCTCTGCCCGGTCGGCATCGCGACCCAGGACCCGAAGCTCGAGGAGCGCATGGACGTCGCTGCGGGAGCCGAACGTGTCGCGCGTTTCCTCACCGCCATGACCATGGAGGTCTCGCTGCTCGCCAAGGCTTGCGGCAAGTCGACGGTGCACAATCTCGAAGTGGAGGATCTGCGCGCCATGTCGCTCGAGGCCTCAGCGTTCACCGGCGTGAAGCTCGCAGGGATAGACCGTCCGTTCAGCTGGTAGCGGAGAAAGCTTCAGCGAACGGCCCTGTTCATCCCGCCGTCGGCGAGGATGCTCTGCCCGTTGATGTAGGCCGCGCCGTCAGAGGCGAGAAACGCGCAAGTCTGACCGATTTCCGAAAACAGCGCCGGACGCTGCGCGGGAATGGAAGTCCTCGCCAGCTCGGACAGGTTCACGTTTTCGCAGAAGCCTGGCATGAGATTGTTCATGCGGATGTTGTGGCGGGCATATCTGTCGCCGTAGAGCTTCGCGAAGCTGTGCAGCGCGCCGCGCAGCATGCTCATCGGATAGGGCGCGCGCGGCTCGACCGCGTTCATGCTGGACAGATTGACGAATGCGCCGCCGCCTTGCGCGATCATGACCGGTGTCACGATCCGCGCGATCCTGACAATGCTGAGGACATACATGTCCAGACTCTCGTGCCAGAGTTCATCCGGCAGCTCCAGCAGAGGGCCATCGAAATCCGGATCGAACCCGACCGTCTTGATTGCCTCGGGCACACCGCCGCCGTGACCCATGTTGCTGACGACAGCGTCGATACGGCCGTATTCTGACATCGTCTCATCGACCAGGGCCTGGAGATCGTCAATCTCCATGACCGATCCGCTGCGGCCAAGCCCGCCGAGTTCGCCGGCCAGTTCGACGCTGCGCTGCGATGGCGACATGAGCGATACTTTGAAGCCGGCCCTGGCCATCTCGACTGCGCAGCCCCGGCCGATTCCCTGACCGGAGCCCGTTATGATGGCGACCTTGTTCTCTGACATGGCACTATCTCCTTTTCTAACAACTTGCCGTCACTTCGATCTCGACCTTTAGGTCAGGACGCGCCAGTGCGGCCACGACCAGCGTCGTCACCGCAGGCGGCTCCGACGATCGCCAGCGGGCCTGGCGATGCTCTGTCAGGAACGGCAGGTCGGCCGGGTCCGTCAGGTAATAGGTCACCCGCAGAACGTTTTCCATGGACATGTCGGCGGAAGCGAGGACGGCTTCAACATTGGACATGGCCTGACGGCATTGCTCATCGAACGAGTGAAGGGTGGTGCCGTCCGGCGCGATTCCGATCTGTCCGGAAACGAACAGGAACTTCCGGGGTGCGGTGATCTCGACAGCGTGGGTGTAGATGCCGCGGAATGGTTCCGAAACCTCGCGAACAGACTCAGGGTTCAGGTGTTTCATCATGCTTCATTCCTCCACTTGTGGCGATTTTCGCCGGCGTTCTTCAGAAGTCGACCCGTGCACCCAGCCGTGTCGTCGCGCGGGCCGTATCGTCGGTGCCGTAACCCCCTTCGAGCGAACCGGTGATCGACAGGGCGTTGGTGAAGGCCATGGCGAACGCCGCCGCCGCGAACCCGCTCAGCACATTGTCTTCGCCGCCGGGATCGAAGCTGATGTTCTGGCCGATCAGAACGGCATCGACTCTCTGCGAGCCGAGACTGGTGCGTGCATCGACGCCGACCCGCAGTTCCGTTGAAAGCGTTCCGTGCTCGTCGCTCTTCAGGCTCATCGGAACAGCGATTTGTGCGCGCGCATCAAGGATGTGAACGTCGCGGTTGTCGACGGTGAGGTTGGATGACGACCCCGTCTCCGAATACCCCTCCTGGAACAAAGCGGCGTAACGCAGCCTGAGCGACGGCTTGAGCGTCATCGCGCCGCCAAGAGCGCCGGTCACGGCCGTCGACACGGTGATCTCGGGCGAGACGAACACGGCGTCGTGGTCGGACTTTGCGGTTTCCACACCGCCGGCCACCTGGTTGTTGGCGATTGAGCGTCTGGTGTCATGATTGCTCAGACCGACGGTGACCGCCGCGTCGATTCGCGCACGGCCCGCCTCGCGGCTGGCGTAGAGCCCGCCGAAAATACTCCCGATCTCGATGTCCTGTGCGTTGAAAGTTATGTCCAGATCGCTCTGCGCGCCGCCGACGAATAGTCCCACACGGGTTCCGTCGCCGGTCAGGGTATCGACACCGGCCACGATGCCGCCGAACACATGATCGGAATCCAGAGTTGCCCGGTCGGCGTCGCGGCCGCGCCAGCCGCCGAAGACTTCGGCCCAGCTTTGTGAGACGGTGCCGCCCCCGGCCGCGGGTGTGACTCGCGCCTGCGCACCGTTACTCAGGGCCAGTGAAACAGCACCCGAGGCGTTGTCGCCGAACTTGTCCGCCAGCACGTCGGAGATCGCGCCCGTGGTGTCGGCCAGAATATCGTCGGCAAGCGCAAAGCCCGTTGGATCAACGACGGCGACCGTAGTGCCCGAAACGGCGAAGGGCTGGCCCGACGTGCTGATGCTGGCCGGCAGGTTGCTGAACGTGAGCACCGATGACCGGCCCGGACCGTAATTCAACGTGTCGTCGATCCCGTCCCAATTGATCGCACCCTCGATGATGAAACTCCCCGACACATTCAGCGTGTCGGCGCCTACGCCCTGGAACTCGAGCGCCGTGCCGGCGGGCCCCGCGAGGGAACGGATGGTCCCGGTGTTCGTGACGCTGGCATCACCGGCCACGCCCCTGTCGACGTCGATGCCGGTGCCGGCCTGGATCAGGCCGGAGTTGACGACCGTGCCGAAGTTCATGTCGACGCCGGCCCCGCCGGCGCTGCCTTCAATGGTGCCCGAGTTGATGAGGCTGCTGAGGGTGCCCACATTGACGCCGGTAAAGCCGCCCCTGATGACGCCGGAATTGATCAGGCTGGTGATGACGGACCCGCTGACGCCATTGTTGACTGTAGTCGAGATTGTCCCCGAATTGATCAGGCGGTTGATGTTGATGCCGGCGACAGCATGGTCACCTGTGCTCGAAATTGTGCCGGAGTTATTCAGACTGGTAATGGTGATGGCATTGACGCCGTGATCCGTCGTGCTCGAAATCGTGCCCGAGTTGTTCAGGCTCGAAATCGTGCCACCATTGACGCCGTGATTGGCCGTGCTCGAAATTGTTCCGGAGTTGACCAGATTCGTGATCGTGCTGCCGTTTACTCCGAAGCCGCCCAAACTCGAAATCGTGCCGGAGTTGACCAGATTGGTGATGGTGATGGCATTGACGGCGCTGCCACCGGTGCCTGTTACGGATCCTGTGTTCGTGAAGTTGGCTATGGTGCCGGCGTTAACGCCCCGGTCCTGACCCGCTATGTTGCCCGAGTTGGCCAGCAGGAGAGTCGAGCCCGCGGCATTGATCCCATCGAAAGTTGCGCCTGTCGCCTGGATCGTGCCGTCGTTGTTGATCGTGATCGTGGTGCCGTTCACAAGATCGATCACCGCGTCGTCCGCGGCCACGATGATGGACGCTCCGGGGTCGACCGTGAGCACGGTCCCGTCCGGCATGGTCACCTGATTCACGACGTTGGGGCTGCCGGCTATCGGGAAGCCGTTGAGCAGAACCTCTTGTGCGCTGACGGACGGTGTCCAGGCGAGCCCGGCGCAAAGCAGTGTTGCAAACAGAGCGGCTCTGCTTCCGGAGGACATGAACAGGGTGCGGAACTTCGCTTGATTGGCGGATTTCATGGAACTCCCTCTACGGTGACCTGTGAAGTTATCTAAACAAAAACGCTTCTGAATCCAGTTGTTCCGCAGGCCTGAATTCCGGCAAAAAACATAGATGTTTACTGATGGGTGACAAGCGATATAATCTCGCCAGTCTGTTAGCTAAACTAACAACGGGTGGGCATGAGGCTTCCGTCCCTCAGAGCCATTCAGGCCTTCGACGCCGTGGCACGCCATGCAAGCTTCAGCAGGGCGGCGGATGAACTTGCGGTGACGCATGGGGCGGTCAGCCAGCAGGTCCGGGCGCTGGAACAGCAACTCGGCACGCGCCTGTTTCGCCGTACTGCAGGGGGTGCGGAACTGACTGATGATGGCCGTCTATTTTTCCAGCACTCCAGAGAGGCCTTCACTGCCCTGCGGACCGGCGTCGCGGATCTGAAGCGGCGCAAGGAGGACAAGACAGTCAGAATTTCGCTCGCCAACTCGCTGGCGCTCAAATGGTTTGTGCCGAGACTGCCGGCCTTCCGTTCAAGGCATCCTGATATCTCGATCCTGCTGGATACCAACGACGATCTGGTCAATTTCGAGGAGGACGCGATCGATGCGGCGCTGCGCTTCGGTAACGGGGACTGGAAGGGCCTCTACGTTCACCTGCTGGCCGAAGAGCATCTGGTGGCGGTTGCCTCGCCCAGACTGGTCGGCGACGTGCCGCTTCCCTTGAGCGCCGAGGCTCTCCTGTCGATGCCGCTGCTGCATGACGATTACGGCCCGGGCTGGGAGCAGTGGTTCCAGAACGCCGGCATTGACACGGTTCCCGAAAAACTGCCCGGAGACCGGTTCAAGGATACCGGCTTGATCATCGCCGCAGCGCTTGACGGTCAGGCGGTGGTACTGGTGCGCGAGCTGCTGGCGGCTGACGACCTTGCAGCGGGGCGGCTTGTCCAGGTCAGTGACCTCACACTGTCTCTCGACCAGTCGACTTATTTCGTCTGTCGAATGGGCGATGAAAAACGACCCGCCCTTCAGACGCTTCGGGAGGAGCTCCAGCGCGCCACGACTAAAGGGGAAAGACTGAGCGCCAGCGGCTGACGGAACGTTGGCCGTGACGGCAATCCTAGTGGCCGACCGTGGCGCCGCCTTCCATGGGCAGCGCCGCTCCGTTGATGAAACCGGCATCGTCTGACGCCAGATAAAGGATCGCCTTGGCGACCTCGTCCGCCGTGCCGATGCGGCCGACCGGGTACTGCGTTGCCTGATGGCGCAGGCCCGCCTCCTCGTCACCATCGATCGCGAATCCTGCGCGCGCCATGTCGGTATCGATGACGCCCGGACAGACGCAGTTGACGCGCACGTCCGGCGCCAGTTCCATGGCCATCGACCGGGTCAAGTTCACGACCGCTCCCTTGGACGCGCAATATGCTGTCGAGCCCGAGTATCCGTTGAGGCCGGACTCCGATGCCACGTGCACGATCGAGCCGCGGGATGCCTTCAGGGCCGGAACCGCGGCACGGCTGCAGAAGAAGGTTCCCTTGAGATTGGTGTCGAGCACGAGATCCCAGACCTCTTCGGTGGTCTCGGCCATGGCCGCGTTGCGATAGACACCGGCATTGTTCACGAGCACATCAAGCCCGCCAAGATCGTCGATGGCCGTGCTGATCATCCAGGAGCAGGCGCCGGCATTGGACACGTCACCCGGCGCGGCAACCACTGATCCCAGATGCCCCAGCGCCGACACCGCCTTTTCGACTGACGCGTCCGATGCGCCGTTGATCGCCACGGTCGCTCCGGCCTCGAGGAATGCCTTTGCGGTCGCGAAGCCGATTCCGCGCGACGCGCCCGTAACGATGACCTTTTTTCCCTGAAAGCTCATGGCATTTCCGCCCCGCGTCAATCGCCCAGTCCTTATCGCCCGGTCTTTATCGTCCGGATGGTGAGTCTCCGGTCGCGAGCGAACTGCGCGGTCCAATCCTGAAGCGGTCTGCCGTGCCCCATTCCCGCAGCGCCACGCCGGCCGCGAAGTCGCCGAACACCGGTCCGTGCTTGAACAGATGCCCGGAACAGCCGCCGGACAACAGTACGTTCTCATGTTCGGGATGGAAATCGAGAATGAAATGGGTATCGGGCGTCATGGCGATCTGGCAGGCCTTCTGGTCGACGGCGCGCTGCCCGACGAGCCCGGGCAGACGGTGGCGCAGATACTGCCGCGTCCGGTTAAAGGTCGCCTCGTCGACCACGCGTTCGTCGTTGTCGAGGTCGATGATCGCCTCGGTCCAGGCGATAGCCGCCTTGACGCCGTGGCCGTTGATCGAGGGAATGCCGTAGGCGCCGTAGCCGTGGTCGATCCAGCACGGCATCGTGCCGGCATCGTAGGTCTCATCGCCGTCGGGCGTCGACGTGTAGATGATGTTCTGCCGCACGATCTTGGATATGGGTTCGATGGTGCGGCGGTACATTTCGCCAAGCCACGGGCCGGTGCAGACGACAATGATGTCGGCCTCGAGCGGTTTGCCGTCGAGATGCAGCCGTTCCGCCTCGTCGCACATCACGCGTCCCCGCCTGATCCGGCCGCCTTCGCGTTCGAACAGGCGGGCGGTCTCGACAACGGCGCGGTGCGACATGACCATGCCGGCCTCGGGCTCGTAGAGACCGTAGGCCACTTTTTCGTTGGAAAACTGGGGAAACCGGACGCGGACTTCGTCCGGACCGAACTTGAAATGGGGCACGCCGAGCTTCTCGAAGGTTGCGATTGTGGCGTCTTCCCAGTCTGAGTGGCCCTCGCCGGCCAGGATAAGCGCACCGCATTCGACATAGAGCTCGCAGCCCAGTTCTTCCTGCAGTTCCATCCAGCGCAGGCGCGCCTCCCGCACCCAGCGGGTGTAGAATTCATCCTTGCCGTGGATTGCCCGGAATATGCGGTTATGATCGGCAGATGTGGCGCGCGGGTGGCCCGGTTCCCAGCGATCGATGAGCGTCACAGAAGCGCCTTTGCGCAAGAGGCTCAATGCCGTCATGACCCCGGCAATGCCCGCCCCAACCACAATTGCCTCGGATTTCAGCGGCATTTCAAACTATCCCTTGCATACGGCGCTTTTTGAATACAGTATACAAAGAAAAGAATATCGACAAGTGGATCGGTGAGGGATCCAAGGACGGGAGGGAAAGAATGGCCGACGAGATGACCATCGTGCCGGACGGCACGCATACTGTCGTATTGGGCGTTGGGGACATCAACGGAATCATGCGGGGCAAGCGGATTCCCTCAAGCCACTGGCCAACCATCTGCAAGCAGGGTAACGCGCTCTCGATCGCACTGTTCGCGATCGACATGACCAGCGACGTCTGGGACACCCCCTATGTCAATTTCGACAACGGCTATCCCGACATGCACATGTTTCCGATCACGAAGCCCGTGCCGGTGCCCTGGGAAGAGGGCGTGGCGTTCTGCATGGGCCGGGCTGAGGGCATGGACCACAAGCCCGTACCGATCGATCCGCGCGGAGCGCTCGAAGCACAGGTCGCACGTGCCGAATCCATGGGCTACACGGTCAATGTCGGAACGGAACTGGAATTCTATCTGCTCGATCCTGAGACGAAGCAACCGCGCGATGAAGGCATCCAGGTCTACAGCCTGGCCCGCGCGGCTGAACTCGAACACGTGCTCGGGCCCATCCGCCAGCAGATCAACGAACTGGGCATTCCGATCGAGCAGTCAAACCCGGAATATGCTCCCGGCCAGGTCGAAGTGAACATTCGCTACGGTGACGCTCTCACTGCTGCGGACCGGGTCGTGATGTTCAGGAACCTGGTGAAGGAACTCGCGCTCCACCACGGCTATATCGCGACCTTCATGTCGAAGCCCTTCATCGAGGAGTCGGGCAATGGGTTCCACTCGCACCATTCGCTGTGGAAAGACGGCAGCAACGTCTTTTCCGACGACGGCAAGCTGAACAAGACCGGGCTGTCCTATCTGGCCGGCATGCAGGCGAGGATGGTTGAAATGTCGCTTGCCTCGGCGACGACGCCAAACGCATACCGCAGGCGCCAGCCCTACACGTTCTGCCCGATCAACAACAGCTGGGGTTATGACAACCGCACGGTGGGCCTGCGCGTCATCGACGGCTCGCCGACCTCCACGCGTGTGGAAAAACGCGACGGCTCGGCGGACTGCAACCCCTACTATCACCTGGCGTGCGAGATCGCGGCGGGACTCGACGGCATCGAGCAGGGGCTCGAGCCGACAGCGATGACGGAAGGCAATGGATACGAGACCGAGGACGCCGATCCGATTCCAACCGATCTGGCGACGGCCGTGGAACTCGCAAAGGGGTCGGAATTCATGAAATCGGTGCTCGGAGACGATCGTCTGACGATTCTCATCCAGCAGGCCGAGCGTGAGCTTGAATTCATCTCCAATCAGGTTACGCCGGTGGAGACCGAACGGTATCTGAGCAACTTCTGATGAAGATCGCACGGGTTACAGGCACCGTCACCGGCACGGTCAAGGACAGCCAGCTTTCCGGGCAGAAGATGCTCATCGTGGACGTCCTCGATGCCGAAGGCAATGTCGTCGAGGGTTCCGTCGTGGCGCTCGACGTCTGCAGTGCCGGACCAGGAGACATGGTGGTGCTCACGACCGGATCGGCCGCGCGCCTGCCATCGCAGACCAGCGGCATCGCGACCGATGCGACCGTCATCGCCATCATTGACGAAATCACACTGGACGGCCGGTCCGTCTACAACGCCCCGTAGAAGAGAGGGAACACAGAGAAATGGCGCAGAAAGTAGCACCCGGGCAATCAGCCCTCGGCATGATCGAAACCCGCGGCATCGTGGCATCGATCGAGGCCGCCGACGCAATGGTCAAGGCGGCCAATGTGACGATCGTCGGTCACACCAAGGCAGGCGGTGGCCTTGTTTCCACCATCGTGAGAGGCGAAGTGGGGGCTGTGAAAGCGGCAACGGATGCAGGCGCCGTCGCGGCCAACAAGATCGGCGAAGTAGTCGCCGTTCATGTGATCCCGCGGCCGCATGACGAAGTGAACGACATGCTGGCCGGTCTGGGCGGCGGCGGAGCCGAGTGATCCCAAGACGTCGGTGCGATGGCTGAAGCGGTCGTCCTTTCCGAACTCAACGCCTGAAGGGTCAAGCGCCTCATGAGCACGGCTGACTTCCAGAGAATGACGAGCGCCCTTGCGGGAACGCGGTCGGATTCGCCCGGCGACCTGCCGTCGGTGCAGAAGGTGACCGTGCTCGGAGCCGGGGCGGAGGCGCAGGCGATCGCGTGCCAGTGCCTGTCGGAAGGTGCCGAGGTGCTGATGTTCTCGGCCTACCGGGCTGAACTGGAGCCCCTGCGGTCGGCGGGAGCCGTTTCGGTCCGCGGGGCAGGACCGGTCGGCAACTACCAGTTCGACCAGGCTGATACGCCCTCAATTCGTCTGACGTC
Organism: Hyphomicrobiales bacterium; assembly: GCA_965198845.1. Classification (GTDB taxonomy): domain Bacteria; phylum Pseudomonadota; class Alphaproteobacteria; order Rhizobiales; family JAJFHC01; genus CBDAQD01. Next base: position 324,742 of record CBDAQD010000001.1, read on the forward strand.
GGAACTCGACGAAGCCGTATCACATGCCGAAGTCATCTTCGTTACCGGACCGGTGCTGAAGCAGCGCACCTACTCCCTCGTGCTGGCGGGCCACCTGACGGACGGCCAGATCCTGGTTATTGCGCCGGGCCGGAGCCTTGGCGCTCTGGAGATGGCCTGGAACCTGCGGGTCGGCGGCAACACGACGCGCGTTTCGATCGTCGAGCCCGGAGCCTTGCCCTGGTGGGTCACGAAGCAGGGATCCACTTTGAACCTGAGTGTGATCGGTCCTGCGCGCTGTGGCGTCGTGCCGGGAAGCAACCAGCGGGTGCTCGCGGCGCTCCAATCCTACCTGCCCAACATGGTCCCTGCGGCGAATGTCCTCGAATCCGGATTCTGCGATGCCAGCGGTTTTATCGAAGTGGCTGCGCTCATGCTCGGCGGTCCGGCCATGCCGGCGGGCGGTCCCGATCTGCCGGTGGGTGCGGTCGCTCTCGACGAGCAGGCGACCTTTCGCAATCTCATCGGTGACAATCATCGGGCCGCCATGCGCTCCATGGCTGAAGAGCGGCGCAAGGTCGCCGCGCGCTGGGGCGTCAGAACCCTGCCTGACAACAAAGAATGGTACGACCTCAACGTAGGGACCGATTCAGGGGAAGGGTCGCGGCCCGTGCCGAACCATGACGAGGCGGTGGCGCTGGTCAGGTGCGCGGTCATCGGTTCGCTGGTCCCGCTCGTCTCGGCGGCGGCCGTGGCCGATGTGGAGGTGCCGACGACCCAGGCCATGATCTCTACCGCCTGCGCCGTGCTGGGCGGGGATCTTCTCAATGCCGGACGCCGTCTGGAGTCGATCGGACTGACGGCAGGAAATCTTGATGATGCGCGCAGGGCGCTCGAAGCCATGGCCGCGGGAGACGCCTGATGGACGCCGATCTTCGTTCGATAGCCGCTGCCCGGAAGGCCGCCGACACCGCCTGGGATGCCTACAACACGTTCCTCGGAACGGAGCCGGCCGCAATCGACGAGATCGTCCAGGCGATGGCGCGGGCCGCCGAACCTGAGTGTGGGAGGCTCGGCGAAATGGCGGCCGAGGAGACCGGCTACGGCAATGCCGAGGACAAGCGCTACAAGAACCTGTTCTGCTCGGTCTCGGTCGCCGACTGGCTGCGCAACATCACGACGCTCGGAGTGCTGTGGCAGGACGATGTTACCAAGGTCGCCGCCATCGGCGAGCCGATGGGTGTCGTGGCTGCACTGATCCCGGTGACCAATCCGACGTCGACCATTCTCTACAAGGTCCTTTCGGCCGTGAAGGCCGGCAATGCCATTGTCTGTGCACCGCATCCGCGCGGGGTGAAATGCGGACTGGAAACGGTACGTGTCCTGGCCCGGGCGGCCGAGCAGGCAGGTGCGCCGCGCGGCCTGATCCAGTGTCTCGACGAGGTAACGATCGCCGGGACGGACGAACTCATGCGCCACCGGCGGACGTCACTCGTTCTGGCAACCGGCGGCTCGGCGATGGTGCGCGCGGCATATTCGTCAGGCAAGCCGACGATCGCGGTCGGGCCGGGCAATGTGCCCTGTTACGTTCACCGCTCGAAATCGAATGACCTCGGCGAGATCGCCGAGCAGATCCTGACGTCGAAGAGCTTCGACTACGGCACGGCGTGTGTCTCCGAGCAGGCGGTGATCGCGGACCAGCCGGTCGCGAGGGAACTTCGCCATGAGATGAAGATGCGCGGCGCCTATTTCTGCACCCGGGCGGAGACGGACCGGCTGGCAGCGCTCCTGTTCACGCGGGATCTCCTGATCCAGCCCGACTATGTCGGCCAGTCGGCTGCCCGTCTTGCCGAGCTTGCCGGGTTCGATATCCCTCCGCGAACGCGTGTTCTCGTCTGCGGGGAGACGGAGGTCGGACGCGAAGTGCCTATGTCGGCGGAAAAGCTGAACCCGGTCCTCGTCTGGTACGAGACATCCGACGTGGCGCAGGGGCTCGCCATGTCGAACCGGATCGCCCGCTTCGGCGGCTGGGGGCATACGTCCGTCATCCATTCAGACGATCCCGACGTGGTTGCCGAATTCAGCAGCATTCCCACCGGCCGCATTCTTGTGAACACGCCTGCGATCTCGGGCGGTATGGGTTTTTCCACCGATCTCGAACCGAGCTTCATGCTCGGGACCGGAACCTGGTCGGGTTCGATTTCGTCCGATAACGTCAATGCGCTTCATCTGATCAACATCAAGCGCGTGGCCTACGAGTCGCGGCCCTGGCGCGATCTTTACGACCTCTTTGGAGACTGATTTTGGCTTCGAACTTGACTATCCGCGCGCTTGTCCAGATCGACCGCCTGCAGCCGCGCTTTGCTGCCTATAACGGGGCAACGGTGCGAGGCTCGATCCCGCTTGCCGGTGATTCCATCCTGATCGGGGAACTGGCTCCCGGCAACGAGGTGTTCTCGCTGGTCGACATTGCGCTCAAGGCAAGCCGGACGGAGGCGACCAGCCAGATCGTCGAGCGCGAGTTCGGGTTCTTTATCCTGCGCTCGCCTGTCAATACGGAAATCGTGGCTGCACGCGACGCCATCCTGTCGGAACTGGGCCTGAGCCTCGGAGACCGTCTCAAACCGCGCGTTGAGTCGACACAGCTCATCAACTCGGTCGAGCCCTACCAGGCGCAGTTGCTGAACAAGTGGGCGTCCGGCTCGCTGCTGGTGCCGGGGCAGACGATGGGTATCATCGAATGCGCACCGGCCGCCTATATTGCTATCGCAGCGAACGAGGCCGAAAAGCAGGCCGATGTCGACATCATCGAGGTCCGGGCAGTCGGACGCTACGGCCGGTTTTTCATGTCGGGATCCGAAGCCTCTGTCGAGGCGGCGATGGACGCAGCGGTCGAGGCGATCAACGCCGTAGACGGTACGGACGGCGCGTAATGGCGGGCCGGGTCATAGGCTCGGAGCACATTACCGATGCGGCGCAGCGGGGGCGCCGGCTGATCGAGGTCATGCCGGACGACATCGTCACGGCAAGTGCCCGGGAATCGGCGGAACGGCTCAAGATCGCACTCGTCGACGGACCGCTGGAACGACCGGCAGTCCTGGAGACCGACGGCGCCACGGCTGCGCGGCGGTCGCTCTACCGGCGCAATCCCAAATGGACGGTTCCTCAGCAGACACCAGGTCGCAACGCTGTCAGGTTGTCTCGGATCGCGCTTGTGGGCGCGGGCGGTGTCGGCACGGCCATTGCCCACCTTTGCGCGAATGAAAGTATCGCCGACGAAGTTGCGCTGATTGACGTGGTTCCCGGACTTGCGGCATCCGTCGCGCTCGATCTGAACCATGCATCGGGGATTACCCGCTCTGCGACTCATATGACCGGTGACACGGACCTTGCGCTTGTGAGGGACGCCCAGGTCGTCGTCGTCACTGCAGGCCGTCCGCGGACGCCCGGCATGTCGAGGGCGGACCTTCTGCAGGTCAACCGGCGGGTGATCCAGTCGGTTGCCGAAGCGGTGCGGAGCGCGGCGCCGGATGCCGTAGTGATCGTCGTAACCAATCCTCTCGACGAAATGACGGTCGAAATGCTCCGCGCGACACAGTTTCCCCGGAATCAGGTCCTCGGCATGGCCGGAACGCTCGATTCAAGCCGGTTCCGGCGTTCGCTGGCACAAAGCGCTGGCGTGCCGGTTTCAGATGTCGAGGCCATGACGCTCGGCAGTCACGGTGATGAGATGGCACCGATCGTTTCGCGGGCGCGCATCCGCGGACGTCCCCTGAGCGACTTTCTCGATGCTGAGGCAATCGAAGCCTGCGTCCGGGATACAGTGACGGGCGGGGGGCAGGTTGTGGCGTTGCGCAAGACGGGTTCGGCAGCTCTGGCCCCGGCGCACGCGGTCGTCGAAGTGATCGATCATATGCGCGGTGCCCGCAACGGGCTTGTTCCGGTCTCGGTGATGATGGCCGGCGAATATAGAATCGAGGACGTCGTCCTCGGCGTGCCCTGCCGGCTCGGGCTGAGTGGCCTTATCGAGGTCGCGGAGGTTCCGCTCGCGGATGACGAGCAGGTGCAACTGAAGGCCGCCGCTGAGTCCATCCGGGAACGTTTGGAAGACGGTTAGACTAGCCGGGTTGCGTTTCGTGCGTCGGCGTGTCCTCTGGCAGGATCACCCAAGGCTGTTTGCTCTTTGTCCAGATGTGTACGGACGGCTTCAACCAGCTTGTATCGTCCAGCGTGCCGGCACGAACCGAAAGCATGCCCGGCCGCCAGGCAATGATGTGGTAAATCCGCGATCCGCATTCCGGACAGAATGCGCCCGTCTTCTCCCGGCCGGCGTCCGACACGCCCTTGAATGTCTTGACCTCGCCTTGGTCGAGACGGAAATCGTTCTCGTCGATCACCATCACAAGGCCGAAGGCGCTACCGGACTGGCGCTGGCAATCGGTGCAATGGCAGGCAAGCACCTGCTTTGCGGCTCCGGTCACCGCGTAGCGTGTGGCACCGCACTGGCAGCCGCCGGTGAGTTCAGACATGGGGGTATCCTTTCAAAACGCCGGATCAGACACCCTTCAGGATATCAAAATCGCATCCTTCGTGGGCCTGGAGGACCTGTTCGGCGTAGAGCCGGTCGTAGCCGCGCGGTTTATCGAGGTCCGGCGGGTCGGCGTCGAATGCAGCTTTTCGTGCCGCCAGCTCGGCTTCGTCGACCAGGAGGTCGATCGTCCGCCCCTTCACGCTCAGCCTGATCCTGTCGCCGTTGCGCACGAGTGCCAGGGGACCGCCGATGGCGGCCTCCGGAGAAACATGAAGGACGATGGTGCCGAAGGCCGTGCCGCTCATGCGGGCGTCGGAAATCCGGACCATGTCCTTAAGTCCCTTCGCCGCCAGCTTCTTCGGGATCGGCAGGTAACCGGCCTCCGGCATGCCGGAGGCGCTCTTGGGCCCCGCATTCTGCAGAACCATGAAATCGTCTTCCGCGATGTCGAGGTCCGGATCATCCACCCTTGCCGCCAGATCCTCGAGCGAACTGAAAACAACAGCGCGGCCCTCTTTCTCGAACAGGGAGCTGTCGGCGGCGGATCGTTTGAGGATGGCGCCGTCGGGCGCCAATGAACCGAACAGGGCGACGAGCCCGCCTTGCGGTTCTAGTGGTTCGTCAAGACCGGCGATCACATCACGGCCGACATAAGGCAGAGGTTCGGCGATCCGCTCCGCAAGTGTCTCGCCGGTGACCGTCATGCAGTCCAGATTGAGCAGAGGGCGCAGTTCCCGCAGAACGGCGCCCATTCCGCCGGCCGCGAAAAAGTCTTCCATGTAGTGGCTGCCGACCGGCTTCAGGTTCACAAGCACGGGGGTGGAGTCCGAGAGCTCGTTCAAGCGTTTCAGCGAAACCGGAATTCCCAGGCGCCCGGCCACAGCGGTGAGATGAATGATCGCGTTTGTCGATCCGCCCAGAGCCAGAAGGACGCGGAGGGCATTCTCGACCGACGCTTCAGTCATCACTTCGCTCGGCCGGATGGGATTGGCGATCAACCGGACGGCTGCAACCCCCGTGGCTTCGGCGGCGCGCAGCCGGTCGGCGTGGACGGCCGGGATCGCCGCGGTACCCGGCAGGGACATGCCGAGGGCTTCGGCAATGCATGCCATGGTCGAGGCGGTGCCCATGACGGCGCACGTACCGGCGGTCGTCGCCAGGCCGCCCTCGATCCGCCGGATCTCCTCGCCGCTGACTTCACCGGCACGGTATTTTCCCCAGAACCGCCGGCAGTCCGTGCAGGCGCCGAGCCGTTCCTCGCCATAGCGTGACGTCATCATCGGCCCGGCGACAAGCTGGATGGCCGGCACGTCGGCCGATGCCGCGCCCATGAGCTGTGCGGGAACCGTCTTGTCGCAACCGCCCATCAGGACCACCGCGTCCATGGGCTGGGCGCGGATCATCTCTTCGGTGTCCATCGACATGAGGTTGCGGAACTTGAGGCTGGTTGGATTCAGATAGACCTCGCCGAGCGACACGGTCGGGAATTCGATCGGAAGCGCACCGGATGCGAGAACGCCACGTTTGACCGCCTCCAGAAGCTCGGGGAAGTTCCGGTGGCAGTTGTTGAAGCCTGAGGGCGTATAAGCGATGCCGACGATCGGTTTTTCCAGCATCTCTTCGGAGTAACCCATCGACTTGGCGAAGGATTTGCGGAGATAGAGAGAAAAATCAAAGTCGCCGTAATTGGTCAGGCCACGGGCGAGGCCGTGTTTCTTGTTGTCGTTCATGTGGCGCGATCTGATTCCTGTTTAGACGGATCGGGGCCGTCGGCCCCTCATACTATGGCCAAAGTTCCAGAACATCCCGATATTGTCACACGTTCTGACGGAGCCAGGTCTCCTGGACGTCTTCCCACCAGTTGCCGACATTCCAGGAGCCGTAAGCACCCATGCCGCCGAGCGGATCGCTGCCGCAATAGACCGGCACGTGGACAACCGACAAGCCGTCCTTTTCATGAGCGTCCCTGAGTGCTGTTTTCAGCTCCTCATGAGACGTGCCGCCGAATACCGCTTTCACGCCGCTCACGGCGGAGGCTATCTGCACGTAGTCGACCGCGACGGAGTCGTTGGTCTTGAATCCGTTTTTGTACTGGGCTTCCTGAAGCCCGGTGATGGCTGCCATGCGGCGGTTGTCGAAGATCACGATCATGCCCCGGGCGCCATGCTCGATACCGTCGATCAGAATCTGCGGGTTCATCATGAAGGAGCCGTCGCCGGTAAAGGCTATGCCATATCTGGGAGCGTCGGCGATAGCGGACGCGAGCAGGGCGGAGACCGAAAAGCCCATATAGGATGCGCCGGCCTCGGTGAATGTGTCGCCCGTCCGGTCGTCCTCGACGATCTGGAACCCGTTGGCTTGAACGTCGCCCGCGTCAAAATATTTCGCGGCATCGATTGACTTCGCGAAGTCGGCCACGATCTTGATGGCGGCGGGTTGGGTGAGCACCGGCTTGCCCCAGGCTTCATCGTGAATCGGCGGGGCGGCATAGCGCTCGGCCTTGAATGCGGACCACTCTGCTTTCTTGCCCTGGCATTCGGCCAGCCAGTCGGTGCGCCCTTCGGGCGTCGTATCGCCATTATTGGCAAGCGCCTCAAGAAGACGGTCGACCACGACACCGATGTCGCCCGCAAGACCGACTGTATTGCCATAATGGTTGAGGTCGGCGAGATCGCCGTTGATGTTGATGACGGCCTTGACGTTCGGATAACCGATGCCCGAGCAGTCGGACTGGCACACGGCGCGTGTGCCGACGGCGATCAGGAGGTCCGCGTTCTCCATGGCGTGGTTGCCGGAAATCGAGCCCTTCGATCCGCCGACATGCATGTTCTGGGGATGGGTATCCGGCAGCACGCCGGTCGAACCCGGGGACTGTACGACCGCAGCACCGGCGACTTCGGCCAGTTTCGCTATGGCGTCGTCGTGGCCGCGGCATCCGCCGCCCGCCTTGAGCACGACACGTGCATACTGATGATTGATCAGCTCCGCGGCCTCCTCGAAGGCCTCCGGATCGGCGGTCACTATCTTCGGCGTGCTCGGTTCTTCGGGCATGGCCTCCAGATTGACGATTGTCGTCTGGGGCTGGGTATTGAGCGGCAGCAGGAGATAGAACGGGCCGGCCTTGTAGGGATGATGGACGCACAGGGTGCCGCGCCGCATGGCATCCCTGAGGGCTTCCGGCGTGTGCAGCACGTAGGACTGTCCCATGCGCGCCGTGATCTGGCCGAACAGACCCTGCTCCTCCTTCGGCACCTGCTGCATGTTGTAGCCTTCGCCGTAGGTCGTCTCGTCTCCGTAGATGTGATAGACGCCGACGCCGTTTGATGCTGCGGCCAGCGAGCCGGCCATGGCCTGCAACGCGCCGGGGCCAATGGACGTCACGACGGCGGAGACCTCGCCATATTGCCAGGACAGGCATGTCGCGGCGTGGGCCATTTCGACCTCGTTGCGGCAGTTGACCGTGCGGGTCACGCCTTCTTCCTCGTAGACCCTGAGCACTTCCCCCAGATCCGTCGAGCCGTGGCCGAAGATAGCGAAATATTTGCTCACACCCTGCCGCAGGAGTGCCAGAACCAGCGCCTCCGACATTGAGGTTTCGAGGATCGCCGGAAGAGAGCCTGAGGACAGTGCGTCGACCAGGCCGCCGGCGGTCGCGATTGCGCGCGCGCGGTTCCTCATGGACTGACTGGATTTGGTCTCGTTTTCAGCTTTCTTGAGCATGTTCCTGCCCCTGTGCCTCTTTCGACTTGCCGTTTTTCGCCCTGGTTGCACTCAGCCCCTGCAGTCCGACGATGAACAGCGTCAATGCGAAGAAGATCATCGCAGGTACCGAAGTATAGAAGATATCGAGCTTGCCTTCAGAAAGTGTCATCGCGGTTCGGAACTCCCGTTCCAGGGTCGGTCCAAGCACGAGCCCCAGGATGATCGGTGTCAGGGGAATTCGCAGCCGCATCAGCACGTAGGCAATCAGACCGATGACCGCCATCGCGTAGACGTCGAACACGGAATTACGAATCGCGAAGGCTCCGAGACCGCACATCACCAGGATCGCAATGCCGAGAAGGTGGCTCGGTACTTTCAGGACACGCACGAAAAAGCGAATGCCGTAGAGCTGGATCAGCAGCACGGAGAGATAGGCCATGATGATGGCGATATAGATGACGTAGATCTGTGTCTGATGCTCGATGAACAGCATCGGGCCGGGGATCAGCCCGTGAATGAGAAGACCGGAAAGCATAACGGCGGTTGCCGGATCGCCGGGGATGCCCAGCGAGAGGAGGGGGATCATGGCACCGCCGGTAACAGCGTTGTTCGCCGTCTCCGGAGCCACAACACCTTCCATGGACCCGCGGCCGAACTTTTCCTTGTCCTTGGAGAAGCGGCGCGCATGATCGTAGGCGAGAAACGCTGCAATCGGACCGCCGGTACCGGGAATGGCGCCGATGCCGGTGCCGATGCCGGCACAGCGGCACATCAGCCAGAAATTCTTCCTGAGGCTTTTCAGGGTCGGCAGTTCGGCGCGCACGTCCGACGCGTCCAGTCCCTGCTGTTCGCCGCGGCGGTAGGTGAGAAAGACCTGGATCACGTGCGGCACGGCAAACAGGCCGATCATGGCGACCAGGAGGTTCACGCCCTGCTGCATCGTGGTGAAGCCGAAGGTGAGCCGCTGCACGCTGTCGATTTCATCGAGACCGACGGTCATCAGCATGAGCCCGATGCATCCGGCGATCAGACCGCGGACCAGGGACTTTTCCGCGAGGCCGCAGATTGTCGAGAGGCCGAGCAGGACCAGCGCGAAGATCTCCGCCGGGCCGAACTGGATCGCGAGCTTGGCAACAAGATCGACCGAGACGATCATGATGAAAAGGCTTACCAGACCGCCAAAAGCGGACACGATCACGGCCGTTCCGAGCGCGAGGGAGGCTTTGCCGGCCCGGGTCATCTGATAGCCGTCGATAACGGTTGCGGCGGCCGACGGCGTTCCGGGAATACCGACGAGAATCGCGGATACCGATCCCCCGGTCATGCCGCCGATATAGGCACCAAGCAGCAAGCCGATGGCGGGCGCCGGGTCGAGAGAGAACGTGATCGGCAGGATCAGGGCGAGCGCGACCGTGAAGGTCAATCCCGGAATCGACCCGAAGACGAGGCCGACGAACGTGCCGATAACGACCGCTATGACGGCTTCGGGGCTGAAGGCAAGTGGCAGCGCTGCAAGCAGACTTTCCATCTCAGCAGCCCGCGCTCACAGTGAGATCCAGGTGCCAGGCGGCAGATAGGCGCCGAGCAGCTTGCCGAACATCAGCCAGCATCCGATCGTGATACCGAAGGCGAGCGAGCCCACGAGAACCGGCTTCCTGACTTTGAGCAGGACCCAGAGGCCGATGCTTACAGCAATAGGAGTCGCCAGGAGAAAGCCGATCTTTTCCATGAAGAAGCCGTATCCGACAATGAGGCCGAACACGGAGATGACCGTCATGATCTCCATGCGATCCGCGGAATGGGGCTCCCCGGCTTCATCGTCGGCACTGGTTTCCGTGCTTTCCAACGCCGCCGCCCTGAATGATCCGAAGATGACATATGCGGAGAGCGCCGCAAGGATTAGCCCCAGAAGAAACGGAAATGCCCGCGGCCCGATATCGCCGTCGCCCTGACCACCCGGAATTGTCGAATAGACAATCCCGGTCCATGTCAGGGCAATGACGAGCAATGCGACGCCCAGAAGGCGATCACGGCGGGCCGCGGTCATAGTCGGATGCCTGGCCTTACTTCTTCAGGTCAAGACGGTCCATGAGTGCGGAAATGCGCTTGTCATCGTCCGCAATCTGCTTGTTGAAGCCGTCATGTCCGAGGAAGGCCGGCTTGAAGCCGATCTTCTTCGAGGCGTCCTGAAACTCCTTGCTGTCCACGGCCTTCTTTGCTGCGGCTTCGAGTTTCATGATGACGTCGTCCGGCGTGTCTGCCGGTGCGGCCAGACCGCGCCACATGGTGATGTCGATGTCCGCGCCCTGCTCCTTGGCGGTGGGCACGTCAGGAACGATCGGAATGCGGTCCGCACTCGTGACAGCGAGGATCTTCAGCTTGCCGGCCTTGGCGTGCGATACGAACTGTCCGGGCCACTGCAGTGCGGCATCGATGCGTCCGCCCAGCAATTCGGCCGGCGCCTTGCCGCGGCCATAAGGCACGTAGACGACCTTGTCGGCGATGCCGAGAGCGTCGAACAATGCTGCCGAGGTCAGGTGCGTGAACGACCCTTTGCCGGAGATTCCGACTTTGAGCTTGCCTGATCCCGCTGCCTTGGCCATGTCCTGGAGCGAATTCCAGCCCTTGTCTGCGCGTACGGCGAGCGCCGGCACTTCGGTCGAGATCCGGGCGATCGCTTTGAATGCCTTGTAGTCGAACGGCATGTTGCCCTTGTGGTGGGACGTGCTGATCGAATTCGAATTCCAGACAATGTTGTAACCGTCCGGGCTGGTGCCCTGGACGTGCGTGTATCCGACGGCACCGCCACCGCCGGTGCGGCTGACGGGCACGACCGGCTGCGACATGTTCTTGGACATCAGGTCCGACAGCAGCTGGCCGATAGCCTTTGCCGTGCCGCCGAACAGGATGGTCATCTCCACCGGTTTCTCAGGAAAATCGGCCTTTGCCGGAACGGCAAATAGGCCCGCTGTCATCAGCGTTGCCACTGATGCGGCAAGGATCGATCTCTTCGTGATCTTGATCATGGTTTCTCCTCCCAGACTGACTACTCGTACTCGTTGGTGATTATGATTGTGCAGGCCGCACAGTCATTCGGCCCCCCGTTATTCGGCTGCAGTACGTGTTGCCTCCTCTTCCGCCCGTCTTGCCTGCAGCGCGGCAAGAATCTTTTCCGGCGTTGCCGGCAGCGAAGTGATCCTGACGCCGATCGCGTCATAGATTGCGTTCATGATGGCCGGCGCCGTCGGCACCAGTGCGGGCTCGCCGATGCCCTTGGCACCCAGCGGACTCTTCGGATCCGGGTCCTCGATGATGATCGAGGTCACGTCCGGCACATCGAGAGATGTCGGCAGAATGTACTTGGCGAAGCCATGGGTCGACGTGTGCCCGTTCTCGAGCTTGTAGTCTTCCATTAGCGCCTGGCCGAGACCCTGCACGATGCCGCCCTCGATCTGGCCTTCAACACCGCGCGGATTGATCGCACGGCCCACGTCATGCGCCGCCCACACGCCGAGCACCTGGACTTCGCCGGTCAGCGTGTCGACTTCGACTTCTGCGACCTGGCATCCGAAGACATAGGCCTGCCAGGGGCTGCCGGAGCCGTCCACGGGATCCAGTCCCGTACCGTGGGCGGTGAACGAACCGGATCCGACTGGCACGACGCCGCGCTTCTTGCAGATATCGACGGCCTCTTCCATCGTCATCTTGAGGTTGGTGCCACGCGCCCAGATCTCGCCGTCGAACGCCTCGATCAGGTCGACATCGACGTCCCAGTGATCGGCGATCTGCTCATCGAGCATCTTCCGTGCCTCGCGGCAGGCGAGGGCCACGGAGTTGCCGATCATGTAGGTCTGGCGCGTCGCGCCGGCATGTGCGGCCTCGGGAGACCGTGCCGTGTCGTTATCGCCGATCGTGACCTGCTCGGGTCTCACGCCAAGTTCTTCGGCTGCGATCTGCGCGAGGACCGTCAGAATGCCTTCACCAATCTCGGTCACGCCGGTCACGATCTTGGCGGTGCCGCCATCATCGATTTCGGCCCAGGCGCCTGCGCGGTCGATGGTCGCCGTGCGCGCTATGCCGTACCAGGAGGCCGCCATGCCGCGGCCGCGAACCTTGCGGGTCATCACGCCGTCTCCCTCATGTCACCGTCGGCCTGCGACCGGATCCGTGCGCCGAGCGTGCAGGGTTCCCGGTTGCCGTGTCCTCCCAGGTCGCCGCGGTCAGGCCCCCGGTGCGACGGTGCGCCCGATTCCCAGCCGGATGCTTTTTCCGCCGCATCCAAGGATTCGGCGATCGAGACCGAACCCAGTGTCTGTTGCGTATGCGTTACGGCACCGTCGCGCATCATGTTGATCCGGCGGATTTCGAACGGGTCGAGCCCGAGTTTCTCGGCGCAGATGTCGAGATGGGATTCGGTTGCGAACTGCGCCTGCATGGCGCCGAAGGTGCGGAAAGCGCCGGACGGTGTGTTGTTGGTATAGACCCCGTAGGTATCGATCTTGACGTTGGCAATGTCGTATGGGCCGCAGGACAGGATTGCCGCCTTGCGCATGACGCCCTCCGTAGACATGCCGTAGGCGCCGCCATCGGAAATCATCCTGAATTCCACCGCCGTGATACGCCCGTCGTTCTTCAGGCCCATCTTGTAACTGATAAGGGCCGGATGGCGCTTGGCCGTAGATATGATGGACTCCTCGCGGGTGAACACGAGCCTGACCGGCCTCGCGGTCTTCATCGCGGCTAGCGCCAGCATGCCCTGATAGATCATGTCCTCCTTGCCGCCAAAGCCGCCGCCGACGGGGCTCATGATGAAGCGCACCTTGTTGATCGGCTTGTCGATGATGGTCGACAGCATGTGGCGGTGATGCGTGATGTTCTGGCTTGGCGAGATGACGGTAACGACGCCGTCGTGATCGACATAGGCCAGGCCGGCTTCGGGTTCGAGATAGGCGTGCTCGACCTGCTGGGTGTCGTAGGTGTTCTCGACGATGAGATCGGCGTCGGCGAACCCGGCCTCGACATCACCTTTGCGGATCGGAATGTGCTTGACCAGATTGTCCGGCGCGTAGTCGTGGATCACCGGCGCGCCGTCTCCCATGGCTTCTTCAGGATCGAACAGGGCGGGCAGATCTTCATACTCGACCCTGATTGCCTCAAGAGCCCTTCTTGCGGTCAGAACATCCTCGGCGGCCACGGCTGCGACCGCTTCGCCCACATAGCGCACCTTGCCGCGCGCCATGATCGGCTGGTCGTGAACGAAGACACCAAATCCGTCCTCGCCCGGGACATCGTCGGCGGTGATGACGCACTCGACGCCGTCCATGGCTTCGGCGGCACTCGTGTCGATCGATACAATGCGTGCGTGCGGGACCGGGCTGCGCAGGACCTGCATGTGCAGCATGTCCGGCATGACCATGTCGCCGGCATATTTCAGCGCGCCCGACACCTTGCTCGGCGCGTCGAGGCGGCGAACATTGTTGCCGATGAAGGAGTCACCGGCACCAGGCTCTTCCAAAGCCGTCTCCGCCAGCGAGCCGTTCATGACATCTCGCGCCAGTTCCACGGCCTCGAAGATCTTGGAGTAGCCTGTGCAACGGCAGATGTTGCCGCCGAGGCGTTCCTTGATCTCCTCGACGTCGGCGTGCGGGTTCTCGCGCAAGCACGAAGTTGCGGCCATGACCATGCCGGGGATGCAATAGCCGCACTGACTGGCGCCGGTCTTGTGGAAGGCCTGCTGAAGGTGGGTCAACTCGCCCCTGGCTGCGAGACCCTCGATGGTCTCGATTTCGGTGCCGTTTGCCTTGGCGACCGGCACCAGGCAGGACTTGACGAGCTTGCCGTCGACAAAGACCGAACAGGTGCCGCATTCGCCCGCACCGCAGCCTTCCTTCGTGCCGGTCAGATTCAGGTCGTCGCGCAGGTAGTCCAGAAGGCGCATGTGGGGCTCCGCCGGCCTGGTGCGGCGACGCCCGTTGACTGTTACATCCATTTGGAGATCAGGCATCGACGACCTCTTTCATTGCGACCGGCTCGACGGGGCTACCGGCATCTGCGAGCGCATCCTCGAGGGCGCGCTGGATGAATCCTTCCACCACTTCCCGTCGGTATTCGCGCCGGGTCCGCGAATTGACCAGACCATCGTTCATGCGTGCTGCGGCACGGACGATGTCGGCCGTGATGGATTTGTCTTTCAGGAATTCTTCAATCTCGCTCAGGCGGACCGGCACTGGACCGATGCCGCCCATGGCGAGCCGGACGTCTTCAAAGGTGCGGCCATCGGCCGATGGCTTGACGACGCAGGCCGCGCATACAACCGAAATCACGAGAGAACGCCGCTGGCCGACTTTCTCGAACGATCCGCCGTAACCGAACGCGGAATCGAGCTCAATGGCAGTCACGATTTCGTCGGGCGCGAGTGTGGTGCGTCCCGGGCCCTTCACGAACTCGCTGACAGCCTCTGTCCGGCGAGCGACCTTGCCATTCTCCAGACGTGCGATCTCGATCGTGCCGTTCAGGGCGATCACCGGAGGCGTGCCGTCTGCGGCCGGTGACGCATTGACGATGTTGCCGGCAAGCGTCGCCTGTTCCCGGATCTGGTCGTCAGCAAACCAGATCGCGCAATAGGGCATGCAGGGCAGGTGGGCTTTGAGCGTGTCGTCCGTCAGGAAGTCCTGGTAGACGACATTCGCTCCAAGCCGCACCCGAGCACCCTCCAGCGCGTACCCTTGCAATTCCTCAACCCTGCTGACATCGAGCATCGCCGGAACATGGACATCACCGGCGCGGCCTTCGCGGGCCCACGGCAACAGGTCAGTAGCCCCTGCCACAAGCCGGCTGCCTTCCGGGAGATCCGCCCAAAGGTGCAGCGCTTCTTCAAGCGTTGCCGGCATCAGATAGTCATCGCAGGTCAACATGTCTGGTGTTCCCCGGACCGTTTATTCACGGCTATTCCGCCGCAACCGCCTGTTTCGCCGTGGCGTGATCGTTCTTGACCACGACCTTGATCGCGTCCTCGACACGGTCCTTGGCGTAGCGCAGCGCTTCCTCCAGATCCGTCATCGGGAATGTGTGGGTGTGGATCAGTGTGGCGTCGAAGCGCTTCTGCTGCATGAACGCCTCGGCACGGTGCGTGGCGCTCTTGCCCTCGCCGCGGATGCTGAAGATGTAAATGTTGTTGCGCACGAGATGCGCGATATCGACCGGCTCCGGCTCATGCGGGAATGCCGCCAGACAGATCTTGCCGCCCCGGTTGACCATCTGGGCGGCCTGGTCGACGCCACCGGCGGCGCCGGCGCATTCGACCACGTAGTCGACGCCATTGCCGTCCATGATGCGTTTCACCGCTTCGACGGGATCCTCGTTGCGCACGTTGATGACGTGGTCGGCGCCGAGTTTCTTGCCCATTTCGAGACGGTTGTCCCGTGTACCGGTGAGAATGACCGGTTGCGCCCCAAGAGCCTTGGCGACAGCAACGCCGAGCAGTCCGATTGGTCCGGGGCCCGTTACGACAACGCTTTCGCCGGCGACGAGTCCACCGAGTTCGGTCAGACCGTACATCGCCGTGCCGGCAGTCACCACGAGGGTTGCCTCCTCGTCGGACATGTCGTCGGGGACGTGGATCAGCGTCGTGATGTTGTTGACCTGGTACTCGCAGAAACCGCCGTCGGTCGTGAAGCCGTTGGCGCGGTGTCCTTTATCTACGTCACCGTAGTTCTTGCCGTAGTTGTGACATGACGTGTACATGCCTTCGCGGCAACGTTTGCACTGTCCGCAGCCGGCGTGAATCTCGACCGTCACACGGTCACCGATGGCATATTCATCGACCCCCGGCCCGAGGGCGACGACTGTGCCCATATATTCGTGGCCGGGCGTGAAGCCCTGGTTGAACGGCAACTCGCCGTTGATCATGGCCGGCGGCCCATTGTGAATGATCTCAAGATCGGTCGCGCAGATTGCGACGGCGTCGATGCGGACAAGCACCTGCGCCTGTTGGGGCACCGGTATCGGTTTTTCTTCCAGAGTGAGCTGACCCGGGTCACCGAGCACCCACGCCTTCATCGTTTCCGGGATAGGAAAGTCTGCGCTCGTCTTCACATTGTCTGGCATTGCCATTTCCGGGAACCCTCCACTGCAACTTTAAATTGATTTATTGCGCTTTTCTAACTTTTGATTGTGATCCTAAGCGGCCCCTTGTGACGTCAATGTGGCGTCCTTCGGGCTGCCGAGTTTTTCGGACAGAGACCGGGCGCAGGTGCGCACGGCGTTGGTGACGAATTCGACATGATTCTCTTCGACCCGCATCTCCGGCATTGAGCAGCTGATCGAGCCGATCACTGCGCCGGAGTGATCGCGGATAGCGGCGCCGATGCAGGTGACACCGGGCTGAAACTCTTGCTTGTCCAGGGAAAAGCCGTTGCGCCTCACGTGCCGGAGATCTTCCATCAGGTCGGCGATATTCGTGATTGTGCTCGGCGTAAACCGTTCCAGGCCGTGCTCGGCAATGACCCGGGCAATTTCGGGTTCGGGAAGCCAGGCGAGGATGGCCTTGCCGGTCGCCGTGGCGTGCGATGCGTTGTCCTTACCCACCGTATCGGTGCCGACGCGGACCGCATGAGTGGAATCGAGCTTTGCAAGAGTTGTGAGCCTGTGTCCCTGCATGACAGCGAGGTGCACGCTTTCCCGGGTGGTCTCGTTGAGACGCCGAAGCTCGGGCATTGCGATATCGAGAATGTTGAACTGGCGTACCCGGGAGGATGACAGCTCGAGAATCTTGGTGCCCAGGAAGTATGTTCGCCCCTGAGCGTTACGGTCGACATAACCGCGGCCTGCCAGGGTTCCGAGCAGATGATGACAGGTTGAAACATTGAGGCCGGCGCGCTCGGCGATCACATTGAGGGTCAATTCGCCGCCGGCCGCAGCCAGAACCTCAAGAACATCAAGCGCGCGATCAACCGACTGAATGGTTCGAGACGACTTCTCGGGCCGGGTCTTTTCAATGACCTGCTCCAGCGAACCCCCGGCTGCAGCGCGGGGTGAATGCGTCAAATGTGTATCGGCGGTCAAGAGAACCTCAGGTGAAATCAGATTTCCCTATGTCAAAGCAATTCAAACTTTGGAGGCGATAAGAGTCAAGTTTTTTCATAATCTGAAAGAAATTTGATATTATGAAAAATTGATGCTTGCTCCCCTCATCATGTTGAAGTAGAGAATGCGCAGTTCACAGCGTACGAAGGCCGTGTTCTGACGTTTGACCGCAAGATGCTGATTTTTGGGGGAGTGAATGCATTACCTGATCTATGTCAGTCAGGCGAACGCGCCAATGAGCAATGCGGAGCTTGAGGACATTCTGAATGTCAGCCGGCGCAACAATGAGCGTGACGGTCTTACCGGGCTCCTGATCTACCGGTTCTCTTCGGATGCCGGTCGTGGGCATTTCATTCAGATGCTCGAGGGTGAGCGTGAGGCCGTGCGCGCCACATATGCGCGTATTGCTGACGACCCCCGTCACCACACGAAGATTCTTCTGGAAGAAGGCGAAATGGGCGTGCGCCACTTCCCCAACTGGTTCATGGGCTTCAAGAACGCCGATGCCTCTGAACTCTCTGCGGTGCCCGGATTTGCGGAACTCGGCAAGGAAACATTCCAGGCGAGGGTGGACGCCGGAGACCTTGCCGGTGCCCTGGACCTCATGCAGTCGTTCTATGAGACCGACGACTGATCCAGGAACGTCAGCAATGCGTACCTAATTGTAGAGCTGCTTCAACTATCGCCACGCACATTACGTCCATGAACCATTCGCTTGTCAGAGCCCTGCTTGGCCGGGTCTCGGATACCGGTCTGATCCGTACCCTTGAGCGCGCCCGCGACTTTTCCCTGTTCGCGGAGCATGCAGACCCGGTGCAATGGAGGAGGTTCCGCAATGCCGCCGTTTCCGAAGGCGGCCTGCCTTTGCGTGAAGTCCTTTCGGATCGAGACGGCGCTGATGCCGGCTCGCTGACCGAAGGTTATGGCCGCGGCACGACTGTTGCGAACTGAAAATTCAGCCGCATTTCCTCCGCAGATCCCGCATGCGTCTCGCTCCCGGCGTGGCGGCTTCGATTTATGCTTAACAAAACGTTAATCGAATCGGTCGACCGTAGAGTGCGGGAAATTGCTACGGGAGCTGGGCAATGGGCGGTTTGCACGCAGCGGCGGTTCAGCGGCAGGTCAGTCGCAAGGAGCGGCGCAAGGCCAAGAAGCTAAAGAAGCACCTTGTGGTGGCAGGCGGTAACTCCGCTCCACAGCCAAGCGGTGCGGCCGCTCTCCTCGTGGAAGGTGCGGCTCATCTTCAGGCTGGCCTTCTCGCGCCCGCCGAGATTGCCTTTCGCGGTGTATTGGAGGAAACACCGGCCGACGCCCAGGCGCACCTCGCGCTTGCGGAGACGCTCCGCAGGACCAACCGTTACGAGCAGGCCTACAAACACTACAAACAGTCTGCCGATCTCGACCCCTCGAACTACGAATGCTGGCGCCAGTTCGGTCACTGTCTGATGGAAATGCGCCAATATGAGGCAGCATCCATGGCCTACGGAATGGCCATAGGCAGACGGCAGGACGACCCCCGACTTCGCCTGTTTCAGGCGCGTGCTTACGTCAAGGCCGACGAGCTCTCGTCCGCCAAGTCGGCATACGACAAAGCTCTTGCCCTCGATCCGTCATTCGCCGATGCCCATTTCGAAAGCGGCAATCTGCAACTGACCCTTGGCGACTCAGAGGCGGCCCGCAAGTGCTATAGGGACGCACTTTCGATCAATCCGGATCTGTTGGAGGCTCATTACCGACTTGCCAGGCTGGGTGAGACAGCAGGCGAGGAGGACTCGGTTCTTGTTCGGCTGGAGGCCTGCCAGGAGAATCACAAAAACGATGCCAACAGCCGCGCGCTGGCTTATTTCTCCGCCGCCGAGATACACCACAAGGCCAAGCGTTTCGATCAGGCATTTCGGCATTTCCAGTCCGGCAACTCGATTCTGGCGACGCGTGAACGCGTTGACATCGATAAACATGCGGCTGCATGCGATGCTTTGATTGAGGCGTTCTCGGCGGAGGTTTTTGACACCGTATCTGCCGGCGGATCGTCCTCCGACGTACCAGTATTCATCGTGGGCATGCCGCGCTCGGGCACCAGCCTTGTGGAGCAGATCCTGGCGAGCCATCCGGACGCGACCGGTGTCGGCGAATTCGATCAGATGCAAAAGATTGCCGACGCCCTTTGGGCGACCCAGGATGGCGAACTTCTGTATCCGCGCGATGTGGCGAAAATCGATCAGTCGGCGTTGGTCGAGCTTGCCAATCAGTACCATAGACACATGGCCAGGCAGGCGCCACGACCGGCTCAGCGTATTGCAGACAAGTTCGTATTCAACTTCATGAATCTCGGACTTATCGCACTGCTCTTCCCAAAGGCCGCGATCATCCACTGCGACCGGGACCCGATGGCCATCGGATTCTCCTGCTACCGGCAATTTTTCGCAGACGGCAAGATTGCAGCACTTACCGGTGATCTCGAATCTCTGGGATCCTACTACCTCCAATACCGTCGACTGATGGCGCACTGGCGCGAGGTGCTGCCGATCAAGTTACTCGATGTGCGCTACGAGGATCTCATCGCCAATCAAGAAGATAGGACGAAGGAGATCATTGAATTTGTCGGGCTCGAGTGGGACGACGCCTGCCTGGCATTCCACGAGGCGAACCACTCTGTAAGGACCGCGAGCGTTGGACAGGTCCGCAAGCCGATCTACTCCACTTCGGTTGACGGCTGGCGGCGCTACGAAACACATCTCGAGCCGCTCTGCAGGGTTCTTGAAGCGGATGAGCCGGTCGACAAGGTCACATCTGAAAGCCCGTCATCGGATTCGATCCAGACAGATTGCCCCGGTGGCCCCGACATGGACGTTTCGGCATGAACAGTATGCAATATTCCGCTGAACAATCCGGACTCAGCCGCAAAGAGCGGCGTCTCGCAAAGAAGCGAGCCAGGAAATCTGCCGCAAACGGAACGCCGCCCGTCATTGTCGACAAATCAACCGAGGCGCTCTGGGAAAAGACACGCCGCTTTCTCGCCGCAGAAGACGGCCCTGGCGCGGCCAGATGTCTCAATGAGCTCATTGCAAGCCGTCCGGACGTCGCCCAGTTTCAGTACACGCTCGCCGAAGTCCTGCTGAAGCAGGGGCAGGCTTCTGAGGCCTATGCGCATTTCAAGAAGGCTGTGGAGCTTGCGCCCGATAACGCACAATACTGGGACCGTTTCGGAAGCTGCCTTGCCATCCTCAATTTGAACGATGCGGCGATCATTGCCTGCAGGAACGCGGTGTCCAGGGCCCCGTCACAGGCGCAGTACTCCATCAATCTGGCAAACATGCTTGCCAATAAGAATGATGCTGAAGCGGCCGTAGAAGTTCTCGATGCGGTCCTGGCGGTCAATCCGAACGTTCATCAGGCCCACTTTGGCAAAGGCAACCAGCTTGAGGTTCTCGGCGACTTCGAGGGCGCCCGCAAGTGCTATGAACGGACGCTGGAGATCGACCCGGGATTCTTCGAAGCATATCTGCGCCTTGCCGAAACCAAACAGTTCGAAGGCGATACCGATCACGTGATTGCCAAGCTCGAAGACGCGTTGACGTCACAATCGATGACGCATGAGACGCGTTCTAGGGTGCTGTTCGCTGCTGCCAAAATGCGTCAACGCGAGAAGCGCTATGACGATGCCTTCGAATACTACGACAAGGCCAATGGTGTGATGCGCGAGGAGGCGCCATGCGACCGCGAGGCCCTGCACGCCCAGTTCGACAGGCTGATTGAATCGTTCACGCCAGAGGCTGTCGCCGCGCACGCGGATGGCGGTATCGACACCGACGCTCCGGTCTTTGTTGTCGGCATGCCGAGATCCGGAACCACGCTGGTGGAGCAGATCCTGTCCAGTCATCCGCAGGTGGCCGGTGTCGGCGAACTGCAGAAGATGGACCAGACCGCCGGAACGCTGGCGGCAATCAAGGACGGCGCTCTGAAGTACCCTGAAGATATTGCGAAGATTGCGCCCGAGGCGCTTATTCCGCTTGCTCGCGAATATCTGGATGAATTGCGGGTGAAGGCGGACGACGGCGCCCGGCGGATCGTCGACAAATACGTGTTCAACTTCCTCAATCTGGGGCTGATCGCGATCCTCTTCCCGAGGGCATCTATCATCTGCTGCAAACGTGATCCGATGGATTGCGGTCTGTCGATCTTCTTTCAGAACTTCACTGCGTCCATGGCCAATCCGTTCTGGTTTGATCTCGAGGAAATCGGTCTGTTCTACCGGCAGCACGAAAGGCTGATGGAACACTGGAAGTCGGTTCTGCCCATCCAGATACACGAGGTGGTCTATGAGGACCTTGTCGCCGATCAGGAAGCGGTCAGCCGCGCGATGATCGAGTCCATCGGCCTTGATTGGGACGACGCCTGCCTCGAGTTCCATCGCAACGAGCGGACCGTGAACACGGCGAGCGTCTGGCAGGTCCGCCAGCCGGTCTACAAGACGTCAGCCGGCCGGTGGAAGCGCTATGAACAGCATCTTGATCCGCTGAAACGCGGCCTTGGCCTTGATGGCTGATACCCTCCTTCTCTAAGCCCTGGGGCCGCCGAGAATGCGGATCAACCAGCGCCGCGACATGCGGCCGGTATCGAGCCGGCACAACGCCATCCTGTTGTTGACCAGCAAGGTTTCGCCTTCCTGAAGCACGGTCCGGTAGGCGGGGGCTTCCCTGATCGCAGTCTGCAGGGCATCGAGTGCATTCTGGGCGGATCGGGGTGCCCGGCGATCCGGCCTACAGCCGGCCTGATCGAACCGGATGGCGAACCCGTCACGGCCGTCCGCGGTCAGGATCGGGGACTTTGCGGCCAGTCCGACATCGCCGTTCGAACCGGGGATATCGAACCTGAAATCCGGTTGCTGCAGGGCCTCGATTTCACTGCGCCCAAGGCCGTCAAGAATATCGGAAAGCAGCATGATCGAGAGGGGCTCGCCCCTGGGGTTGCGGACACATCCCAGACCGATCGTTTCCGGCGTCGTGACCCGACCGTCATAGGCGTTGTCGAAGGCAACCGACAGGCCGGGTGTGCGCCAGCCGAGCGGGGCCGGAACGCGAAGCGGGATGCCGGGCGTCCTGGTCCAGCGATTGACGTGCCGGCACAGCCGCGGGTTTGCCGGACTGCCGAACGCGAGCGGATCCTTGTCCACTGCGGCCAGCGAGACCATGATCCGCGCTGCCGTCACCGGCCAGCCGCGCGGGGCCGGCCAGTCGCCGAGCGGTTCTTCGAGCGAAGCGGCTCCTGACGCGAGGTCCGGGAAGCCGGCGATCCGCAGGGCTGCGACCTCGCCGTCCTCGAAGGCGCCGAGGGCGTGCCACTGTTCGGTATTGAGACCAGACTCGAACCGGCGTTGCAGCGGTCGAAGCCGTGCGTCGGCCAGCCAGTTTTCCGGATTTTCATCCTTGAGAGCTTCGACCATCGGGTCGATCCCGGCCTTCTGGTCCTCGGTGAGATTAATGTGCCTGACGCCCCCTTCGCGACGGTGCCCCCGTGCGGCTTGCCAGTTGTCGCGACCAAGCAGGAATGTCGGCAGTTGAAGTGCAAGTGTCATTTCTGCGTCCTCTATGGGTTGAACCGTACGAATCCGGACCCGCCGGTTCGCACAACGAGGGGCAGGGTGCCTTTGAGCCCTTGTGTCGCCGATGTCAGATGACAGGCGAATTCGGCTTCACAGGACTGAAATTCAGGCTCGCTCTCCGGGCCCCGACCTGGCGCTGGATGTCACTTGCGGGTAACCGGGCATCGCGCGTCAGGCTGTTTCGTTGGACTCGGATTCCTGCATAAAGGGATGAGGTGCGCAAGAAAAATTTATAATTTTTTACAGCTTGTTAATAAGTGCATGAGTCAAAAATAATTTTACATCTCGAGTTATCCACAGGCAGCCATTTCAGCTCAGTTCGCCGTATCCCATGAGGCCTGTCATCAGCAGGACCATGGTTGGCGTGTCGATGTCGAGCTGATCGGCGAAATGCTGCAGCGAAATCTCAGCATCCTGCGGGGGAATGGCCAGCATGCGGTCCGCGCCCTGCCGGGAAACGAAAACGGAATCGCCGGAGCCCACGGTTTCGACCTTGAAGACCGAGAGCGCGGCGCGAACCTCGTCGCCGGTCAGATAGATCTGGCGCGCCTGTTTAGCGAAGAAGTTGATAATGGTGTCGCCGTTGCCGGTCGTGCTGATCTGGAGGCGGGTCCGCAGGGCGTCGAGCGCACCGCGTACCACGCCGTCAATTGCGACCGCCTCGTCCGCGCTCGACATCTCGATCTCGAGATCGTCGAGGCGGGCACATTTGCGGGCCTGGCGGTTGTCGACCGTAATCAGGCTCTTGAGGTGATCGAAGATCGGCTGGGCGCAGATGGAGGCGGCGTCCTTGATCCGGAAGTAGCGCTGGATCTCCTCGCGGCGCTCGTCGATCGGCGCGTCGGCACCGGAATAGGCCGATTGCGGCACGGCGCCGAGCGGGCAGATCTCGAGGCTGATGATCCGGCGTCCGGCGGCAAGCTTGAAGTCGCCGGCCCCGGCATTAAACAGGCTGAACTGCAGATGGCCGCGGAATCCGGGGTCCACCTGGAATCCGTGGGCGACGATGATGCCGTAGCGGGCATATTCTGTCATGGCGCCGACGCGGCCCATATAGTCGACGGGAAACTCGATGTTCTCGCGTGTGTTGACCGTGACGCTTGCACCGGCGCGCAGCACGTAGTCCGTGTCGGAGATGTCGACACTCTCGCCGTCGGCGGTGACGACAAAATCGTCGAGCGTCAGGTCGATCGACGCGGACCGCACATTGGCCTCGACGAACGGGTCGATGACGAAGATGCCCTGATGAACGGCGCTCGTGATCTGGTGGTCGACCAGGATGGATGCGCTGCCGTGAACGGGAGCGGGCGTGCCGCGTCCTGCCTCCGCTGCGACGGGTGCAGCCCTTCCGGTGGCCGGAGCGCCGGAAACCGGGAAGCGGGCGGCGAGCCAGTAGTCTGAGCTGCGGCCCATGAGCCGGCCAAGCTTGGCGGCCATGGCGCGCGAGATATTCTGGCGGCCGTTGATGATGTTGTTGACGGTCTGGCGGGAAACGCCGACTTCCTGGGCCAGCGCGCCCTGGTCGAAGCCGAGGCGGGTCATTTCGTGGCGCAGGTGCTCGCCGGGATCGAGGAATCCGGTGTCCGAAGATTCCGTCGCCTCTGCGTTTCGGGACTGGGCCGTTTCGCGCGTATCCGCCATCGGTTTTCCGGGACTCAAAAAAACTTATATTTCGGCCAATGATGTCAAGCGCGCATTGTCAGGAAAAACCCGTCACCTGTCAATTTTGCATTGTCACAGATCTTGCGATTTGGTTAACGCGCCGCGCCGCGCCGTCCGGAACACCGGCGCCCGCGCCGCTCACGGCTGGTTCGGGAAATAGTCCTCGCATGTGCCTTCGCGGTAGACGTCGGTGGTGGCGCAGTGGAGCGCACCGCCGAAGGCGTAGGCGTCGCGGAACGGCACGGGGAGAACCTCGAAGCCCAGCTTGTCGAGCTGGTCCATCTGGTGCACCTCGCTCGCCTCGACGCAGACGGTCTTGGGATCGACCACGAGCACGTTCATGGAGAGCCACACGCTTGAGTAACAGAGCGGCGGCGGCGAGTTGTGCGCAGGGCGCGCGGAGTCGACGATCTCCCAATCGTTCTTCTCGAACAGGGAACGCTGGTCGTCCGGCAGACGGCGCTCCGGGTTGTTGATGATGAGCCCGGGGCGCAGCGGCGTGAAGGTGGCGTCGATATGGATCGGGTAGGGGTCGCCCGGAAAGTTCACCGCATGGACCCGGTGGTCGGGGAAGTGGCGCGCGATCCAGTCGATGCCCTTGAGGTTGGTGGTGAAGCCGTGCTGGACGACCAGGTCCCGGCCGAAGCGCAGCACGTCGGCGGCGTCGAACAGGGGCTCTTCTTCCGTCGTGACGAAGAACTTCTCCGCGGTCCATTCCAACCGTTTTTCCACGCCGATCTCTTCGGAGAGATAATCCGGATGGTAGTCGGCATCGGTCAGCCGGGGCTTGGGCGCCGCCTCATGGCGCATGCCCGGGTCCTCGTCGTAATACTGCTGAAGGAGCGGGCGGTAGCACAGGTACTCGAACCACCGGCAGCGGTAGGACATGGTCGCTTCGAGCATCTCCTTGCCGACGGTGAGGATGACGTCGCGCGGCGGCATGCAGCCGAACATGGAGCCGGTCTCCCAGTCGGGCGTCGCCACCGGCTGATTGAAGTCCATCGGCGTCGGCCGGTCGACCTTCACGCCGCGGCTCTCCAGGATCTTGGCGAAGCCGTCGAGCTGCTCGTTGGCCTTGTCGACCGTCTCCTGCGGCCGCGGCCCCCACATGCCGCGCATGTCGGAATCCTCCGGCACCTTGGCGTCGAGCGCGGGCTCCGCCGGCGGTATGCAGCAGCCGTCGGCAACGCCGACGATGACGTGTTTGAGCGGATCCCACTCGTTCCAGGAATTGACGATGGTCCTGTCCGGCGACCAATTCATGACGGCACCCTCCCCGCGCAGAATCTCCCAATACCAGAGGAGACTACTGTTGCCTCATTTCATGGGTCAGATCGGTTCATCCGGGCAGGCGCGGCGCGAAGAGCGATGCGGGACATCGGTCAAGCGCTGCAACGCACCCGGTGGGCTGATCTGGCCCACCGAAGGCCGGGCATATTTGGCTTCCGGTCGTCGTTGCGTTCCGCTTGGAGTGCTCAGCACTCCAGCGCGAAACGCGCCTTGCCGGCAACCAAATCTGCCACGGTGAAAGGCGTCAACAGTAGTCTCCTCTGGTATTTATCCCCTGCCGCGCGCGGCATTCCCCAATGCCGGCATGCATGCCCTCCCAGCGCGCGACGCGGCACGCTACAGCCCCTTATTCGTCAGCGCAAAGCCTTTTCGCCGGACGTCTGTTTCCTGGCTTCCATTCTGTTGTCACCTTCGCGTACCGGCCTTCGCGGGCACGAGCCCACGGTGGATGTCGCTGGACCCTCGGGTCAAGCCCGAGGGTGACATCTTACTTGTGTTTACTTGTGTCATGCCCGGACCTGATCCGGGCATCCAGCCACGGGCGATGCCAATGCCGGTTGCCGTTCCGTCCCCGGCATCCTTGCCGGAGCGAAGCGCAGGCGAGGATCCACTTATCGGCGCCTGTATCCGCAGCATCTGCCAACGGATCCTCGGCCTCGCTGGTCGCTCGGCCAAGGATGACGACAGAGTAGGAGGCAGATGCTCGTGTCGGGCCTGTGCCCGCGAAGGCGGGCACACGAGCGTGACAAGGCAGGGAAGATGAGCTTTCACTCCGCGTTTCCCTGGCTCCGACCCGGGATCCATTGGCAGATGCTGCGGTCTGCCGGTCGTGTAAATGGGCCCCGGACTGAATCCGGGGAACGTAAGGGTTGTTTCCCGGACGCAGTGCAGCGTGAAACGCTGCGCCGCAGATCCGGGACCGTTACATACGCGGGCCTGAGTCCTTTACGGCCCCGGGTCTCGCTTTCGCTCGTCCGGGTAGACCCGGAGTTGACCTTGAGCCCCACCGGCCCAGATAAACAGTGACGTCCGGTCCCCGGCGCCGCTGACCGCGGAGCGTGAGGCGGAGCGGACGGAAATATCCCCATCAAATGGTTCAAACCGCGCGGATCATGCTCTAGACTCCGCCCGCGATGCAGACCGATGGGGCTCGGTCGGAATAACTGGGGTAAGGCATGTTCGAACGGCTGGCGGAACTCTTTCAGGACACCTTCGGTGATCAGGAGAACACCGAGGACAACAGGTCGCAGACCGCACTCGCGGCCCTTCTGGTGCACGCGAGCCGGATCGACGGCGAACGGCATCCGGAAGAGGACCGCCGGCTGAAGACGCTGCTCAAGGATCATTTCAGCCTGACCGACGCCGCGGCACTCAAGCTCATGGCGGAAGGCGAGGAGCGCGATGCGCAAGCGGTCGATCTCTACCGCTTCACGTCCGTGCTCGCCGAGGATCTCGACCAGGACGGCCGGCGCGAGGTGGTGAAGATGCTGTGGGAGGTGGTGCTCGCCGACAGCAAGCTCGACGACTACGAGTCGAACCTGGTCTGGCGGGTGGCGGAACTGCTCGGCGTGTCGACCCGCGACCGGGTGGCCCTGCGCAAGCAGGTCGAGGAATGGCTGGGGCTGGCGTGACCTCTCAAGATGTGACGAGTGGCAAGCCCAATGGCGGATAATCATGGCTGACATCAAGGACGACCCGGCCGAGGTCAAGGCGGAAGACGCAAAACCGGAGGACGTCAAACCGGATGACACCGGACAAGACGCCGCGCCCGACGAGGCAGCGGCCGATGCCGTGACGCCGGAGGCCGCCGAACCTGCCGAGGCGGCGGCCCCGGAAAACACGACCCCTGAAACCGTACTGGCCACGGATGCCGGGCCAGCGGAAGACCCCGCACCTGAACCCGCGGAACCGTCCGGGACTGCAACCCCGCCGGAACCGGCGCCCGAGGTTCAAGCTGCTCCCGCCGTGGAAGAGGTGAAGACGGAGGTGGCTCCCGAAGACGCTACTACTGGTGCTACACCATCCGCCGAAGAGGTCAGCGCGGCCGTCGCGGCAATCAAGGCGCGGGAAGCCGCTGCGCCCCAGGACGACGCCAAGGCCGAGGACCAGCCTGAAGAAAATGCTGAAGAGAAGCCAAGGGGCAAACTCGTCGTGAAGCCGAAGCCGCCACCCAAAGCTCCGGCAAAGGCCCCGGCCAAGGCCAAGGCGAAGCCCAAGGCGCGCGCAAAGACCCGGGCCAAGCCTGCTGCCAAGACGAAGGCAAAGGCGGCCAAGGCCGAAACGAAAGAACAGCCGGCGCCCGAGGAAGAGGCCCAGAACATTCCGGCACCCAGCGCCGACGGCAAGTCCGAGCGCAAGGTGGCGCTCGTCACCGGTGCCTCCGGCGGCATCGGCGAGGCCTTCGCCCGGGTGCTCGCGGCGGAGGGCTATGCGCTGGTCCTGGTGGCACGGTCCGACGGTGAGCTCAACCGGGTCGCGGGCTGGGCCACGGCCGAGTATGACCTGCCGGTGGCGACCGTTCCGGTCGACCTGACCAAACCCGGTGCGGTCGACGAGGTGCAGAAGGCCTTCGATGCGCGCAACATCACGCCGGAGATCATCGTCAACAATGCGGGCTTCGGCCTCAACGGCCCGGCGGGCGACCTCGACCGCGACCGGCAGAAGGAGATGATCGACCTTAACATCCGCACGCTGACGGATCTGTCGCTGCGCTTCCTGCCGGCCATGCGCGAGCGCGGCCGCGGCGGCATCATCAACATCGCCTCGACCGCGGCGTTCCTGCCCGGCCCGTTCATGGCGGTCTACTACGCGACCAAGGCCTATGTGCTGTCATTCTCCGAAGCGCTCTCCAACGAGTTGAAGGGGACGGGCATCACGGTGACCGCCGTCTGCCCCGGCCCGGTGGCGACCGGCTTCCAGGCCGAGGCGGGCATGGAGAAGGCGGCTCTCGTCAAGCTGTTCCCGATGATGACGGCCGACGAGGTGGCCGAGACCGGCTTCAAGGGCTTCGAGAAGGGCAAGCGCGTCGTCATCCCCGGCCTCATGAACAAGATCATCGCCCTGACTTCGCCGATCACGCCCAACTGGCTGGTCCTGCCCATGGTGCGCTTCCTCCAGGGGCCGCGCTAGCGTGGGGCGTCTTGAGGGCAAGAAGGCGCTGATCACGGGGGGCGCGTCGGGCATCGGGCTCGGCTGCGCCAACATGATGGCGGACGAGGGGGCGAAGGTCTGCCTCGCCGACATCGACCTCGCCGGGGCGACCGCGGCCGCCGAAGCCATCAACACGCTTCACGAGGACAGCGCCTGCGCCATCGCGCTCGACGTGACGTCGGAGGACGCATGGCGTGCGGGCGTCTCCGAAGCCGAAGACCACATGGACGGGCTCAACGTGCTGGTCAACAGTGCGGGCATCTGCCTTGTCGGCAATCTCGAGACCTTCGAGCTCGACGACTGGAACCGGGTCATGGACACGGACCTGACTTCGGTGTTTCTCGGCTGCAAGCACGCCATGGTGCTGATGGCGAAACACGCGCCGTCCTCCATCATCAACATCTCCTCCATATCCGGGCTGATCGCGGGCCATAACGTCACCGCCTACAACGCCGCCAAGGCCGGTGTCTGGCTGATGACCAAGTCGGTGGCGCTGCACGCCGCGCGCAAGAATTACGACGTCCGGGCAAACTCGATCCACCCGGCCTTCGTCGACACCGCCATGCTCAACGACGTGGTCGGCGACCGGAGCGACACGGAAGCCGTCGGCAAGCTCGTCGCCCAGGTGCCGCTCGGCCGGATCGGCACGGTTGAAGATGTGGCCTATGCGGCAATATATTTGGCGAGCGATGAGTCCCGGTTCATGACCGGGGCGGAACTCAAGCTCGATGGGGGACTGAGTGCTCTATAGGATTGCCGACCAGGAGATGACCCGCACGGCGGACACGCCGCGGCGCAGGATCCTCGTGGTCGTGCATCAGGAGCGCTCGACGCCGGGGCGCATCGGCAACTGGCTGCGCAACAACGGCTTCGACCTCGACATCCGGCGGCCTGCACTCGGCTGCGACCTGCCGGAGACGCTGGACGGCTATTACGGCGCCATCATCTTCGGCGGGCCGATGTCGGCCAACGACCCGGACGACTTCGTCAAGGCGGAGATCGACTGGATCAACGTGCCGCTGAAGGAGAACAAGCCGTTCCTCGGCGTCTGCCTCGGTGCGCAGATGATGGTCAAGACGCTGGGCGGCGAGGTCTGGGAGCACCCGGACGAGCATGTCGAGATCGGCTATTACCCGATCCGCCCGACCCAGGCCGGCGAGACACTGATCGACTGGCCGGATTACGTCTACCAGTGGCACCGGGAGGGCTTCGACCTGCCGCAAGACGCCACGCTGCTCGCCACCAACGACACGTTCCAGAACCAGGCCTTCGTGCTCGGCGACCGGGCGTTCGGCGTGCAGTTCCACAGCGAGCTCACCCGCGCCATGCTGCACCGCTGGACCATCCACGGCCGGCAGCGCTTCGGCCTGAAGGGGGCTCAGGGGCGGGCGGAGCACTTTGAGGGGTGGGAGCGTTACGACGCGCCGCTGCGCGCCTGGCTTGACGGGTTCATGCGGCACTGGACCGGGTTTGAGTGAATCCCCGAGTTGGGCAAAACATCTGACCGTTAATCGCCCACATTCACATGCCAGCCGCCGCTCAGATCGAAGTGGCGGACGGAATGCTCATCGATCAGGTCTTCGTAACCCGGAGGCAGGAAGGATTCTTGCCAGTCCGTTCCGAACCGCTCCCTGACGGCGTTTAAGTCGGTCCAAACGGAAGCAAAAAAGACAACATCGTCATCGCTGCCCGCGCCACGGCCGAAGAAGTATCCTTCATTCCCCGGATTGTCCCGGACGACGTCGGCGGAAGTCGTCGCGAAGTTCCGCATGAGGTCTTCCGCACAGCCCGGTTTGGTCCGGACCTCGAACAGCCGCAACACCGGTCCGCTACCTGGTTTGGCATCTGGCATCATTTCCCTCCGTCTGGGTTCGCGTGTCTGCTGTATGGCAAGTTTAGAGGCATCCGGAGGATTGTCTTGAACGATCGTGGTGTCGTGCGCGAGCGGGCCATCCCGTGCCATGCTGCGCTTGCGGCCCGTCCCCGGCCGCTCGGTCAGAGGAGTTGATGACATGTATATCGCCGGATTCGTGATCCCCGTGCCCGAGGACAAGCGCGACGCCTACCGGGAGTGGGCGCGGATGAGCGCGGAACTCTTCCGGGAATATGGGTGTCTGGAGATCGTCGAGTCCTGGGAGGACAACGTGCCGGACGGCAAGAAGACCGACTTCCGCCGCGCGGTCAATGCGAAGGCCGGAGAGAGGATCGTATTCTCCTGGCAGGTCTGGCCGGACAAGGCCACCGTCGAGGCGGTCGAAGCGCGGATGGGCGACGATCCACGTTTCGAGATCTCGGGCGGGATTCCGTTCGACGCGAAGCGGCTCATCTATGGAGGGTTCACGCCGCTCCACATGATGGGGCGGGAGTGAGGGCAGATGCTTGTGTCAGGTGGGGGCGCGGCTTCACTCTGGTGTCACCCTCGGGTAACCGCTTTCGCGGGTACAGGCCCGACCTGAGGGTCCAGGGACTGACGCTGGATGCTCGTGTCGAGCACGAGCATGACACAAAAGATGGGATGCGGAATGCGGAGGGGATAAATGGACCCCGGATCAAGTCCGGGGAACACCAAGCGCTAAGCCGAATAATCCGGAAGGTGCGCCCCGAGCCAGTCCTCGATCGCCGGGTCGCCCGGTGCGAAAAGTGCGCCGGCGGCGCCGCAGAACTCGGTCCACGAGTCCGTCCGGCTGGCGTTGAGCCCGACCAGCACGGGGATGCCCCGGTCGACGGCCCGGATGATGGGTCCGCGCAGGCCGCGGCCCTCGGCTTCCTGCTTGCCGAACTTGTTGAGGATGAGCATGTCCGCGCCGTCCTCGAGTGCGGCTTCGATCCGCGTGGCGACGGTGTCGAGCACACCGTCGTCGAGACGGCAGGCGCTGGACCCGGACCCGAGGTTCTGGGACAGCGAGATTATGGCCCTGTTCGAGAGGTCCTCTAGGAAGAGGCCGCAGGAGTCGTCGCCGGGTTGATCGATGTTCGCGCGGATCGCACCGGCGAGGCGAACGCCCTTGCCGCGCAGACGGTCAACGATCCCCAGCAATGCCCGGTCGATGGTGGTGCCGTCCTCGTGACGGACGGCGGCGACGGAGAAGGTCTCGGCGCGGGCTTTGGCTTGGGCCTGTGCGTTGGCGTTCATGTCGTTGCTCCTCGCGGCGGGCGGGATCTCCACCGGTTTCGCGGATTTCTGCAGGGGAGAGAATAGGTGCGGTGCGGGCTTGGGTATTTGATCGAGGTCAAAGGGTGAGGTGACACTCAATCATTGTCACCCTCGGGCTTGACCCGAGGGTCCAGAGACTGGCGCTGGATGCTCGTGTCAAGCACGAGCATGACAATGGAGGGCAGGGGGCCGGCCGAGTCGCGGCCGTCAGCGGTACTTCTCCTTCAGGTACTTGCGGAGGCGGCTGTAGTGCTGCGCGAGGCCGCCGACGGGTGTCGCCGGGGTGATCTCCACGATCTGGAAGCCCTGCACGTCTGTGAGGCGGATCTTGGCGACGCCCTGAAGCTGCATCGCCTTGCCGAAGCGGGCGCTGAAGAACGCGCCGTCCTGGTTCGGGAACAGCAGGGTCGAGGCCCGGCTGTTGGCGAGATCCTTCTGGTAGCCGTCATACTCGATCCGGTAGCCGTAGGTGTAGGCCTTGGCATTGCCGGGGAAGCCGTCGAGGGTCCGGCTGAGATCGTAGATCACGCCCCAGCGCGGTGCCGGGCCGGCCGCCACGTCGTTAAGGCCGCAGCCGGCGCCGACCCAGACCGACAGGTCGACATAGACGAAACTGTCGTCCAGTTTTTGCAGGCGCCGGAACAGTTTCTCCGCCCGGCCGATGGGCTCGCCGCGCACCACGCGCTTCTCGGCGACGTCGCGGCGCTCCTCCGCGCTGTTGCAGGCGAGCGTGACCCGGAGCAGTTCGACGTCGAAACTGTCGGCGGGATCGGTTCCGAACTTGCAGTTGAGCTTGATCGACACATCGCCCGTCGTGTTGTCGACGATGGGCGAGCAGCCGCCTTCCGTCTTCCGTTCGGTTGTTGTCTGGGCGTGGCTCTGGGCGAAGGGGCCCGTCGCGAGGCACGCGAGAGCCAGGGCGGTCAGCAGCGCTCTCATATCATTCACCGATCGTGATGTTCACATCGCCTTTGGTGCCGGTGGTGATCGGGCTGTTGTCACCGGACGTCGTGTTGGTGACGGTCGAAGGCGTCTCCTGCTTCGCCGGCTTCTCCGCGGTCTTGTCCGCGCCGCCGCCCCAGGGATTGAGGCTCGAGGAGTCGAACGCCACCAGAAGGCCGCCGATCGCCGTGATCAGGGCGGCGAGCCCGGTCAGGATGCCGGGGACGGTGGTCCAGAACGATTTCTTTGCTTGCTTGTCTTCGGCCATGTCCAGCGCTCCCGTGGACAGTGATGGCCGTGGTCCGGGGTTCGCGAACCACGCCGGTTCGCCCCACCTTGCCCCGTTTGCCGAGTATACGCCTGCCTGAAGGTCATGGCCAGCGGGCGGGGATTCGCTCTGCGTGTCCCGGCCATTCTTCATTGTCACCCTCGGGTACCCGCCTTCGCGGGCACAGGCCCGACCCGAGGGTCCAGAGACTGGCGCTGGATGCTCGTGTCAAGCACGAGCATGACAAAGTGTTGGGCGCTAGGCGGCCGGTTCTCCGGTCCCCATGCCGATCTGGATCACGAGGATGTCGATGTCGGCGTCGGAGTCATTGACCAGGCCGTGCTCCCCGAAAGTGGGGTTCAGGATCATGTCGCCGGCCTCGACCGACACAGGTTCGCCCTCGATGGTCATGGTCGCCCGTCCCTTCAGCACCACGTACATCTCCTCGTTCTCACCGTGGCGGTGAACGCCGATGGTCGAACCGGGCGGCACGACGACACGGTCGAAGAAGTCCACGTTTGTGGCGAATTCGGATCCGCCCCAGATCTCGTAGAGCTCGACCGGCCCTTCGCCGCCGTGGGAGCTTTGCTGCAGCTCCCTGCCGGCGCGCAGGAAGTTCTTGATCACTGGGGGCATGTGTTCCGCCTGTTGCCGTTTTTCGTCCGGGCGGCAGGATACACCAGGAACGCGTTCGCATGCGACCGAGTGATGGTGCCGGACGGGTGCGATCGGCGAGGCGATCGGACGCAAGACGGGGCTGGTATAATTTGATGTTATAGGTCGAGCAAGAATCCATATTTGCGCTATCCGGTGCCGTTTGCGACACCGGAATGGTGCCGTTTTCCTCTGTCTGCGGAATGCCGCCGGTCGATGCACAGGAACACGACACACAAAGGTCCAGTTCAGAAGTCCAGAAAACGGAGAGGATCCCCATGATACGCAAACTGGTCGGAGCGGTTGCCGCTCTTGTTGTTTCAACCGGCATCGCGGCAGCGGAGTACCCCGAAAGAGAGGTGCTCGGTGTGGTGATGTGGGGCGCCGGCGGCGCCACCGATACGGTCGCCCGCGCGGCGAATCCGGCCGCCGAGAAGGCGCTTGGCAAACCCATCGTCGTGCTCAACAAGTCGGGCGGTGCGGGCGCCATCTCGACCGCCTTCGTCGCCGCTGCGCCGGCCGACGGCTACACGTTCCTCTATGGTGCGGAGAACCCCCAGCTGCACCCGGTGATGGGCGTCGCCAAGCTGGATTATTCGAAATTCTATCCGGTCAACATTCTCGGGCGCGGCGTGGCCGTGATCGCGGTCCCGGCGGGCTCAAAATACAAGACGATGCAGGACCTCCTGGCCGACATCAAAGCCAATCCGGGCGGCGTCAAGATGGGCTCGACCGGTCCCGGCGGCCTGCCGAGCACGATCTCCGCGCTGATCAAGAACTCGGTGCCGTTCGAGGTGACCGCCATTCCGTTCGGCGGCGAAGGTCCGGGCCTGACGGCCATGCTTGGCGGCGAAGTCGACTTCATGCCGTCCGGCATTTCGGCTGCCGCGGAACAGGTCAAGGCCGGCAAGATGCGCGTGCTCGCCGTCGTCAACACCGGCCCGGTCGACACGCTTCCCGGCGTGCCTCCGATCACGGAAGCGATCCCGGACATGGCCAAGTTCCTGCCCTGGGGACCGTTCTACGGTGTCTTCGTGCGTGAGGACGTGCCGGCCGACGTCAAGGCGAAGCTGGTCGCCGCATTCGACACGGCCGCCAAGAGCGACACCTTCAAGACGCTGATGGGGAACAAGGGCAACATCATCATGAACATCTCGGGCGATGAGGCCAAGGCGTTCCTGAAGAAGTGGCAGCAGGTCACTGTCTGGGCGCTGCAGGACACCGGAGCGGCCAAGGTCAATCCGGAAACCCTGGGCATTCCGCGGCCCTGAGTCATCGGCGGACGGCCGGTCCCGGCTGACGGGGCCGGCCCGACACACCTGTCCGCCAGGGAGAGAGGGGATGTCCGGCAGCCGCACGCGACGGCAGGGCGAGATCGTGTTCGCGATCCTCATGGTCGCGTTCAGCGTCACAGCTTTCTGGCAGGCCTATGCGATTTCCGGTTTCTCGGGCCTGAGCGAGCCTGGCGTGTTCCCGATGCTGGCGTCGGCCACGATGCTGATCAGCGCTGTCGTCGTGCTGCGTGACAGCATGATCCGGACGGTTCCGGACCCGGAAGCTGAAACCGGGATCGCGGCCATCATCCTGAAGATCGTACCACCGCGCCTGCTGGCGGTCATGACCATGATCTTGGCCTATGTGGTCGCCATGCCGCTGCTTGGGTTCGTGGTCAGCTCGGCCCTGTTCCTGCTGGCGGCCTTCTGGTTCCTGTGGCGCCGGGGCCTTCTGATTTCGCTCGCGCTCACAGCCGCGTCGCTCGGTGGCGTCTATGTCGTGTTCCGCAAGGTCTTCCAGGTTGTGCTGCCCCAGGGCAGCCTGCTGCAGGGGCTGTTCTGATGGTCGAGGTGCTGGGCCATCTCACGATCTCGTGGTTCGATCCCTGGCTGCTGTTCCTGACGGCAGCCGGGACACTGGCCGGCATTTATGTCGGCGCGATCCCCGGCCTTTCGGTCACGATGGCGACGTCCATCCTGATCTTGTTCACCTTCAAATGGCACGTCAACGAGGCGCTCGCCCTGATCGCGGGGGTATTCATGGGTGGCGTCTATGGCGGCGCGCGCACCGCGATCCTGCTCAATATCCCCGGCGCGCCAAGCGCCATCGCCACGGCCATAGAGGGTTACCCTATGGCCAAGCGCGGCGAGGCGGGCGAGGCGATCGGGCTGACCACGGTCATGTCGGCGATCGGCGGCTTCGTCGGTATCGCCGGGCTGGCGTTCTTTGCACCGGTCATTTCCGAATTCGCCCTGATGTTCCAGTCGCGCGACTACCTGCTGCTCGGGCTGATCGGCATCCTGCTCGTCGGTGCGCTGTCGGGCGAGAGTTTCGCCAAGGGCGCATTCGCGGGCGGCCTTGGCGTGCTGATCGGCATGGTCGGCCTCGACCCGATGACGGCGGAGGGCCGGTTCACGTTCGGGTCGGTCACGCTGATGGGCGGCATTCCGTATATCGCGGCGATGATCGGGTTCTTCGGTGTGGCCGAGGCGCTGTCGCAAATCCACAATCTTGACCTGCCGGTGATCAAGCAGAAGGTCGACCGGATCATCCCCAAGCTCGCCGACATCAAGCGGTACTTCTGGCTGGCGATGCGGGCGTCGGGGATCGGGACGATCATCGGGGCTCTGCCCGGCACCGGTGGAGACATTGCCGCGCTTCTGGCCTATGACGATGCAAAACGGACGACCAAGAACCCCGAGGTGCCGTTCGGCCAGGGCAACAAGGCGGGTCTGGTGGCGCCGGAAGCGGCGAACAATTCCGCCGTAGGCGGCGCCTTCGTGCCGATGCTCACGCTCGGGATACCGGGCGACGCCGTCACCGCCGTGATTATCGGCGCGCTGTTTATCCACGGCCTCAAGCCAGGGCCGCTTCTGCTCGTGGAAACGCCGCACCTGTTCTGGTTCACCGTCGGCAACCTGACGCTTGCGAACATTTTCCTCCTGATCTTCGGGCTGAGCGGCATCCGGGTCTTCACAAAGATCATCGAGTGCCCGAGAGCGGTTCTGATCCCGCTCATCATTGTGCTGTCCGCCGTCGGCGCCTATGCGATCCAGAACAATCCGGCGCACATCTTCTGGATGCTTGGCTTCGGTATCTTCGGCTATTTCCTGAAATACTACGGCTATCAGGTCGGCCCGGTGATCCTCGGTGTCATCCTCGGCCCGATGATGGACGCTAATTACCGCCGCGCCATGATCGGCGCGCGCGGTGACGTCGGAACATTCCTCTGGGACTTCGTGTCTCATCCGATCTCGCTGATCCTGACGGCCGCCTTCCTGTTCATGCTGCTCTCCCAGACGCCGTTATGGGCGCCAATCAAACGGCGCCTGGCGCGCCGGTCGAATGAGTAATTGCTGCGGGAACATTTCGGCAATCCGATTGATCTGACGCAATACCGTTACCGTCCTGTGATGTAACATTCCGGCCATTGGACCGGCTCGTGCGGACGCTGCCGTGCGTGGCCGGTCCGGTGAGACAGATCCGGACGCAACGGAGGGACATGCGGTGAACGACGACAAGGATGCTGACAAGATGGACTGGCTGGAGGCGGAGCTGGCGGACACGCTCGACGAGGACTACGAACTCGAGATGTCCGAACCGGCCCTGTCGATGGAGATCCGGAAGATCTACCGCAAGGTGCATCCGCCGACGCTCGACCGCCACACCTATTTCCGCCAGCTGCTGGCGCTGCAGTCCGAGCTGATCAAGCTGCAGGACTGGGTGTCCCATACCAACGCCAAGATCGTGGTGATCTTCGAGGGCCGGGATTCAGCGGGCAAGGGCGGCGTGATCAAGCGCATCACCCAGCGGCTCAACCCGCGTATCTGCCGGGTGGTGGCACTGCCGGCGCCCAGCGACCGTGAGAAATCGCAATGGTACTTCCAGCGCTACGTGCCGCACCTGCCAGCGGGCGGCGAGATCGTGCTGTTCGACCGCTCCTGGTACAACCGGGCCGGCGTCGAGCGGGTCATGGAGTTCGCCACCGACGACCAGGTCGAGCAGTTCTTCAACGACGTTCCGGAATTCGAGCGCATGCTGGTGCGGTCGGGCATCATCCTGATCAAGTACTGGTTCTCGATCACAGACGAGGAACAGCAGCTCCGGTTCCTGATGCGCATCCACGATCCGCTCAAGCAGTGGAAGCTGAGCCCCATGGATCTGCAGTCGCGCATCCGGTGGGAGGGCTATACCAAGGCCAAGGAGGAGATGTTCTCGCGCACGAACATTCCCGAAGCGCCCTGGTTCATCGTCGAAGGTAATGACAAGAAGCGCGCACGGCTCGACTGTATCGACCATTTCCTGCAGCAGATCCCCTACAAGGATGTTCCGGGAGACTCCGTGACGCTGCCCGACCGCGTGTTCAACGAGGACTACGAGCGCCAGGTGCTGCCGACCAATCTGTACGTGCCGCGGAAATACTAGGGGCGCTCCGTCTCTTCGCCGGACCGGTCCGGAAGGACCGCCGTGACGGGATGCGGGACCGGCGTTAAGCTGGTCCGGTCGTGTACTGGCTGAAACCGATCGTTCTGACTGCGTGTACCTGCCTCGCGGTGACATTTCCGCCGCAAGCTTTCTCCGAGGGCAGGAAGCCGGTCAAGCTCGAACTGGTGCTGGCGATCGACACATCGACAAGCGTCAATGCGTCCGAGTTTGAACTTCAACGACGGGGGCTGGCCGATGCGTTCCGCCACCGCGCCGTCGTGCAGGCCATCGAGGCCCTCGGACCGCCGGGGATTGCCGTCTCCGTCATCCAGTGGTCAAGCAACGGCAAACACCTGACAGCGGTTGACTGGATGCTGATCCGCGATGCGACTAGTGCAGCGCGATTTGCCAAGGCGATTGACGCCTCGCCGCGGCTGCTCACCGGGTTCACAGGCATCGGCAGCGCCATCCGGTATTCCCTGCGGAAGATTGAAGAGAACGGCTTCGAGGGCACACGAAAAGTCATCGATGTCTCAGGCGACGGGGCGGCAAGCAGCGGCGATCCGAAGGTCGAGCGGGACCTTGCAGTGTCCCGCGGAGTGACGATAAACGGCCTGGCAATTCTGACGTCGGATCCGGACTTCATGGAACTGGGCCTGCGAGACTACTACGCGGACAATGTCATAGGCGGAAGTGGCTCATTCCTGATGACCGCGGATGATTTCGCGGACTTTCCGGCCGCCATTCTGCGAAAACTCGTCCGGGAAATAACCGGCCCCGGCCTGGCCCGGTTGAACCACCGCCGTCGGCCGCCCTATTACGGCGTGCGTTGACTTGATCAGATTTGCGGCAAAGACTCAGGCTCGCTGGAATCAGGGGAGGTTGATGATGAGACAGTATTCGATCGCTGCCATGGGCATGCTTGCCGCC
Organism: Hyphomicrobiales bacterium; assembly: GCA_965198845.1. Taxonomy (GTDB): domain Bacteria; phylum Pseudomonadota; class Alphaproteobacteria; order Rhizobiales; family JAJFHC01; genus CBDAQD01. The sequence continues at coordinate 364,109 of CBDAQD010000001.1, forward strand.
ATTATGGGGACCGCCGGCACATCAGTTTCGGCGCAGCAGACCTGTTACACGGACCGGGGCAAGCAGATCTGCTTTCCGCTGGGTCCGGCCTCGTTTGCCGATGCGGTGACCAGCTTCCACGTCGGCAATCCGGCCTCGAAGTTTGCCAATGCCAACGTCCCCGGCAATACCCTCGGCGAGCCCGATTATGCCAAGCGCAAGAAAAACGATCCGAAGGCACCGACCAACAACCTGACGCTTGGATGCGGCGGGACGCTGACGCTCCAATTCCGCGACAACGCGCTTGTCGATGTTCCGGGTGCTGACCTTTATGTTTTCGAAGTCGGCCCGGATGTGGAGCCGACCAAACTCTCGATCTCCGCCGACGGCAAGAGCTGGATCAATGCCGGGACCATCAAGGGCGGGGTCGCCACAGTCGATATCAGCAAGGTTGCCTCATCGGGCGTGCAGTACCGATTCGTCCGCCTTCAGGATGCCGGCAAGCATTGCGGCAGCCGGTGGCCGGGTGCAGATATCGATGCGGTCGGTGCGATTGGTTCCGTTGCACTGGCGGACGGCCAGCTCCGCGTGGCCGCCTCGGATGCGGTCACGCTCGCACCAAAGCGAATTGGCCTGATTTTCGATGCGTCGGGATCGATGCGCGGCAAGCTCGGATCGGGCCAGATCAAGATCAACGTCGCCAAGCGGGTCATGAGGTCGATCGTGGCCGAGCTGCCGGACGGACCGCAGGTCGGTCTGCGGGTCTATGGTCACCGACTGCCGAGCAAACCGAAGAACAAGAGCTGTCGCGACTCGGAACTGCTCATCCCCTTCGGACCTCTCGACCGCGGCGAGATCGTCAGCGCCGTTGATGCGCTGAAACCGAAAGGGCAGACACCCATCGGGCGCTCGCTCGCCCTGATGTCCAACGATCTCGGCAGTGCCGACGGATTCAACATGATCGTCATCGTCAGCGACGGAATCGAAACCTGTTCTCCCAAAGCCGGAAACGCCAACTATCCGCCCGAGGTCGTTCAGGAGATGAAGGCACGGGGTATCCAGTTTCGTGTCAACGTCGTGGGCTTCGATATCGGGAGCAGCAAGACACGAGCCCTTTTGACCGAGATCGCCGAGAGGTCCGGCGGAACCTATGTCGGTGCCAGCAATGCCAGAGAGCTTGAACGGGCCATGCGGGGCGCCATCGAGCTTGCCTACGCTGTTCAGGACACGGCCGGCAAGACTGTTGCCGAAGGCACCGTCGGTGCCGGCGCGGTGGATCTGCCGCCCGGCCGCTACACCGTAGTCGTGCAGGCTGAACCGGAAATCCGGTTCTCAGACGTCGAGGTCAAGAGTGGTCAGGAATCCGTGGTGACGGTCAAATAGGAGACCGTATTCGCCGGTTTTGTACCGGCTTCCATGAGATCCGGCGTTGATTTTCGTTCAAAATTTGCCATCGGGTGGCCACAAAACCGCTGAATTCCGGGAACACACTCTCAAATATGGCGGCACCGACGCGCAAACGCGGGTGCCGGCGACCGGGATTGTGGAGACGAGAAGGGCGCCTGTGCGGGCGGACCTTCGGGACGGGCATGGAGCACGACATCCCTCAATCCAGGTCAGTGGACCGGCAGACGGCCAGACTCCGTTGAGAGCCGAAACGGCACGCTGCAGTCCCCAGAGACATATGATCCGCAAAAAACTTGAAGGACAGTATCGAATGCAAAAGCATCTGGAGTCGATTGCCGTACGCACCAGAGGCGCCCTGTTTGCACTCACGGCAGGCATCACGGTGTTGTCGCCCACCGCGCTCCTGGCGGCCCACCCCTGCAAGTCCGCGTCGTCCACGCCCGGGCTCAACGCGGCACTCGAATCGCGCCTGGCGCAGGCGTTCAACTGTTTCGGACAGAGGACGACCGGCGCGGTCGCCGGAACGCTCGAGGCCTGCAATTCGTTCGTGGCGCATGCCGTCAAGCGGGAATGGTCGCTCGAGCACTTCTGGCTCAAGGACAAGTCCCGTTTCATGACGCCGGAAGAAATGGAGGAGTGGCTAGCCATTGAGGGAGCCCTGCGCGGCTGGGACCTGATCGGCCATGCGGGTGAGCCTGACGCCCATGTGCAGGCGGCGGAACGAGCCGAGGCCGGCAAGCCGGTGATCGCGCTCAATCTGGCTGACGGGCCGAAGGGCCGCGCGGCGCTGGTGCTGCCGGGCGCGCTACATCCGAGCGTCAATTACGGTTTTCCGGTGGTCCGGATAGCCCAGACCGGCTTCAACAATCCGGCACGCTCGTTCCTCGGCTGCGCCTTTTCATACGGGTTCCTGAATGCCAAGGCCCAGGCGACCGTGTTCTATGCCTATCGCGGTCCGACCTGACGCGCTGAATTGAGGGGGCTTGGACAATCGCCGATCCGGCGGCCGCGCTGGATCTCCGTCACGGTCATGTTCTTGGCACCGAGCGTGATCGAGATCCGGCCACGGAACGCGCTGCCGGTGAATGTATAGACGGCCGCGGCGCGTGCCGGCGCACGGCCGGGGCAGACGATGTCGTAACTCAGAGAGGTCCCGACCCATTGCCGGTTTGTCGCCGGACATGATCTGAAGACCGCGTTTCCGGTCAGCACGGGCAGCCGGGTGGCGAGGTGTGCATCGCTTCCGATACACACCGTTTCCGTCCGGGTGGCGGCATACCGTTCGAGATGCGGCAGTTCGAGCCGGATCTGGAGTTCATAGAGGCCGGGGGTCACGGGCGGCTGAACAGCCTGAACGCTCGCGCCGGCAGAGGCAAGGACCGGCGCGGCGCCGAGAAGACAGACAAGACTGGACCGGACAAGGGTCATCTGCGCTTTCCAGGACAATGAACGGGCCATTCAAGTCTTGCGGAGCCGGGACCCGGGGACAACCCGATTCCTGCGGGCAAGGTCGTTGCCAGACAGCGCCGATGTGGCCGATCCGACACAAGCGGCTGCAGAAGCGTGTCTGAGTCGCAAAAGTGATGCTGCTACTTATACGCGAATCGCGGAATTCCGATATACTCGGTCCACGAATCAGCGCGTCAGGTCGGACGGCGTTCGACTGAGACAAATCCGCCCAGTTAGAGCGGAACCGACGTCGTCACGACAATGTCGGCTTATGGCGGTAAACCGGCCCTTTAACCGCGCGAATCTGCGCCAGGCCACGCTGCAACTCAATATGTTTTGATTCGCAAAACAGACGCATTGATACCACTTAAAAGACGTTACTCGCGCAGACAGTAAAGGAGGGGCCAGAAGAGGAAAGGACGAACGTCATGGACGTTTTTTCTCTGCAAGCCGAGGTATACGACCGGACCAAGGTGGAAGAGATTACCCTGCAAGACTACCTGCTGGCATGCCGAGACGACGCTGGGATGCGGGCCACGGCAGCCGAAAGAATGATCGCTGCGATCGGTGAGGCGGAACTGGTCGACACCAGCCAGGACCAGCGACTAAGCCGTATTTTTCTGAACCGTACAATCAAACGCTATCCGGCCTTTGCCGAGCTGTTTGGCATGGAAGAGACGATCGAGCGGATCGTCGGGTTCTTCCGTCATGCGTCTCAGGGGCTGGAGGAACGCAAGCAGATTCTCTATCTGCTCGGACCTGTTGGCGGCGGCAAATCGACAGTTGCCGAAATCCTCAAACGGCTCATGGAAAAGGAGCCGATCTACGTTCTCAAGGCGGGCGACCAGATCAGCCCGGTGTTCGAATCGCCGCTCGGTCTGTTCGATCCGGCACGCATGGGCGATCTGCTCGAGGACAAGTACAACATCCCGCGCCGGCTGCTGACCGGGCTGATGTCGCCCTGGGCCGTCAAGCGGCTCGACGAGTTCGACGGCGATATCTCAAAGTTCTCCATCGTCAAAGTGTATCCGTCGAAGCTCCGGCAAGTGGGCGTCACCAAGACCGAGCCGGGCGATGAGAACAATCAGGACGTCTCGACGCTTGTCGGCAAGCTCGATATCCGCAAGCTCGAACACCTGAGCCAGAACGATCCCGATGCCTACAGCTATTCCGGCGGCCTGAACCGCACGACGCAGGGACTGCTGGAGTTTGTGGAAATGTTCAAGGCGCCGATCAAGGTGCTGCACCCGCTGCTGACGGCAACCCAGGAAGGGTCCTATGTCGGCACGGAAAACATCGGGGCGTTCCCCTATCACGGTATTATTGTTGCCCATTCCAACGAGTCGGAATGGCGCCAGTTCAAGAACAACAAGAACAACGAGGCCTTTCTCGACCGCATCAGCGTCGTGAAAGTGCCCTACTGCCTGCGGGCAACTGAAGAGGCTCAGATATATGGCAAGCTGTTGCGGGAAAGTGCGTTGTCGGATGCCGACTGTGCGCCCGAAACGCTCAACATCATGGCCGGGTTCAGCGTGCTGACGCGATTGCATGAACACGAGAACTCGACGCTTCACTCCAAGCTTCGGACCTATGATGGCGAGACGCTGAAGGACACGGACCCCAAGGCAAAGTCGTTGCAGGAGTACCGGGACGTCGCCGGTGTCGACGAAGGCATGAACGGCATCTCGACACGGTTCGCATTCAAGGTGCTGTCGGAAACCTTCAACCACGACACCGAGGAGATCGCCGCCGATCCGGTGCACCTGATGTACGTGCTCGAGCAGGCCATCAAGCGCGAGCAGTTCAGTGAAGACGTCGAGGGACGCTATCTGGAGTTCCTGAAGGCGGAGCTGGCCACGCGTTATGCCGAGTTCATCGGTCATGAAATCCAGAAGGCCTATCTGGAATCCTACACCGACTACGGCCAGAACCTGTTCGATCGGTACATCGCTTATGCCGATGCGTGGATCGAGGAGCATGACTACAAGGACCCGGATACCGGTCAGATGTTCGACCGGGGAATCCTCGACCAGGAACTGGCGAAGATCGAAAAGCCGGCCGGCATCGCCAACCCGAAGGATTTCCGCAACGAGGTCGTCAAGTTCGTGCTGCGTGCCCGTGCGGAGAACCAGGGCAAGAATCCGGACTGGCGGAAATACGAGAAGCTGCGCCGGGTCATCGAGAAGCGCATGTTCGGTCAGGTCGAGGATCTTCTGCCGGTGATCAGCTTCGGCGCCAAGCGTGACAAGGAGGCGGACGCGAAGCACCACGAGTTCGTCGAGCGTATGGTCGACCGCGGCTACACCAAGCGGCAGGTCCGCCGTCTGGTCGAGTGGTACATGCGGGTCAACAAGGCGGGCTGAGCAAAGGAGGCGACGAGCGCCATGGGCCACTTCGTCGACCGGCGTCTCAACCCGAAGGACAACAGCCTCGGCAACCGGCGCCGGTTCCTCAAACGCGTGCGATCGCACGTCAAGAAGGCCGTGGACGATGCGGTCCGTTCGCGCGGCATTGCCGATGCGGACCGCGGCGAGAAGGTCGTGGTGCCGGCGGACAGTATCGCCGAGCCTACCTTCCGGCACTCGAGCAAGACCGGGCGGCGCGAATCCGTGTCGAGCGGCAACAAGGAATTCCGGGCGGGGGACAGGATCAAGAAGCCTCCGTCCGGCGATGGCGCCGGGCGCGGCAAGGAAGGCGCTGAAACCGGCGATGGTGAAGACGATTTCCTGTTCCTGCTGTCGCGCGAGGAATTCCTCGATCTGTTCTTCGACGACATGGAACTGCCGAACCTTGTGAAGCTCGGCTTGAAGCAGATCGAGGTGCAGAAGCCGCACCGTGCGGGCTATTCCATTACCGGCTCGCCGGCGAACATCAGCTATACGCGCACGATGCGCAATGCGCTCGGCCGGCGGCTAGCCCTGAAACGGCCGACCGATATCGAGGTCCGGGCATTGCGGGAAAAGGTGTTCGAGCTTGAAGCGGTTTCGTCGCCCACGTCCGAGCAGCGGGAGGAGCTGTCAGAGCTTCACGAACTGCTCGAAGACATGATGCGCCGCCAGCGGGTCATCTCCTACATCGACCCACTCGACGTCCGGTACAACTACTTCGAGATGAGGCCGGAGCCGCGCGAGCATGCGGTGATGTTCTGTCTTATGGATGTGTCCGCTTCCATGGGCGAACGGGAAAAGGACCTCGCCAAGCGGTTCTTCGTCCTGCTGCATCTCTTCCTGAGCCGGCGTTACGAGTCGATCGATCTGGTATTCATCCGGCACACTCACAATGCCCAGGAAGTCGACGAGGAGACGTTCTTCTACGCCCGCGAAACCGGGGGCACGGTCGTCAGCACGGCGCTAACGGAAACGGAACGCGTGATCGACGAGCGTTATCCGCCGTCGGAATGGAATATCTACGTGGCGCAGGCTTCGGACGGCGAGAACTTCTCGGGCGATTCCAAGAAATGCACGGCGCTCCTGAACGACACGATCATGCAGCACTGCCAGTATTTCGCCTATGTCGAGATCGTGGACGAGGCCGAGGCCGAGTTTCTGAACAGCGAGGAAAACGGGGTCGAGCTCTGGCGGGCATACCGCGAAGTGGCCAGGCGCTGGCCGAACTTCGCCATGAAGCGGATCGCGCGGCCGGCCGACATTTATCCGGTATTCCGCGAGTTGTTTGCCAAACAGACGGGAGACCGCGGACATGGCTAGTGCCGCCCGCAAGCGCAAGCCGCTGTTCGAGGGTGTCGACTGGACGTTCGACGATCTCAGGAGAGTCTACGACGCAATCGACACGGTCGCGGCGAAATACCTTCATCTGAATGTCTACACGAACCAGATCGAGATCATCTCGTCGGAACAGATGCTCGATGCCTATTCCTCGATCGGCATGCCGCTCATGTACCGGCACTGGTCCTTCGGTAAGCACTTCGTACACAACGAGCGGCTGTACCGGAAAGGCGCGATGGGGCTCGCCTATGAGGTCGTCATCAATTCCGATCCCTGCATCAGCTATTGCATGGAAGAGAATACGCTGGCGATGCATACGCTGGTGATCGCGCACGCCGCCTTCGGCCACAACCACTTCTTCAAGAACAATCACCTGTTCAGGCAGTGGACGGACGCCGAGGGAATTCTCGACTACCTTGAATATGCCCGACGGTACACGACCGAGTGCGAGGAGCGGCATGGCGTTGCGGCAGTCGAGGAACTGCTCGACGCAGCGCATGCCCTGATGCCGCACGGGGTATTCCGTTATCGCCGGCCGCGGCAGCCGTCCCTGCGCGAGGAGGAGCAGCGCCAGAGGGAGCGGCGCGCACAGGAAGAACAGGCGGTCAACTATCTCTGGAGCACGCTGCCTGACATTTCGCAGTCGGCGAAAGCCGATGCCGAGGTTCAGGACCGGAAACGTGAACTGCATCTGCCGGAAGAAAATCTGCTCTATTTCCTCGAGCATTACAGTCCGGTGCTCAAACCCTGGCAACGCGAACTGCTGCGCATCGTCCGCAACATCGCACAGTACTTCTACCCGCAGAAACAGACCAAGCTGATGAATGAGGGGTGCGCCTGTTTCGTGCATTTCCACATCATCAACGCGCTGCACGAAATGAAGCAGCTGGACGACGGAGCGATGCTCGAGATTCTGCACAGCCATACCAACGTGCTCTTCCAGCCCGATTTCGACGATCCGCGGTTCAGCGGCATCAACCCTTACGCGCTCGGCTTCGCCATGATGCAGGACATCAAGCGGATCTGCGAGGAACCGACGGAGGAAGATCGCGAGTGGTTTCCGGATATCGCCGGCAGCAAGGACTGGAAAAATGTGCTCAAGGAAGCCTGGGCCAACTACCGGGACGAGTCGTTCATCCAGCAGTTCCTGAGCCCGACGGTCATGCGCCAGTTCCGCCTGTTTGCCGTCGAGGACAAGGCGGATGACCCTCATTACCTGGTGACCGGCATCCACGATGAGCGGGGTTTCCACCATATCCGGGACACGATCGCGCGGAACTACGACCTCGGAGCACTTGAGCCCTATATCCAGATTGTCGACGTGGACCTCCTGGGCGACCGGCGCCTGATGCTGCGGCACGACCGACGCAACGGCGTCGCGCTGGACGAAGAGCAGCGGGACCGGACGCTCGCCCATCTCGAGCGGCTCTGGGGATACGAGGTTGCGCTGGAGGAAGTCGCGGCCTGACTGACCGGCCTGTCCGGTCTTCGCAGGCGGCGGTCATCCTTCAACCGCATTATCGCAATAGGCTTCCCCGTCTGGGGGACAAGGCGGCGGTTCCCGCCCGTTTTCGCGCGTGAGGCCCTGCCGCGGAAAGGAGGGTGCAATGGAAATTCTATGGCTCATCGTGGGTGCGGTGGCCGGTGCGCTGCTGGTCTGGTCGTACTTCAGCGTACGGTTCGGCAACAGGATTGCGGCGCGCGAGTCCGAGCTGGCGGCCCGGGAGGCCGAGCTTCAGGCGGAAAACCTCAAATACAAGGAAGCGGCGGACGAAGAACGGGAGGCGCGCGAGAAGACCAGGGCGCTGGTGACCGAACTGGAAGGCAAGCTGGATGCATCCGCCGAGCAGACGAAAACGCTTTCGGCTGATCTCGAATTGAGGACGGGCGAACTTGGCACGGAGCGCAATGCTCACGCCGAAACCAGGGAAAAGCTGACGCAGGCCGAAGCGGATGGAAAATCGGCCGGCGATCAGGCGGACATCCTGAGGTCGGAACTGGATGATTTCCGGAAGGAACTGGAAACTTCGAAAGCGGCGGCTGCCGAAAGTACCAGCAAACTGGGCGCGATCCAGACGGAGCGGGATGCGCTCAACGGCAAGCTCAGTGAGGAACGGTCAGCACGGGAGAGGCTGGAGACGGACCTTCAGGACGCGCGCGCGCAATTGAGCAGTGCCGGCAGCGAGGACCGGGCGCGTGTTGCGGATCTGGAAGGCCAGCTCCGGGAGCGCGATACGGAAATCGAGCGGCTTCGGGCGCAAAGAGAGTCCTCCGGGAACGGGCAAAGCGAAGTCGAAAGTGCTCCGGAGCCCGAGAAGGCGGCGGCGGCCGAGGCGGTGCCGGCGCAAGAAGCCGGGCCGGTGGATCCGCTGCCCGTCGACGCAAGTGTTTCCGCTGACGATCTCACGAAGATCAAGGGCATCGGTCCGGTGCTGAAGGACAAGCTCCATGCTCTGGGTATCACGTCCTTCCGGCAGATCGCGGACTTCACGGACGCCGATATCGAGCGCGTCAACGAGGTGCTCAATTTTCCGGGCCGGATCGAACGGGAGCGCTGGGTGGAGCAGGCCAGGGAGATGGCCGACGCCTGACGCGTCGAGGCATGGTATGACGGGCGCGCCATGCCGAGTTCGACCGACCGCGAAGCCTTTGATGCCCTGCTCTACGCCCTTGCCGCCGCTTTCGACGCCGAGGGGCGTCCGGGAGGTACTGCTGCCGCCGCGCTGACGGAGGCCACAACTCGCCCTTATCGCCGTGCGGCGTCGAATTCGGATCCAGGCGAGCTCCTCGATGCGGCCTGCTCGCTTCCCGATGCCTTGCCGGTCGCGGCACAGGTGCTGGCCAGCCGCCGCTTGATCGACTGGACGAGCTGGACGGGCGATGGGCTCGCCGCGGATATCTCGGCGAACCTCTATACCGCGGAGGTGGTCGGGCCTGACGGGCACATTGCCGCCGCCGACGTGCGCATTGGCCTCCTGGTTTCCGCCGCGGATACGGACTACCCGGTCTCAAGTCATTCCGGCGAGGAGACCTATCTCGTCCTCTCCGGCGTGGCGGAATGGACCGTCGACGGCGGGTCCTATGAAGCGCAGCAACCCGGAGCGCTGATCCACCATCCGGCCTGGGTACCGCATGGCCGCCGAACGCTGAACCAGCCGTTTCTCGGCGCCTGGCGCTGGAGCGGTGATCTCGACCTGTCGAGTTTCAAGGTCTCGAGTGAAGTGCAGTAGTCGAAACCCGGATCACTCCCGGGGCTTCAGGCCCACCATCCTGGCGAATCTGTTGAGCCGCCTGACCGCCTGACGGTCGTCCTTGAGATCCTCTTTCGCATGCGCCAGGGCCTGCAATGCCTTTTCGTTCTTGCCGAGCACACCGTAGTACTGAACCAGTTTCATCCATTCATCGAGGGTGCCGCCGTTCTGATAGAGGCGGTCCGCGAAAGCATTGACGTTCTTGTTGAGCCACTCGTCGCGGCTCAGGGCGCTCGACTGGTCCGACTCTCCGGCAGATGTTCCCTGCGCTTCGGCGTTTTCAAACGTTGCGGCCGCAATGAATGCGACACCGAACACGCCAAGCCCCAACAGCAGAATCAAAGCCGCGAACTGATGCGCGATGCCAACGGGTCCCCGCCGTGATGCTCTCTCGGTCATTGTGATCCCTTCCCCAATCAGTTGACCCTGATTTGCGCCAGCGCGGCAGACTGCGGATCTGCAACGCCGTGTCGGTCAGGGGAAGTCTTGGACCGCAATGTGTTTTCGCAATGTCAGGACGGGGGTCATTTGCGGGAGACGGGCGCGGTCCGCTCGGCCTGGTCCGCATTTACCTGTGCATGATCAGCCAGGCGCCGGCGAACAGCAGACCGGCCCCGGTCAAAGCCGACATATCAATGGGCCGGGCCTCGAGACCGAAGGCGCCGACATGATCGAACAGGATGGCTGCCAGAAGCTGGCCGCAGATCACGGCGGTCATGAAGGTACCAACGCCGAGCCGCGGGATGGCGATGATGGAAAGCAGAACCATGAGCGCGCCGATGATACCACCGGCCCAGGTCCAGGCCGGTGCTGCGCGAAGATCGGCGAGGGACGGGACAGCGCTGCCCGCCGTGAGATTGAGCAGAAGGATCGCCAGCAGGCCGAGCCCGAAGGCGATGAAGGCGGCCTGCAGCGGGCCGCCGGCATGGAGCGCCATGCGGGCGAAGATCGGTCCCTGGGCTGCGACCAGCGCCCCGGCCAGCGCGGCTCCTGCGATCAGGAACAGGGTCTGACAGGATGCCATCGCCGGTCAGACGGTTCGGTACATGATGATGGTGTCCTCGTAGCGCTTTTTCGGCGGGTCGAAGGCATAGCCGGGAATGACGCCGACACGCTCAAATCCGAGCGAGGCATAGAGCGACTCGGCGTGATCGCTTGCCGTGTCGAGGGTCACCAGGCTGCGTTTCCTTGTTTCGGCCAGCGTCAGAACCTCGAGCATCAGACCACGGCCGATGCCCCTGCCGCGGAAATCGGGGTGCACGATGAGCTTTGTGACATCCGCGCGGTGCGGCTGGTTCGCCGGGGTGTTGCAATCGAGCTGGACGGAGCCGACGATCCGGCCCTCAGCCTTTGCGACGACGGCGTCCCGAGTTCCGGCCCTGATCGCAGGCAGAACCGTGCCGGACCAGAACGCTGCGCCGTCGTCGGGAGTGAATGGCAGCACGAACCCGATGCCGGCACCGGCGTTGACGCATATCGAGAGCAGTGCCCCGAGTTCGGCCAGGCCCGCGTTCAGGGCTTCGGGCGAGAGCGTTTCGAGTTCGATATCGTCCATGGAAAGCCCGGCCTAGAGGATTGCAAGAACGTATCTGGCGGGTGCGTCTTCCCGGGTCTCGAAAATGCTGGCCCCGCGGAGCTGGTATCTCAGACAGTCTCCCGCCTCCAGTTCGTGGCGCTCCCCCTCGACGGTCATCGTGAGGCCTCCTTCGAGCACATAGAGGTGATGTTCCAGGCCCGGGGTCGGAGGGTGCGTGTATTCGATGCGCCTCGCGGCCGGGATCACGCAGTCCAGAAGTTCGGCCCCCAGTGTCTGCGCCGGTGGTGAAACGGACCGGCGCAGGAAGCCGGACTCCGGGTCCTCCCAGAGCGCCTGTTCGCCGTGTTTGATCAGTGGATTGAAATCCGCCTCCACCTCCGCCATGAGGCGGGATACCGTCAGGCCGTAACTCGCGCACAGCTTGCCGAGCACGGAGGCGGTCGGGCTGACCTCGGCATTCTCAAGGCGCGAAAGGGTGGCGCGGCTGATGCCGCAACGCGCCGACAATTCGTCGAGAGACCATCCGCGTTCCTTGCGGATCGCCTTCAGCCGTCCGGCCATGCGTTGGTCGAAGGACCGATCGGTCACAGCAGTATCTTCCATGAATGAGAATATTTCCCATATTTGGGAAATTGTAAACCGACTTTCTGTCTCCCGTGTGTTTGTCGATGACATTCCGATGCGAGCCCTCATGTCGTGTGAGTGGCTTTCTGGCCGCATTTTGGGAAATTCCGGTCCGGTCCGTTGCCATTGACCGGTCGATCTGAGATATCCGTCCGGGGGAGGATTCTGGCATGAAGACCCAGGTTGGCATCATTGGAGGAGGACCTTCGGGTCTGCTGCTGTCGCAGCTTCTGCACCTGCAGGGCATCGACACGGTTATCCTCGAAAAACACAGCCGCGAATATGTGCTCGGCCGGATCAGGGCGGGCGTGCTCGAACACGGCTTCGCCAAGCTGATGCGCGAGGCGCAATGCGGCGAACGCATGGACCGGGAAGGTGAGATCCACGAAGGGTTCTACATCGCGCATAGCGGCCGGGTCGACCGCGTGGACCTCAAGGGCCTGACCGGCGGCGATTCGGTCATGGTCTACGGCCAGACCGAACTGACACACGACCTCTACGAGGCCCGCGACAAGCTCGAAGGTGTCGTCATCCACAATGCCGACGACGTGAAGCCGCACGACGTGACCACCGATGCACCCTATCTGACCTACCGCGACGGCGACGAGATCAAGCGTGTCGACTGCGACTACATCGTCGGCGCCGACGGGTTCCACGGTGTCAGCCGCAAGTCGATCCCCAATGACAGGATCCAGGAGTTCGAGCGGGTCTACCCGTTCGGATGGCTCGGTGTGCTGTCGCGGGCCAAGCCGGTGTCGCCCGAGATCGTCTACGCCAAGCACGATCGCGGGTTTGCCCTGTGCTCCCTGCGGTCCCAGGTGTTGAGCCGGTACTACATCCAGGTGCCGCTGACCGACAGCGTCGACGACTGGTCGGACGATGCGTTCTGGGCCGAACTCAAGCGCCGGCTGCCGGATGAACTGGTGGCGCAACTCGAGACCGGTCCGTCGATCGAAAAGAGCATCGCGCCCCTGCGCAGCTTCGTCGCCGAACCGATGCGCTATGGCAACATGTTCCTGGCCGGCGATGCCGCCCATATCGTGCCGCCGACCGGCGCACGCGGCCTGAACAGCGCGGGTTCTGACATCTACTACCTCTATCACGCGCTCCTCGATCACTATAAGAAGGGCGATGACAGTGGCCTCGAAAGCTATTCGGAGAATGCGCTTGCCCGAATCTGGAAGGCGCAGCGCTTTTCCTGGTGGATGACATCGCTCCTCCACCGCTTCCCCGACAACATTCCCTACGAGGACCGGCTGCAGCAGACCGAGATCGACTATCTGTTCTCATCGGAAAAGGCCCTGGGGTCGCTCGCCGAGAACTATGTCGGATTACCGTATTAGCACCGGAACTCAGAGCATCATCGAGCGATCGGCCTATGAGTCGGGCGGCTACGAGATCGACGTCTGGGTGATGCGGCCCCGGCTGAGCGGCCAGTTCCCGGTGGTGATCTACAATCACGGATCGCGAATGCAGGCGGACGGCCGTGTCGATTCCGCGTGCGCGACATTGCGTTTCGAAACGCCGGCCTGGAGCGGTGTCAGTGCCGGGCACTGCGCGGTGATCTTCCCCGAAGGCCGCGGCTATGGTGCGTCTTCAGGCCCGAAGCTTGCGGACTGCCAGGACCTTCAGGATGTCCGGGCTTTCCTCAGAGGGCGTGCCGACGATGTTGTTGCCGGCGGCGGCTGGCTGGAGAGCCAGCCCTGGGCAGATGCGTCAAAGCTCTTGCTGTGCGGATGTTCCCATGGCGGCATCGTGAGCCTGCTGGCGCAGGCCGATATGGCGGTGTCCGGAACGGTGATGCAGGCGCCGGCGGTGGGGGATCAGGCACAGGGCGTCACCGACACTGCGCTGACCGGCGCGCTGGACAGTGCAACCGCCCCGATCCTGCTCCAGCACGCCGAACACGATCTGGAGGCGCCGATCAAATTCTCGCGGTCGCTTCTGCGGCGCGGCCGCGACAGCGGCAAGGATGTTCGGATGTGCGTGTACCCATACCGGCCCGGCGTTTCCAGCCACGACCAGTTCGCGTGGGCCAACCGGGACATCTGGGCACCAGACTTTGACCGTTTCGTCTCCGAGGTCTTTGGCAAGGTCAGCTATCTTGTCTGCGAGCCGAAAGACCTTGATCCGTGAATCGCGGCCGGCCGGAGACGCTTGCACCAACGCATCCGCTGGGGCGAGAATGTCCCGAGGGGTGCGATGCAGTCCAGTTGCCCCGGCGGATTATCTGAACCTGAACACCGAACGCAGCAATGCCCTACCGCCGTCTCAATCCGGAAAAGATCATCAAGACCGCTGCCCTCCTGAAGCAGCGGATCGGCGAGCGGTTCCCGGGCAGCGGGCTCTACGAGGTGGCCGACGAACTCGTGAACCTGGCGCGGGACACGGAGAGCAATGCGGCCAAGCTCGAAGGCGAGATCTGGTGGTTGCGGGTCGTGATCGGTGCCGTCATCGTGGCCGGCACGCTCGTGTTTGTCTTCATCGGCACATTCCTCTCCTTCGAACGGATCACGTCGTCAGGGTTCGCCCTCGTTCAGGGCATCGAAGCCACCATCAACACGCTCGTGCTCGCCGTCCTCGGCCTGTTCGCTCTTGTGCGGCTTGAGGAGCGGTTCAAGCGCCAGGCCGTGCTGCGCGGCCTGCATACCCTGCGGTCGGTCATTCACGTCATAGACATGCACCAGCTGACCAAGGATCCGGCGGCGCTGAAAGGCAACCTGAAGCCGACGGAGAGCTCGCCCAAGCGGACGCTCACCCAGTCGGAGCTGTCGCGCTATCTCGACTACTGTTCGGAAATGCTGTCGATCACAGGCAAGCTCGCCGCGCTCTATGCGCAGGCGGTCAACGATGATGTCGTGGTTTCCGCCGTGAACGATATCGAGACGCTGGGCACAAACCTGTCGCGCAAGATCTGGCAGAAGATCGTTCTCATCGAGCCGGAAAAGAACGCGATCCAGGCACCGGAAAAAGCCTGACTGGCACGGTTTCCCTGCGCAAGACGCATTCCGCCCTGCAAGATGCATTGCAATTTGCAACACCTGCGGGACGTTTCTGCCGGGTCGGTTCCATATATTGCGGTTTTCCGCAATTTCGCCGCTTTATCTAGAAATTATCGAACGTAAATCTTCTGGCAAGGGTTTTGCTGGATAACGGGCAGCGTCGGTGTGGGGTATTGCGTAACCGACCAAGGTCAGGCGGGGAGGACAATATGGGGGGACCCTTATTGCTTCCCCGGCTCACCCGGCGGGGAACTGGAACGTCAAGCAGTCCCGCGATCCCGGACTAACGGATCGCCAAGCGCCAGGATTAAAACCACGATCATGATCTCAGCGATTTCATCGGCACTCGGCGGACTTCAGGCCGCCACGGGACGGCTCGAACGGGCCGCGTCCACTATAGCGACCGCGCCGGTCAACGCTGCAGACACCGGCAACTCTCCTGATACGTCAGGGTCGACCGGGCGGCCGATCGACTCCGGGGCCCTGTTCGACCAGAGCGATACATTCGCCGGCGCCCTGATCGACGCGAAGCTTGCGGAGATCAGCTACAAGGCCAATCTCGCCGTATTGCGTGTTGCCGACAATCTGACCGAAGAACTTCTCGACATCACAACCTGAGTTGCTGAACGGGCCAAGGGAACGCGCGGCCGGCTATTCGTATTTTTATGGTTAACGGCGTATTAATAACTGTCTCTTATTGTTCCATTCGAGGGCTGTAGGAGAATCAAAATCATGGCTCAGTCAGAAAGACGTGCAAAATCCGATCGCCGCGAGTCGAAGGACCGCCGGTCGGGCGTAGACACCCGTTCGGAAGCAGAAAAACTGGCACAGGGCGAAAGGCGCAGCGGCGTCGATCGCCGGAACGGCAAGGACAGGCGCACCAATCCGCGCTAACGGACCCACCAAAGAATTGTAGGGGCGGGGCATGGTCTGGCCGGGGTAGTGGACCCCGGTCAGAACCCTTTTGCGTCCGCGTTCGAGGACGCCTCCGGTCCGAGGCAGGGATTGCGTGCCTGTTCACCGGGCAATGAGCCCCATGTGGATCACGCTGCCGGAGGCATCCACGGTCGTGCTGCGTACCGAATCTTCCGACGCCAAGGTTCTGATCCGATAGGCATTCGGCAGATTGTGCTCGAAGGGTTTACCGTCGCGCGCCGACTGCAGGAACGAACCGACCTTGGCCGCGTCCGGCAGCGCTACGGATTTCCTGGCGGCTTCACCGACAGCCTCGGTGGCCGCCAGCCTCAGCAGTTTCGGCCACATTTTGAGGAACAGACCGTTCGATGGATAGATGTCGCCGCTGTCGATCTTGCCATTCACGGCGAATACCATGCCGACGATGTCGTCACGATTCTGCGGCGCCGGCATGAGCGCGCGGGTATAGCTCTCGACCCTGCGGTTGAGAGTCTTGTCTTCCAGTGTCAGCTGCAGGCTGCTTTCGGATTCCGAAGCCGCCACGCGCTTGCCAACCGATCTGGACAGCTTCTTCTGCGTTTCCAGCACGTTGCGCCAGATGAGGTCCTGCGCGGACGGTGCGATCTGACCGCGCGACTGGCTCCCCGCCCGAGGCGGCATGCCAATGAACGGTTGGAGACGGCGGACGATCTCCGAACGGGTGTCGAGGGACGGCGCGACAACTTGCGGGCTCATGAGAGCCAGACGACCCGACTTCGACGGCAGCATCAGATAGGCGCTGGAAAAGCGGGCAACATCTTCCGCACCGCGTTTCGACCAGCGGTCCCGTTCAACGCAGAGCGAGCCGATGGGTAATGGTTCGGACTTCGCCGGAATGAGCATGCTCACCGTCAGGACCCGGTCCTGCTTGCCACCCTTGACGATATCGCCGCGCTGAATGAACACCGGAAGATTGCCCCGGTTGCGGACCGTGAGCTGATGCACCGAGCCGGTCTCGATCACGTCGATCACTTTGCGCTCCAGGGCCTCGGCCAGGGTCAGGGGAACGGGTCCCGCCTTTGACGGGCCATGCACGAAGTAGACCGACAGGTTCTGGCTGGTATAGGGACCCGAAATCTGTGTCGGGGTCTTGGCGAGCGCGGCGACGGCGCCCAGGAAGAAAATCAGGAACGACAGCAGTGCCGCCACCCGCAATACCGATCGATAGTCCATGCTTGCGTCCTCACTCCATAGAAACCCTCCGCCCGACGTGTAGGACGCCGGTGGAGAGGAAATCCTTGGGTGGGAGCGGCAGATTTTCTTGCAGAGCCCTGAGGAGGTGCCTCAGTAGAACTGTTTCGGCAGCCAGAGCGCCAGAGACGGATAGGCGATCAGAAGGCCGATCAGGGCGAACATGGTCACGACAAACGGCAGGGCGCCAAGCATCACTTCCTTGATCTGGCCCTGGCCGCGCACGCTCTGCACGACAAAGAGATTGATCCCGATCGGCGGCGTGATCAGCGCGGTTTCCAGCAGGACCATCAGCAGAATGCCGAACCAGACCGGATCGTAGCCCAGTGCCACTACGATGGGTGTCACCAGCGCGGCGGTGGTGATGAGCATCGAGAACGTCTCCATGAAGCAGCCGAGCACGACATAGAAGACGATGATCATGAGCAGGGTCGCCAGAGGCGAAAGGCCGAGCCCTTCGATGAATGCGGTCAGTTCGCGCGTCAGGCCGATGGCGGCGAGAACGAAGTTCAGGAACACGGCCGCCAGGATGATCAGCATGATGATCGCGGTCGTCCGCATGGTGCCTTCAAAACTGACACGCAGGAGCTCGAGCGACAGGGTGCCGTTTGCGGCCGCGAGGGCGAGCGTGGCGATGACGCCGACGGCTGCAGCTTCCGTGGGTGTCGCCCAGCCCGCATAGATCGAACCGACCACAATCAGGAAAATGAAGCCGGGCGGCAGCAGGAACAGAAGGCTCGCCAGCTTCTCGCGCCAGGCGAAGCGGACCTTCTCACCGCCCCATCCGGGCCGCAGCGCGCAGGCGATCACGATGGTCGCCATGAACAGGGACGCCAGCAGGAAGCCGGGGATGAAACCGGCCAGATAGAGTTCCGGAACGGAAGTATCGGTGAGCATGCCGTAGACGATGAGATTGATCGACGGCGGAATAAGTATGCCGAGTGTACCGCCGGCCGCGATGGTGCCCAGAAACAGGCTTTCGCTGTAATTGCGCTTCTTCATCTCCGGAAGGGCGACGGTACCGATGGTGGCGGCGGTGGCGACGCTGGAGCCCGAAGTGGCTGCAAACAGCGCGCAGGAGCCGATGTTCGAGTGCATCAGCCCGCCTGGCAGCCAGGACAGCCACTTGACCATGCTGTCATACATCTTGGCGGCAACGCCCGAACGCAGCAGGATCTCGCCCATCAGGACGAACATCGGAATCGCGACCAGGAGAAACTCCGTGCTGTTCTGCCAGGTCGTATTGCCGATGGCGCGATGGAGGGGCATGGCCGAGAATTGTGTGCTCAGGATCACGCCGAGCCAGCCGAGCGCGGCGGCAACCGGAAAACTGAGCGCGATCATGGCGAGAAGGATGACGACGGCGGCAAGCAGCATCACGCAGCCTCCTTCTGTTCGGCATTCTCCGGGAGGCCACCGGTTTCCTGGGCGATCTCCTGGTCAAGGGACGGGATGCCCACAAGTTCCTGGGCGCCATCAAAGTCGCCCCTCACGGTCCGCATGACTGCAGTGACAAGTACCGCGACACACGTGAACAGGCCAAAGCACAGACCAAAGAGCCAAATGCCCTGCGGGATCATGAGCGGCGTCTGCAGCGGCGTGACGGACTTCGACCCGAAGGTGATGCTGTCGGAGACGATGGGCAGGGCATACCAGACAATGAATCCGAGCAGGCCGGTCAATGCGCAAAGGCTGACGATATCGAGTATCCGTCGGACCGGGGCCGGAAGCAGCTGATAGATGAAGTCGATCCGGATATTGGCGCGCGACAGGACGGCGTAGGCGAAGGCACCGGATGTCGAGGCGGCAAACACATAGCCGGAAATCTCGTCAGCGCCGGCGATGCTGAAGTTGAACAGCTTTCTGGTGATGACATCGAAGGTGACCAGGCCGGCCGACAGCAGCATTGCCCAGCCGCCGGCCTGTACGAGTATGCGTGCAACAAAGTGCGTCGCCGTGAGCATGGTCCCCTCCCAGGTGCGTGCTCCGTGGTGACGTGCCGAGGGGAAGCGATCCGGGATCACCTCCCCCCTGCCGCGGGAGTGTTATTTGGCGACGGCCTTGAGATTGACGATCGCGCCGACTGTCTCGTTCCATTTGTCGGCGCAGTCCTCGCCGCAGCGCTTGGCCCACCGTGCGAGAATGACGTCCTTGGCGATCTTGTCGCGCAGCGCGAGATCCGACTCGCTGGGGACAACATGTTTCATGTTGCCGAGCGGAGCGTCCGCACCCAGCGGGCAGTCCTTCGTCGTGAGACAAGCAATTGCGACGTCGTCTTCCGTGGCGGTCTCTTTCCACATGGCGTCGGTCAGGGCGTCAAGCCTGGTCGTCAGGTTGGCCTGCTGTTCCGCGCTCAGCGTGTTCCACTTCTTGAGGTTCATGGCCCCAAAGGCCAGGCCCCAGCCGACCCTCAGGGTGTAGGCGTATTTGGCGACCTGATACCATTTAGCCGTATAGGCCGACATGGTCCCGGTTATGGCGCAGTCGACAACGCCCTTCTCCAGGGCCGGGATGACTTCGCCGAAGGCGACCGTCACGCTCGTTCCGCCTGCGCCCTCGACGAAATCACCGAGCGTGGTGGAATAGACGCGGATCTTCTTGCCTTCGAGGTCCTTGAGCCCGGAGACCGGCGTCTTGCACCAGAGCGTCTGGCTCGGGAACGGATAGAGCTGAAGCAGCTTGGCCTGATAGATGCTCTCGAACGCCTTCTCGAGGATCGGCCGGTAGGCCTCGGCGACCTTGCGCTGGGTCTTGATGTCCTGGGTGATCGTGGACAGGTCCGCACCCTCGAACAGGGCGTTCTCGGCCGCGACATATCCGGGCAGTCCGTGGGCATAATCGAACACACCCTGTTTCAGGAGCCGCATGATCTCGAACCCCTTGAGGCCGAGTTCGGAATAGGACCCGATGGTGGAAATGAACTGGCCTTTCGACTCCTTGGACAGGCCGCGCCAGAACGGGGCTTCGTGCTTCTTGTAGTTGGTCAGGCTCGACCAGGTGCCGACAACGCTCAGCTTGACCGGGTTCTGTTCGGCCTGTGCCGGCGCTGCGGTCACGGTAGCCACGGCGATTGCGGCTGCGGCGATCGTGCCTTTGAGTTTCTCCAGATGCGGGGTCATGACGTTCCTCCTTTAATGGGCTTGGTGTTTCTTGATGTTGGCTTTTGCCGGTCCGTCGCTGCCGATGAGCGCGGGCGGGTTTTCACTCGCGAGATCTGTGATCAGCATGGAGCCGGGAGCGTGGGTGATGGCGATTTCGGGCCGGGCCTGTTCGAGGGCGATCTGAGGGGTGACACCGCAGGCCCAGAAGACCGGGACCTCATCCGGCCGCATGTCGGGCGGGTCGCCGAAATCGGGTTGGGCCAGGTCTGGTATGCCGATTTCGGCCGGATCGCCCTGGTGAACGGGTGCGCCGTGGGCATAGTCGTAACGGCCCGTGATCTCGGCGGCGCGCTCCAGGTTGTCGCGCGATACCGGCCGCATGGAGACGACCATCGGGCCACCGAAGGCGCCTGCGGGTTCGGTCTGAATCGAAGACCTGTACATCGGCACATTCGTTCCGGTTTCGATATGTCTGACCGGGATGCCGGCGGCGAGCAGCCCTTCCTCGAAACTGAACGAGCAGCCGATGGCGAAGGTGACGAAGTCGTTCCGCCACAACGCGGTGACATCCGTTACCTCGGTGTCGAGCCGGCCGTGACTATAGATCCGGTAGGCCGGCAGGTCCGAGCGCATATCGATATCCGCACCGAGTCCGGGCAGTGCCGGGTTGCCTGCGTCGGCCATGCCGATCAGCGGGCAGGGACGGGGGTTCTTCGCGCAGAATTCAAGAAAGTCGCGTGCCGGCCCGGACGGCAGGATGACGATATTGGTCTGGATATGCCCCAGCGCGAAGCCGCTGGTGTGGTCTTGGTATTCGCCGCGACGAAACAGTCCGCGGGCTTCGGCCGGAGTAATGGCGCCGTTTTCCGGACTGTGGCTGTTGTGCGGTTCCATTGGCTCTCATCCCCTGTTTCAGAGCGCAATGGATTCGGTACAGCGACGTCTAGATAAAATCCAATTCCAAATTTTTCTAATAAGTGATCAGAGTTCTTTATCAACTGTAAGTGACTGAGTTGCTTACGTATCCGCGATTTCCGCCGCCAGTCCGGCAGCATATTCCGCAACCGCATTGTGCGGTTCGGTGCTGTAGGAGGCGGTGAAATTGAGATTGCCCGGACACCAGTCGAACTCGAACTCCATGAGTTCGCCTGACTTCAGCTCCCGTTCCACCACCTTGGTCGGCAAAGTGCTGAAGCCGATGCCGTCGACCGTCAGGCGCAGCAACGCGGAGATCGACGTGGAGGCGAAGATCCGCGCAGGGACATCGCTGTGTTCCCGGAAATAATTCCGGATTTCGAGGTGGGGCCGCGTATTGCGGGCGTAGCTCAGGATCGGAAAGGCGCGCAGGTCTTCAATGGAAAGCCGGTTATCCCGGCCGGTTCTGAGCGCCGGCGATCCGATCCAGGTCAGCGGGTAGCTGCTCAGAGGGTCGTTGTGGATGCGGTACTCCGAGACCGGCCCGAGCAGGAAGGCGAGGTCGAGCTTCCGCGCGATCAGGTCGTCCCGAAGGTTTGTCGTGACATCGACGGACAGGTCGACGTCGACATTCGGGCAGTGCTCGTGCAACGCGCTCAGATACTTCGGCAGCCAGGTATGCACGATCGTCTCCGAGACGCCGAGCCGGAGCACGCCAGAGAGGGTAAGGCCCTCGCTCGCCCGCTCCCTTATCTGGTTGCTCAGGCTGACGGCCTTCTCGACGAAGGGAAGAAGCTCCAGCCCCTTGGCGGTGAGACGGACGGAGCCGGTGTTGCGCTCGAACAGCTTGGCGCCGAGCTCGTTTTCCAGGCTGGCGATGCGTGCCGAGATGGCCGGCTGCGTGGCATGCATCTGCTCGGCGACTTGGCGGAAGCTGCGCAATTCCGCGATCCACAGGAAAGTCTCAAGCTGCTTGAGTTGCATTTCAAACCCGCTTTCTCAGTTTTTGCTGATCTTGATCAACTTTTTTTATTGAGAATTGCGAGCCGGGACAACCGGTGCCCTTCAGGTCCGGCTCGTCGTAGCGGGCATCAATGGAAGTTGGTGAGAATCCGGGTCAGGGCCGTCTTGCGATCAGGTCGATCTCGACGAGGGCGTTCACCGCCAGCGCGGTGACGCCCACACAGGTGCGGCCGGGCAGTTTGCCGTCCTCGAAATAGGCGCGATACGTCTCGTTCATGGCTGCGTAGTCGCGCTCGAATTCGGTCAGGTAGACCCGCATGAAGGTGACATGCTCGAGACCGAGGTCCAGACCCTTCAACACGATGATCAGGTTGTCCATGACGCGGGCGGTCTGTGCCTCGACGCCCTCGGGCAGGGGCGCGTCGGGAGCGTCAGGGTCGGTCGGCATCTGGCCGGTGACAAAGACCCAGCCGTCGGCCTCGACCGCGTGCGAGAACGGGGCAACGGGCCGCGGCCCGGAAGAGATCATGTGGTGGATGGGCAGCGGCATGCTCGGGCCTCATTTCCTGTTGAGCGACAGCCTGTCATAAAGCGTCCGGCCGATGGAGGTGTCGAGAGCTTCCTCCTCTTCGGCAAACGCCTCCGGGTCTTCGTCCGCATAGGCCTCCGCCTCGGCGGCGGCGGCCGCTGCCGCCCGTTTTTCGAAATAGCCCGACGCGATCCGGAACGACAGGAACAGGCGCCAGTAGTACCAGCCATAGATCAGAAGCACGATGACGAAACTGTGGATCGGCGTGGTGCCGGGATGCTTGTCGTAGCCGAACATGGTGGAAACCAGGGTCAGCCCCACGAAGGCGACTCCGGCGATGGCGAACATGTGGAAGAAGATCGGGAAGGACAGGCAGATATAGCGCTCGATGAATTCCCGGTTGTCCCCCAAGCGGTTGATGTACCAGAGCGCGATCGTGCCGAAGATCGCGGTCACGATCATCAGCCCGTCGGACAGGTGGGTCCAAAGGCTCACCGCATGATCCGAATAACTCTGGACATAGGTTGTCAGCAGCACCGACTGGAACAACAGGAAAGCCATCAGATAGAACAGCCGCCAGACAGGCGAGACCGCATCTTCCCTGAACCTTTCGGCCAGTGCCCGGTCGCTGAATATGTTCATCGCTCCGCCCACCCCTGGAGACCACATACCCCCTTACGGTCGACATTAAATGTTGCAGGCTTGCGGGAGTCAAAGCCTGTGCGTCGATACGGTTACTACGATAGGGGCCAAATGTGGCCTGACGTGGGGAATGTACGGAATCTGGGAAACGGACTGCCAACCATGCGCCGGTCAGGACGCGTCGGCCGGTATCGACGGCTGCCGCTCCATGTCGGTTTTCATCCGGTCCAGCAGATTGACTGCTTCTGCCGCATAGGCGCCAATCCAGCGGTCGTGGATGCGCTTGATCGGAAGCGCATCGAGGTAATTCCAGCGTTGCCTGCCGACACGCCGGGCCACGACGATGCCCGCTTCCTCCAGGACCCCCAGATGCTGCATCACGGTGCACCGGTTCAGGTCGGGGAACCGGGAACAGAGTTCTCCTGTCGTCTGCGGCGTGTCACGCAGGGCGTCCATGAGCCTGCGCCTGATCGGTGAGGCAAGCGCGCGAAAAACCTTGTCGTCATTGGCTTCTTCTGACATGTTATATTTTTATAACATATTTAATCGTAATGCAATGGAGCGTCGGATGGATTTGAGGTTTGAAGTCAGCGGCCGGATCAACCGGCCTGTCGAAGAGGTCTTCGAAGCCGTGGTGAACCCCGAGAAGTTATCCGGATATTTCACGACCGGCGGTGCCAAGGGCCGACTTGAGACCGGAGCCGTTGTCTACTGGGACTTTCACGACGTTCCGGGGGCATTCCCGGTGAAGATCGTCGAGGTTGAAAAAACAAGCGGATCGTCCTGGAATGGGAGGGAGACGACGGGGGTGGCGACGGGACCGATGCCTACGATACAAGGGTCACGATGCGCTTCGAGTCCCTGGATGATGGGCGAACGCTGGTTTCAATTGCCGAAGAAGGGTTCAGAAAAACGCCCGGCGGGTTGAAGGCGTCCTACGGAAGCTGTCAGGGCTGGATGCAGGTGATCTGCGCCATGAAGGCTTACCTCGAGCATGGAATCAATCTGCGCGAGGGAATGTACAAATAAAGCGATCTGAGATCCGGCGGGATTTTGGTGGAGCCGAGGGGAATCGAACCCCTGACCTCGTCATTGCGAACGACGCGCTCTCCCAACTGAGCTACGGCCCCGTTCCGGCGGGCCCGCTGTCCGGGCCCTCTATGGAAGCGGGTTTTAGGCGCGCTCCCCCGCATGTGTCAAGCAAAGCACACATGGGTGCGGCGGCTTGGCCCGGACTGATCGTCCCGCTTGCGGAATTGCCGGGGTATGGGTACATGTTGCACACCATTTCACCGGCGAACGCGGAGGCACCTGCAGGCGGCCATGATCTCGATTCTCTATCTCATCAGCACCGTCATCACGATCTATATCTGGCTTCTGATCATCGGTGCGATCCTCAGCTGGCTGATCGCCTTCAACGTGATCAACACGCAGAACCGCTTCGTCTACATCGTGGTCGACACGATCTACAAGCTGACGGAGCCGGCGCTTGCCCCGATCCGGCGGATCCTGCCGAATCTCGGCGGTATCGATATTTCGCCGATCGTCCTGATCCTGGGTCTCTGGTTTGCGCGCAACCTGCTGTTCGAACTCTTCCTGGGAAGCTCATTCGTCAGGTGACACCGGCTCCCTACCGCCGGACAAAAGCCGGCGTGGAGCTATTCGTTAGGCTGCAACCCGGGGCCTCATCCGAGCGAATCGACGGAATTTACCGCCCCGACGAGGCGACGGCGTCGCTAAAGGTCACAGTCAGGGCGCAACCGGAAAAGGGCAAGGCAAACAAAGCGCTTATCAAGCTGCTGGCGAAGACGCTCAGGCTTGCCCAAAGCGACCTCTCCCTGACCGCCGGGACCACGCATCGCAACAAGACGGTCCTGGTCTCGGGCGCTGAAAGGGCGGACGAAACGGTCCGGCGTCTCGATGAATTGATCCGATGCCTTGGAGGCGACAATGGCGATGACTGACGTGAGCGACGACAACAAGATAATCGACGGCAAGGGATTTGCGGCCGGCCTCCGGGGCCGGATCGCGACTGCCGTCAGCCAGCTCAAGAGCGACCACGACCTGACGCCGGGACTGGCAGTGGTGCTCGTGGGCGAGGATCCGGCGAGCCAGGTCTATGTCCGCAACAAGGGCAAGCAGACCGTCGAAGCCGGCATGAATTCCTGGGAGCACAAGCTCGATGCATCGACCAGCGAGGCCACCGTGCTCGACCTTGTCGAATCGCTCAACAACGATCCGGCGGTCCACGGCATTCTCGTCCAGCTTCCGCTGCCCGACCAGATCGACACGGAAAAGGTGATCAACGCCATCGACCCGGCCAAGGACGTGGATGGCTTTCATGTCATCAATGCCGGGCGTCTGGCGACCGGCCAGGAAAGCCTCGTGGCCTGCACGCCGGTCGGCTGCGTCATGCTTGCCAAGGACCGCCTGGGCAATCTTTCAGGGCTGGAGGCCGTGGTGGTCGGACGCTCAAATATCGTCGGCAAGCCGGTGGCACAGCTTCTGCTGCAGGAAAACTGCACGGTCACTATCGCCCATTCGCGCACGAAGGATCTCGAAGGCGTGTGCCGCAGGGCCGACCTGCTGGTGGCTGCGGTCGGACGGCCGGAAATGGTGCGCGGCGACTGGATCAAGCCGGGGGCCTGCGTCATCGATGTCGGCATCAACCGGATCGAGAAGCCCGACGGCGGTACGAAGCTCGTGGGCGACGTCGCCTATGAGGAGGCGCTCGAAGTGGCCGGCTCCATCACGCCGGTGCCGGGTGGTGTCGGGCCGATGACCATCGCCTGCCTGCTCTACAACACGGTCCGCGCGGCCTGCGCTCAGAAAGGTGTCGCGGTTCCCGAGATCTAGGCGCCGACGCTGTTTCCCGACCCCGCTTGACTGAAGCCTGATTCCAACGCGAAAACCCGGCCGACCGGTTCGCGACGGCGTTTCGCCCGGATTGACCTATCCGTTTCCGCCGGAATTGGATGTTTTGAGATTGCCCGCATAGCACTAAATGCAAAGTCAGATCGATGGCCCTAACGGCATAGAGGGCATTCAACCCGACAAGGAGCATCAGGCATGATCGAGCGGCTCAACTACACAGAGATCAATTCGAAGGCGACAAACGGACTCGCATCGGCGAGCAAGCACATCACCTCGATCGACAAGAAGCTCTGGGCGCTGGTGGAATTGCGGGTCTCCCAGATCAACGGATGCGTTTACTGCGTCGACCTTCACGCAACGCAAGCGCGGGACGAAGGCGAGACCCAGCAACGTCTCGATTGCCTTGCCGTCTGGCGCGAATGCCATTTCTTCGACAAGCGTGAGCGGGCCGCTCTGGCCTGGGCGGAAGCTGTCACACTGCTTCCCGAGACGAATGCGCCTGACGACCTTTACGACGATCTGAAGGAGCACTTTTCAGAACAGGAGATCGTCGATCTGACGTTCATCATCTCGCTGATGAACGCGTGGAATCGCCTTGCTGTGGGGTTTCGCCATCTCCCTGAAGAGCGAGGCTGATCGGGCCAGCTTCAGTCCGCCAATCCGAAAAGTTCCTGTGGCTCGCGGACACCGCGCAGTTCGTGCGAGCCGAGGGAGATTAGTCCGCGCTCACTGCCGGCGGTCTCCCGGAAGGTGCTGGATACGAGAATGTCGCGTTCGAGCGGCCTGCACAGCGCCTGGATGCGGCTCGCCTCGTTGACCGCCGGCCCGATTACCGTGAAGTCGAGCCGCTCGCTGGCGCCGATATTGCCGTAAAACACTTCGCCGAGATGGAGGGCGAGGCCGAATTCCATGACCGGTTTCCCGGCAGCCTTGCGTTCCTCATTCAGAGCGGGGAAGTCGGCATGCAGCTCCGCTGCCGCTGCCAGCGCCTCCCGGCACACGGTCGCTGCATCGCGGCCCGTCAGGTCGAACGTGGCCAGCAAACCTTCGCCCATGAATTTCAGGATCTGGCCGTTCTTGGAGTGCACGGGAGCCGCCATGGCCTCGAGATAGTCGTCCAGCGTCGCAACGAGGACGTCGCGCGGCAGGCCGTCCGTCAGGCTGGTGAAACCGCGCAGATCGGCGAACCAGATGACGGCGCGGATCGCCTCGGCCGAGCCGCGTTCGATCTCGCCGGTCAACACACGCTGTCCGGCATCCCTGCCGAGATAGGTCTCAAGGACAGTACTGGCGACGTCGTAGGTCAGACGCGACTTCAGTGACAGGGCCAGGTAGGGGAGCAGGTCCGCGACCAGCTTCAATTGCCCGTCGCCGAAGCCTTCGGCCCGGTCCGTGGCGCAGGAAAAGAAAATGCCGTCAGCTTCCAGGCCCGGACTCGCCGGGTTGCCTGTCGCTTCAAAGTCCCGGGCGATTGCTTCCACCTGCGCGGGATCGTAGGGCACGACGAAGGCCGCATAGTCGGTGAGGCCTTCGCCGCGCAATTCTTCAAATACGATGAACTCGTCCGGATCGTTTGTGTCCAGGCGCCGGTGCAGGGCCTGGATTCCTCGGCTTCGCATGTGGTGGACCGGGCTCTTGAGATAGATGTCGTCATTGACGATGGCGCGGCTGCGCGGAACGTGCTCGACCTTGTCGGCGTCGGGGCGCCAGACGAATGTGTGCGACCCGTAGCGGGGGTGAAGCGTGTACATGCCCATCTGCACGCGCTTCATGGGAACGCCAAGGTCGTAGAGCGTGCGGCAGAATCCGCCGATCTGCTCTGCGATGGGTAGCCCAAGCATTCCCTGCTTCACCAGCCGGAGAGCAAGGTCGCTGGAGTGCGGAGTGGAGTCCGATGGACTTTGGTTCATTCCTGTCGGCCGTCTGTTTGAATTCAGAAGTCCAACCGAACGTAACGCCCCGCTTCAAGAGCAACAAGACGGCTGGCCGCTATTTTCCGGCGGCCAGCAACTCGTGAGCGGACACTCCGGCCTTACAGCTTTCTGGCGACGATGAACCGGTTCTTCGGCGGGGTTGCCGGGTATTCGCCGGTCTCGACGATCTTGAACCCTGCATCCTCAACGGTCTGCTCCAGTTCGGCGAAGGTGACAAAATTGACGTAGGGCGCCAGTCCGAGCTTTCTCATGACGAAGATGATCGGCCGCCAGATGCTGCTCTGCTCGCCCAGGCAGACTGTCTTGGAGATAAATATGCCGCCCGGCTTCAGGAGATCGCTCACCCTGTGGACGGAGCCGGTCAGATCTTCCAAAAGGTGCAGGATGTTGAAAGCCAGGACCGCGTCGTAGGGACCCGGGCCCAGCGCCTCGTCATTGGGCGTTGCCTGGACAAAGTCGACATTGGCCACATCCTGGTCCGCAGCCTTGCCCTTGCCGATCTCGATCATCTTCGCCGAGATATCGCTGGCGGTCACGTGTTTGACGTCCTTGGCTAGGATCAGAGCCGTCGTTCCCGTGCCGCATCCCACTTCCAGAACCGTGTCGTCCATCGCCAGGTAGTGCCGCGTGCGGTCGAGTGTCTGCTCGTAGGCCGGCATGTTCTTGATGGGCTTGGCCGCGTACTTCTCCGCGGTCCCGTCCCAGAATTTCTGTGTGCTTTGCATGTTCACTGTCTTACTCGCTTTTCTCGCTGGATGGCACGCCACAAGCTGCCGCATACAGCATGCCCATTGTGTTTGAACTTAGGATTCAGGTTTGCGCCCGATGCAGGCAACGCTCATCTGCCTGCAGAGGGCGTGAGCACCGAACGCCAGGGAACGGGTGTCCTGAAGACCGCTGTCCGATAGCCACCGTTCCGCTTGGCCGGCAGTCACGCGGTGCGTGCGCCATTTGAGCTGCACATAGGCCCCGAGCGCGGACCGCCGGGTGATGCAGGCGATCAGAAGGCCGCCCGGCTTCAGTACGCGCACCATTTCGCGGAGCGCCACATTGGGGTCAGGCAGGTGCTCCAGTACGTGTGCGGTCATGACGATGTTGAAGGCGGCGTCGCGATAGGGCAGCCGGCGCATGTCGCCCTGGCGCAGCGCGACCTCGATACCGTCGCTGCGCAGATTGTCGTCTGCCCGGTCGAGCATGACAGGTGAGATGTCGATGGCGTCGAGGCTGAAAGGCGCCCGAAGCACCTTCGCCAGGGCGCGGGACATCGCGCCGGTTCCGGTGCCGCAGTCCAGAACACGGCGGCGCGCTCCTACGGTGTCTACCAGATTGTCGCTGGCCACGACCCGGCGCAGCATCTCCTCATAAGCTTCCGGAAAGCCGATCCGGTCGAGCTTGCGGCTCCATGCCGGGGCGGCCAGGTCATAGAACCGGGCGAGTTGCGGCGTGCTCATAGCTCGTCGCTGCACGGAAATGCGCCACGACCCGAACCATCGGGCAAAAACGGGAATTGTGTTGTCTTCGTCCGGCGCTGTGCCGGACGTGTTCATTCTGTTGGCGTAATACATGGATTGTCCTGCGATCGTTCTGGCGGACGTTTGCGCGGTCCGCTGTTTCTGGTGTGTTCGATGATTGCTCCGGCAGCTGCGCCGATCAGGAGTGGGCTGCTGCGTCGGCCGTGTCCAATCGTGTGGCGTCAGCGTGTGGAGCCCTGCCCCTGGGATTCGACTGGAGGGGGTGCCTCCGGATGAGCCACTCGGCGACGGCAAGATTGATGACCCAGCCGGCGCCCATGAGAAATGCCCGGCCCGACTCGCCCGGCGTGCCAAGGATCGGTAGCCAGATCATGTGGAGGAAAACCTGGGTACCGGCGCCCAGACCGATGGCATAGCCGCGCATCATCCAGGCGCGGTGCCGGGCAATATCGCGCCGAAGGATTGCGGTCGAGCCGAGCAGGATGAAAAAGATCATCGCCACGCCGGCCAGGAGCCGGAAGCCATGGAGCAGCGGACCGTCATGGTCGACCGGCGGATAGAGCTGTGTCAGCCACAGCCCCGTTAGCGCAGCCGCCAGACCGCACGGGACCAGGAGCTGCCCGGCGATCCTGTGCCAGCCCGGCCGCCGCTGGCGAAAGCCGGGCGCGAACTGGAATGCGCCCAGCACGCAGAACACGCTGGCGCCAACGATGTGCATCACCACGGGCACAGGCATTGCGAAGAACCGGGCATTCTCGGGCGTGACTTCCGCCCCAACCGCAAGTCCGCCGAGGCGCACGGCGCCGGCGGCGACAGGGATGAGGCCAAGCGCAATCAGCGAGGTGGGCACGAGCCAATCGGCTCGGGTGGACAAGATCGTTTTTGGCATGGGGTGGTTCCTTTCGGAGCCTAATTAGCCATGCGCAGATCAAATATAAATTGCCAATTTCTGTATACGTTCATACAAAAATGCATGAATTGGCAAACCGTCTCTTTTGACTGGAACCAGGCCCGGGCATTCCTTGTCACCGCCGAGGAAGGCACCCTGTCGGCGGCGGCGCGCGCGCTCGGACTGACCCAGCCGACTCTGGGCCGCCAGGTGGCCGCTCTTGAGGACGAACTTGGTGTCACCCTGTTCAGACGAAGCGGGCGGTCCCTCACCCTGACGCCATCGGGCCTGGAACTGCTCGAACACTTCCGGGCCATGGGCGATGCCGCAGGCCGGATTTCGCTGGCCGCCTCCGGTCACTCCCAGGCGATCGAAGGCCAGGTCAGCATTACCGCCAGCGACGGCATGTCGACCTACTGGCTGCCGCCGGTCCTGAAGGAGCTGCGCTCGATCGCGCCGGCGCTCGAGGTCGAAGTCGTCGCCGTGAACGAGGTCCGCAACCTGCGGCGCCGGGAGGCGGATATCGCGATCCGGCACGTGCGGCCGGAACAACCGGAGCTGATCGCGAAGCTGGTCCGCGAAACGACAGGACATTTCTATGCGGCGACGTCGTACATTGAAACCCACGGCCGCCCGACAACCGTGGACGACCTCAACAATGCGGCGTTCGTCGGATTCGACCAGACCGACCGCATGGTTTCCGTCCTGAACGGATTTGGCCTGTCGCTGACCAAGCGCAACTTCAAGCTGACCTCAGCCAATGGCGTCGTGGGCTGGGAAATGGTCAAGCACGGCCTCGGAATCGGATTGATGGTGAAGGAGCTGGCCGACATGACGCCCGAGGTCGAGCAAGTCCTGCCCGAGCTGGACCCTTTCCCCATCCCGATCTGGCTCGTGACCCACCGCGAACTGCACACCAGCCGGCGCATCCGCCTGGTATTCGACCTTCTGGCCGACTCCTTCGCGCAAGGCAGGTGACAGCCGGTCAGGTCCATCGCCACCTGACGGTCCAGATCTCGTGTCAGGTTGGGCCGGCGATGCCGGGAGGAAAGGGAGACGCACAAGATGACAATGTTTCACGAGGGCAACCGTACGCTCCAGGATCGTTACGGCGGGCGCGCGGTTGCTGACCGGATCGTCGAGATGGTCGAGACCGATACGTTCACCGACGAGTTCCGCGAGTTCGTGGAGTCCGTGCCGTTCTTCTTTCTGGCGACATCTGCGGCAGGCAACACGGACTGTTCATTCAAGGGTGGCGCGCCGGGTTTCGTGCGGGTCACCGGGCCGAGCCGGCTCGTCTTCCCGGACTATGACGGCAACCGGATGTACAAGTCGCTCGGCAATATCCTCGAGAATCCGAACGTCGGATTGCTGTTCATGAAGTTCGGTGCCGAGGAGGGCCAGGGCGCGCTGTTCCTGCGCGTGCGGATCAACGGCAGGGCCACCGTCCACGACGAGCACGAGGCACTTGAAACCTATCCCGGCGCGCAGCGGATCGTTGAGGTCGACGTCGATCACATCTATCCGAACTGCCCGCGCTACGTGCCGCACATGGAGCAGGTCACACCGTCACGGCACATCCCGAAGGAGGGCGAGGGACAGCCCACGCCCGAATGGAAGAAGATTCCGCCGATCGCCGAGCTTCTTTAAGTGCCTGCGGGAACTAACCGGTAAGTCCGACGATCAGCACGCCGCGTAAACGGCGCGCTCATAGGCATCATAGGTGTCCATGAATGGCGTTTCCACAAACGGCAGAGACTGGGTCATTATCACAGCAGCAACATCTTTTGCCGGATCGACCCAATAGTGGGTGTTGCACACGCCGGCCCAGCTTTGTGTGCCGGCGGAGCGCTTGCCAGGAATGTCCGCCGGGCTTCTGACAAATGCGAAGCTGTGTACGGTGCCCTCCGGCAATTCGACATCCGCCGTCAGCGGTGGCGCGACAGTGC
Organism: Hyphomicrobiales bacterium; assembly: GCA_965198845.1. GTDB lineage: Bacteria > Pseudomonadota > Alphaproteobacteria > Rhizobiales > JAJFHC01 > CBDAQD01. The sequence continues at coordinate 396,496 of CBDAQD010000001.1, forward strand.
GCATATTCTGGAATGTCAGACCATGCATATGGTCGGTCAACATGTGATCCAGACCCTGTTCAGAGAGGATCCGATTTCCATCCAATTGACCCTTATTCAAGACCATTCTCAACAGCCTCATATAATCGGGGGCCGTTGAGTAGAGCGCATGTCCCATCCCGTAAAACTCCGGTTGGCTCGGAGGCGCTATCTCGAAGGGACCAAATGTGCCCTCTTCGCCGCGAATTGAAACGTCAGCCATCCGGCTCTCGAGGCCCGCTGCTTCAAAGGCCGTGCTGGCCATGCCCAATGGCTGGAAAATTTCTTCACGGCAGAAAGCATCTATCCTCCGGCCATCAACGGCTTCAACCACACGGCCCAACCAGTCGGTGCTTGGGCCATAACCCCACCGTGTGCCCGGATCGGAGGTCAGCGGGTAGTTCATCGACGAAATCAAGCCTGAGAGAATGGTTGGATGTCCGGTAACTTCCAGATACCTGGCCGTATCAGCATTCCAGAATTCATACTCCAGGCCACTGGTGTGGGTGGCAAGATGCCATATCCTGGCTGTTGTATTGGGAGCACGAAGGACGGGCGTGTTGCCGTCAAATCCTTCGAGAACCTTGAGTTCGTTCCACTCCGGCACAATGTCAGCGACAGGCGTGTCTGCGCCTAATTTGCCTCTATCGATCAGGATCATGGCTGCAATTGAGCCAACGGCCTTGGTCATGGAGAAGATGCGAAATACGGTATCTTCACCTGCCGCACGGCCCTGTGCTGCCTCCCCGGCGGCCCCGCTGAAGGTGATGCCGTTCGAGTTTCCCGACATGGCAACAACAAACGGCACATTTTGGGCTGCAACAGCATCTGACAGAACCTTGCCTGGATCAGTCATATCGATCTCCTTTGGTCCGCCGAAAAAATTATGGATTGGCTGAGTTCGGCTGCGTTGCCCAAGTGCATGCCAATAATCGCGTCAGCATACACCGAGCAATCTATATCACTCGCATCCTGGCTTGTCCCCGTTACCGGGGATTTCCTGATCCGTTTTGGATAGTTGATCGCCATCTCCAATGAGATGATGCCACCGTCGCTTCAATCCGGAAGAGCAGTATCAACAATCGGCAGCTTACTCATCGGGGCAATAACCTCGGAAGTCATCGAAGAACGGGAAAAGGTCGTATCGTCGCGTGTGCGATGTCTGTATCCCGAACCGACTATGTCCGGATCGCGCAGCGTGCAGGCCCTATTCCGCGACTTTCACTGCCTCGATGGCCGCGCGGATGATGTCGACCGCTTCCTCGGGACCGCCCCAGCGGACGATCTCGACCCACTTCTTGTCCTCGAGATCCTTGTAGTGGTCGAAGAAGTGCTCGATCCGGTTGATCAGCAGGCGCGGCAGGTCCCGGTATGACGAGACGTCCTCGTAGAACGGTGACAGGTCGTCAACGGGAACGCCGAGGATCTTCTCATCCGCGCCCGCCTCGTCCTTCATGAACAGCACGCCCACCGGACGTGTCCGCACCACCGCGCCGGGCACCACCGGGTCGGCGCCGGCCACGAGCACGTCGACCGGATCGCCGTCGTCAGACAGCGTATGGGGCACGAACCCGTAATTGCAGGGGTAGTGCATGGCGGTGTGCAGGAAACGGTCGACGAACATGGCGCCGGAGGCCTTGTCCATTTCGTATTTCACCGGCACCCCGCCGCGCGGCACCTCAATGATGACGTTGAGGTCATAGGGTGGGTTCTTGCCCACGGGCACGGCATCGATACGCATTTTCTGTCAAACCTTCCTGTCCATCGCGCCACCTGTCATATCCGCAGCGGCGCGCCATGCCTATAGCGAATTGGTCGTAAGACCATGTGGTGCAGCGCACAAGATGCAGTCATACCGGACCGGTGTCATCATGTTTCACCGTCCGCAGGTTTGCAGAAAACGGCTGTTTTCCGGGAAAGTACTACCGGTATGACTCGCAGCTTTACCGTCTGTTAACCCTCGCCGAACAGGGCTCATGCGTCCCTGGAAACCCGGTTGAAATCGAACGTCGAATCCACCAGATCTTAAGCGGCAGCATGTAACAATCTCTGGTGGGACTTGGCTTGGGCTCGCGCGGACGCGCGTTCTCACGGGCCTCGGTGCCCGTGCAAGAAGGACGTGCTGCCATGCGCTCAATCCGATTCAAACTGTTAATTCCTGCATTGCTGATTGCAGCGGGCCTCGTTGCGGACGCATCCGATCGGGCCAGTGCTGAGGAGCCCGAGTTCCTCACCGAGGCGGAGGTCGGCCAGGTCGTCAAGAATCTGGAACTGTTCCTGAACTCCATCCGGGCCGTGCGTACCAGCCGCGACCGGTACCACTTCGCACCGGAGTCCGACGCCTATCTGGCGAACTGGGAGCATGTCTACGTCACCAATATCGAGCGGTTCAAGAAGCGCAAGAAGGTCAGCAAGAAGAAGGCGACCGAGTATTTTCAGGCCCAGTCGCCGGATCTGCTGAAGTGGATCGATTACAGCCAGCTCATGGTGCCCCTGAAGGACGTTGCCGAGAGCCCGCTCTATACGGTCGACGACTGCGGCATCTGTCAGAAATTCGTTCGTCAGGGGAAGGACGTGTTCGGCTATTTCGCGGAGATTGCGGCGACCAGCCGGCCGGAGCCGATCAAGTTTGGCGACGTCACGCTGAAGATAACGCTGAACGAGCCGGCGAGAGACAAGGATTACTGGCCGGAGCGGACGCCTGAACTCGACCTGACGCTCAGCAATGAAGGTCCCGACGATGCCGAGGACGTCACGCTGGCCCTGACCTTCAGCAACCGGATCAACGGCGGCCTGCAGTCGGACGCCATGACGTGCGAGAACGACCGCAAGGGCAAGATGGGGACCTGCCGGACGGACGCGCTGGCCAATGGTGCGACGACCACGTCGATCCTGCAGTTCGACTTGGCGCGGCGTTATCTCCGCCTGCGCCGCGAGGACGAATTCCGGACGACGGTGACGGTCGACGCCATGGCGTCGAGCAAGGATCCGGAGGCCGAGACCAGCAAGCAGATCAGCTTCACCGTCCGGGACTGCAAGCGCGCCTACTCCTACGAGTTGCGGAAGGCCCGACAGCTGAAACTGCCGAAGTACCAGCGGTCCGTGCGGGACGCGCTCAATGCGATCGATGCCCTGCCGGGCAGAACGTTGTTCCCGCAGACCAACCAGGTCGTGGCGGAGTATCTGCGCGAGCGGGGTGAAACGGTCAATACCGATCTGCAGGACCTTGCCCGGCAGGTGACGCTTGGCAAAGGAACCGACACATTTCTGAGCCACCTGCGCAACGGGTCGGCGCGGTTCGCCAGGGTCCGGAGTGACACGGAGCGGCTGGCCGATCAGCTCATGGCGGACACCCGGTCGAGCATGACCTGCTCCTCGCCGGTGACGCTGCTCAGCTTTCTGCGGCGCGGGCTTGAGCCGATCCGCGACCGGGCGCGTCAGGTGGCCCACATGGCGACGGCCGCACGGGCGCAGGTCGACGCACGCCGCCGCATCCTCGACCAGCTGATGGCGGACACCGGACCGAAAGATCCCGAGCAGACACCGCTTGGTGCCATCGGCGAAGGATTGCAAGGCAAGGCGCGCATGTTCGTGTCAAACCAGACTGTCTCCGTGCTCATGGATATGCTGAATTTCGCCGAAACCAATGCCCTGCGGTACGGCACCAAGGCGGTCGGTATTATCGGCGGGCTGAAGTCGGTCGTGGAAATCATCGGTGCCACGAACGATCTCATGCGGCTGAGCAACGAGAGCGGGATTCGTGCGCTTCATGGCTGGATCGAGGTGTCGACCTATCTCACGGCTCTCGAGGCCCGTTACGAAAGCCTGCTCGCGGCACACGAAGCCTATTTTGCCGAGATCGAAAAGGCCTACGAGGAAGCCTGCACCTGTGTCGAGCCGTTCTGATCGCGGCGTGTAGCGGATCGGCAACCATCGGCATATCGTGTATGAGTGGCTTTCGTCGGCCGCGTTCGTGCGGGCGTTGAATTCAACCGGAACCGGAAACTCATGAAAGTCTTGTGGAGTGCGCTTGCGGCGGTTTTTGTCGTTCATTTGCCTGGCACCGCATTGTCGCCTGCTCTGGGGGATACCAGCGCCTATTCCTCGCTCGCCCTCGAAGAGGACTGCCGGCTGGTGCAACCATCTAGCGGCGAGGAGGCACAAGGTGCGGAGTGGTGGTGCGAGGGCTTCCGGAACACCGATGTCTGGGTCGCCGAAGGCGATCTGCGCTTCTTCCTCGGGTACGGCAGGAATGCCAAGCAGCAGTGCTCGGCGCAGCAGACACTGTCCGCCTTCAACACGATCGGCAAGACGCTCGAATGGCGCGTGATCCGGGAGACCCAGGGACTCCTGCGCCCGATCGCCACGATCCTGCGGTACCGGACCGATTCCGACGGACGCAAGGGGCAGTATCTCGTCGTGACCAAACTCGGACCCGGTGAGGCGTGTCACATGGCTTACGTCAACGTAAGGAAATCACGCGACGCGAATGTCCTGGCGCGCCGGGCCGCGGACGAATTCGCTGAAGACTTCGATTGCCGGCGGGACCGGCCGTTTGTCATGACGTGGGATGGCCCGAGCGACGACGGACTGCCGGCTTCCGGACAATGTCAGCCTAATTGACGTTGACGTATGAGTCAGCCTTGCCGTCTCGTTGTTGTTGCCGCGAATCGAATCCGTGACTTTCCCGGCGAAAGCAGTAGCCTGATCGCCTCGAAATCCGAGGAGGGGACATGGATCTCGCAGCTCTCATCATCTTCGCCGGCGCGCTGGCGATTGCCGCCGGTTCTCCGGGTCCGAGCATTGCTGCTCTCGTGACGCGGGCGATTGCGCGCGGCTGGCGCGATGTCGTGCCCTTCATCATGGCGATGTGGATCGGCGAGGCCATCTGGCTGACCATGGCCGTCTTCGGGTTGGCGGCGCTCGCCGAAAGCCTGCACTGGGCATTCCTCGCCATCAAGTATCTGGGTATCGCCTATCTGCTCTATCTGGCCTGGAAGATGTGGTGGGCACCCGCCGAGATTGCCGACAGCGAGGCAAAGCAGCCGACGGGGTCAGCCATCAGGATGTTCTTTGCGGGTCTCGCCATCACGCTCGGCAACCCGAAGATCATGGTGTTCTATCTGGCGCTGCTGCCGACCATCATCGGGCTTGCCGGGATCACGGTTGTCGGCTGGCTCGAACTGACAATCACCATGCTGGTGGTGCTCGCGGCCATCGACATTGCCTATGTGGCCATGGCGGTGCAGGCGCGGCGCTTCCTCAAGAGCCGGCGCGCGGTCAAGATCGCCAACCGGGTCAGCGCCGGGATGATGGGCGGCGCGGCCGGCGCACTCGCAACGCAATAGGAAGGCAAGGACCATGGAGCCGACCTCGGGAATCGTAACCGGTATCCTGATCGCCTATTCGGTGTTTCTCCTCACGATTCTCAGTCCGGGCCCGAACAACATCGCGGTGATCGGCACGTCGGTCAGCGCAGGCCGTCCCGCAGGGCTCGCCGTAGCGCTCGGCATCGCGACCGGCTCCTTCACCTGGGCCTTGATGACCGTGCTGGGCCTGTCAGCGCTGCTGGCAACCTATGCAACGGCGTTGACCTTCATCAAGGTGATCGGTGGATTCTATCTGCTGTGGCTTGCCTATCGCGCGTTCCGGTCGGCGGCATCGGACCGGGATATCGAGATGCCCTCGGGCACAGCCCAGCCCGGCAGCCTGCGCGGTTTCTATTTCCGGGGCATGGTCATTCAGCTGACCAATCCGAAGGCGGCCTTTACTTGGATCGCGATTATCTCCCTCGGCCTGCAGGCCAACGGGTCGGCCGGAGCCGCCGTCGCGCTCGTGGCGGGAATGACTCTGATCGCGGTGATCGTGCATTGCGTCTATGCGTTTGCCTTCTCGGTGGAAAAGGTGGTGCACGGTTACCAGCGCGTCAGACGATATGCGCAGGGTGCGCTCGGACTGTTCTTCGCGTTTGCCGGCATCCGCCTGCTGGCGAGCCGGTAGCCGGATGTGGTTGTCCGGAAACTGATGGCCTGAGCCCATGAACATCCGGCCCAGTCCGTCCATATCGCTTTGGGACACTTCTGCCGAGGAGCGTGCAATCGACGCGCCGATGACCGGCGACATCGACACTGATGTCGCAATCGTCGGCGGCGGATTCACGGGCCTATCGACCGCATTGCATCTGGCTGAACGGGGGATCGATGCCCAGTTGCTGGAGGCCAGGACAATCGGATATGGCGGGTCGGGGCGCAATGTCGGACTGGTCAATGCCGGTCTCTGGCTGCCGCCGCAGGACGTCCGCGCGAAGCTCGGCGAGGACAAGGGGTCGGGCCTGGTGAACACCCTCGGCGAGGCGCCCGAGTACGTCTTTTCGCTGATCGAGAAGCACCAGATCCGCTGCGAAGCCACACGCAACGGAACCATCCATGCGGCCCATTCGTCCAAGGGACTTCAGGAGCTAGCGCGCCGCGCGGAGGAGTGGCAGCGGCTCGGCGCGCCGGTCGACCTGCTCGACAGGGACACGGTTGCGGAGAAGATCGGAAGTACGGCCTTCCACGGCGGGCTACTCGACCATCGCGCGGGCACCATCAATCCCATGGGGTATGTGCGGGGGCTGGCGAGGGCGGCCACGGCGGCCGGTGCGAAACTCCACACCGGTGTCACGGTCACAAAACTCGAACGCGGCGACGGCAAGTGGACGCTCCAAACCAGCAGCGGACGGGTGACGGCAAATGCAGTGGTCCTCGGTACCAATGCCTATACGGACGACCTGTGGCCCGACCTGAAGCGTGTCTTCACCATCATCCATTACTTTCAGCTTGCGACCGAGCCTCTCGGCGAAAGAGCGAAGGATATCCTTCCGGAAGGACAGGGGCTCTGGGATACGGGACAGATCATGTTCTCGCTGCGCCGCGATGCCTTCGGGCGCCTGATCATCGGCAGCATGGGCAAGCTGATCGGCGGTACGGACGGGCTGTCGCGCCGCTGGGCGTCGCGCCGGCTCCGGCGGCTTTTCCCGAATCTCGGACCGGTCGACTGGGAAACGTCATGGCACGGACAGATCGCAATGACGCCCGATCATCTGCCGCGCATCCTGCGGCTTGCCGACGGGCTCTATACGCCGATCGGATATAACGGTCGCGGCATTGCACCCGGCACCACGTTCGGCCGGGCGATGGCGGAACTGCTTTCGGGCGGCGGCGAGGACGACCTTCCCCTTCCTGTCACCGACCTGAAGCCGGTTGCGTCGGCGCCCTTCATGTCGCGGTTCTACGAGGCCACGTTCAAGGCCAATCAGTTTCTGAAGAGCATCTAAGGCCGGATCTTCGGTTTGGCGGAGCGGCCGCTGATCGCGGGAATGAATCGGCGCCGTCCACATTGAGTCCTCATTACCGGATACGATCCTCTCCTGACCGTTGACAGATTCGCCGGAAAGAGGTGCCGTGAAGAGGAGACAGTTCATAACGGGTCTTGCCGCCGCCGTGACCATGACATCAACCGTGACCCATGCCGCGCCCCGCTGGCAATCCGGCAGGGCCCTGCCGGTCAACATCCAGGAGATCTACCCCGCGGTTCATGACGGCGGTCTCTATGTCGCCGGCGGGATCGCTGCGCGGCTCGGCATTCCCTATTTCACCGACGCCTGTTTCCGCTATTCGCCGTCCGAAGACCGGTGGACGAATGCCGCCAACCTGCCCGAAGCGCGTCATCACGCAGCGCTGGTCAGTGCCAGGGGCAGGCTGTTCCTCGCCGGTGGATTCAACGGCGGCTACACTCATGTCTGGCGGATGCGCAATACCGTCCACGAGTTGACACCGGAAGGCTGGGAGGCGCGCGGCGCCCTGCCGAAACCGCAGGCCGAGGGCGTGCTGGCGGCCCGCCGCAATGGGGCCGTTCATCTGGTGACCGGTCAGAGCCCCAAGGGCGAGGCCAACAAGGCGCGCCGCGATCACACGGAGATCACGGATCACTGGGTCTGGGATCTCGACGGCAAATGGGAAACGGCGGCACCGATCCCGACAGCGCGCAACAGCGGTACGGGCGGCTGGATCGGCGATCAGCTCGTTGTCGCTGGCGGCAGGACGCGGAAAGGCAATCTCGATACCACCGAGATTTACGACGGGCGGGAGGACCGCTGGCGGAAAGCCGCGCCCATGCCGCTGCCCCAGGCCGGAACGGCATCCGTGGTCATTGACGAAGACCTCATCGTCTTCGGCGGCGAGATCTTCAAGCCTGAGTCCCGCGTCTTTCCCAATGTCTGGCGCTACTCGACGGAGGCGGACCGATGGACGTCGCTGCCGGATCTGCCGACGCCGCGCCACGGGCTCGGTGCCGGCCTGATCGACGGGCGGATCTACGTGGTCGGCGGCGCCACCGCACCGGGCGGACGCGGCACGTCGAATGCCAACGAAATCCTGACGCTCTAGAGATTTGCGTTGCTGGGGTTTCGCGCAAGGTCAAAGCCCGCAGGCGATTAGAGGCTCCATGTCCAAAGGCCGGTTATTGGCCAAAGAAGGCGGCATAGTCATTGCACTGACTAAATCGTAATGTTATATGCTAACCGACTTGGCGCAACCTCCAGAGGACCAATGAAAAAGGTATTTCTCCTGGCCATGATGATCGGAATCGCGTCAATGGCTGCTCCTTCAAAAGCACAACCAATCACCGAAGCCGAGATCCTCGAAGCGCAGAAAGTTTGGGGTGACGGCATCGTCGCGATCGGCAAAGCCTATACAAGCGGAGGCGATTACAAGGCGTTGGCGGCCGAACATGTGGATACTCTCTACGGCTATGATGAAGGCACCGTCCTCTTCAAGCCGACCAAGGCCGCGGCCGAGCAGTTTCGTCTCACCGAAACGAAAGCCGCCTCATATTTTGTTGGCGGTGTGGTGAAAGAAGACCACGGTTTCGCATTGCAGACGTGGACGAAGGTTCGCTTTGAAAACGCCGGTATCGTCAGCGACGCCGGTTCTGCCGTCGCCATGGGCAACTACTTCTTCACGGATGCGAAGACGGGCAAGGAAGCGAAGGTCGAATTCACATTCGGGTATGTTCGCGGCCCTGACGGCAAGCTCCTCATTAACGTCCACCATTCGGCATTTCCCTACAAGCCGGCGCACTAGCGGCTTGATTCGAGACCGAAAGCGGTACGGCTCAGGCCAGCCGCGGACGGTAATCCGACAAATCCATTTCTTGTTGAGGCCGCAAAGCTCGGGCCTTTCGGTCTCAACAGGTTGTCCTTGGAAACGGACGTGTCAGCAGCGTTCCGCTTCCCCGGTCAGTGCGGAATTGACAACCTCTAGAGCTTCGCGTCGCGGCGGTTGAGCAGGCGCAGGCGGAGCGCATTGAGCTTGATGAAGCCCTCGGCGTCGCGCTGGTCGTAGACGGTGTCCTCCTCGAAGGTCACGTGCTCCATGGAGTAGAGCGAGTTCGGCGAGGACCGCCCGACGACCGAAGCCGTGCCCTTGTAAAGCTTGAGCCGGACACTGCCGGTCACCGCTTCCGATGCCTTGTCGACGGCGGCCTGGATCATTTCGCGTTCGGGCGCGAACCAGAATCCGTTGTAGATCAGCTCCGCATAGCGCGGCATCAACTCGTCCTTCAGGTGCATGGCGCCGCGGTCGAGCGTGATGGACTCGATGCCGCGATGGGCGGCCAGCAGGACCGTGCCGCCCGGTGTCTCGTAAATGCCGCGCGACTTCATGCCGACGAAACGGTTCTCGACCAGATCGAGCCGCCCGATGCCGTTGGCGCCGCCAAGCTCGTTGAGCCTTGTCAGGATCGTGGCCGGGCTCATGGCCTCGCCGTCGATGGAGACCGCGTCACCCTTCTCGAATCCGATCTCGATATAGGTGGGCTGATCCGGCGCCTCCTCGGGCGAAACCGTCCGCTGGTAGACATAGGCCGGGCATTCCTCTGCCGGGTCCTCGAGCGCCTTGCCCTCGGACGACGTGTGCAGGAGGTTGGCGTCGACCGAGAACGGGGCCTCGCCGCGCTTGTCCTTGGCGATCGGGATCTGGTTCTTTTCGGCAAAGTCGATCAGCTTGGTGCGCGAATTGAGGTCCCACTCGCGCCACGGCGCGATCACCTTGATGTCCGGGTTGAGCGCGTAGTAGCCGAGCTCGAAGCGGACCTGATCGTTGCCCTTGCCGGTGGCGCCGTGGCAAACCGCATCGGCACCGGTCTCGGCCGCGATTTCGATCTGGCGCTTGGCGATCAGAGGCCGGGCGATCGAGGTGCCGAGCAGATAGACGCCCTCGTAGAGCGCATTGGCGCGGAACATGGGGAAGACGTAGTCGCGTACGAACTCCTCGCGCAGATCCTCGATGTAGATCTCCCTGATGCCGAGCATCTCGGCCTTTCGGCGTGCCGGCTCCAGTTCCTCGCCCTGGCCCAGGTCGGCCGTAAAGGTGACCACCTCGCAGTCGTAGGTGGTCTGCAGCCATTTCAGGATGATCGAGGTGTCGAGGCCGCCGGAATACGCCAGCACAACCTTTTCGACGGAGTCGTGATTTGCCATTGACGGGGTCCGCCCTGCAAGAGTGTCGGAAAAATCGCTGCGCACTATAGGCAAGAACGGCGCGCCCGCAAGCCTTGTGATTTAGACGTGCTTCGGCACCTGCACGCCGACCGGTCATTCAAATTGAAACGTACGATTTCGTCGAAACGAAAACCCCCTCTGCTGACCCTGTCGGGACATGCAAAGCGGACCGAGGAGTGGAGCGGTGAAGGGGATCAGACTGCTGGCCTGTGCAGGATTGGCGTTCGGCGGGCTCGGCGTTTCGGGCGGACCCGCGTTCTGATTGATTTGATCAATGAAATGAGGAGTTTTATTTGCTGATCTCTTTCAAGTTCCTTGAAACGATGGGCCGGAATTCGCTCTAAATCTGGGTATCGTGCCGGTTAGACGCGATTTGCAGGAATAATGAAGCTATCTGGACCTGAAATATCGTGTAGACTGAATTTGGTTCGATAGCCGCAGGACGACAGATCAGATCGAACCGATCTCGGGGGTACAACGCCGATGTAATGGTTGCGCGGGTTCGATTGCACGGACGCGATCGGGGCGGTCATCGGTCGGCAAAGCCGTCGTCGCGGGGAGGCTAGCCAACCGGCATGCGTTTGACCCAGTTGAGTGATGTCGCAGTACGCACATTGATGTACCTGGCCATGCAGCCCGACGGTAAAGCGACCGTGGATGCACTGGTTGATGGGTGCATGAGTTCGCGTCCGCAGACGGTCAAGGCCATTCAGAGTCTGCGCAAGGCCGGGCTTATCGTATCGCTGCGCGGCCGCAGCGGCGGCATCAAGATCGGGAAACCTGCTAACGAAATTACCGTCGCCGAGGTATTGCGGGTTACGGAAGAGAGCTTTTGCATGGCGGAGTGCTTCGACAAAGGCACGTCTACACGATGTGCGTTCGTCGGCGTGTGCAACTTTGCGCGGCAACTGGAAGGCGCTCTCGACCAGTTTCTCGGTCACCTTCAAAACACAACGATCCAGGACATTGTGGCAAATGCGGATGAACTGGAAACGACGAGCAAGGAACGGCATCGGTCACTGCGTGCCAGTTCCCAGGCGTAACACAGCGCCGATGCGGACGTTTTGCGTAGTCTTGCGCCTTCAATTCGATCTGCCCCAATCCAGCGAAACATTGAAGGTTACAATTTCAACATGATCTTTGATTTTCTTTTTATCTCTTCGTGAAAATCCCTCTAATACATATATTTTCAGTATATATATTACGAATACAACTTTTTATATTTGTGCGCTTAATGGCTGATTAACCATAATCCGGAGAGAATTCGGCACGTGCGGGTGGTTTAACGGGCCTGGGAGAAACATGATGCCGAAGTTTAATCTCAAGATTGGCGGACGGATATATGCGGGTTGTGGCGCGATAGTGCTGGTGCTCGTCGCTGCTGTCGCCTTCACGGTGCTGGAAGTCCGCGCCATCAAGCAAGGTGAAGACCGGATTGTCGCGCTGCGTATGCCGACGGCTGCCGCGAGTCAGGCAATGGTCAACAACATCAATGCCTCACTGGCGGCGCTGCGTGGCTGGATGCTGACCGGGAATCCGGCGTTCAAGACCGAGCGGGCCGCTGTCTGGCGGGACATTGCGAAGGTCAGCGCCGACATGGACACGCTGTCCGCGAGCTGGACCAATCCGAAAAATGTCGAGGTCTGGACGGGGTTCAAGACCGTGCTGGAGGAATTCTCTGCGGCCCAGGCCGAAGTCGAGCAGATCGCGAACAGTGCGGAGCAGAATCCGGCCACAGTCATCCTGGTCAACGAGGCTGCGCCCCTGGCGGCGAAACTGGTCAGCGGTATCACCAGGATGATCGACCTTGAAGGCTCAATGCCGAGTTCGGAAGATGAGTATTCCCGCAAGCACCTGCTCGGCATGATGGCCGACGTGCGCGGCACGCTGGGCCTCTCACTGGCCAACATCCGTGCCTATCTGCTCACCGGTGACAGCGCCTTCCGCGAGAAATTCGACAAGCTCTGGGCCAAGAACACCAAGCGGTTCGCGGATCTTTCCGCCAGCCAGAACCTGCTGAGCCCCGATCAGCGAAAGGCCTTCGAGGCGTTCTCGCAGCAACGGAAAGCGTTCGCGCCCCTGCCGCCGAAGATGTTCGAGATTCGCGGATCGGAAAAGTGGAACATGGCGAACCATGCCCTCGTCACCGAGGCAGCGCCCAGGGCGAACATTCTCCTTACGGCACTGGTCGGACCGAAGAACGAAAACGGCCAGCGCATCGGCGGCATGGTTGCAAACCAGAAGAAACTGCTTGTCGACGATGCCGCGACGGTCGCTGACGACATCAACCGGCTTCAGCTGGTCGAATGGGTGCTTCTGCTCGCCGGCATGGTTATCGGCGGCGTTGTCAGCTTTTTCACGGTGCGTTCCATCGTGCGGCCTATCAAGGGCATGACTTCGGCAATGAGTGGATTGGCGGACAATGACCTGACTGTCGAGGTTCCGGCGCTCGACAACAAGGACGAAACCGGCGAAATGGCCCGTGCAGTCCTGGTCTTCAAGGAAAACATGATCCGCGCTCGGGAGCTCGAAGACGAGCAGGAAGCGCAGAAAAAGCGTGCGGAGGAAGAAAAGAAAGCACTGCTGGCCAAGATGGCCGACGACTTCGACGCGACGGTCGGAGGAATTGTGGAGGCGGTTGCTCTGGCTTCCAACGAGTTACAGGCGACGGCCGAGACCATGGCACGGATTTCGGAGGAGACGAGCAGCCAGGCGATGACCGTGTCGGCCGCATCCGAGGAAGCTTCCGCCAACGTTCAGACCGTTGCGGCGTCGACGGAAGAGATGTCGGCCTCGATCAAGGAAATCAATCAGCGGGTTGCTGAAGCCGCGGCTGCATCCCGACAAGCCGTCGACGAAGTCTCCAGTACCGTTTCGCAAATGCAGTTGCTTGCTGAAACGGCCGAGAAGATCGGTGCGGTGATCGGCCTGATTTCCGACATCGCCGAACAGACCAATCTGCTGGCACTCAACGCCACCATCGAGGCGGCGCGGGCCGGGGAAATGGGCAAGGGCTTCGCCGTCGTTGCGAGCGAAGTGAAAGACCTCGCTAGCCAGACCGGTAAGGCGACCGATGAAATCTCGCAACAGATCCGGGAGATCCAGGACGCGACCAGGCAGGCGGTCTCCTCGATGGATTCCATATCGGCGGTGATCGGCCAGGTGGACGAAGTCTCGACGGCGATTGCCGCAGCGATGGAAGAGCAGGGTGCTGCGACGCAGGAAATTGCACGCAACGTACAAGAGGCCGCGACGGGAACTGCCGGCGTGACGGATAATATCACTTCGGTGACCGAGGCGTCGCAGGAGGCGGGTGCTGCCTCCAGCCAGGTCAACTCGAAGGCCGGTGAACTCAATGAACAGTCGGAGCAGCTCAAGACGGAAGTCGAGGGCTTCATCAACAAGGTTCGTGCGGCGTAGGTTGGTTCGATTGCTGTCGGTCAGGGTGCGATGGTGCTATGGCGAGTTTGATTTCGGCCTGGCCGGCAGCCTTCCCTTTTGAGCCCCGGTGACGCAAACTTCCACCTTTCAAAGGGAGGAACGATTTGTCCCGGCGACTCGATTTCTGGTTCGATTTCGCAAGCACCTACTCCTATCTGGCCGCGATGGCGATCGAGGAGGCGGCGGCGGAGCGGGACCTCGATCTGCACTGGCGTGCATTCCTGCTTGGTCCGATCTTTCACGCCCAGGGCTGGGATACCTCGCCGTTCAACATCTACGAAGCCAAGGGCCGGAACATGTGGCGGGACATGGAGCGCCAGTGCGCGGTACGCGGTCTGCCGCTGGTCCAGCCGATCCCGTTTCCTCAGCACAGCCTCAAGGCCGCGCGCATTGCCATCGCGGCGGAAAAGGAGCCCTGGCAGCCGGCCTATTGCCGTAACGTGTTCACGGCCCAGTTCGGCGAGGGACGCACGATCTCCGACGATACGACCCTGGCGGACGCGCTGACCGAAGTGGGCGTGAAGCCGCATGACTGGCTGGAACTCGCCAACGATCCGGAAGTGAAGGGCCGGCTCCGGCGGCAGACCGACGAGGCCATCGCCGCCGGGATTTTCGGCGCACCGAGCTTTCTGGTCGAAGACGAGCTGTTCTGGGGCAACGACCGGCTGGATCAGGCGGTGGCCTGGGCGGCGGGGGAGCGGCATTAGGGAGCCACGTTGAGAAGCCGCGCATTGCCCGCGTCAGCGCGAAGCTGGCACTTGTATCTCGAGGTTCCCGGCAACACATCGAGAGGATAGTGCCTGTTGCAATGCCCCGGTTTCTAGCAGCCATTTCGGTCCAGGACCGATGATGCTCGCTCAACTCTGCGCAAACAGTGATCTGATTGTCGGGTTCGGCGTGATTGTCGTTGCGATTGCGGTGCTCTGGACGGAGACGAATCTCGGCTGGCAACTCAGTCAGGCGGAAAAATACGTCGATCCGACCCAAGGGTCAGGAAATTCCGGGAAATTCGGCCTCACGGGCCACCTTCAGCGGGGCGTGAGGGCAAATACGGGACTGGGTTACACGATGGCGGGGCAAGCGGCGTGGTGGCGAGGATTTCGTTGCTCGTTGGTCGGTCTCGCTCTCATTGCCGGTCTTTTCCTCGCCGGTGAACTGTTGTCGCGGTTTTGTTCATAGACCCCGGACGCGATGACGGTGCCCGATTAATCGTGGCTATCGAACCTTGATTGCGGGATCGGGCTAACTCATTTAACACTATCCGCGAATTGTGGTGGCGACGGTGCTCCCGAGGGTGCACCGTTCCAGGAGTCCTAAAATCGACAACGCCGGACCAGCGAACCGGCGGGGTAGGGGTGCGTATGCCGTTCAAGCGGTGCTCGGGCAGAGCGAGACAGATCTATGCCCATTAAGATGCCTGACGATCTGCCGGCCTTTTCCATGCTGGACGAAGAAGGCGTGATGGTGATGCGCGAGACTGACGCGGTGCGTCAGGACATCCGGCCCATGCGTATCGGCCTGCTCAACCTCATGCCCAACAAGATCAGGACGGAGACACAGCTCGCGCGGCTGCTCGGCGCGACACCGCTCCAGGTCGAGCTCACGCTGGTCAAGATCACCAACCACGTGGCCCGCAATACGCCGCAGGATCACATCACGTCGTTCTACAGGAACTGGGAGGACGTTGCGTCCGAACGGTTCGACGGCTTCATCATCACCGGCGCGCCGATTGAAACCATGCCGTTTGAAGAGGTGACCTACTGGGACGAGCTGTGCCGCATCTTCGACTGGACGCAGACCAACGTGCACGGCTGCCTGAACATCTGCTGGGGGGCGCAGGCGGCGGTGCAGCACTTCTACGGGGTGCCCAAGTACCAGCTTGCCGAAAAGGCGTTCGGCGTCTACCGGCACCGGAATCTCGCGCCGACCTCACCGTATCTGCGCGGGTTCTCCGATGACTTCTCGATTCCCGTCTCGCGCTGGACCGAAGTGCGCGCCGAAGATATTCCCGCCCACAGCGGGATGGATATCCTGATGGAGTCGGACGAGACTGGCCTGTGCCTGCTCGACGATCCGGCGCACCGGTCGCTGCACATGTTCAATCATATCGAATACGACACAAGCTCACTGGGCGAGGAGTATGCGCGGGACGTTGCCGCCAGCAAGCCGATCAACCTGCCGCGCAACTATTTCCCCGGCGATGATCCGGGCCTCGAGCCGGAGAACCGTTGGCGCAGCCATGCCCAGTTGCTGTTCGGCAACTGGATCAACGAGCTATACCAGACCACGCCGTTCGATATCTCGAAGATCGGACGTTCCTGATCCGGTGTCCGGGCACGGTCAGACGGCCCGGGTGATGCCGCCGTCGACGCGGATGTTCTGGCCGGTAATGTAACCCGCCCCGTCGGACGCCAGGAAGGCGATGGTCTTCGAGATCTCGTCCGTTTTGCCGTAGCGCTCCATGGGTATGCGGCTGCGGAACTCTTCCTTCTCCGGCAGGCTGTCGATGAAGCCGGGCAGTACATTGTTCATGCGGATATTCTCGGCGGCGTACTTGTCGGAGAAGAGCTTGGTGAAGGCCGCGAGGCCTGAGCGGAACACGCCGGACGTCGGAAATGCCGGGTCCGGCTCGAAGGCGGCGAAGGTCGAGATGTTGATGATCACGCCCGATTTCTGCTGCTGCATGATCGGGGTCACCAGCCGGGTCGGCCGGACCGCATTCAGCAAATAGACCTCCATGCCCATGTGCCAGTCTTCGTCCGTGAGCTCCAGAACCGGGCCCTTCGGTCCGTGGCCGGCACTGTTCACCAGAACGTCGATACGGCCCCACTTCTCCGTGGTCTGGTCGACCAGACGCTTGAGGTCGTCGTTCGACTGGTTGGACCCGGTGACACCGATGCCGCCGAGTTCCTGCGCCAGAGCCTCGCCCTTTCCGGACGAGGACAGGATGGCGACGTGAAAGCCGTCTTCAGCGAGTGCGCGCGCCGCGCCCGCGCCCATGCCGCTTCCGCCTGCGGTGACAATCGCTACTTTTCCGGATGCCATGGTCAAATCTCCCGTGTTGGCTGTTTCCCGAAATATGGCCTGTTGGCGGTCCGTTGACTAATCATGTCTCGTCGCGCGAGACTGTAGAAAATCTACTGTCTTGGAGATTGACCGGTGCACCTGCCGAACCTCAACGCGCTCAGAATGTTCGATGCCGCGGCACGGCATCTGAATTTCCGGCTGGCGGCGGAGGAACTGAACCTGACGCAAGGAGCAGTCGCGCAGCAGGTGCGGCGGCTGGAGGCCGATCTGGGCCTGAAACTGTTCACCCGCAAGGCGCGCGGGCTTGAGCTGACCGATGTCGGCCGCGGGTATCACGCGCCTGTGCGCCGGGCGCTGGCCACGATCGAGGACGCCACCCGCAAGCTGAAACCCGAGACCGCGCGCATTCGCCTGAGCGTGACGCCCTCCTTTGCAGCCAAATGGCTGGTACCGCGTCTGAGCGCGTTCGAGGACGCCAATCCCGACGTCGATGTCCAGACCGTCGCGACTGAGACGCTCGCCGATTTCAAGTCGGACGGCGTGGATCTTGCGATCAGGCTGGGTGTTCCGCCGTTCGGGGACGGGCTCGATGCCGTGCTGCTTGCGCCGCTCGAAATGTGCGCCGTCTGCAGCCCCGGCTTTGCAATGGATGTCGGCCCGATCAAGGGCATTGCCGATTTCGCGGATTACCGGCTCATCCAGGACAGCCACCATCAGTGGGACTCGCTGCTCGACGAGGCAGGGATCGGCCTGTCGTTGCGCAAGACTCAGTTCAACCAGACCGCGCTCGCCATGGATGCGGCCATGAACGGGCAGGGCATCGCGCTTGTGCCGCACCTGCTGGCCGAGGCGGACATCGCGCAGGGCAGGCTGGTTGCGCTCTGGCGCCAGGCCGACAGCACCGGAAGCGGCTTTTACATCGTGAGACCGGACGCGGGAGAACCGAATCCCGCCCAACGGGCGATGATCGACTGGCTCCATAGTGAGATTGGCGGGTCCTAATCGGCAGCCTGTGCACTGGCTGCCTCCTGCCGGTCGACCCAGGCCACATAAAGCGCCGCGACGAGGGCGACGGCTGACGCGAACAGCATCATGCCGAGCAGCGCATAGGGCGCATTGGCTGGCGTCATGACCGCGCCGGTGACAAAGGCGATGAGACCGCCGCCGCCGACCGTCATGGCACCGGAGAGTCCCGACGCGCTGCCCGCCAGCTTCGGGCGGACCGACATGATGCCCGAGCTCGCGTTCGGCGTGGTCAATCCGTTGCCGATGCCGACGCAGGCCGTCGCGGCGAAGAACAAGACGATGTCGACAATGCCGGCCATAAGCAGGATGAGCCCGAGCGTCAGGCCGCAACAGGCCACGAGCCGTCCGGTCATGATCATCGGGATGAGTCCGAACCGGGTAGCGTAGCGGCCGGACAGGAAGCTGCCGAATACATAGCCCGCCGTGATCGAGCCCATGTAGAAGCCCAGTGTGGCCGTGGATATGCCGAAGACGGAGCCGGCGACCAGCGGCGCGCCAGCCAGGAAGGCATAGAAGGCGGAAATAGAGGAGGCCATGCAAACCGCATAACCCCAGAAGCGCCGGGACCGGAACAGTTCGGGATAGGTGCGGAACTGCTTTGCCAGGGTTTCCGACGGTGACCGGTTGGTCTCGCCGAAATCGATCCAGCACAGAAGAAAGACCACCAGACCGGCACCGGCATAAGCCCAGAAGCTCGCGCGCCAGCCGGCCAGTTGATCGAGCGTGCCGCCGATCATGGGACCGAGCATGGGTCCGATCGCCATCGCCATGGAGACGTAACCGATCAGGCTTGCGGCCTCCCGTTCGCCGCTGGTGTCGCGGATGGCCGCCAATGAGACGATCCAGCCGACCGTGATCGCACACTGCAGAACCCGGAAGGCCAGGAAGGTGTGGATGTCAGTGGCATGCGCGCAGCCGAGCGATGCCAGGAGGAAGATGCCGACGCCGGACAGCAGGACCGGTCTGCGTCCGTAGCGGTCCGACAGCGGCCCCAGGATCAGCTGGAGCGCGGCGGTGAGGCCGGCATAACCCGCAATTGAAAGCGTCACGAGCGTGTAGTCGGCTTCGAACTCGGCCGCGATGTTCGGCAGGGACGGCAGGAACATATTGAGCGACATCACCGAAAGGCTCGCAAGCAGGATCAGGGTGATCAGGCGGGGCGGCGTTCTGGTTCTGGCAGACATGATTCAATTCCTGCGGGTTTCATCAGGGCAAAAAAAAGCCCCCGTGGTGAAACGGGGGCGCATGGGGGTCCGGAATGGGGTCCGTCACCGGTCCATGCACCAACTCCATACGATTACGACGACTGTGTTCACGGCTTCGCGTCCTTGATTTGCGTGCCGCAAAGCTAGGGGCGAATTGAGTGCAGGTCAACCGGGGGCGTTCGTGCTAGGTGTGGGACATCGAATTGAGGGCGTTCCCCGATGACACTCAAGCAGACGCACGGATCCGCCGCGCCGGCGCGCGGCATGCCCGACATCGAGCGGGGCATGATCCTGATGACGACCTGCGTGATCATGGCGCCGGGCGTTCACGCCATCGCCAAGGGGCTCGGCGACACCATGTCGCCCGGCCAGGTCGCCTTCGCCCGGTTTTCGATCCAGCTTCTGCTTTTGATTCCCCTGGTCTGGGCGAGCCGTTCCGACCGCATGCCCCTGCCGACCGTCTCGCAAGCCATCCGCGGTTTCCTGCTTGCCGTTGCCGGCCTCTCGTTCTTTACCGCTCTGACCTATATGCCGCTTGCCGAGAGCTCCGCGATCTTCTTTGTCGAACCGCTGATCCTCACGCTGTTGTCCGCAATGTTCCTGGGCGAACCGATCGGCTGGCGCCGGGTGGTGGCGGTGGCCGTCGGCTTTGCCGGTGCCCTGATCGTGATCCGGCCCAGCTTCGAGCAGGTGGGACCGGCAGCACTCCTGCCGCTGGTTGCTGCGTTCTGTTTCGCGACCTACCTGACCATCACGAGGCGCCAGGCAAGCCATGAGGATGCGCGCGTCCTGCAGCTCTGGGTGTGTTTCTTCGCGTCCCTGACTCTCGCAGTTGCCATGCTGCTGTCGTCCGAATTGTCTTGGACTGTAGCCTCGCCTTCCTGGCCGGCGGCGACCGAGTGGTGGCTGCTTGCCGGTATCGGCGTGATCGGGACGGTGGTGCACATGCTCGCCATCGCCGCCTTTCACCGCGCGCCGGCGAGCATTCTCGCGCCTTTCCAGTATCTGGAAATTCTCGGTGCGACGGTCCTGGGCGTGATCTTCTTCGGGGACTGGCCCGACGGCGCCACGATCCTCGGCATCGCGATCATTGTCGGCTCCGGACTCTACGTCTTCCGCCGCGAGCAGGCCTCGGCTCGGCTTTCGAGTTAGGGAAGTCGGAGGTTGATCAGGTACGGGGACGTTTCACATAGGCGGGCGAAGTTGCGGTTCCCGAAAGACGCGATAGCTGAGGAAACGAATGCGGCCTTCCTCCCGATTGTCGCGCGGCGATCTGAACGTTCCTAGATAACGCAGGTCGGCGAAGAAACGCGATTGGGGCGGTTCGGTCGGCGTTGCGGTCTTCCCAAATTCCGGCGCATATCTTCTCAGGGCACGGCAATCGATTGCTTTCGAAGAAGTCTCAAGAGAGGGCGGATCTACCAAGATTGTGAAACAGCCGTTTTCCCCTTCGTTGACTACGTAGTTGCCGGAAACATGACGGTAGAGGACGGACCCTTCCCACCACCCGGTGTCTGCCACGAGTGGGCTGACCACTGTTGTCTCCGTCTTCTTGAGATGCAGCGTGCGCTGCCATTCGCGATGAAGCGTCCAGGCAAAGGGGGTCAGTTCAATTGTGATCTCCAGGCCATCGTCTACTGATGCGGATGCCTTATCCGGTGGGTCCTCCAAGATCCAGAATGCCACGACCGCACCGCAAGCTGCTATCGCGGCTGCAGTCCAGAAAGGCCTCATGGCGATGCGGTTGCCTCTTCCGCCCGGCGCTCGCGGGCGCGCTTGCGCACGGTATCGGACTTGAGCTGGCCGCAGGCCGCCATGATATCGCGGCCGCGCGGCGTGCGCACCGGGCTGGCATAGCCTGCACGGTTGATCACGTCGGCAAACTTTTCGATCTGGTCCCAGTCGGAGCACTCGTAGCGCGTGCCTGGCCAGGGGTTGAACGGGATCAGGTTGATCTTTGCCGGGATCCCTTTCAGCAGACGCACCAGTTCCTTGGCGTCGGCTATGGAGTCGTTCACGCCCTTGAGCATGACGTACTCGAAGGTGATGCGCCGTGCGTTGGAGACGCCCGGATAGGTGCGGCAGGCCTCCAGCAACTCGGCGATGGGGTATTTCTTGTTCAGCGGCACGAGCTCGTTGCGGATCTCGTCGCGGACGGCGTGCAGCGAGATCGCCAGCATGACGCCGATCTCCTCGCCACAGCGCTCGATCATGGGGACAACGCCTGACGTCGAGAGCGTGATCCGGCGCTTGGACAGCGAGAGGCCCTCATTGTCCGATACGATGTCGAGTGCGGCTTTGACGTTGTCGAAATTGTAGAGCGGCTCGCCCATGCCCATGAGGACGACGTTCGAGATCATGCGCCCCTCGCTCGGCAGGTTGGGGTCTTCGGGCACGATTCCGTCAGGCCATTCGCCGAGGGCGTCGCGGGCGACCAGGACTTGGGCGACGATCTCGCCGGCGGTCAGGTTTCGTACCAGGGTCTGCGTGCCGGTATGGCAGAAGGTGCAGGTGAGCGTGCAGCCGACCTGGCTCGAGATGCAGAGCGTTCCGCGGGTTTCCTCGGGGATGTAGACCGTCTCGACCTCTGGGCCCGGTTCGCCGTTCGGACCGGGTGCCAGACGCAGCAGCCATTTCCGCGTTCCGTCTTTCGAGACCTGTTCGGTTACGATCTCCGGCCGTTCCAGCGTGAAATGCTCCGCCAACTGCTCGCGCAGCGCCTTGGCAACATTGGTCATGCCGTCAAAACCGGTGAGGCCGCGAAAATAGATCCAGTGCCACAACTGGTTGGTGCGCATGCGCAGGGCACGCTCGGGCACGTCCAGAGCCTTGAGTGCCTCCGCCAGTTCGGCACGCGACAGGCCGATCAGGGAACGCCGCGAATCAACGGTGACCGGTACGGCTGTACCGGCGACAATGGCGGCATTCGAATTGCCGCGCGCTGTGTCCAACGTTGTGGGCATGTCTCAGATCTCTGAAGTGCCGAAGCCCGCCGCAATCGGACGGACGCATCCTGTCAGTCTACACGGTCAGCGGCCCGTGATCAGCTACAGGCTTCGTTAATCGCCTGAATGGCTGCCGTGATGCCTTTGAGCGAATAGGTGTCGGTGGTCAGCGTACCGCGCCAGGACGTTCCCTTGATGACCATGTTGGCTCCGCGCCGCATGGCCGAAATCATGTTCTTTTCCTTGGAATTGCTTTCCACCCAGGCGCCGTCACCGCTGGTGAAAAGCGAATATTTGCTCGAGCCGATCGTCGCTGTCGTGGTGCTGCCCTTCTTGTAGGGATAGCCCGTGATAACGCTGATTTCGTTCCGGACATTCTTGGCCGGACGGTTGGTGACCAGGAAATAGACCGGATCACGCCGGACGTTCTTGGGCAGCGAGTCCTTCGGCTGTGAGACGACGTAACAGACCTTGCCTTCCTTGTTGTTCTGATAGGTATAGGCAGCCCAGTCCTCATGCTCGCTCAATAGCTGCGGATCAGCAGCCTGAGCAAACAACGCGGACGGAATCAGTCCGATCGCGACAGCCCCGCAAAAGCCCCATGTTCGTGCACACCGAATCATTACCTAAGCTTACCTGTTTCTTCGATTTTGTTCCACATTCTGCGCGGACCATAACCACATGATCTGGAAAACTCCATACCTCACAAAGGAGGATTTGGAAATTCAACACCGGGTGTTTACAGTCCTATACGGGGTGGTCACAAGGGGAGATTAGTGGGCATGAAACGGGATGATTGTCCAGACAACAGCACCCGGTGCCTGAGTTGACGGTTTCTGCAGCAAGTGCAGGCCAGATCTCCATAATTCGATGAACCGGGTCGAACACATGCCGAGTCAGTTCAGTGCCGCCGAAACCGCTGCACTGGTCGAAGCCATCGCCACCGAACGCAGCAAGTCCGCCTTCGCGACCCTGTTCGAGTACTACGCGCCGCGCCTGAAAGGCTACCTGCGGCGCCTGAGCGCGGACGAAGTGCTCGCAGAAGAACTGGTGCAGGACGTGATGCTCACGGTCTGGCGCAAGGCGGCCCAGTTTGACCGTCAGAAGTCCGCCGTTTCGACATGGCTGTTCACGATCGCCCGCAACCGGTGGATCGACACCATGCGGCGCGACCGTAGCGGCGAGCTCGACCCAAACGATCCCATGCTGTTGCCGGATGACCCCGAACCGCCGGACGAGGCCATCGATGCCGCGAGACGCGCCGAGAGGGTCCGGGAAGCGCTGGACGTGCTGCCCGAAGAGCAGGTCGAACTGATCAAGATGGCGTTCTACTCCGGTATTTCGCATTCGGCGATTGCCGAACAGACCGGCCTGCCGCTGGGCACGGTCAAGTCGCGGCTGCGGCTCGCTTTCTCCAAACTGCGCACCCAGCTTGAAGACCAGGTCTGAGCCGCGCTTATCCGCTGTCAGGATTTCGTGCGCACGAAGCGGTCGCCATGGCGGTGTTCCGGCAGGGCCTCGTCGGGGCCGCCCGAATGCACGGGCCGGTCGGCGAAGCGGCCGAGGGACTGAACGCGGTCGTACATGATGATGGCACCTGCGGTCGCCACGTTGATGCAGAACTCCGTCGGGATCTTGATGACATGATCGCACAACGCCGTCATTTGCGGTGACAGCGAGCCGCGCTCGGGCCCGAGCACATAGGCGGCCCGTGACGGATGGCGGAAACTGGGCAGCTCGACGGCGTCATCGAGCAGTTCGACGCCGACCAGCTGGCAGCCGCGCGGCAGGGCCATCTCGTCGATCGATTTCCAGGCATAGTAGGGAATGTGTTCGGCCGAACGGGAGGTGTCCGACTGGACCTTCGGCATGCGCCGGTCCGCGTCCACCGTGAACACGAAGCTCGCACCGAAGGCATGGGCCGAACGCATCAGGTTTCCGAGGTTCATCGGCTTGCTGATGTTCTCGACGCCTATGGCAAAATAACCGCGCATAATGGCCCGGTTATAAGGATTGTCCTCTGCTTCGCCAAGTCAGGGGCATTCTATCGATGGAGTTCGGATATGGTACTGGCGCGTCGGCGATGGTGATGCTATTCGGCTGGCGGAAACGCGTCAGAATACCGACAAGCGGGAGAACAAGATCGTGAAAGCCGTGCTGTGCAAGTCCTTCGGGCCGCCTGAAACACTTGTGGTCGAAGACCTGCCGTCTCCTGAACCCGGGCCGGGCGAGGCGGTGGTGTCCGTCGGGGCGGCCGCACTCAATTTCTTCGACACGCTGATTATCGAGAACAAGTATCAGTTCAAGCCGGACCTGCCGTTCTCACCCGGAGCCGAGTTTGCCGGCACCGTGAAGGCCGTAGGCGACGGTGTGAGCGGCGTATCGGTCGGCGACCGGGTCATGGCCTACAGCGCCTGGGGCGGTTGCCGCGAAGAGGTGGTCATGGATGCGGAAAAGCTCGTGCCGCTGCCGGACTCTCTCGACTTCGCGACCGCTGCCGGTCTCTCGGTCACCTACGGCACGACCATTCACGCGCTCAAGGACCGGGCCAACCTGCAGCCGGGTGAGACGCTTGCCGTGCTGGGCGCCGCCGGCGGCGTCGGCCAGTCGGCTATCGAACTCGGCAGGATCATGGGAGCCAGGGTGATCGCAGCCGCCTCCTCCGACGACAAGCTCGAGTTCTGCAAGGGGCTCGGCGCCGACGAGGTGATCAACTACTCGCGGGAGAGTCTCAAGGACAGGCTGAAGGAACTCACCGACGGCAAGGGTGCCGACGTCGTCTATGATCCCGTCGGAGGTGCGCTGGCGGAAGAAGCTGTTCGTGCCACTGGCTGGGAAGGCCGATTCCTGGTGATCGGATTCGCGTCGGGCGAGATCCCGAAGATTCCGCTCAATCTCGTCCTGCTCAAGGGATGCCAGCTCGTCGGCGTGTTCTGGGGCGATTTCATTGCCAGGAATCCGCAAGCCGACAAGGCCAACGTGGCGCAGCTCATCGAATGGTGTGCGGAAGGCAAGATCATCCCGCATATCCACGGCCGCTATCCGCTGGACCGCACGGTCGATGCGCTGACAGCAATTGCCAACCGCGAGGTCCGGGGCAAGGTCATCATCGAGCCGTGAGGCTGTCCGGAACCTGCGCGGGCTGAATGCTCGGAGGACGGGGATGCCATATGCCTTGAGCATAAAAGCGACCGGCCCGACGGCCGCGAAGCTCCGCGACCTCTGGTCGGTGTTCAGCCGGTTCGAATCCGAGCCATCCATGCAGGCTCTGGACTATCCGCCTCACGTCACCCTGGCGATTTATGACCGGATTGAAGAGCCCGTACTGAGAAACGCTCTGACATCGGTTTTTGACCGGCATCCCGCACTTGAACTCAGGTTCGAGAGCCTGCGCTGCTTCGATGACCCCGGGTTCGTTGTATGGGCTGCTCCTGAGCGTTCGGAATCGCTGTCGGAGGCATTTGCCGCAGTTCACGAACTCATCGACCCCTCGATTTGCCGCGAGCACTACAGGCCCGGGAACTGGATTCCTCACTGTACGCTTGCCACCGGCGTAACCGGCGACTTTCTGGCCGCGGCCCGGGAACTTGCGGATAATCCGATCGAGCCATTCGAGGTCATTTTCGATATGGCGGATTGCGTAGAGTTCGCGCCGGTCAGGGTGATTGACGAACGTCAACTGCCGACAGCGGAGTAGATGGCCGGCGGAGTCCCGACCACATCCTGGGGACCATTGATGCCGGTCGGTGGCTATTTGGGCTTCTTGTCCCGCTTCGATTTCTTGGGCGCGTTTTTCGCGACATAGCGGTGCCCCTCCACGAGTTTCAGCAGGTCGAAGGAACTGATGATGCCGACAACCTTCTTCTCGTGGGTGACGACAACATGATGGATCTTGCGTTTGCGCATAATCCGGGCGGCTATGCTGGCGTCGTTATAGGCCGGGACTACGGTTACGCTGTCGGTCATGACCCGGCTGATCGGCGACGTATCCTTTACGCGCCGCGCCAGGTCCGCGGTGGTGACAATCCCGGCCGCCTCGCCGTCGGGGCGAACCACAGGCACGGCATGTATCCGGTTTCTCTCCATGATGCCCCGCACATGGCCCACCGAGTGGTGTAGTTGTGCGGTAATCACGCGTTTTGCCATGAGATCCGAAATCTTGACCGACACAGGTTGCCTCCCTTGCTCTGCTGTTTTCCCGACACCCCCGGTAATGCAACTCCCGGGAGCACCTCAGCGAGGTTATGCGTCGTTCTTTTTTCGGGCCTTGCGCTAGGTCAACGCCGCCCGGCCCACGATTCAGCCGGAAAGACAAAGGTCAATCACGCGCGCGCCATGTTTGTGGTTATCGTCTTGACCCGTTTATAACTTCACACTTCATGGTCCGGTCCCTTGTTCACCAAGACAAGCGGAGCCCCGCCATGAAACGATCCGTCTTCCTGCTGCTCGACCGCTACCCCGAAGCCGGCGAGACACAAAGCGATGTCTATGAATTTGCGCTGGACCATGCGCGTCTCGCCGATGAGCTCGGGTTCGACGCCTTCTGGATTGCCGAACACCATTTCGGCAATCTGGGCAGCGTCCCGAACCCCGCGGTCCTGCTTGCGGCAATCGCGCGGCAGACCACCCGGTTGAGGATCGGCCCGGCGGTTTCGATATTGCCGTACCGGGATCCGCTGTTCGTCGCGGAGGACTATGCAATGGTCGATAACCTGTCGGGTGGACGGCTGAACATGGGCGTCGGCTGCGGGGCGCAACAAAACGAATTCGCGGGGCTCGGCGTCGACTTCGATCGGCGCTGGCACAGCTACCAGGAAAATCTGAGCAGGCTGCGCGAATTGTGGTCCGGGTCCGATCTCATACCGGCACCCGCCCAGTCGCCGCCGCCGTTCTACATGGCGACCACAAATCCGGAGAACGTGCGTGCGGCCGGGCGCGACGGCAACTCGATCATCACGCTGATCTCTCCGGGAGCGGAGAGCGTGCCGGATTTCAGAGCGCTTAACGACATTCACCGTCGCGGTCTTGCCGAAGGTGGCCATGCGCCGGAAAGTGCCGAGGTCGTGGCGGCGATGGTCGCGCATATTGCACCGACCGAGGAGCGGGCACGAGAAGCGACCGAGCCGGCGCTTGCACGGCTGCTGACTGCGCTGTCGAGGGAAAACGTGGACGCGGCGGCGCTCTACGAAGACATGCAGCGTGCGGCGACCGGGTGCTTCGGAACCGTTGAAGGAGCGGGAAATGTGGTCTCGACACTCGCACAAGGCGGGCTCGAGCATGTTGCCTTCATCACGCGCTTCGGCGGCATGGAGGCCGCGTCGGCGCATGAGTCTCTGCGCCTGCTGGCGCAAGCGTCGGGAAACAAGCCGTCCGCCAAAACACCCGTTGCGGGTGTTATAGACGGGACAGATGAAACAATACGGCAGACGGGATGATCAGCATCAGTGCGCTTGCGGCGAAGGTCGGCCTCTCCCGGGCGACGCTGCTTTACTACGACCGCATCGGGCTCCTGCATCCGGCCGCGCGCTCGGAAGCCGGTTACCGGATGTATGGCGAAGCCGAGGTTGAACGCCTCAAGCTGATTTGTTCGTACCGCAGCGCGGGGCTTCGACTCGAAGACATCAAGCTTCTTCTGCAGAATCCGGAAGCGCCCGATGAGAAGATTCTGCAGCGCAGGCTCGCGCAGCTGGACGACGACATCGGTGCGCTTCGCTCCCAGCAGCAGGCCATTCTCGCCATCCTGAGGAGCCTCGGATCGTCCGGTTCCATCAATTCGATAGACAAGAAAGGATGGATCGAAATCCTCTGCTCATGCGGTATGAGCGACGACGACATGGCGCGCTGGCATATTCAGTTCGAGACCGACAACCCGAAGGCCCATCAGGCATTCCTGCGCTGGCTCGGGATCCCGGAGGACGAGGCGCGGGAAATCAGGGAAAAGTCAAAGTCCGGGTGATCATAGCGCCGGATTCCGAAGAGCGTTTCAGCCGCGCCGGTTTAAATGCGGTCTGCATTTCCTACATCAGGACAATGGAGATCGAGATCAGAGCCGCCCGTTCCGACGACGCCGATGCGCTGGCAGCCCTGAACGAAATCGTCCAGGCGGTTCATACGGCAGCCGAACCCTGGCTGTTCAAACCCTGCGGATTCGGACCCGGCAAGTTCCTGCGGGTCCTTGAACGGCCGGAGAACCATGTCTTTGTCGCGACAGCCGGCAATGAGCCCATAGGTTATCTCTTCGCAGAACTGCGCCACATTCCCGAAACGTCGCTGACCTACAGCTATCAGACGCTGCACGTCCATCACATCAGTGTCCGGGAAGCGCACCGGAAGTCGGGTGTCGGGCGCATGCTGTTCGAGCGGCTGCGCGAAAAGGGCAAAGAGCTCGACGTGGAGCGGTACACCGCCGATGTCTGGAGCTTCAACGAGAGCGCACAGCGGTTTTTTGCCGACTGCGGCCTGTCGCCCTACAAGCAGAACCTGTGGGGCTGAGACACTGGTGGTCAGATGACATCGCTGTTGTTGAATTTCTCTTCCTGAAGTTTTTGAGCAGGCTTTATTTGATAATTCCCTGCTGACGGAGCATCGGTTCAAAACGTTGCATCGAGCCCATGAACGGCCGCGTGCATGGGTTTTGTGTCACCCTGGGAGTCCGCAATAACTCCGGGAAGTGGGTTTTGATCGCGACCAGATCGTGCTTTGGCAACTTTGAGGTGTCATATGGGGACAGGCCGACAATTACAGTCTTGCCATATCGTCCTGTGAAATCCTTGAAGTCCTTCGGGAGTCCGAACGTGCTGTTATCCCAGTAAGCGACTTGGGAATCGGCGTGCCTCCCCTTGTAGGTTTGCAGTACGGTAAATTCCAACTTCGCAATACGTTGGCCGCGGACGAGTTCGTATCCAACCACGCGAGCCCGCACGATCGTGTCGCTGGATTTCATGATCTGGGGATCAAACGGTTGATCAATGATGCAGGCTAGAGCGGTGCATGAGCTTACCAGAATCAGAAACGTGATTAGTCCTGCCCTATGGATGATGCGCGCCATTCTATTACCTGCAGTCAATTGCCAGTCTCCATCAAAATGACGAGGTTACTGCAGATCGGGAAGTTTCTCTGAATCGCAGGGCTTGTTGTTTGCAATGGGGTCCGCGTCATGTC
Organism: Hyphomicrobiales bacterium; assembly: GCA_965198845.1. Taxonomy (GTDB): domain Bacteria; phylum Pseudomonadota; class Alphaproteobacteria; order Rhizobiales; family JAJFHC01; genus CBDAQD01. The sequence continues at coordinate 425,859 of CBDAQD010000001.1, forward strand.
AACGCGCTGCCAACATGAAAAGAGGTGCACTGAACTATACCCTGTCCGAAGGACCTTGGAAAAAGGGCGGGGATCTCGACGTGGAGCAGTTCCGCGACCCCAAATCAGATCAGCTCTGATACCAGCTCTTCGGCAAGGGCGATCCGGTCGTCTCCGACCTGGTCCTCCGTGACCTCGCGCAATGCGGCAAGCTGAGTGCGCGCCTTGTCCGGATCCGCGCCCAGGATTCTCAGGATGATGTAGGCCAGGAATCCGGTTCTGTGGATTCCGGCGGAGCAGTGCAGGTAAAGACGCGGCTCAGGCTCATCCCTGATGGCTTGTGCAAGAGTTCCGAGGAGCCGATCCAAGTCGGCATTCCGGAGGATATCGACGTGACCGCCGTCCAGCGGCATCCAGACCCAGGCGCAGCCGATCTTTTCGCAGATCCGTTCGATAGCCTTGCCGTCTTCGCGCTCGCTGAGAAGCGTGCAGCAGTGTGTAAGCTCGAGGCCCTTGAGTTTTTCGAGAGATTTCTTGCCCGGACGCGGTCCGAGGAACAGGGCGATATCCCGCCCGGTGAGTTCCTTGATTGTTTCGTTCATTGTTCTTTCCAACGTTTGGGTGGCATGCGGGCTTCGCCAAAACTGGCGCGCGCATGCATCGATAAAAATGTGACTGGAGAATTGGTGGAGCCGCTACGACGACAACGACGAGTCGTCCCGCTGTAATATCCTGGTTGCGGCGGCCCGGTGTGCCTCGGTGATGTGCTTCTGGGCGATGGCGACCGCCGTTGCAATCACCGTGGCATCGTCAGTGAAGCCCAGTCCAAGAATAAAGTCGGGCAGCACGTCCGTCGGGACGATGAAATAGCCGAGCGCGGCATAGAGCGTCGCACGCACCCTCATCGGGGTGTTGGTGTCAATGGCGCAGTAATACGCCGCCACCAACTCCTCGGCGAAGGGGATGTAGCCCGCGACCCGGCCGAACTTCTTCCAGAATCCTTCCTGCACCCGCTTTTCATTGCGGGCAATGGTCACTGGATTCTGGATTTCAGGGCCTGTAAGGTCCGGCCCGGCATTTCCGGCTTCCGAAGCCATGGTCTCGGTTCCCCATTGCAAACTGATACCTGAAATATGGCGTCTGGAATTCAAAATCTCAAGTTTGACGGGTGTAAATCCGCGGAAAACAGGGAAAAATGCGCTTATCAGCGCAAGGTGAGGACGAGTCATGAAACTCAGCAGTGACATCAGCGCAGTCGTGACCGGTGGCGCATCCGGCCTCGGCGAGGCCTCAGCACGCGGCCTTGCAGCCGAAGGCGTGCGCGTGGCCATTTTCGACATGAACGAGGAGCGCGGAGAGCAGGTTGCCGGCGAGATCGGCGGCGTGTTCTGCAGCGTCAACGTGGCCGACGAGGCCAGCGTCGATGCCGGGCTCGAAAAGGCGCGCGCGGCGAACGGTCAGGAGCGCGTTCTGGTCAATTGCGCCGGCATCGTGATCGGCGCCAAGACAGCGTCGCGCAACCGCGAGACCGGAGAGGTCAGCCCGCACGACATCAGCGCCTTTGCGCGGATCATCCAGGTTAATCTGATCGGCACGTTCCACGTCTCGGCAAAATCGGCAGCCGGCATGATGACCCTCGATCCGGTCACGGATGACGGCGGGCGCGGCGTGATCGTGCATACGTCTTCGGTCGCCGCGCAGGACGGTCAGATCGGCCAGGCGGCCTATTCGGCATCCAAGGGCGGCGTCGCCGGCATGACCCTGCCGATGGCGCGCGACCTTGCCCGCGACGGCATCCGCGTCGTCAGCATCATGCCCGGCCTGTTCCACACGCCCATGTTCGACACGCTGCCCGAAGAGGCGCAGGCCGCACTTGGTGCGAGCGTTCCGTTTCCGACACGGCTCGGCAAGCCGGAGGAATACGCGCTGATGGTGCGTCAGATATGCGAGAAAGACATGCTCAACGGCGAGTGCATCCGGCTCGACGGCGCGATCCGGCTGGCACCGCGCTGACGGCGTTCAGCCGGCGAACCGGTCCATGGCCTTTGCCAGCGCGATGTCCTTTTCGGTGACGCCGCCGGCGTCATGCGTCGCAAGCGTAACGTCCACGGTGCGGTACACGTTGAACCACTCGGGATGGTGATCCATCTTTTCGGCCACCATTGCGACCCGGGACATCCAGCCGAAGGCCGCGTTGAAATCCTTGAACTGGAATGACTTTGATATGGCATCGCGACCGTCGACCTCGCTCCAGCCGTCCAGATTGCCAAGTGCCTCGTTCCGGGTTTCGCCGGCCAGTTTCTCGCTCATGACACCTCCCTTGATCGATATCGAAACACTGGTGGCACTATGGCGAAAAGGCAAGGAGGGGTTGGTATGAATGACAGGGTACGCGTCCTGTTCGTCTGCCTCGGAAACATTTGCCGGTCGCCGATGGCCGAAGGCGTGTTCGCCAAAGTGGCCGGCGAGGAAGGCATTGGCGATATCGTGGATATCGATTCCGCCGGCACCAGTTCCTGGCACATCGACGAGCCGCCGGACGGGCGTGCGCAAGAGGCGACACGCGAAGTCGGCGTCGACATTTCGGGCCTGCGCGGCCGGCAGGTTCGCGCCGGTGACTTTGATGAATTCGATTTCATCATCGCCATGGACGAGAGCAATCTGGCGAAGCTGCGGGCCGCTGCACCGGCGGAACGCCATGAACGCATTCGGCTGTTTCTGGATTTCGCCCCGGATGCCGGCCGTGCAGACGTGCCGGATCCCTATTACGGGGGTGCCGACGGGTTTCGATATGTGCTCGATCTAATCGAGACGGCATGCCGGGGGCTGGCCCGGCATATCGCTTCAGGCAAGCATTAGAGCGGGTAGATCTCCTCGATCGCGTAAGGCCCGCCACCGCGGGACGGGCGCGACGAATAGAGCACGAAGCGCTCCGGCTTGAAGACCGGGCTCTGATAGAGGCTGTGATTGAGCAGGAAATGCTCGACGTCCGTCTTGCGCGACTGCCGCAACCGGGCAAGCGTCACGTGCGGCGTGAATTTGCGCTGGTCGGGTGGCAGTCCCAGACTCTGGCAAAGGCGCTCCTGGGAATACTGCAGGTCCTTCAGGGTGCCGTTGCCGGTGACGCCGGCCCAGAGCGAACGCGGCTTGCGGCCGCCGAAATGACCGACCCCCTTGATCTGCAGTTCCATCGGGCGGCTGGCAATGGCTTCAAGGCCCGAAAGCAGTTCCCGCGTGACACCGCCATCGACCTCGCCCACGAAACGGAGGGTGATGTGGTAGTTCTCCCGGTCGATCCAGCGTGCGCCCTCGATGCCGCCGCGCATCATTTCGAGGTTGATGGCAATCTCTGACGGAATTTCGAGCGCTGTGAACAAGCGGCCCATCGGCTGTCTCCCGTTACTGGCGTGCCCGGTCAGGGGCAGGGATTGGCATTCAGTTGATGAATGGCCTCGACCTCTGACTCGAGTTCGTCGTTGAAATCCAGGTCGATGCTGTCGATGTCGGTCTTGAGTTGCTCGAGTGATGTCGCTCCGATGATGTTTGATGTCACGAATGGCCGCGTCGTCACGAACTGGATGGCCAGGTGGCTCGGGTCGATGCCGTGACGGCGCGCAAGATCGAGGTAGGCCGTGATCGCCGTGTCGGCGCCGGGGGTTTCGTAGCGCTGCAGCCGGTTGAACAGGGTCTTGCGGGCGCCGGCGGGCAGGGCGCCGTCCTGGTACTTGCCGGAGAGGTAGCCCTGCGCCAGCGGCGAATAGGCCAGCAGTCCGACCTGCTCCCGGAACGCGATCTCCGCCAGGCCGTCCTCATAGGTGCGGTTCAGCAGGTTGTAGGCATTCTGGATCGAAACCATGCGCGGCCGGTCCCCGTTCGACGCGAGGTGGAGATAGTGCATCGTGCCCCAGGGCGTCTCGTTGGAGACGCCGACGTGGCGCACTTTGCCGGCCTGCACCAGTTCCGAGAGGGCGTCCAGTGTCTCCTCGAAGGGCACGAAGCCGCCGTCACGCGGCACGTTCTCCCGGCCGCCGAACAGATCCATCGGACGATCCGGCCAGTGCACCTGGTAAAGGTCGACATAGTCCGTACGCAGGCGGCGCAGGCTGCCGTCGATCGCCTCCATGATCTGCGCGCGGGTCAGCCGGACTTCCTCGCCGTCCCGGCGAAGCCATGTCATGCCGCTGCGGCCGGCGACCTTGGTGGCCAGCACGACCTTGTCCCTATTGCCTCTTTCGCTGAACCAGCTGCCGATGATTTCCTCGGTCCGGCCTGCCGTTTCTGCCTTCGGCGGTGACGGGTACATTTCGGCGACATCGAAGAAGTTGACGCCGCGATCGAGCGCGTAGTCCATCTGCGCGTGACCTTCGGCCTCGGTGTTCTGCTCGCCCCAGGTCATCGTGCCGAGGCAGATCGCGCTGACCTTTACGCCTGTGCGGCCGAGTTCGCGGTATTCCATCTGTCTTGTTTTCCCGCCCCGCCCTAGCCGGTGGCCCGGCGGGTCTTGATTCGGTCTATGAGCTGTTCGACATATGGCAGGATTCGTTTGACAATCGCGTCAACGCCCTCGGCATTGGGATGCATCCCGTCGCCGAGATTCAGGTCCGGTTGTGCCGCCACCCCGTCGAGGAAGAAGGGATAGAGCACGGCACCGTGGTTGCGCGCAAGTTCGGGGTATATCCCGTTGAACTCGCTGGCAAATTCCTCACCCATGTTGGGCGGTGCCAGCATACCGGCGACAAGCACGTCATGGCCGCGGGATTTGAGCGACTTCAGAATCGAGTCCAGATTGGTCCGCGTCGTTGCAGGATTTGTCCCGCGCAGTGCGTCATTGGCGCCAAGCTCGACGATGACGCCATCGGTCTTGTCCGGCAGGGCCCAGTCGAGCCGGGCGAGCGCTCCGCTGGTCGTATCGCCGGAAACCCCGGCATTATGGACTTTCACGGTGTGTCCACGGGCCTTCAACGCCTTTTCCAGCTTGCTTGGAAACGCGTTTTCCAGGGCCAGATTGTAACCGGCCGTCAGGCTGTCTCCGAGCGCCACGATGAGAATCGGCCGGCTGGAATCGGCCTGTGAAGGCGTCAATGCAACGGTGATCCATGCCGCCAGCAGCAGCGTTGAAAACACAATGCGCTTGAAAACCATGTTCATTCCGCCATATCGCTTATGAAATGCGCGGCCGGAGGCCGGGCCGGCCCCAGCCTGATCGGATATCGTTGTATTGTCTTCCACCATGATCCACCTGAAGGACGTCCACCTCACTTTGCCAAGCAGTGCGGGTCCCGTCCATATCCTGCGCGGTCTCGACCTCGACATCGCTGCCGGTGAAACCGTCGGTCTCGTCGGCCCCAGCGGGTCCGGCAAGTCCACCCTGCTCATGGCCATTGCCGGACTGGAGTCCATCACCGAGGGCACCGTCGAAGTTGCCGGAAAGGCGCTCATGGGCCTGAACGAGGACGAGCTTGCACTGTTCCGAAGGGACAATGTGGGTATCGTGTTCCAATCCTTCCACCTCATGGCGACCATGACGGCGCTCGAGAACGTTGCCATCCCGCTGGAGCTGAACGGCAAGGACGATGCGTTTGAACAGGCCGAGGCGGAACTGGAGAGGGTCGGGCTTGGTCACCGATTGACCCATTATCCAGGCCAGCTTTCGGGCGGCGAGCAGCAGCGCGTCGCGCTGGCGCGCGCTCTGGCGTCGGGGGCGCGGATCCTGCTGGCCGACGAGCCGACCGGCAATCTCGACCAGACAACGGGCGAGCAGATCGTGGATCTGATGTTCCAGGTGCAGGCGGAGCGCAACATGACCCTGCTCCTGATCACCCATGACGCGGAGCTGGCGTCGCGCTGCGGCAGGGTCGTCTCCGTGGCCGACGGCATCGTCGTCGCTGACGGCGCGCAGTCGCCGTCCGTCGTCGCGGAGGCCGGATGAACGGTTTCGGCAGCCAGATGGCCCTGGCGGTCCGCATCGCCGCGCGCGAACTGCGCTCGGGTCTGTCGGGTCTGAAAATCTTTCTGGCGTGTCTCGCGCTTGGCGTTTTCGCCATTGCCGCCGTCGGATCGTTTTCCGAGGCGTTGAAGGGCGGGCTTGCCGCGGAAGGCCAGTCGATCCTCGGCGGCGATGTCGAGCTGACGCTCACCCACCAGAGGATCAGCGCGGAGCAACTCTCCTATCTCGACCGTCGTGGTACGGTCAGCGAAGTGGCTGCCACGCGTGCCATGGCCCGGCCGACCGACGGGGACGCCCGGGTCCTGGTGGAACTGAAGGCCGTCGACGGCGTCTACCCGCTCTATGGCGCGCTGCGGCTGGCAGGCGGCGGGGCGCTTGACCAGGCGCTTGCCAATGTTGACGGGCAATGGGGTGCCGTTGTCGAGGAAACCCTGATGGCGCGTCTCGGTGCCGAGAAGGGGTCGAAGATCCGGGTCGGCGAGATCGATCTCGAAATCCGCGACACCATCAAGCGCGAGCCCGATCGCGTTGCATCGGGCATGGCGATCGGTCCGCGCGTGATGATCGCCAAGGGCGCGCTGGACAGCACCCAGCTGGTTCAGCCCGGCAGCCTCGTTCGGTGGCGGTACCGTGTTGCGCTCGGTGATCAGAGCGAGAATTCCGTCGATCTGTTCAAGGACGACCTGAAGCGCGAGTTCCCGACGGCCGGCTGGCGTATCCGCGACCGCGGCAACGGCGCGCCGGGCGTGAGACGCTTTGTCGACCGGCTGACGCTATTCCTGACGCTGGTCGGGCTGACGTCGCTGATCGTCGGCGGGGTCGGCGTGGGCAACGGCGTCAAAAGCTATCTCGACAGCAAGCGGGACAATATCGCGACGCTTAAGTGCCTCGGCGCGCCGGGCGGGCTTGTGTTCAGGATCTATCTTGTCCAGGTGCTTGTCCTGGCGGCCGTGGCGATCGCCATCGGGCTTGCGTTTGGTGCCGCGGCACCTGTGCTCGTCGGACTCGCAATCGAGGCCATCCTGCCGATCCCGGCGCGGTTCGGGGTCTATGCGGAGCCACTGTTGCTGGCGTCTGCCTTCGGCTTGCTGACAACGCTTGCCTTCGCGCTGTGGCCGCTCGGCCGTGCACGCGAGGTGCCGGCAAGCGCGCTGTTCCGGGATATCGTGGCCCCGGTGAGGCGCTGGCCGCGGCCGGTCTATCTCGCCGGTGTCGGCCTGTCGCTCGCGGCGCTTGCCGCACTGGCCGTCACGCTGGCCGACGACAGGCGCATCACGGTGTTCTACGTGGCAGGTGCTGCGGCGAGCTTCCTGCTGCTCTGGCTCATCGCTCACGGCCTGATGCTGCTCGCGCGGCGCATGCCGCGATTGCGCAGGCCGGAGTTCAGGCTGGGCATCTCCAATCTTCACCGGCCCGGTGCGCCGACACCGAGCGTTGTGCTCTCACTGGGCCTCGGGCTGACGCTGCTGGTCACCCTGTCGCTGATCGATGCCAACATGTCACGGCAGCTCGGCGCGCAGATGCCAGACCGCGCGCCGTCCTTCTTCTTCGTCGATATCCAGTCGGACCAGGTGGAGCCGTTCGAGAAGATGGTCCGGGGTACGCCGGGTGTTGCGACTGTGGACCGGGTTCCCATGCTGCGCGGACGCATCGTGCGGCTGAAAGACGTGCCGGTCGAAAAGGCCAATCCGGCGCCGAATGCCCGCTGGGTGATCAATGGCGGGCGGAACATGACCTACTCGGATACCGTGCCTTCGGCATCGACGCTGGTGCGCGGCGAATGGTGGCCGAAGGACTATGACGGGCCGCCATTGGTGTCGTTCGTGGACGAGCTGGCGACAGGTCTCGGCCTCGATATCGGCGACGAAATCACGGTCAACGTGCTGGGCCGGGAGATCACGGCGAAGATAGCCAACACGCGTGCGGTGGAATGGGGGTCGCTGCAGATCAATTTTGTCATCGTCATGTCGCCGAATGCGCTCAGGGGCGCACCGCATACCCATCTGGCGACGGTAACGATGCAACCTGAGGGCGAGCTGAAGCTGCTGCGCGACGTCAGCGACAGTTTCCCGAATATCACCGCCGTGCGCATCAAGGAGGTGCTGGAAGCCATCAACGGGCTTTTGGCCAAGCTGCTCTTATCGATTCGCGGGGCGAGCGCCATCACTCTGATCGCGGGGGCGCTGGTGCTGGCGGGCGCCATGGCTGCCGGGCACAGGGCCAGAATCTACGACGCCGTCGTGCTCAAAACCATCGGAGCGACCCGTGGACGCCTGATGCGCAGCAATATCTTCGAATATGCGGTGCTGGGGGCCGTTACCGCAGTGTTTGCGGCTGTCGCCGGCACGATTTCGGCCTATATGGTTATCCGGTTCGCGATGAACCTGGATTGGGAGTTCGCGCCGTGGTCCGTGGTCTGGACGGTTATCGGTGCAACGATTCTCACGGTTTTGCTAGGTTTAGCAGGCACTTGGCGGGTTCTGGGAGAAAAAGCCGCGCCGGTTTTGCGGTCGAGGTCGTGAATCCGTCGCGTTTTCACATTAAAAACCTATTAACCGGGCTTGGCGTTTGCCTTGCAAACCGTTACGTGGTTTCCCATATTAATCCACAAAGCGTCCAACAACTGAGGTTTTGAGGGAAAAGGAAAGAGTAAACATGGCGGATTTCGACAATCGCGGTATGGCTCGCGCGCAGGTCGGCCTTGATCGTGCTGCTGCACATGAGATCGATGAGGGCCTGCGCAGCTACATGCTCCGCGTCTACAACTACATGGCGATCGGGCTAGGAATCACCGGCGTTGCGGCGATGGTGACCTACATGATGGCGGTCACGCAGACCGCCACGGGCCTGCAATTGACCGGTTTTGGTCAGCTTATCTACGCAAGCGCCTTCAAATGGGTGGTCATGCTCGCACCGCTCGGCATGGTGTTCTTCCTATCTGCACGCGTGCAGAAAATGAGCGTACCCGGCGCACAGCTTGCGTTCTGGATCTTTGCCGGCCTTATGGGACTGTCCCTGTCCTCGATCTTCCTGGTTTATACCGGGACAAGCATCACGCGGGTGTTCTTTGTCACCGCCGCGGCCTTCGGTGCACTGAGCCTGTGGGGCTACACCACCAAGAAGGACATTTCCGGCTGGGGTTCGTTCCTGTTCATGGGCCTGATCGGCATCATCCTTGCCTCGATCGTGAACATTTTCCTGGGCAGCTCGGCCCTGCAGTTCGCGGTATCGGTGATTGGTGTGCTGGTGTTCGCCGGCCTGACGGCTTACGACACGCAGCAGATCAAGGAGATGTACTACGAGGGTGACGGCGAGGCCGTTGCCGGACGCAAGGCCATCATGGGCGCCCTGCGGCTCTATCTCGACTTCATCAACCTGTTCATCATGCTGCTGTCTCTGTTCGGCAACCGCGAATAGCACGATCGGCAGGATCAAAATAAAACCCCCGTTTCCCTGGGAAACGGGGGTTTTTCATTGCCTCATTCCTGACCGCGTTTTTCGGATTGCCCGTCAGGCGACAACCAGCTTGGGTTTGCGGTCAATGGCACGCAGAACCTGGGCCAGGTCGTGACCACGTTTCAGAATGAGGCCGGTGGCGGCGACCACCGAATAGGTGCCCTGCCTGCGCGAAAGTTTCGGCTGTTTTTCGATTCGATAGAGCGGCATCTCGGCGGAACGCCGGAAGACCGAAAACACGGCCTTCTCCCTGAGGGCGTCGATGGCGTAATCGCGCCATTCGCCGTCCGCTACTTTCCGTCCATATACGCGTAGGATCTGATCGAGTTCCCGGCGATTGAAGGCAATCTGTGAGGGAATCGTACGCTGTTTGGATTTACTCTGCTGTTTGCCCTGGGCCACGGATGTTGGAAATCCGGGCCCGAACAGAACTATGGGCTCACTATCGCTCATGGCCCCTCCTTGTTGGATCCGACACGATCTTGTACTGTGGATGATCCCTCAGCGCGGCGTGCTTGGCAAGAGTTCCGCTCAAAACGCCATTATCCGGGCTTATGAAACTATCCACAGCACGCCCCGGAATCCCTCCCAAAAATCACATTTTCGCCGTAGTTGTTCCTTGGTCTGGCCCCAATGGAAAGTCACATTCACCATGTTGCCTCTAAGGCCCGGTTCGACAGACGGTCTCGGAAATCTCAGCCCCCCAGCCCCCCGAGCCCATCACATTCGAACCGGGCCAATTTTTATTTCCCCCCACCTACAACTTCCGATTGAAAGTCGCGTTCGCCCTTGCCGCGAATGAATGACGATTCGAAAAGCCTTGATCTGCGCGAGATTCGAGACAATATCTCGCACGATTTTTAAACGGCATATTGGTGGGGTATCCGTCCATGTCAGAGACAGAGAACGGCCCGGCAGCGGCTCAGTCCCATGAATTCCAGGCGGAGGTGTCGCGGCTGCTGCACCTGATGGTGCATGCGGTCTATTCGGAGCAGGAGGTTTTCCTGCGCGAGCTGATCTCGAATGCGGCCGACGCCTGCGACAAGCTCCGGTATGAAGCCATCACGGCTCCGGAACTGACCAGCGGCGACTCCGAGCTCAAGGTCACGCTGACCGTCGATGCGGCCAATAACCGCCTCATCGTCGCGGATAACGGCATTGGCATGAGTCACGATGAGCTGGTCGAGAATCTCGGCACCATCGCGCGCTCCGGCACGCGCGCCTTCATCGAACGTCTGGCCGAGGGCAAGGGCGACGTCAATCTCATCGGCCAGTTTGGCGTCGGCTTCTATTCGGCCTTCATCGTGGCGCAGCATGTCGATGTCATCTCGACGCGCGCCGGGGCGGATGAGACGTGGCACTGGTCGTCGGACGGCGAGTCCGCCTTTACCGTCGAACCGGCCACGGCAGAGGACGCGCAGGGCTGCCCGCGCGGTACGGAAATCCGGCTGACGCTCAAGGACGACGCCAAGGAGTTTCTGGAAGCCCAGCGCCTGGACCAGGTGGTCAAGACCTACTCGGATCATATCGCGATCCCGATCGAGCTTGCCGAAATCACGGACGGCGAGGTCGGCGAGGCGCAAAAGCTCAATACGGCGAGTGCGCTCTGGGCACGCTCCAAGAGCGATATCACGGAAGAGCAGTACACCGAGTTCTACCATCACACGGCCGGCATGTTCGACGAGCCGGCTCTGACGGTCCACTACCGGGCGGAGGGCCGTCATGAGTACACCGTGCTTCTGTTCGTGCCGAGCTCCAGGCCGTTCGACCTGTTCGATCCGTCCCGCCAGGGCCGGGTGCGCCTCTATGTGCGGCGCGTGTTCATCACGGACGATGCGGACCTGCTGCCGGGCTATCTGCGCTTCGTGCGCGGCGTGATCGACTCCGAGGACATGCCCCTCAACATCAGCCGCGAGATGCTGCAGAACAATCCGATCGTGGCGTCGATCAGCAAGGCGGTCACCAACCGCGTGCTGACCGAGCTGAAGAAGACGACCGAGAAGGACGCGGAACTCTACGGCAAGGTGTGGTCGGCCTTCGGTGCGGTGATCAAGGAAGGCCTCTACGAGGACATGGAGCGGCGCGACGACCTGCTCGAACTGGTCCGGTTCCGCTCAACGGAGACCGAGGACCAGAGCCGCAGCCTCAAGGACTATGTCGCGGCCATGAAGGAGAACCAGACGGCGATCTACTACGTGACCGGCGAGAACGCTGCACAGATTGCCTCCAGTCCGCAGATCGAGGGCTTCAAGGCCCGCGGCCTCGAGGTGCTGCTGCTGACCGATCCGGTCGATAGTTTCTGGACGACGAGCGTGCTGGGCTTCGACGGCAAGCCGTTCAAGTCGATCACGCAAGGGGCGGCGGACCTCGACTCGATCCCGGCGGCCGAAGCCGAGAATGAGGAAGACAAGGCGGATGAAGAGGAGACCGATGCGACGGCCGTCGGCACGCTGACTTCAGTGCTCAAGCAGGCGCTGGGCGAGCGGGTCGCCGACGTGCGCCAGTCACAGCGGCTGACGACGAGCCCCGTATGCCTGATCGCCGATGAGAAGGGCATGGACCGGGGCCTGGAGAAGATCCTCGCCGCGCGCAACGACGTCGACATGCCGCAGATCCCGAGGATCCTCGAGATCAACCCGAAACACGCGGTGATTCGGGCGCTCGCGGCGAGGGCGAAGACGGATGGCGCCAGCGATGACCTGCAGGACGCTGCGGAACTGCTCTACGATCAGGCGCTCATTCTTGAGGGCGAGCCGGTGTCTGACGCTGCGGCGTTTTCCGCGCGGCTGTCGAAGCTGATGGCGACCGGTCTCGCCTGACCGGGCTTTCAGCCAAGTTCGAACGTCGTGATGCCGAAGATGCGGTCGAGCGGCAGTGACCACGCGCTGCCGCGATACATGCGTGCCGTCTCGAAGACAGGTTCCAGGCCACGCGACTCGGCGATCCGGACCGCCGCGGAATTCAGCTCCGGTACATCGAAGAACAGTGGGCGTCCGGAGGCCTTTGCGGCGAGCCCGTCGAACAGGCTTTCCGCCGTCGCGGGATCGTCGGCAAACAGGGGGCCGATCTTTACGCCGCTCCGGCAGGGCCGCGCCACGCCATATCCTTTCAGGCCGCCGTCATCAATCGCGCCCAACGCGACATGACCGTCCGTTCCGAGCCAGGAGGAGAGAAACTCCGGCCGCCCGCATCCGAAGTGAGCCCGGTCATAAGCGGCGACCGCGGCAGCGTGTTTGGGCCCGAGTTCCGAGACACCCGAAGCGGTTCCAGTTACGGCCACGTCTTCGCCGCCGTAACGGATGTTCCTGTGGGCCAGCGCAAAGCCTGACTTGGCGTAGTTGGCCTGCTGGTCGACGACACCGTCGAGGCCGATTGTTGCGGCGCGGAGGTTGGCGAAGGCGTGTTCCCAGGTCTTCAGTCCGAACCCCTTGCCGCGAAACTCGGGCCGGCAGATGTAGAAGCCGACAAAGCCGAAAGCGTCACCGTACTGAACGGCTGAAATGCAGGTTGCCGGCTCACCGTCGAGCCTGCCGACATAAAAGCCCTCGGGGTCGGCGGCCCAGAAGCTCTCCGCGTCGTTCAGGCCAGGATTCCAGCCCTCGATTGCTGCCCACTCGACGGCGGTATCGATGTCCCCGCGCGTCATGCGCTCCACTGTGAATGACTCGGAAATGGCGTGCCTCCTCGAAAATCTGGTCGCGTTACGCCGTCATGTTAGCGCGAATTACGTTTGCCGCCGACAGCGCCCTTCCGCTCAACGCAGGCCGTGATACTGTGCGTCCGCTATCGGGTATCGAACACGGAGACAGGGATGACACATGCCAGTCGGATCGCGCTCATTGGCGACCACAACCCGGAGGTCACGGCGCATGTGGCGATTCCGAAAGCCCTGGAGATCGCCGCGCAGAGATCCGGTCACCCTGTCGAGTTGGCGTGGATCCATACGACCGATCTGACCGGGCGTGCGGCGGACGCCCTTGCGGACTTCGAGGCGGTCTGGTGCGTTCCGGCCAGCCCCTATGCGAGCATGGAAGGAGCGCTCGACGCGATCCGGCATGCGCGGGAGAGCGGGATGCCCTTTCTCGGGACCTGCGGCGGCTACCAGCATGCGATCCTTGAGTTTGCCCGCACAGTCCTCGGCCATGCCGAGGCCGACAATGCGGAAGTCAACCCGGATGCGGAAATGCCGCTGATCAACGCGCTGGTTTGTGCGCTGGTCGAGCAGAGCGGCGAAATCCTGTTCACCGAGGGTTCTCGAATCGCGGATATCCATGGCGGAACGCGGGTGACCGAGAAATATCACTGCAGCTATGGTCTGGCCCCGCAATATGCCGGGCTGTTCGACGGCAGCGCGTTGAAGATCACGGGAGCCGACGCGGAGGGCGACCCGCGGGCATTCGAGCTCCAAGGGCATCCTTTCTTCATCGGGACGGCCTACCAGCCGGAACGGTTCGCTCTCGTAGGTGAGCCGCATCCGCTGATCGATGCGTTCCTTGCCGCGGCGGCCGCGAGCCGCTCGCTGGCGGCCTGAACGAGCGATCCCAAAGCAGACCGGGCAAGCCACTCATGACGGTGGAGGAAGCGGATATCCGGTCCTGCGCTTCCGTGCGCGAGCAAAGAGCGCCCGTGACGCGTTGACTTCAATCGGCAGGGACGCGGCCCATTTCACGTCTTCACGGGTTACGCCGATATCGTCGAGGATCTTGTCCTCCAGGGTCAGCATGTTCATGAATGCGGCGCGGGCATCTTTCTGTGCCCTGCGTATTTCCAGGCGCTCGCGCTGGCGATCGATGAGGGCCCAGATGTCAGCGGCAATCCCTTGCAGGATGGACCGGGCAGCGATTTCAAACGGCATTTCAGTCATGTCGATCTCCTTTTCGAGACTCAACATGGCGATTGTTCATTGATCAATCGAACGAATTGCACTCATACTATCGTTCAATTTTTCTGAAAGCTGAGACGCCCATGAAACCGCTGCCCAATGCGCTTCTCGAGACCGACCTGATCCAGACTTTCGTGGCGATTGCGGAGGTCGGCAGCTTTACCGCCGCTGCCAAGAGAGTATTCCGCACGCCGTCCGCCGTGAGCATGCAGATGAAGCGGCTCGAGGAGCAGCTCGGCCGTCCGCTGTTCAATCGACATGCCCGATCCGTCTCCCTGACGCCCGATGGCGAGGCCTTCCTGATCCACAGCCGGGAAATGCTGCGGATCAACGACGAGGCCCTGGCCCGGTTCCGGATCCCGCAAATCGAGGGCCGTGTCCGGTTCGGTGCGCCCGACGACTTCGGTACCCGTGTGCTGCCGAACATCCTCGCGCGCTTTGCGACGACCCATCCGTCCGTCGATGTCGACGTGGTGCTTTCGACGACGGTCGACCTGCACAAGCGCTTCGAGGCGGGCGAGCTCGATCTCTGCCTGACCGTGGCGGGCGTGGACGAGGCGGCTCCCGGAAGGCCGGTCTATGCGGAATCGCTGATCTGGGTCGGCAGGAAAGAGGGCAGTGCACGCAAACGATCCCCCGTGCCACTCGCCCTATCCGATCAGGGCTGTCCCTGGCGCGCGGCGGCGTTGCGGTCTCTGGACGACAGGAAGGTCAGCTACCGGATTGCCTATACCTGCGAGTTCGGACTGGGCCAGATCGCGGCCGTGGAGGCTGACCTTGCGGTGGCGCCGTTGCCGTCAAGCCTTGTCACGGACGGCTTCGAGAAGCTCGGCCCGCAACACGGACTAAGCCGGATCGGCGACTATCAGCTCAAGCTGGAAGAAGCGGCAACGATCGGATCGGCCGGCAAGGCCTTCTCGCAGCACGTCGAGTTGAGCTTCGGCGAGATGCAGACGCCCTGACCGGGTTTAGTTACCCATCCAGTCGTCAAGGGCCGCTGCACCGATAATCGGGCCGGTACCGTTGACCTGGAGGAACACGACGCAGCCGTCATATCCGGGACCCATCACATCGGACTTGGGCAGCTCAATCTCCACCGCATCGCCGGACCAGCGTCCGAGCGGTATCATCTGGCGCACGATGTTGTAGTAGGTGATGCTGCGCCCGCCGTTCTCGCCGCGCTTGATGGCGACCTTGCTCTTGTCGGTGTAAAGCGCAAGCCAGAGCGTTGCCGTGCGGCTGTCCCCGTTCTTGCCGGCGGGGGCTTTGACCATAAGCGTGTCGTTCTTGACCGAGACGTCGACGTTGATCCAGTTGGGATCGGGCTTGACGTTCACTTGCTTGATCTTGCCTTCCACCTGGCTGCGGCGGCTGCCGACGGCATGGACCCGGCCGTTGATGACCATCTGTGGCGTATAAACCTGGCGGTCACCGCGTCTGAGCGCATAATTGCGCTGGCGGGCCGAGTTCGCCGGACTGGCGAAGGTGTCCTTCCAGCCAAGATAATCCCAGTAGTCGACCGGGAAGGTGAGTGCGATGACGTCCTTGCGTTTGGCAAGATCGCCCAGATAGGCGTCAGCCGGCGGGCAGGAGGAGCAGCCCTGGCTGGTGAACAGTTCGACGACGGTCGGACGCTCCGCCTTTGAAGCGGCAAGTGTCGGCGTAGCGAAAGCCCAGGCAAGACCGATGCCTGCCAGGGTACGCACGAGGAGCGATCCCAGTCTCGGTGCTGATTTGAATGCGGCCATGAAAAGCGTTCCGTTTTGTATCTGGGGCGGACCATAAGCGCATTCATCGTAACAGGCGAGTAACGATGGGGTGAGGCCGAAAAGGTTAATGAAAACAAAGGGGCTGCCAGTTGCCCGGCGACCCCTTATTATTAGATTTGCGGCCCTAATGCGGCCGTCACGCTGTTGTCAGGCAGCCTGGGCCAGATTGCGCAGGACGTACTGGAGAATTCCGCCGTTGCGGTAGTAGTCCAGTTCGTCGAGCGTATCGATGCGGCTCTTGAACGTGACGTCCTTCTTCTTGCCGTTGGCGTAGGTGATCGTGCCCTTGACCATCATGCCGGGCTTGAGCTTGCCGTCGAGCCCGTGGAGCGAGACCGTCTCGTCGCCCTTCAACTTGAGCGACTGCCAGGATTCGTCCTTGGTGAAGACCAGCGGCATGACACCCATGCCGATCAGGTTGGACCGGTGGATCCGCTCGAAGGACTGTGCAATGACGGCCCGCACGCCGAGCAGGCGGGTGCCCTTGGCCGCCCAGTCACGGCTGGAGCCGGTGCCGTATTCCTTGCCGGCGAAGATGACCAGCGGAACACCGTCCTTCTGGTACTGCATGGCGGCATCGTAGATCGGCATCTGTTTGCCCGAGGGGTGATGGATAGTCACGCCGCCCTCGACGCCCGGAACCATCTGGTTCTTGATGCGGATATTTGCAAACGTGCCGCGCATCATGACCTCGTGATTGCCGCGCCGCGCGCCGTAGGAGTTGAATTCCTGAACCGGGACCTTGCGGCCGGTGAGGTACTTGCCGGCCGGGCTCGCCTTGGCGATGGAACCGGCCGGGCTGATGTGGTCGGTCGTGATGGAATCGAGGAACAGCCCCAGTACGCGGGCATTCTCGACATTCTCGATCGGTGCAGGCTCGGCCTCCATGTCCTGGAAGAACGGCGGGTGCTGAACGTAGGTCGACTTCGGGTTCCAGTCGTAGGTGAGGCCGCCCTCAACCTTGAACTTGCGCCACTGCACATCGCCTTTGAAGACGTCCTTGTAGCGGTCACGGAACATGGCCTTGGTGACGGAGGTGCGCACCAGTTCGGCGATCTCCTTCGACGACGGCCAGATATCCTTCAGGTAGACCGGATTGCCCTGCTTGTCGTTGCCGAGCGGGTCCTTGTTCAGATCGACCTTGAGGCTGCCGGCGAGCGCGTAGGCGACGACCAGCGGCGGCGAGGCCAGATAGTTTGCCCGGACATCCGGGTTGACGCGACCCTCGAAGTTGCGGTTACCGGAGAGCACCGAGCACGCCACCACATCGTTCTTGTTGATGGCGGCTGAAACCGGCTCCGGCAGCGGGCCGGAGTTGCCGATGCAGGTGGTGCAGCCGTAGCCCACGAGGTCGAAGCCGAGCTTGTTGAGATCCTTCTGCAGGCCGGATTTCTTGAGGTACTCGGTCACCACCTGGCTGCCGGGGGCCAGAGAGGTCTTGACCCACGGCTTGACGCTCAGGCCCTTCGCCACAGCGTTGCGCGCAAGCAGGCCTGCGCCGAGCATGACGGATGGGTTGGACGTGTTGGTGCATGACGTGATCGCGGCGATGACCACGTCGCCGTGGCCGATGTCGAAGTTGGCGCCGCTGACGGGGAACCGCTTGTCGGCTTCCTTCTTCTTTGCGAACTCCGTGTCCAGGGCGCCTGCGAAAGCGCTCGAGGCCTCGTTCAGAGGCACGCGGTCCTGCGGACGCTTCGGCCCGGCCATGCTGGGCACGACGTCGGCAAGATCAAGCGAGATGGATGAGGTGAAAACCGGGTCCGGCGTGCTCCGGGTGCGGAACATGCCCTGGGCCCTTGCGTACTTCTCGACGAGTTCGACCCGCGCGGCCTTGCGGCTGGTGGCCGAGAGGTAGTCAAGCGTTTCGCGGTCGATCGGGAAGAAGCCGCAGGTCGCGCCGTATTCCGGAGCCATGTTGGCGATGGTGGCCTGGTCTTCCAGCGACAGGTGGTCGAGACCCGGCCCGTAGAACTCCACGAACTTGCCGACCACGCCCTTGGCACGCAGCATCTCGGTGACGGTCAGCACGAGGTCGGTGGCGGTCACGCCCTGCTTGAGCCGGCCGGTCATCTTGAAGCCGATGACCTCGGGGATCAGCATGGAAATCGGCTGGCCGAGCATGGCGGCCTCGGCCTCGATGCCGCCGACGCCCCAGCCAAGAACGGAAAGGCCGTTGACCATGGTCGTGTGGCTGTCCGTGCCGACCAGCGTGTCCGGGAAGGCCACCTCGACCATGCCCTTCGCCGTCCTTTCCTTTTTGGTCCAGACGGTCTGCGACAGATATTCCAGGTTGACCTGGTGGCAGATGCCGGTCCCGGGCGGAACGACGCGGAAATTGTCGAATGCTTCCGCACCCCAGCGCAGGAACTCGTAGCGTTCGCCGTTGCGCTCGTATTCGCGCGCGACATTGGCCTTGAAGGCCTTGGCGTTGCCGAAGTTGTCGACCATGACCGAGTGGTCGATGACGAGGTCTACCGGCGCCAGCGGATTGATCTTCTTCGGGTTCTTGCCCATGGCTTCCATGGCGCCGCGCATGGCCGCAAGGTCGACGACGGCCGGCACGCCAGTGAAGTCCTGCATCAGCACGCGGGCCGGGCGATAGGCAATTTCGCGGGTGCTCTTGCGGCGCTTCAGCCAGGCGGCGACCGCCTTGATGTCGTCCGCGGTCACGCTGCGGCCGTCTTCGTGGCGCAGCAGGTTCTCCAGCAGAACCTTGAGCGAGAAGGGCAGTTGCGAGATGCCCTCAAGGCCATTCTTCTCAGCCTCCTTGAGACTGAAATAGTCGTAGCTCTTGTTGCCGACCTTGAGTCGCTTGCGGGCCTTGAAGCTGTCGAGGGAAGTGGAGGATGTTGCTTTTGTCACGATGGTCCCGTCCGGTTTTGCCGCCGGTGCGCGACTACGCGTCCAGCAGCGGTTGAGGTCTCGAGATGTACGAACTCTTCGCCGCAAGAGAGGCTGACGCAACACGCTCGGGCGCACGCCCGACAGGCCTTCAGCGGAATGGGCAGACGAAGTGGCCGTAAACATCCGGATGATTGTCGCCGCCTATATAGTGGCTTTTGTGCCGATACGCCAGTTGGACAAAGGTATCCCGTCATCACAGCGGTTCACCGTTTCATGAGCTAGTGCTTTTCACGGGCCGCGTGTTTCGATAGATGTCTGCGACCGCATTCCCGTTACCGGAGAAAATTGCCTCAGATGGAACTCGTCGCCGAAGGTCTGGGCTGCATGCGTGGCGGCCGCCGTGTTTTCGAGAACGTCTCGTTTTCGACAGGCGCCGGCGGCGGACTGTTGCTCACCGGGCCGAACGGTGCCGGGAAGACAAGCCTGCTTCGGGTCGTTGCGGGGCTTCTGGAGCAGGTTGCCGGAACCCTGAAGCTGGAGGGCGGCGACAGCGAACTGACGATCGGCCAGCATTCCCATTTCATCGGACACCTGGATGCAGTCAAGTCGACGTTGACCGTTGAGGAGAACCTGCAGTTCTGGTCCGACTTCATGGGTGGCGGCGACATCGGGAAAGCGCTGGCTGCGTTCGATCTTGAACATCTGGCGACGATCCCGGCGGCGCTGCTGTCGGCCGGGCTGAAACGCCGCCTGGCGCTTTCGCGTCTGGTGCTCGTGCCGCGCGCCATCTGGCTGCTCGACGAGCCTTCTGTCTCGCTTGATGTCGAGTCCCGGGAAACGCTCGCGCAAGTGGTCATCAATCATCTCAAGGATGGCGGTCTCGTGCTCGCCTCGACCCATGCCGATCTCGGCATTCCGTTCGCGGACACGCTCGTGCTGGGCACGCGGGAGGACGAGGAATGAAAATGCTCCTGTCCCTCATCCGGCGCGACATCGTACTCGCGATCCGTCAGGGCGGCGGTGCCGGCATGGCGCTGGGCTTCTTCCTCATCGTGGTGGTCATGCTACCGCTCGGCATCGGCCCCGATCCCCAAATGCTGAACCGGATTGCGCCGGGCGCGCTCTGGGTCGCTCTCCTGCTGTCCGTGCTGTTGTCCGCCGACCGGATATTCCAGGCCGATTTCGAGGACGGCACCCTGGAGGTCCTTCTTCTGGGGCCGGCCTCGCTCGAAATGGTTGTGCTGTCGAAGACGGTGGCGCACTGGCTGACGACCGGACTTCCGCTTGCGCTGGCAGCGCCCATCCTCGGCGTGTTGCTCAACCTGCCGCCGGCCGCCTTCGGGCCACTCGTCGCGACCACGCTGATCGGTTCGCCGGCCCTCAGCCTGCTTGGCGCTGTCGGCGCAGGACTGACCGTCGGTGTGCGGCGGGGCGGACTGCTGCTTTCGATCCTGGTGCTGCCGCTCTACGTGCCTGTGCTGATTTTCGGGGTATCGGCGGCAAGTGCCGCAATCACCGGGCCAGTGCCGTTCGGGCCGGCGGCGCTGATCCTGACGTCGATATCGCTTGCCTGTCTGGTGTTGTGCCCTGTCGCCACGGCCGCCGCCTTAAGGGCACATTTCCGGTGAAATAAGAGCACAATTCCGGTGAAAAGTGCGCCGTTCCGGTGTCTGGCCCAGACAATGGGTCACACCGCTTTGAGTTGCATGGAACCCGGTTGAAAGACTACACAGATGACCATGTTGCAATATGCCAACCCGACCCGGTTCGTGCGCCTGTCCGATGTGGTGCTGCCCTGGTGTCTCGGCGCTACGGTGCTGCTGTTCGCCATCGGCATCTACCTGTCGCTGTTCGTGGCGCCGCCCGACTACCAGCAGGGCGAAACGGTGCGGATCATGTTCGTTCACGTGCCTGCCGCCTGGATGGCGATGTTCGTCTATTCGACAATGGCGGTGGCGAGCGCTGTGGCCCTGATCTGGAAACATCCGCTGGCGGACGTGGCGGCCAAGGCCGCAGCGCCGATCGGGGCGTGCTTCACGTTTCTTGCCCTGGCGACGGGGTCATTGTGGGGCAAGCCCATGTGGGGCGCATGGTGGGTCTGGGATGCGAGACTTACGTCTGTGCTGGTCCTTTTCCTGCTCTATCTCGGCTATATGGCGATCTGGAACGCAATCGAGGAACCGGTCCGCGCCGGACGGATCGCCGCGATCCTCGCGCTGGTCGGATTCGTCAACGTTCCGATTATCAAGTTTTCGGTCGACTGGTGGAATTCGCTGCACCAGCCGGCGAGCGTCCTGCGCATGGACGGCCCAGCCATTCACTCGTCGATCCTGACGCCGCTGCTCATTATGGGACTGGCCTATACCGCACTGTTCCTGACCCTGCACCTGATCGCCATGCGCAGCGAGATCCTGCGCAGGCGGATCCGGTCGATGCAGCTCGCGCAGACCGAGAGGTGACGGGCATGTCGTTTCTTGAAGGACATTGGGGTTTCGTCATCGCGTCCTACGGGATTTCGACAATCGTGCTCGGCGGGCTGATCCTCTCCGTCGTGCTCGACCAGAAGCGGCAGAAGCGGCTTCTTTCGGATCTGGAGGCAGCAGGTATAGGCAGACGCGGGGGGCGAAGGAGAACGGACGAGACATGACTCAGGCCGCTGAAACCACCGCCCCCAATGCCGATGCTGCCGGCCGCAGGCGCAGGCTCATCTTCACCGCCCTTCCGGTTGCCGCATTCGGTGTCCTTGCCGTCGTGCTCGCGATCGGGCTCGGCAGCGGCGATCCGTCCCGCGTTCCGTCGGCGCTGATCGGCAAGAAGGTTCCGGACTTCCAACTGGCCGCCATCGAGGGTCTCACACTCGATGACAAGGCCGTGCCCGGTCTGGGCGCTGAGACGCTTCGTGGCGGCAAGGTCAGTATCGTCAATGTCTGGGCGTCGTGGTGCGGTCCGTGCCGCGTGGAGCATCCCTACCTCATGCAGCTTGCCGCGCGCGGCGACGTGCAGATGACGGGGATCAACTACAAGGATTCGCCGGAGAATGCGCGCCGGTTCCTCGGCCTGCACGGGAACCCGTTCTCTGTGGTCGGCGCTGACGGCAACGGCCGGACTGCCGTCGACTGGGGTGTCTATGGTGTGCCCGAGACCTTTGTGGTCGATGGCAAAGGCACGATCCGGTACAAACATGTCGGCCCGATCAGCGAAACAGCTCTGAAAACGAAGATCCTGCCCGCGATCGAAGCGGCGCGTTAAGGGTTTGAAAACCGTTTAACCCGACATTAACCCTCAGCCGAACGCGTTGAGGCCGGGACCATGACACTGATCGCTCCATCCACCCTGATTGCGCTGCAGTCCTACACGCAGCCAAAGCAGGCGGTCGCGCGGACGACCGGGGAAGCGTTCTCGCCACTCGATCCGGGTGCGAAGGATCCGATACAGAACCGCGATACCGGAGGGGTCAGCGTCAAGCTGAGCCCGCAGGCGGCACTTCATCTGGGTGAACTGGACGGTTCAGGTCCGGCTGGCGAAAACCAGGCGCAGCAAGGCGCAGCCCTTTCCGGCGAGACGCATGTCCGACGCGACGGCCAACAACCCTCTCCACCGGCGCCGCCGGGGAGCCGGCTCGATATCGAGATCTGAAACGCTTCAGCGCCGGCGCGGCGCGTGGAAGCCACCGCCGTTGAGTCTGGCTGACTCGGCCGACATTTCCTCAAGCGCCTCTGAAATGACGCTCAGTGCGGCCATGAACTCCTTGCGCTGTCCGCTCGGCAGCAGGTTCAGCAACCGCTTGTCGGCGGTTGCAGCACCTGGCTGGGTTGCCAGGAGCGCGCGGCGACCTGCCGCCGACAGGCGGATCGCATTGGCCCGTGCATCTTCCTTGGTGCGTTTGCGCTGAAGAAGGCCCTTCTTCAGCAGGCGTGCGACGAGATCGGCCAGTGTGCTGCGGTCGATCCCGGTTCTTTCCACCAGGTCGGTCTGGCTGAGGCCCTCGTTTTGCGCCACCGTCAGGAGTACGGCGAACTGCCTGTGCGTCAAGCCACGGCCTCCCACTTCCTGCGAGTAGAGATCGGCGGCGAACTGACCGGCCCGCTTCAGCAGGTGGTAAGCGGATTTGTTCAGATCCCTGACTTCTCCGAGAGTGCCCATTCCTATGCCCTCGTAGCTCCTCTTGACCGGAAGCTCGAAATTCGACCACAGCCCAATTTTGATCAGTATTCGAACTTTTTAGCGAACGGCTGTAGCCGATTCAAACTTTTCTACCCCTAGATTTGTAATTGGGCAGGGGGCAAGCGGGCAAGCAGCGGCACCTTCAATTCTGTTCAAATAATCAGGATTTCCCATCACAATTGCATGAGCGGCGGCTATGGAGCGCATGCTGGCGGGTTCCCTTAAAATTCAATTCAGGGCGGTGGTCGGCTCGTCTATGATTGGCGCCGCCAAAACGCCCGCAGTTTTCCCGCAGATCCGGGACAGGAGACCATGACACAGGACCAGCGCAAAAAGAGGTTCTCCCTTCAGGTTCCGGAAGGGGACACGCAGGAACGTCACGTCTGCGACCATTGCGGGTTTATCCAGTATGACAATCCCAAGGTGGTCACCGGTTCGGTTGTCGTGCATGACGGCCGTGTGCTGCTTTGCCGGCGGGCTATTCCGCCCAGGATCGGCTACTGGACGCTGCCTGCCGGTTACATGGAACTGCACGAGACGACGGAAGAATCCGCGCGGCGCGAGGCGTTCGAGGAGGCTTTCGCCAATATCGAGATCGAGACGCTGCTGGCGGTCTACTCGATTCCCCGCCTGAGCCAGGTCCAGGTGATCTATCGTGCGCGCCTGATCGACCCGGAAATCAGGCCAGGGCCGGAAAGTCAGGAGGTGGAGCTGTTCACATGGGACGATATCCCGTGGGACGATCTCGCCTTTCCGAGCGCGCGCTGGGCGCTGACCCAGCACAGGACGGTCGAACATCTGGACGTGTTCGCACCGTTCACCAATCCGGAAGGCGAAACCGGCGATCTGACCGAAAGCCGGTGACAGGCGCCGTTCACTCGGCCGGCGTATTCTCCTCGCCTGTGTGATAACGCTGCAGCAGCGGCAGCTGCGACATGGCAAAGATCATGGTGATCGGCATTATGCCGAACACCTTGAAATTGACCCATGCATCAGTCGAGAAATTGCGCCAGACAATTTCATTGAGAATAGCGAGCAGCACGAAGAACAGGGCCCATCGGAAGGTCAGCTTGCGCCACCCCTCGTCGGTGAGCTCGAACACGCTGTCGAGCACGATCTGCAGCAGCGAGCGGCCGAACGCCAGCCCGCCGAACAGGATTGTCGCGAACAGGGTGTTCACGATGGTGGGCTTGAGCTTGATGAACAGCTCGTTGTTGAGCCAGAGCGTCAGACCCCCGAAGACAATGACGAAAACCCCGGTGACCAGAGGCAGCACCGCGATCCTGCGGTTCACGGTATAGGACACGGCCAGAGCAATGACCGTCACGACCATGAAGGCGCCGGTGGCGGCGAAAATCCCGAACTTGGCGTTGGTGAAGAAGAACACGACGAGCGGCCCGATCTCCGTGACGAGCTTGACGACGGGATGCATGCGTTCCTGTTTGGTGGCCATGGCCCTGTCCGTCTCCCCTTGATGCCGATCAGGCGCTGCCTGCTATGGCCTGCGCGAACTCGTCGGCATCGAAATGCCGCAGATCCTCCACCCCTTCACCTATGCCGATTGCGTGAATGGGCAAGCCGAATTTGGCCGAGACCGCGACCAGGATGCCGCCGCGCGCGGTGCCGTCGAGCTTGGTCATGACCAGCCCCGTGACGCCTGCGATTTTCCCGAAGGTCTCGACCTGGGATATGGCGTTCTGACCGGTCGTTGCGTCCAGCACCAGCAGCACGCTGTGCGGGGCGGTTTCATCCTGTTTCTTCAGGACGCGGACAACCTTCTCCAGCTCGGCCATGAGGTTGGCCTTGTTCTGGAGACGTCCGGCGGTGTCGATCAGGAGAATGTCGGTGCCGTCATTACGCGCCTGGTTCAGGGCGTCGAACGCCAATCCGGATGAGTCCGCTCCGACCTCCCGGCTGACCACCGGTGCGCCGATCCGCTCGCCCCAGACTTTGAGCTGGTCGATGGCTGCCGCCCGAAACGTGTCGCCCGCGGCCAGCATCACCGAGCGGCCCTCGTTGCGGAACTGTGCGCCGAGCTTGCCGATGGTCGTGGTCTTGCCGGATCCGTTGACGCCGACCATGAGGATGACATGCGGCTTCTTGGCGGCATCTATGACAAGCGGCTTGGCGACCGGCTCCAGGACGGTCTTTATCTCTCCGGCCAGCACGTCGCGCACCTCTTCCGGCGTGATTTCCTTGTCGTACCGGTCGGCGGCGAGCGCATCCGAAATGCGCGCGGCCGTATCGACGCCGAGGTCGGCCTGGATCAGGACGTCTTCGAGTTCCTGCAGCGTCTCGTCATCGAGCTTGCGCTTGGTGAAGATGCCGGTGATGCCGGACGTGAGTGCGTTCGACGACCGGGATAGTCCGGCCTTCAGCCGGCCGAACCATCCGGTTTTCACTTCAGGCTCGGCAGGCTCGACGGCTGGGACCGTGTCCGCCTCCGTCTGTTCGACGCTTTCCGTCGAAGCGGCGTCGGTCTCGGGCGGGGTGTCCCCGCCGGTGAACATCCGCTTGAGAAATCCTTTGCGGGGTTCGTTCATGCTGCGCGGCGGCCCTCGAATTCGTGCCCGTCATGGCCGGTCAGCTCGGCGGTAACGATTGCACCGACGTCCTGAGGCTCGGACAGGCGCACAGTCGCGAACTGCTCGGTCCGCCCGATGGTGTCCGTCTCCATGAGAACCGGGCCGTTTGAACCGACGCCTGCATCGAGATGCAGCTTCACGGCTTCCGCGCCGCAATCGCGCAGGCGCTTTGCCCGCGCCCTGACTGTGGGTCCGTCGAGCTGGGGCATCTTCGCCGCCGGCGTGCCCGGCCGGGCGGAGAAGGGGAAGACGTGGAGGTATGTCAGACCGCATTCCTCGACCAGCCGGACCGAATTTTCGAACATCTCTTCGGTCTCGGTCGGGAAGCCGGCGATCAGGTCGGCGCCGAACACGATGCCGGGCCGTGCGCGGCGGATTTCCTCGCAGAACGCGATGGAGTCCTCGCGCAGGTGCCGGCGCTTCATGCGCTTCAGGATCATGTTGTCTCCGGCCTGCAGCGACAGGTGGAGATGCGGCATCAGGCGCTCTTCCTCGGCGATCGCGCGGATCAACGCCGGGTCGGTCTCGACGGAGTCGATGGACGACAGCCGCAGACGCGGAAGTTGCGGGACGCGGTCCAGGATCTGCTGCACCAGCGTGCCAAGGGTCGGCGTACCGGGGAGGTCGGCACCGTAGGCCGTGATGTCGACGCCGGTCAGGACAATCTCGCGGTAACCGTTGTCGACCAGCCGTTCGACCTGACGGATCACGTCGCCCGCAGGGACGGACCGCGAGTTGCCGCGGCCGTAGGGAATGATGCAGAAGGTGCAGCGGTGGTTGCAGCCGTTCTGGACCTGGACGAACGCGCGTGCGCGGCCCTCGAAGCCTTCGATCAGATGGCCGGCGGTCTCGGTCACCGACATGATGTCGTTGATACGGACCTTCTCTTCGGCCGATACGCCGAAATCGGACGGTGCGAAAGCATCGGGCTTCAGCTTCTCGTCATTGCCGAGCACGAGATCGACCTCGTCCATGTCGGCGAAAGTCTCCGGCTCGATTTGTGCCGCACAGCCGGTCACGATGATGCGGGCGTCCGGGCGCTCGCGCCGTGCGCGGCGGATCGCCTGGCGGGCCTGGCGGGTCGCCTCGGCCGTGACGGCGCAGGTATTGACGATGATGGCGTCATCCAGCCCGCTTGCCGTTGCGTTCTGGCGCATGACCTCGGACTCGTAGGTATTGAGCCGGCAGCCGAAGGTGATGAGATCGGGTCCGGCCATCACGCCACCCTTGCCCAGGTCGCCGTGTCGAGCACACCCTCGAACTCATAGGCGACCGGTCCGGTCATGAGGACATGGCTGTCGCTCTCGCGCCATTCCATCTGCAGAGGTCCGCCCGGCAGCGTAACGGTCGCCATTCTTTCGGTGAACCGGCGCCGGACCGCCGCCACGATCACGCCGCAGGCGGCCGTGCCGCAGGCGCGCGTCAGGCCGACGCCGCGCTCCCAGACCTTGAGCGTGATGGCGTCGGGCGCCGTGACATGGGCGAGCGAGATATTGGCCCGCTCCGGAAAGACCGGATGATGCTCGAGCATCGGCCCGATGCGTTCGAGATCGTAAGCCTCGACGTCATCGACCCAGAAGAAACAGTGGGGATTGCCGACATTGACCACGCTCGGGCTGTGCAGGATCGGATCGTCCACCGGTCCGATCTGAAGCTCGATCACGCGGGTGTCCATTTCCTCGGCAATCGGGATTTCATGCCATTCGAGCCGGGGTGGTCCGATATCAACCGTGATCAGCCCTTCGCCGGCGCGCGAGCATTCGAGAATGCCAGCATTGGTCTCGACCGCGACCGAGGTGCCGCCGTTCTCGGCCATGACCAGGTCGGCGATGCAGCGCGTGGCGTTGCCGCAGGCATCGACCTCGCCGCCGTCGGCATTGCGGATGCGCATGAAAAGGTCAGCGTTTTCAGACGGTTCCAGCATGATGAGCTGGTCGCAGCCAATGCCGTTTTCGCGGTCAGCGATGGTCCGTCCGGCGGCTTCGTCGAGCTCGATTTCGCGCGCACGAACATCCAGCACGACAAAATCGTTGCCGAGTCCATTCATCTTGCGGAACGCAATATGGTCGCCGTTGGCTGTCATGACCGGGGTTATATGGCCATATCGTCGCTGATGACCAGTGGTTTATCTTACGCCCCCTAACGCTTCGGTGCTGCGATTTCTTGACAGTGTTGGCCACTGACACTATTTTCCGCGCCAATTCAGGAAAGACGACCAACGTCTTGCCGCCGCCTGCTCCACGAGGGCAGGGGGTCAACACCCGTCAGCGAGGTTTCGCCCGCGGGTGCGTTTTGCGTTGGAATTCAGGTCGTCATTCAGGTTTGAGACGGAAACAGGTAAGCGGACCGGATGTTCGAGAGCCTTTCAGATCGCCTTGGGGGCATATTCGACAAGCTGACGAAGCGTGGCGCGCTGTCGGAGTCGGATGTCAATTCGGCCATGCGCGAGGTTCGCCGCGCGCTGCTCGAGGCCGATGTCGCCCTCGACGTGGTGAAGGACTTCGTCGAGAAGGTGCGCGAGCGCGCCGTCGGCCAGGAGGTCATCAAGTCGGTGACGCCCGGCCAGATGGTCGTCAAGATCGTCAACGACCAGCTCATCGAGACGCTGGGCTCGGACGCCTCCGCGATCGACCTGAATGCCGCGGCACCGGTTGCCATCATGATGGTCGGCCTGCAGGGCTCCGGTAAGACGACCACGACCGCGAAGATCGCGAAACGCCTTACCGAACGCGAAAAGCGCAAGGTCCTGATGGCGTCGCTCGACGTTCGTCGTCCGGCAGCGCAGGAACAGCTCCGCGTTCTGGGCGAGCAGACCGGCGTCGCGACCCTGCCTGTCGTTGAAGGCCAGATGCCCGTCGATATCACCCGCCGCGCGGTCGAGGCCGCGCGTCTCGGCGGTTATGACGTGATCATGCTCGACACCGCCGGCCGGCTGCATATCGACGATGAACTGATGCGCGAGACCGAGCAGATCCGAGATGTCGCCGGGCCGCACGAGACCCTTCTCGTGGCCGACGCGCTGACCGGTCAGGACGCGGTCAATGTGGCCAAGAGCTTCGATGAGCGCATCGGCGTCACCGGTATTGTGCTGACCCGTGTCGACGGCGACGGCCGCGGTGGTGCCGCGCTCTCCATGCGCGCCGTGACCGGCAAGCCGATCAAGCTGATGGGCACGGGCGAAAAGATCGACGAGCTTGAGGATTTCCATCCCGACCGTATCGCCGGACGCATCCTCGGCATGGGCGACGTGGTCAGCCTGGTCGAGAAGGCCGCCGAGACCATCGATGCCGAGAAGGCGACGCAGATCGCCAAGAAGATGCAGAAGGGCAAGTTCGACCTGGACGACCTGGCCGAACAGCTCCAGCAGATGCAGAAAATCGGCGGCATGAGCGGAATGCTCGACATGCTTCCGGGCGTCGGCAAGATGAAGAAGCAGATCGAGGGCGCCAATCTCGATGACAAGGTGTTCAAGCGTCAGGCGGCAATCATCAGCTCCATGACGCGGCACGAACGGCGCAATCCGAAGGTGCTGAACGCGTCGCGCAAGAAGCGTGTGGCTGCGGGCTCGGGCACCGAAGTGCAGGAGATCAACCGCCTGCTCAAGATGCACCGTCAGATGGCGGACATGATGAAGAAGCTCGGCAAACGCAAAGGCGGTCTTGCCGGCCTGTTCGGCGGCGGCATGCCGCAGATGCCGGACCCGGCGGATCTGCCGCCGGAAGGGCTCGGCACCGGATCGTTGCCGCCGGGCGGGCTGCCTGGACTGGGCGGACCGGCACCGGGCGGACTTCCGGGACTTGGCGGGACACCCATCGGCGGCGTGCCGAAATTCCCGATCAAGAAGAAATAGGACAACAGGATTCAACGGAATTCGCGGGGGGCTTTCTCTCGCGGCGACAGACAACACGAACACGAGAAAACCAGGAGAAAGACAAGATATGGCTTTGAAGATCAGACTGGCCCGCGGTGGCGCGAAGAAGCGCCCGTTCTACCGCATTGTGGTGGCCGACGTACGTGCGCCGCGTGACGGCCGCTTCATCGAGCGGCTCGGCACCTACAATCCGCTTCTGCCGCGCGACGCGGAGAACCGGGTGACGCTCAACGAGGACCGGATCCGGCACTGGCTGTCGCATGGCGCCAAGCCGACCGACCGCGTGAACCGTTTCCTCGACGCTGCCGGCATTCTGGCCCGCGAAGCACGGAACAACCCGCAGAAGGCCCTGCCGGGCAAGAAGGCGCAGGAGCGTCTCGAAGCCCAGCGTCAGGCCGAGGAAGATGCCAAGGAAGCAGCTGCGGCTGAAGCCGAGGCTCCGACTGAAGCGGAAGCGCCTGCTGAAGAGGCTCCTGCCGAAGAGGCTCCCGCCGAGGAAGCCCCTGCGGAAGAAGCTCCTGCGGAAGAAGCCCCGGCTGAGGAGGCTCCTGCCGAGGACGCTCCGGCTGAAGACGCCGCCGAGGAAGAGAAGAAAGAAGAGGCCGCCGCGTCCTGATCTTAGGACCGCTGATCCGTCATGGATGGCGAAACCCGCGAGCGTGTCTGTCTTGGGGCGATCACCGGAGCCCACGGGGTCAAGGGCGAAGTCCGCATCAAGGTGTTCGCCGAGAACGCCGAGGACATCGCCTCCTATGGCCCGCTGACGAGCGAGGACGGTAGCGAGCGGTTCAGGATCGTCCGGTCCAGGATTTCGTCGGCCGGTGTCGTGGCGAAGCTGAAGGGTGTGAACGACAGGACCGCAGCGGAGCAGCTCAAGGGCGTACGGCTGTATGTGGCGCGGGACGCGCTGCCGGAGACGGAAGACGAGGAGTGGTATCACGCCGATCTGATCGGCCTTGGTGTCGAGACGCCGTACGGCGACAGGATCGGGACCGTTGAAGCGATTTTCGACTTCGGGGCCGGAGACCTGATCGAGGTGAGACCCGATGATGGCGGCAACACGATACTGATTCCGTTCACGACCGAGCAGGTGCCGACAGTGGATGTGAACGGCGGACGGATTGTCGCCGTCCCGATGGACGACATGGACGACGACGCCGAAGGCAACGAAGAGACGAAGGAGGGTTGAACGCGAGGCTCAAAACCCTGAATGAGCGAAGGACGGACGATGAGCGGTGAATGGCTTGCAAGCGTGCTGACGATCTACCCGGATATGTTTCCGGGGCCGCTCGGTGTTTCGCTTGCAGGTCGGGCTCGGGAACAGGGTCTGTGGGCGCTTGAAACGGTGGACATCCGGGACTTTGCGGGCGATAAACACCGCACCGTCGACGGGACTCCGGCAGGTGGCGGGCCAGGGATGGTCATGAAGGCGGACGTCGTGGCGGCGGCGCTGGACCACACCCGATCCGCAGACGATGGCAGACCTGCCATCTACCTGTCGCCGCGCGGCAGGCCGCTGACCCAGAAGAGGGTGCATGCGCTGCGTGACGGACCGGGGGTCATACTGCTCTGCGGGCGCTTTGAAGGGGTTGATGAACGGGTTGTCGAGGCCCGCTCGCTTGAAGAGGTGAGCATCGGCGACTTCGTGATGTCCGGCGGCGAGATTGCCGCGATGGCGCTTATCGATGCGACCGTGCGCCTGCTGCCGGGGGTCATGGGTAAGGAAGCCTCGGGCGAAGAGGAGAGTTTCGAACGCGGTCTGCTGGAGTATCCGCACTTCACGCGGCCGCAGGAATGGGAAGGACATGAGATCCCGCCGGTCCTGACGTCCGGTGACCACGGCAAGGTGGCCCGCTGGCGTCAACAGGAGGCGGAACGCATCACCCGCGAACGCAGGCCCGACCTGTGGTCGGCATATCAGCGGGCGCGAGGTGTTGCAGAACAGGATTGAGAATGCACGGGTCCGCGAGGATCCAATGGTTGAACGAAGGAATTGAGAAGGATTTGAGTCAGCGCCTCGCGGGGCGCGTGGTTCAGGAAAGGTAAGGACCATGAACATCATTGAGCAGATCGAAAAAGAGCAGGCCGAGGAAATCGCGGCCAAACGGCCGGTGCCGGAGTTCGCTCCGGGCGACACGGTGCAGGTCAACGTGAAGGTCAAGGAAGGCCAGCGCGAGCGTATCCAGGCCTATGAAGGTGTGTGCATCGCGCGGGCCGGGGCAGGCCTCAACGAGAACTTCACGGTGCGGAAGATTTCCTACGGCGAAGGCGTCGAGCGCGTGTTCCCGATCTACAGCCCGCTGATCGACTCCATCAAGCTCGTGCGCCGCGGCCGCGTCCGCCGTGCCAAGCTCTACTACCTGCGCGAGCGCCGCGGCAAATCGGCCCGTATCGCCGAGCGTCAGGACTTCCGGCCGAAGAAGGAAACCGCCAAGGCAGCTCCTGCCGCCGAAGCGAAGGAAGAGGCCTGAGGCGGGACGAGACGTCGGTTAGGTAGGATCGGGAGTAGGCGCCATGTCACAGCCGAGAACGCTTTATGACAAGATCTGGGACGACCACCTGGTCGACTCCCAGGAAGACGGAACCTGCCTGATCTATATCGACAGGCATCTGGTTCATGAGGTCACCAGTCCCCAGGCCTTCGAGGGGCTGCGGATGGCCGGTCGCAAGGTGCGTGCGCCCTCCAAGACGCTTGCCGTCGCCGACCACAACGTGCCGACGACCGACCGCTCCAAGGGTATCGACGATCCGGAATCGAAACTCCAGGTCGACACCATGGAGCAGAACTGCCGCGACTTCGGCGTTCCCTATTTCGAGACCACCGACAAGCGCCAGGGCATCGTTCACATCATCGGTCCGGAGCAGGGCTTCACTCTGCCGGGCACGACGATCGTGTGCGGTGACAGTCACACTTCGACGCACGGTGCCTTCGGCGCGCTCGCGCACGGGATCGGCACATCCGAGGTTGAGCACGTGCTTGCGACCCAGACGCTGATCCAGCGCAAGGCGAAGAACATGCGCGTCACCGTCGACGGCGAACTGCCCGAAGGCGTGACCGCAAAGGACGTGATCCTCGCCATCATAGGCGAGATCGGGACGGCGGGCGGTACCGGGCACGTTATGGAATATGCCGGCGATGCCATCCGCTCGCTCTCGGTCGAGGGCCGCATGACGGTATGCAACATGTCGATCGAGGGCGGCGCGCGTGCCGGCCTGATCGCGCCGGACGAAAAGACGATCTCCTATTTCGAAGGCCGTCCGATGGCGCCCAAGGGCGAGGCCTGGGATCAGGCGCGCGCTTACTGGGAGACGCTGTATTCCGACGACGGCGCTGCGTTCGACAGGGAAGTCAGGCTCGACGCTGCAGCCTTACCTCCCATCGTCACCTGGGGCACCAGCCCGGAGGACGTCATCACCATCAACGGCAGCATCCCGGACCCCAACGATGCGTCCGACGACGCCAAGAAGGCGTCCATGGAACGCGCGCTTGACTATATGGGCCTGACGCCCGGAACGCCGATCCAGGACGTTGCGATCGACCGTGTCTTCATCGGGTCATGCACCAACGGCCGGATCGAAGACCTGCGCGCTGTCGCCAAGGTCGTCGAAGGCCACCGTGTGTCGGAGAACGTCAACGCCATGGTTGTTCCCGGCTCCGGCATCGTCAAGGAGCAGGCCGAAGCGGAAGGCATCGACAAGGTCCTGATCGCCGCCGGGTTCGACTGGCGCGAGCCGGGCTGTTCCATGTGCCTTGCCATGAACGCCGACAAGCTGAAACCGCAGGAACGCTGTGCTTCGACGTCCAACCGCAACTTCGAAGGCCGTCAGGGCCGTGGCGGACGTACCCATCTGGTCAGCCCCGCAATGGCGGCGGCCGCGGCGATTGCCGGGCATTTCGTCGATGTGCGGGAGTTTAACCGGGGCTAGGCCATGGCGAACCGGCGCGAGGAGATCGAGGATGAACGCGCACGGCGCGCGCGGGCCGATCTCAAGGCGCTGGACGAACAGGCCGAAGGCCTCGGCCGGTCCGGCCTCGACAATCCGGACGAAGAACAGCCCGACCAGATCGAACGCTGGGGCAAGCTTATCGGCCGGTCGCTCGGGCTGGTGTTCATGGTCTACCTGATTTATTACTTTGCGCAGAAACTGCTCTGACGGAGGATCCGAAATGGAAAAGTTCACGACGCTGACCGGCGTGGCGGCTCCGCTGCCGATGCTCAATGTCGATACCGACATGATCATTCCGAAGCAGTTTCTCAAGACCATCAAGCGGACGGGTCTCGGCAAGCATCTCTTTGACGAGATGCGGTTCACCACCGACGGCGAGGAGATCGAGGATTTCGTGCTGAACAAGCCGGCCTACCGGAACGCGCAGATCCTGGTCGCTGGCGACAATTTCGGCTGCGGCTCGAGCCGCGAGCACGCGCCCTGGGCGCTGCTCGACTTCGGCATCCGCTGCGTGATCTCGACCGGCTTCGCCGACATCTTCTACAACAACTGCTTCAAGAACGGCATCCTGCCCATTGTCCTGCCTCAGGAGGACGTGGACAAGCTGATGGACGACGCAGAGCGCGGCGCCAACGCCACACTGACCGTCGATCTGGAAGCGCAGGAGATCCACGGGCCCGACGGCGGCACGATCAAGTTCGAAATGGATCCGTTCCGCAAGCACTGCCTGCTCGAGGGGCTCGACGATATCGGGCTGACGATGCAGAAGGCTCCGGCGATCGACGCCTACGAAGCCAAGGCGGACGCCGCACGCAGCTGGCTCTAGGGTCTGTCCCGCTTCCGGGTGTCCCGGCGGCCTAATCTTTTTCAGTATTCTGAAACAAGATCGGCGACGATGCGTTGGGCCTGCATCGCCGCCGTTCTGTCGGCAGTGTTGGGTGCAATCTGCCTAGGGTGCTCTGTTTACGCGGCGCGCACCTCATCAAGGCTTGCGCATACCTGAATGCGTAATCTGTTGTCTCATTTGCACAAGGTTTGCACAGCTCTGGTTAACAAAACCTTGTGCAATCTCAAGATTTGCACAAAGTTTGATGCCGGAGCGAGGGAAAGTTCCTATTATCGGTTTGTCGCGAAGTGATTCGCGCGATTGCTCATTGGCTAGGCAAAAACCGCTTGAACTACACGATCAAGACACTGGCCCGCGCATCCGGGGTGAACACAAACACAATCCGCTCCTGGGAGCGGCGCTATGGCGTCCTGTGTCCGGAACGGAGTGCTAACGGCTACCGAGCCTATTCCGAGCAGGACATGGACCGCCTGTGCCTGATCGCGAACCTTGTCGAGAACGGGCATGCCATCAGCCGGCTCGCCGGGCTCACCGGGGCAGAACTCGAGGCGCTTGCCGGCCAGTGGTCGCCGCCGCGCGAAGACACCGGTATATCCAGTGAGCTGCGCAGTGTTCTCAAGACGTGCATCGAGCGAGGCGATGTCGAAAACTTCCGAACGCAGGTCGACCGTGGTCTCGTCAATCTCGCTCCTGAAATTGTTCTTGAGGATGTTCTTGCACCGACTCTGCGGACGATCGGCGAGATGTGGGCGGATGGCCGTATCGACATCGGCCTCGAGCACGCGCTGTCCGGGATCATTCGCCATCATTTGATGGCCTTTGTCTCGATGCTGCGGTCGTCCGGAACGGGTGCTGCGATCGTTTTCACGACTTTGAGTGGCGAGCGCCATGAGATCGGCGCCCTGATGGCGATGTATCTTGCGGCGGCCAGCGGATTTTCCTGCACGTACCTCGGGCCGGATACGCCGCCGGCAGACATCGTACGCAGTGCACACCGTTTTGGCGCCGAGGCAGTCGCGATCAGTTCGATAAGCACTGAGGATACAGCCAGTGTCGTTAGGCAACTGGAAGAAATCGCGGCGGGCCTGAACCCGGAAATCGCATTGTGGTTCGGATACGGCCCCTATTCCGATCTCGACCCCTCGCGCCTTCCGGAGCGGGTGGAAGCAGTCCAGGATTTTGCGTTGATGCAGAAGTGCCTGGACAGCCTGAAACTCTGAATTCGATCGCCGCTGAACGGCGGGCGCGGGACGCAGGCCGGGCTAACGTACCGAGACGTCCCGGCTTGCTTCACCGACGGTCGCACCGTCACGCGTCACCGTGACGGTGACCCGATAATCGCCTGACGGCCAGCCGCCCTTGGGTCGGCGTTTGCCGGAAAAGACAAAGTACTCTGCCTTGTTGCGGTCCATTGAGACACTGTTCTCGGCGACCTTGGCGCCGCCCGGACCTGTCAGCCGGATGCGCATGCGGTCGTCTTTTCGGAGGTTGATGGCCCAGCCCCAGCCGACGAGCGCCTTGCTGCCGCGTTTCGGCGCAAAGCCGTCCAGGCGTCCGCGTTCGATCTGCGTACGTTTGGTGGGGCCCGGGCTGAAGCCCAGATCGACGATTTCGCCCGCGCGATATGTGAGCGAGTCCGCGATTGATGGATCCCAGAAGGACGTCGCGCGGTCTGTGCTGCAGTCGTTGACGATCCCTCGGCCGGTGAACGGATCGATCACCTTGCGGTTTTTCTTCAGGCCGACATGGACATGCGCGAAGGCCGCCAGTCCGGAATAGCCGACCAGGCCCAGTTTCTGTCCGCGCTCGACGCGTTCTCCTTTGGTGACATTCACGCTGTCCTGGCGCAGATGGCAATACTGGGTCTCCCAACCACCGCCATGGTCGATCCGCAGGCCGTTGCCGCATTCCCGGTTCCTGACAGCCTTGCGGGCCTCGGGCGAACGGACCAGCCTGTCGGGCATGGA
Source organism: Hyphomicrobiales bacterium (assembly GCA_965198845.1). Classification (GTDB taxonomy): domain Bacteria; phylum Pseudomonadota; class Alphaproteobacteria; order Rhizobiales; family JAJFHC01; genus CBDAQD01. Next base: position 462,121 of record CBDAQD010000001.1, read on the forward strand.
ATTGCGCGTGGCCACGACGCGACCCGGCGCCACGGCCACAACGTCGACGCCGCGCTCGATGTCGGCGAGCCTGAGGACGCGGAAATCGGTTCCCTTGTGGCCGTCATAGGTCGCGGAGCCACAGGTGAAATCCCTGACGCCCGGGCCCGGATCGATGTCGACATATTGCTGGATCATGCATTTAGCGCCGTCGGGACAGACGATGGGCAAGCCGAGTTTCGGTGGCGTTGTGCTGTCGGCCCTGACGGGCGTTGCCGTGAATGGTGCTGTCGCGAGCAACGCGGTGAACAGCCAGACCGGCAGCGGACAATGCCGTTCACGTTGCGGCGTTGCCGCAGATTCCGCCATAAGCCTTGCCATCATGCTGTTGCCTCGGTAAGCATCCGCGCGAACTCAAACAAAAACTGGTCCCGGCGCTTGGCCGGGACAAGACGAGGAAAGACCATTTCATGACCAGCTACAATCTTCTTCTCCTGCCCGGCGACGGCATCGGCCCCGAGGTGATGGCCGAGGTCAAGCGGATTATAGGCTGGCTCAACGACCGCGGCGGAGCGCAGTTCGAGACGGAGGACGATCTGGTCGGCGGCTGCGCCTATGACGCCCACGGACAGGCGGTCTCCGACGCAACGGTGGACAAGGCGCTGGCGGCGGACGCGGTGATCCTCGGTGCGGTCGGCGGTCCGAAATGGGACGGTGTGGCCTATGACGTGCGGCCGGAGGCCGGCCTGCTGCGCCTGCGCAAGGATCTTGGGCTGTTCGCCAACCTCAGGCCCGCCATCTGTTTCGACGCACTGGCCGATGCCTCATCGCTCAAGCGCGAGCTGATCGAGGGCCTCGACATCATGATCGTGCGCGAGCTTACCGGCGGCGTCTATTTCGGCGAGCCGCGCGGCATCACCGATCTCGGCAACGGGCAGCGCCGGGGCATCAACACCCAGGTCTATGACACGTTCGAGATCGAGCGCGTTTCCCGGGTCGCCTTCGATCTCGCGCGCAAGCGCAACAACCGCGTGACGTCCGTCGAGAAGCGCAATGTCATGGAGTCCGGCCTGCTGTGGCAGGAGGAGGTCATCAAGGTGCACGAGCGCGAATTCCCGGATGTCGAACTCGACCACATGCTTGCAGACAACTGCGGCATGCAGCTCGTGCGTACGCCCAAGCAGTTCGACGTGCTCGTGACGGACAACCTGTTCGGCGACATGCTGTCCGACGTGGCGGCGATGCTAACCGGTTCGCTGGGCATGCTGCCGTCGGCGTCACTCGGCGAGGCTGACAAGGACGGAAAGCGCAAGGCCCTTTACGAACCTGTACACGGCTCCGCACCGGACATTGCCGGCCAGGGCCTGGCCAATCCGATCGCCACGATCCTCAGCTTCGGCATGGCGCTGAAATATTCGTTCAACATGGGCGCGGAGTCGGACATTCTCGATCAGGCGATCGGCCGGGTCTTGGCGAGCGGCAAGCGCACGGCGGACATCATGCAGGACGGCATGATGGCGGTGTCGACTACGGAAATGGGCGACGCGATCATCGCCGAACTCGACGCGCTCAGCGCCTGACCTCATCTCGGCCCGCGCTGAGGAAACCCGATCCGGCAGCATGCAACGGCCACCGCGTTACCCGTCTCGCCCCGGTTCGTTTGGATCGCTGGAGAAAAGTGCGATCTTGTTGCCTTGAGGGTCGCGAAGATAGCCAACATAGAAGTGAGGTCCATACGCGGCACGGAAGCCTGGCTGGCCTTCGTCGGAACCGCCTGCGGAAAGCGCGGCGGCGTGAAGGTCACGAACCTGCTTTTGATTGCGCGCCTCGAACGCAACCATCGAACCGTTGCCGGTCGAGGCCTGACGTCCGTCGAAGGGTGGCTTAACGTAGAATTCAGGCAGAACGGGAGACCGCCCCGGTTGTGCCGGCAGTGCGTAACTGAGGCCCTCAGGACCCTCCTCCAGCTCGTACCCAAGGGCTGGCAGGAACGCGGAATAAAACAGTTTCGCGCGCGCGATGTCATCCACACCGACTGTGACATAGGCAATCATGCTTCGTGTCTCTTTCCGGGCGTTTGGTAGTTCAAACGAGATTGCTGCAATGTCGAAACCTGGACTAGCTTTCGACGCCTGCCTTTTCCAGCTCTTCATCGAGCCGGCGGGTGACCCAGCACCAGAACATGCGGAAATCGCTGATCAGCGACCACCAGGGATGGGTGAACGTCGCCGGCCGGTTGCGCTCGATAAAGGCGTGGCCGATCCAGGCAAAGGCGTAGCCTGAGATAATCGCCGCCAGCAGATAGCGCCAGTCCAGTGTCGCCACCGCCGTCAGCAGAAGCAGGATCGCCAGCGCTGTTCCGATGAAGTGCAGCGTACGGGTCGCCGGCCGGCCGTGCTCACGCAGGTAGTAAGGCCAGAATTCGGTATAGGACTCAATTCGTTCAGACATTGCAGATACCTTGAAATTGACCCGCATAAAGCGTAAGTCAACGCGGCGCCCCCCGGCAAGGGCCGGTCAGGGCAGCGCAATAACAGGAAATGGAGCTATGAGTTACAAGGTTGCTGTCGTCGGCGCCACTGGCAACGTGGGCCGCGAAATGCTGAATATCCTCTCCGAACGGGAGTTTCCCGTGAGCGAAGTCGTGGCACTTGCCTCGCGCAAAAGTGTCGGCAAAGAGGTTTCCTACGGCGACACGACATTGAAATGCAAAGCTCTGGAAAACTACGATTTTACAGGCACGGACCTCGCGCTGTTTTCCGCGGGCTCGGCCGTCGCCAAGGAATGGGCGCCGAAGGCCGGTGCCACGGGATGCATCTCGATCGACAATTCGTCCTGTTTCCGCATGGACCAGGACGTGCCGCTGATCGTGCCGGAGGTGAACGCGCATGTGCTCGACGAGTACATGGCGAAGAACAACCGGCGCAACATCATCGCCAATCCGAACTGCTCGACCGCGCAGCTCGTCGTCGCGCTGAAGCCGCTGCATGACGAGACGCGGATCAAGCGTGTGGTGGTGTCGACCTACCAGTCGGTGTCGGGTGCCGGCATTGCGGCCATGGACGAGCTGTTCAACCAGACTAAGTCGATCTACGTGAACGACCCATTGGAGCCGGAAAACTTCACCAAGCAGATCGCGTTCAACGTGATCCCGCATATCGATGTCTTCATGGAAGACGGCTACACCAAGGAAGAGTGGAAGATGGTCGCGGAGACCAAGAAGATCCTCGACCCGAAGATCAAGCTGACCGCGACCTGCGTGCGCGTCCCGGTCTTTGTCGGCCACTCGGAAGCCGTCAATATCGAGTTCGAGGACATGATCTCGGCCGACGACGTACGTGACATCCTGCGCGAGGCGCCGGGCTGCCTGGTTGTCGACAAGGCGGAAGACGGCGGTTACGTCACGCCGGTCGAATGCGTTGGCGACTACGCCACGTTCATTAGCCGGGTGCGCGAGGACTCGACCATCGAGAACGGCATCAACATGTGGGTGGTCTCCGACAACCTGCGCAAGGGTGCCGCGCTGAACACGGTGCAGATCGCCGAAACGCTGATCAATCGGCAGCTGATCAAGCAAGCCGCCTAGGCGATCAGGCTCAAGACAAAGAAAACCCCGGGACGGTCCGTCGTCCCGGGGTTTTTTGTTTCCCGGGTGCTGCGCAGCACGTTAGTGATGCGCTGCCAACCCGGGATCTTTTCAAATCAATAGCCGAGTTTGATACGGTCACGGATCTGCGGAGCACCGTTTCACGCTGCACCGCGTCCGGGAAACGGCCATGGGCCGGATTCGGCGCTCCGACGTTTCAGGCGCTGAGCTCCCGCGCCTGCTCCGGCATCTCGGTCACGTCCTCGCAGATGGTCATGGAGCCACCGTCCGCCATCGGCTGGTGAATGACCGCGATGCTGCGCCCGTCGAGCAGGTGCTGTTCGTAGGACGAGGTCTTGGAGGCGTCCATCTGCACGACGCGTACCGCCATGATGCGGCGCGCCTCCTCCTCGCTGTAATTGCCGAGAGAGGCGCTGTACTTGAGAATGTCCTTGATCGAGATGCCGGGCTTCACAACGTCGGACGAAAATCCGTAGATCTTGAGATATTGTGAATTGCAGGTCGACAGGACGCCGTGGCGATCGAACATGGCGATGCCGTGGGTTGCATTGTCGAATGCCTTCTTCATCAGATTCGCCTGGGTGCGGAGCGTCTCCGTCACCTCGGCGACCCTTGGCTGCCGGGTGACCTGACCGCCGGGAGTCCCCGCTGTCTTGATGGCGTAGCGGAAGATCCGCGCAAGCAGGGCGGGCGTCATATCCTCCCGGCCGACGATGTCGATGATGCCCGGAGGAATGGCTTTGTCGTCCAGCAGATGATGGTCAGTATGCCCGACCAGAATGAGCGGTGTACGAATGCCGGCGTCGCTGAGCGCGTGAAGCGGCGCCATACCGTGCTGGAGCACGATGTCGTTGTCGATCAGGCAGATCGTATGCTCACCGGTCCTGAGTTCAACGAGGCCGTCGTCGAAACCGATCGCCAGCTTCGACTTGATTTCGGCGCCCTTGATCGTCGCGATATGCAGGGCAATGCGATTGGCTTCGTCCGCATCGTTGTCGATCACGAGGCAGGAAAGTGTGTTCTTGGCTGTCTGGTCCATGGCATGCACGCCGGTTTCGGCCGGCGGTTCCCCTAATGTTGGTCCTTCGGATGCCGCAGGGGAAAGAAGATATATGCAAAGTTTTATGAGACCTTTAATGGCAACCGAGGTTAGCGAGGCGGTAATCCGTGCACAAACAATCCACTGACGTTCGGTTGTGAGGGCGTTTTTCGGCTGTTTTCCGGCTGTCGGGCAACGGGCGATCTGCAAGATTTTCCCGGACGAAAATCACGAATTTCCGCTCTACGCACCCGATTTCTGAAGCCACCGTGTCGCAATAGACCGCATTAATTTCGCTATTTGCCAAATTCATGAGGCAATGGGCCGCTAACAAATGAAGCAGAGGAAATGCCATAATGCGGTGTCTCAACGAAGGCATCGACGGAACGGGTTATGAGCAGGCAGACACGTATTGCCATTGCTGACAAGAACACGCTGGTCCGCACCGGTCTCGAGGCTTTGGTCGAGAAGGACGGTCGCTACAAGGTCGTGGCCGCCGTCGGCACGGGCGGTCATTTTGTTGAACTCTGCGGCACGCTCGACTTCGATATCGGCATTATAGGGTGGGCTCTGTCCGACATGTGTGGCGGCAAGGTGCTGGAGGCACTTCGCGACGCGGGGATTGATCGCCGGATCATCGTCTATACAGGTGCATCGAAGCCGGAAATCGCACGCCGCGCGCTCAAATGCGGGGCATGGGCGTTCTGCTGCAAGACCGAACCGCCGGAGCATCTGTTGGCTGCGATCGGCTCCGTCACCGTCGGACGCATGAGCTTTCCCTATTTCGACGTCAACACGCTCGACCAGAATCCGCTGCAGTCGCTCACCGACCGCGAGCGGGAACTGCTGGCCGCACTTTCGGGCGGCTGGACCAATACGCAGATCGCGAGCAGGTTCGGCATTTCCCAGAATACGGTGAAATTCCATCTGAAGAACCTGTACGACAAGCTCGATGTCAAGAACCGGGCCATGGCCGCTGCTCTGTATTCCTCACAGTCCGAACTGGACGCCTGAACGCTTCCTCCTGATCCTGCAAATCTTGTTGTCACCGAAAAGCGGCGGATGATTGCGCACGCGCGACTGCGGCCACCCGCCTGGGTAGGTCCGGTCCCATCCATTCAGACGGAATCCCACCGCCAATAAGATTTTCGCTGCACGCCGAAGCGGGTGTGTGCGAGGGCGCCGGATTCTGAAAAATTCGGTGCTGCGAACGGGAAGGTTGCGGTGCAGTCGCAGTCTTCGGGAACGGTCACCCGGTTTCCGAGGCGGGACCGCATCGTTTTCCGGGGCCCGTTCGCACCCAAACAATCTTCGGCTGCTGAAGCGCCGAAATGACGAGAAACGGTGCCCCGCGAAACGGGGACCCTCGAGGAAACGAAAAAGGAGACTGCCCGATGACCGGCGTGACGCATCTGTTCATTCCTGGCCCCACCAACGTGCCGGATTCGGTCCGCCGGGCCGTCGATCTGCCCATGGAAGACATGAGGGCACCGGACTTCCCCGACTTCGTGCTGCCGTTGCTGGAAGACCTGAAGGCGGTTTTCAAGACCACAACCGGCCGGGTATTCGTGTTTCCGTCGTCCGGTACGGGCGCCTGGGAAGCCGCGGTCACCAATGTGCTGTCGCCGGGCGACAAGGTGTTGATGTCCCGCTTCGGCCAGTTCTCGCACCTCTGGGTCGACATGTGCCAGAGGCTCGGCCTCGACGTCGAGGTGATCGACGTGGCCTGGGGAGAGGGCGTCCCGGTTGAGCAATATGCCCGCCGCCTCGCCGCCGACGTGAAGGGCGAGATCAAGGCGGTCTTCGCCTGCCATAACGAAACCGCCACTGGTGTCTGCAGCGATATCGCGGCGATCCGCAAGGCGCTCGATGACGCCTATCACCCGGCCCTGCTGTTTGTCGACGGTGTGAGCTCGATCGCAAGCGTCGACTTCCGCATGGACGAATGGGGTGTCGACCTGGCGGTGACCGGGTCCCAGAAGGGCCTGATGTTGCCGGCCGGCCTCGGAATTCTCGCAGTCAGCCAGAAGGCGCTGAAGCAGAGCGAGCGCGCGACCATGCGCCGGGCCTATTTCGACCTGCAGATGATGGCCGCTGCCAATGACACGGGATACTTCCCGTACACGCCGGCCACGACACTGCTGCGCGGCCTGAGACATTCCCTCGATATGCTGATGGCTGAAGGACTGGAAAACGTCTTTGCCCGACACCGCCGCATCGCCGAGGGCGTGCGCCAGGGTGTCGCCGGATGGGGCCTCGAGCTCTGTGCGCGCGATCCCAAGTGGTATTCCGACACGGTCAGCGCAATCTGTGTGCCGGATGGCTATGACGCGGCCGAGGTCGTGAAGATTGCCTACTACCGGCACAAGGTATCGCTGGGTGCCGGCCTGTCGAAAGTCGCGGGCAAGGTCTTCCGCATCGGCCATCTCGGCGAAGTGAACGAGGTCATGGCGCTGAGCGCGCTCGCGGGAGCGGAACTGGCCCTGCACGATGCCGGCATTCCGATCGAGTTCGGCAGTGGCGTTGCCGCCGCGCAACGCTACTACAGCCAGGCTCACGCGCCGGTCCTGGCCAAGGCGAGCTGAGCGGCTCCGACTGCCACTTTTCACAATCGAGCAATTTCAACTCATGGAGGATCGTCATGAGTCATACCATTCATCATCCCGTGCGCAGCCGGCTGCAGCGCAGCGAGCTCGCGGTTCCCGGATCCAACCCGTCCATGATCGAACGGGCTGCCGCCAGCGCCGCAGACTACGTCTTTCTCGATCTGGAGGATGCGGTTGCGCCGCCGGACAAGGAGAAGGCGCGCATCAACGTCATCGTCGCCCTGAACGAGATTGACTGGCGGGCGCTTGGCAAGACCGTGTCGGTCAGGATCAACGGGCTCGACACGCACTACATGTACCGCGATGTCGTCGACGTGCTGGAGCAGGCCGGCGACCGGCTGGACACCATCCTGGTCCCCAAGGTGGGCGTGCCGTCCGATCTCTATCTGGTCGAGGCCCTGGCCAACCAGATCGAGGCTGCAAAAGGCTACAAGCACAAGATCGGCCTTGAGGCGCTGATCGAAACCGCGCTCGGCATGGCGAATGTCGAAGCCATCGCACAGGCCAGCCCGCGTCTCGAAGCCATGCATTTCGGCGTTGCCGACTATGCCGCGAGCTGCCGGGCGCGTACGGTCAATATCGGCGGCCTCAATCCCGATTATCCGGGCGATCAGTGGCACACAGCCCTGTCGCGCATGACCGTGGCCTGCCGTGCCTACGGCCTTCGGGCGATCGACGGCCCGTTCGGCGACTTCAACGACTCGGACGGCTATCTGCTGGCCGCGCGCCGGGCCGCGGCCCTCGGAATCGAGGGCAAGTGGGCGATCCATCCGAGCCAGATCGAGCTCGCGAATGACGTGTTTTCGCCACCGGAAGCGGAAGTGGAACGCGCCAACCGCATTCTGGCCGCACTGGCGGAAGCCGAGGCGCAGGGCCGCGGTGCCGCCGATCTCGACGGCAAGATGATCGATGCCGCATCGGCGCGCATGGCGCGCAATGTGGTCGAGACCAACGCTGCAATCGGTGCCGCGTCAGCCGCAACGGCGGCTGTCGCCTGACACAATCCCGACGCCATTCGGGGAGGATCCGGATATGGACATTCATGAATATCAGGCCAAGGAACTGCTTGCCGGCTTCGACGTGCCGGTCCCACGCGGCGGACTGGCCTACAGCCCTGAACAGGCCAGCTACCGTGCGCGCGAGATCGGCGGTGCACGCTGGGCCGTGAAAGCGCAGATTCACTCGGGCGCCCGCGGAAAGGCGGGCGGTGTGAAACTGTGCACCAGCGATCGCGAGATCACCGACTCGGCCAATGACCTGCTCGGCAAGCGGCTGATAACGCACCAGACCGGTGCGCAGGGCAAGACGGTCTACCGGCTTTACGTCGAGGAGGCGCTCAATATCGAGCGCGAGTTCTATCTTGGATTTGTCCTCGACAGGAAGTCCGAACGGATCATGGTCGTGGCGTCTGCGGCCGGCGGCATGGAGATCGAGGAGATCTCGAGCGACGAGCCGGATTCCATCCTGCGCGTCAGCGTCGAGCCGGCGGTCGGCATGCAGGAGTTCCAGGCGCGCGAAATCGCTTTCGGCCTGGGCCTCAATTCCGCGCAGATCGCGCAGGCCGCCAAAATCATCATGGGGTGCTACCGCGCGTTCAGCGAACTTGACGCAACCATGGTCGAGATCAATCCGCTGGTTGCGACGGCGGACGGAACCCTGGTGGCGCTCGACGCCAAGATGAGCTTCGACGAAAACGCCCTGTTCCGCTGTCCGCATATCGCGGAACTCCGGGACAAGTCCCAGGAGGACCCGCGCGAGACCTTCGCCGCAGACCGAGGCCTGTCCTATGTCGGCCTCGACGGTCAGATCGGCTGCATCATCAACGGTGCCGGTCTCGCCATGGCGACCATGGACATGATCAAGCATGAGGGCGGGGAACCCGCCAACTTCCTTGACATCGGCGGCGGTGCGTCGCCCGAACGCGTGGTCAAGGCGTTCAAGGCGGTGCTGGCCGATGACAATGTCGAGGCGCTGCTGGTCAATATCTTCGCCGGAATCAACCGCTGCGACTGGGTGGCGGAAGGAATCGTCCAGGCTCTGAAGACCGTCGATGTGCCGGTGCCGCTCGTGGTGCGGCTTGCCGGCACAAATCTGGAGCAGGGACTCGACATCCTGCGCCAGAGCGGTCTGCCGATCATCGTCGCCGAAACCCTGGCTGAAGCGGCACAGGCGGTGGTCGGCGCCTGGCGGGACTCAAAAGCGCATTAGCGCAGACATCTGGGAGAAATCACAATGGCCATTCTCTTGGACAACTCCACGCGGATGCTGATCCAGGGCTTTACCGGCAGGATCGGCACATTCCACGCCGAAGAGATGATCGCCTACGGCACCAACGTGGTCGGTGGCGTCACGCCCGGGAAGGGCGGCACGCTGCATCTGGAGCGCCCTGTCTTCAACACGGTCAGGGGCGCTGTCGAGGAGACCGGCGCGGAGGCGAGCGTCGTGTTCGTACCGCCGCCCTTCGCGGCCGACGCGATCATGGAAGCCGCCGATGCGGGCATCCGCCTGTGCGTCTGCGTCACCGACGGTATCCCCGCGCAGGACATGATCAGGGTGAAGCGCTACATGCGCCGCTACCGCGCCGAAAACCGGATGCGTCTCATCGGACCGAACTGTGCCGGTGTAATCAGCCCGGGCAAGGCGATGGCCGGCATCATGCCGGGACACATCTACATGCCGGGCCGGGTCGGGATCGTCGGTCGTTCGGGAACCCTGGGCTATGAGGCGGCATCGCAGATGAAGGCGCTCGGCATTGGTGTGTCGACCAGCGTCGGTATCGGCGGAGACCCGATCAACGGCAGTTCGTTCCGCGACATACTCGAACTGTTCGAGGCGGACGAAGAGACAGATGCCGTGATGCTCATCGGCGAGATCGGCGGCCCGCAGGAGGCTGAAGCCGCGGCGTATATCCGCGAGGCTGTGTCCAAGCCGGTTGTGGCCTATGTGGCGGGGCTGTCGGCACCCAAGGGCCGGCGCATGGGACATGCCGGGGCAATCATCTCCGCATTCGGCGAGTCGGCTCAGGAGAAGGTCGAGATCTTCCGCGAGGCCGGGGTGGTGGTGGCCCGTCACCCTTCGGAACTGGGTGCCGCCATGGCCGCGACGCTGTCCGATCTCAGCCAGGTCGCCTGAAGGCCGGGCTCAGGCCGCGGCGAGGTCCGTGCTCAGTACGACCTTCACGCCGTGTTCTTCCATGTCCTTCATGGCGGCCACGAGGGAGCCGTCCAGGTTGATGGCCCGGCAGGCATCCTGAATGACGGTCACGTCGAATCCGAGCCTGGCGGCGTCGACGGCTGAAAACCGCACGCAAAAGTCGGTAGCGAGACCCGCCATGTAGAGATGATCGATGTGCCTGTCGCGGAGGTAGCCGGTCAGACCCGTCGGTGTGGTGTGGTCGTTTTCGAAGAAGGCGGAATAGGAATCGATGGCCGCCCTGAAGCCCTTGCGCACGATCAGGTCAGCGCCATCGGTTTCCAGGTCTTCGTGGAACTCCGCTCCCGGCGTGCCCTGCACGCAGTGATCCGGCCACAGGACCTGTGGGCCGTATGGCATGTCGACCGAAGAAAAGGCTTCACCGCCGGGATGATTGGAGGCGAAGGACTGATGGTCCGCGGGATGCCAGTCCTGTGTCAGCAGCCTGGTCTGGAACTGGCTGGCCAGATCATTGATGACGGAGACCACCTCGTCACCATTTTCGACGGCGAGCGCGCCACCGGGGCAAAAATCATTCTGAACATCGATAATGACCAATGCCTCGTTCGCCGCTCGCTGTGCCATGACTGTTTCCTCCTCGCGTCCGCCGCCGCGTTCCCTTGACTCTACCGTTAGCACCGGATCAAATCTGTTTCCATGCAAACAATCCGATAACGCTGTCTGTCAGGATGAGGAGAGGGGTCCGTATGTTCAAGCTCAATCGTCGTTCATTCGTAGCCGGTGCAGTTGCAGCCACATCCGTCGGCTTGTACAGCCCGGCGATCGCGCAGGGCAAGACCATCAAAATCGGCGCTGTCCAGCCGTTTTCGGGGGGCCTGGAGCTCTACGGCAATCAGGCCAAGCTCGGGCTCGATCTGGCGGCAAAGGAAATCAACGACGCCGGCGGCATCATGGGACACATGGTCGAACTGGTCTATGCGGACAACAAGACCGATCCGAAGACGTCAGTCGAGCGCGCCAACAGCCTTATCCGCAGCGACGGCGTGCTGGCGCTGACCGGCCCGATCACATCGAACGCCCGCGACGCCATGGCCTCCACGGTCAAGCGGCTGAAGACGCCCCTGCTCTATGCCACCAACTATGAGGGCGGTGCGTGCGACCGCTATATCTTCTGCTACAACACCGTGCCGAACCAGGAACTGGCCAAGCTGCTGCCGGCGATGAATTCCCGTTTCGGCAAGTCCTACTACATGTTCGGCGCCGACTATGTCTGGCCGCAGAAAATGTTCGAGGCGGCCGAGAAGATCGTCGGCGGCCTGGGCGGCTCTGTCGCCGGCAAGGAATTCACGCCCTGGGGCGTGAAGGAGTTCTCGCCGGTCATCCGCAAGATCAAGGACTCCGGTGCCAAGGTGCTCGTGTTTGCGCTGCCGGGCGCAGACGGCATCACGTTTATCAAGCAGGCAGACAGCTTCGGACTGCTCAACGACGTCAAGGTGGCGTTCCTGGGCTTCGCCGAGACCTACCTCGGGGCCTTCGGTGCCGACAAGGGCAAGGACATGTGGGTGACGGTTCCCTTCGCATCCTCGCAAGGCACGGACGGGGTGAAGGATTTTGTTGCCCGCATCAAGGCCAATGGCGGTGAGAAGGCGCCGATCTCGCACTACGTCATGACCCACTACAATGCGCTGATGTCGGTCAAGGCTGCGCTGGAGAAGTCCGGCAAGGTCGACAAGGAAGCCCTGGTCGATGGCCTTGAAGGCCTGACAGTCAAGACCCCGACCGGAGACATGTCGATCGGTGCCAAGGACCATCATGTCACGCTCAACATGTACCTCGCGAAGTCGGCGACGAGCCAACTGGAGATTGTTGAGGAACTCGGCAGTCTCGCACCTGAATCCGGCTGCAGCGCATAGGTCCGGCCGGGGCTGATGGATGAGGGCGGCGCCGGGCTTGCGATAGAACGGCTGAACAAGTCTTTCGGCGGCGTGCGCGCCGCAGACGACATCACGTTGAACGTCGCCTCCGGCGAGATGCTGTGTCTTGTCGGGCCGAACGGGTGCGGCAAGACCACGCTCTTCAATATGGTCACCGGGTTTCTGCGGCCCGACAGCGGTTCGATCCGGTTCGGCGGCAGGGACCTGACGCACGGAGATCCGATCGAGATTGCGCGGTCAGGCATTGCGCGCAAGTTCCAGGTGCCGTCGGTGTTTGGCGATCTGACTGTCCGGGAAAATCTCGATGTGGCGCTCAACGCGCCCGGTCGCGTCGCGGCGCAAATTCATGCCGCGGACGGAGACGATATCGGCGGTGTTCTGGCGCAGGTCGGCCTTGCGGACATGGCCGGTCTGATCGCCCGGACCCTCTCCCACGGACAAAAACAGTGGCTTGAGATTGCGATGGTCCTTGCGCTCGAACCGCGTCTCATGCTGCTCGATGAACCGACGGCGGGCATGACGCGTGCCGAGACTCTCGCCTCAGTCGACCTTATCCGCAAGCTGCATGAAGACAGCGGTACCGCGATGATCCTGATCGAGCACGACATGGGCTTCGTCGAGGCGCTTGGCTGTCCGGTCGCGGTGATGCTGCAGGGCCGGATCGTGGCCGCCGGCCCGTTCGAAAGCGTCAGCGCCCTGCCTGAGGTCCGCGAAGCTTATCTGGGCACGGCCCATGCTTGATTGCCGGAACATCACCTCCGGCTACGATGGCGGGATTGTGCTCGAGGACCTGTCGCTGACGGTTGATGCGGGCGAGACCGTCGCCGTGCTCGGGCGCAACGGCGTCGGCAAGAGTACGCTGCTGCGGACAATCATGGGACTGGTCCCGCTCTCCGGCGGCAGCATCGTGCTGGATGAGACTCGGCTCGATACAAGGCAGACGCACGACATCTCCCGGGCGGGCATCGCGTTCGTGCCTCAGGGAAGGGGGCTGTTCCACGACATTTCGGTCGAAGACAACCTCAGGCTGGGTTCGCGTGGCGACGGCAATATCGAAGGCGCATTCGAGCTGTTTCCGGCGCTCGCGGAGCGGCGGGATGCGCGAGCCGGCGATCTTTCGGGCGGACAGCAGCAGCAACTGGCCATTGCGAGGGCGGTTCAGGCGAAACCGGCCTATCTGCTGCTGGACGAGCCGTCGGAAGGCGTTCAGCCGTCGATTGTCATGGACATCGCCCATTCGCTGGGCGAGCTGGCCCGGCGGGAATCTATGGCGATTGTGCTCGTCGAACAGAATGTCGACCTGGCGCTCGACCTCTGCGAGCGTGTTGTCTTCATCGACAAGGGCCACGTTGCCGACGGAGCAGAGACTTCATCGCTGCGTGCCGATCCCGCGCTCATCGACACCTATCTGGGACTGTGAGCGCCATGTCGGATCTGGTCACGCTCCTGCTCGACGCCGCTAACTACGTATTCATCCTGGCGCTGGTTGCGATCGGCCTTGCGATCATCTTCGGCCTGATCCGGGTGATCAACATGGCGCACGGCGAGTTCCTGATGCTGGGCGCCTATCTGGTGCTCGTGATCGAGAATGCAGGCGGATCCTACTGGCTCGGTCTGGTCTTGGCGCCGATCGCTGTCGGGCTCGTCGGCCTTGTGATCGAGGCGGTGATCGTGCACCGGGTCTACAACCGTCTGCTCGATAGCATTCTCGCGACTTGGGGCATCTCGCTCGTCCTCAAGCAGGCGATCGTGATCGGGTTCGGCCCCGGATCGCGCTCGATTTCGTTGCCGCTGCAGGCCAATGTCGCGATCCTCGGCGTCGACTATCCGCTCTACAGGCTCTTCATCATGGCGCTCAGCCTGGGTGTCATGGTGTTCACCTGCTGGCTGTTCTTTTTCACACGCTTCGGCCTTAACGCGCGTGCCGTGATTGCCAATCGCGAAATGTCGAGCTGTCTGGGCCTCAATACACGCGCCTATGACCGGGCGACCTTCGTTTACGGGACCGCGCTCGCGGGGCTGGCGGGGGCGGCGATCGCTCCGCTGATTTCGGTCGATCCGCAGATGGGGCTCGGCTTCCTCGTACCGGCATTTCTCTCTGTTCTGGTCGGCGGGCTTGGCACGATCGTCGGACCGATCGCCGGCGCCGCGACCGTCGGCATGCTCGACAACGTGATCGCACGATCGATCTCGCCCATTGCAGCCCAGCTTGGTGTCCTGGTGATTGCAATCATCCTGATCCGCCTTTTCCCGAAGGGGCTGATCTCGCGCAAGGGGCGGTCGGTATGATGGCCCGAGGACCGGAAGATCTTTCCGGACTCGCTCTTGTCGCGGCAGGGCTGCTGCTGCCGTTCGTTGTTGCGGATGGCGCGCTCGGTTCCCTGTCGATCTATTTCTCCTATGCGCTGTTCGCCGCCAGCCTGGCCTTCATCTGGGGCCATGTGGGCCTGCTGAGCCTCGGCCACGCCGTCTTCTTCGGTGCCGGCGCCTATGCCATGAGCGTCGTGACGCTGGGCAAGCTGCCCGGCCTGCCCTGGCTCATTTCGACATGGCTGGGCCTAGCGGCGGCGCTCCTGGTGCCCGCCCTGCTGGCCTGGGCGATCGGGCTCTTCCTGTTCTCGAGTCGCAATCTGCAGGGTCCGTTTTTCGGGATCATCACGCTGGCCATCGGCGTGATCGCCGAGCGGCTGGCGATCAACTGGGACTATCTGGGTGGTCTCAACGGCCTGATGAGCGTTCCGCCCATCGTGCTCGGTCTCAACGGCTCCGGCCATGAGCTCTGGGACACTCTGCCGGTCTACTACGTCATGCTGGGCCTACTCGTGGCCGGA
Source organism: Hyphomicrobiales bacterium (assembly GCA_965198845.1). Lineage (GTDB taxonomy): Bacteria > Pseudomonadota > Alphaproteobacteria > Rhizobiales > JAJFHC01 > CBDAQD01. The sequence continues at coordinate 477,270 of CBDAQD010000001.1, forward strand.
CTTGTTGTCCTGAGGCTTGTCATGCGGTCGCACTTTGGCCTCGCGCTGGCGGCCGTTCGGGACAACGAGTTGCGCGCCCGGGCACTTGGCTACGATCCGGCGCGCCTCAAGACCCGGGCCTATGTGATCAGCGCCGCGCTCGCCGGGTTCGCTGGCGCCATGTTCGTGGTCCAGTTCGGGTTTGCATCACCCGCGCTGATTGGTTTCAGCCTCTCCGCTGAAGTGCTGATCTGGGTGGCGGTCGGCGGCCGCGTGAGCCCGCTTGCCGCGGCACTGGCAGCGATCCTGGTGCGGCTTAGTGAAGAGACCCTGTCACGCCTCCTGGGTGATGCATGGCTTCTGGTGCTGGGGGCCCTGTTCGTGATCTGCGTGATGTATCTGCCGCGCGGAGTGTTCGGCGAAGCGTTTGCGCGGCTCGGCGCCCTGACCGGCAAGCCCGCAACGGGCGCTACGCGTTGATCTCCATGCGCAGCCCGCGGCCATCGCGCGGCGGATCCGCAGGCAGCCGGACCGACTCGCCGCGGTCGATGCGCGCGGCAGCGCAGGCCAGCGCACTGGCATCGATCAGGTCGTCCGGTCCAACTCTGGAGACAGGGCCCAGCTTCTGCTCCAGGAAGGCGCGTGCGAAGCCGTAGCGCTCCAGGAGGTCGCAGCGTTCGGCAAGGCCTGCCGGATTTGGGCGGCTCTTGACCTTCTTGGGCAGGCTCATCGCTGCGTCATCGTTCAGAGCCCAGAAAACAAGCTCCGGGTGACATTCGTAGACGCGATCCTGGAGGGCGGGCGTCATGAGAGCGTCGATCTCCCGGATCTTCGGAAACAGATGAAAGCACTGCTTGGAGACCTTGCGCGGCGGATCGGAATGCTCCAGCGCAACCGCGCAGGCCCGCCGGTAATCCGTTTCCATGACGGCGGCGCGGGCCGGCACCGAAAACACGCTGCTCTGACGCTCACCCAGGCGCTTGCGTGCCTCGACTTCACACGGGCGCCCACCCCTGATCGCGATTTCGGCCAGACCGATCGGCATGTCCACGGCGATCACGAGCGGGTTTTCTTCCAGATCGAGGATCTCCGCGAAAGTCGGACAGATAAGCGCTTTCGGTGGCTCAGCGTCGGCGGCTTCGCGCAGCACGACCACCCAGCCGGCTGGACAGCCGTCGACGCCGGCGTACCAGCGCGGGCTCTTGTCGGTCATGGTGCTGTAAGAAGATGCAGGTTCTTTGCGATCTGAAGTTCGTCGGCACCGGCCTCGACGGAGGCCTGGATTACCTTGGTCAGCGTGTTGGTGGCCTTCTCCAGCGCCTCGGCCGGATCGCGCCCGACCACCAGATGGCCCGTGACGAGCGCGGTCAGCAGATCGCCGGTGCCGTGCGGCACGTTTTCGAGAACCGGGGCTTCGGTCTTGTGCACCTCATAGGGGGTGATCAGCATGTTGGCGATCTGGTCTTCCGTTGACCCGGGGGCGGATGTGACCAGGACCTGCCCGCAGCCCAGATCGCGGGCGGCCAGCGAGGCTTCGGTCTGCGACTCCACGGACATGCCGGTCATCCATCCCAGTTCGAACAGGTTGGGCGTCACGATGTCGGCGCGGGGAATGAGTGTGCGCCGGATGGCCACCGCCGCGTCCTCGAGCACGTAGAGGCCCTTCTTGAGGTCGCCCATGACCGGGTCGCAGCAATAGATGGCTTTCGGATTGAGCGCCTTGACCCGGCGGACGGCCATGGCCACCGCCTCGACCTGGTCGACGCGCACCATATAGCCGGAGAGTATCGCGTCGACCTCACCCAGCCAGCCGTGCTCGTCCAGCATTTCGACCATGTCGCCGATCTTGGTTGCGGGAACCTGCAGGCCCGCTGTCGATCCGTGACCGGGGTGATTGGACAACACGATGGTGGGAATGCCCCACAGGTCGACACCCATGGTCCTGAGCGCGATCGATGCTGCCGAGTTGCCGACATGGCCTCGCGCCACCTGGGACGATATGCCGAGCACGACCGGCATGTCAGAAACCGGTCATCCAAGATTCGTCAAGCAGAGCATTTGTAGCGGCGTGGCCCATGACCAGAACTGTGCCCGATGGCGACGAGGTTTCCAAGCGCGCGCTGGTTGAAAAGGCAGGTTTTCCTCAGCCGAAAGACTACTGGATTGCTGCAACGCGGTAGACTAATCTTGCGCCGCAGTAACCAAGAGGGGCTCCATGACCATTCGACCGCGCCGCAGCGTGCTCTATATGCCGGGCTCGAACGAGCGCGCGCTGGAGAAGGCCAAGAGCCTGCCCGCCGACGGACTCATCCTCGATCTGGAAGATGCCGTCGCGCCGGATGCCAAGGAGGACGCGCGGGCTGCTGTCTGTGCCGCCGTCGCGGCAAAAGGCTATGGCCGCCGCGAGGTCCTTGTGCGGACCAATGGTTTCGACACGGTCTGGGGCAGGGCCGATCTTGAGGCCGCGGCGAAAGCCGGTCCGGACGGTGTGCTGATCCCGAAGGTGAATACGGCCGAGGACGTGGAAGCGGCTTCGAAGGCGCTGGACGAGGTGGGTGCTGCAGACAGCGTGACGTTGTGGGTCATGATGGAAACGCCGCTCGCCATCTTCAATGCGCGCGAGATTGCGGAGTCTTCCGACTGGACGCGCCTTGCGGGCCTGGTCATGGGGACCAACGATCTTGCCAAGGAAATGCATGGCCAGCTCGAAAAGGGCCGCATGCCCTTCATCGGCATGCTCGCCACCTGCGTGCTGGCCGCGCGGGGCTACGGACTTGCGGTTCTGGACGGTGTCTTCAACGATCTCGGCGATGACAGGGGTTTTGCAGAGGAGTGCCGGTCCGGGCGTGAGATCGGGTTCGACGGCAAGACACTCATTCACCCCGGCCAGATCGAGACCTGCAATAGGGTGTTCGCCCCGAGCAACGACGAATTGCAGCGTGCCAGGCGCATTGTTGCCGCCTTCGAAGAGCCCGAAAACCAGGACAAGGGCGTCATTCGTGTGGACGGGCAGATGGTCGAGCTGCTGCACGCCGATATTGCCCGGCGGACCGTGGCGATCGCAGATGCCATTGCGACGATGACGGACTGACGGGACGGTTTCTCATGAGCGGTTCGAGCGACAAGACCAATTCGGGCAATTATTTCGAAGATTTCAGCCTCGGTCAGGAAATCCGCCACGCCACGCCGCGTACGGTGACCGCGGGCGACGTTGCGCTCTATACCGGTCTTTACGGTTCCCGCTTCGCCGTCCAGTCCTCGGATGCCTTTGCTCGTATGATCGGGCTGCCCGGCGCGCCGGTCGACGACATGCTCGTGTTCCATGTGGTGTTCGGCAAGACCGTGCCCGACATTTCGCTCAATGCGGTCGCGAATCTCGGCTATGCGGACTGCCGGTTCCTGGCACCGGTCTATCCGGGTGACACGCTGTCCTCCACGTCGACCGTGATCGGGCTGAAACAGAATTCCAACGGCAAGACCGGCGTGGTGTATGTGCGGTCCACCGGCACCAACCAGGACGGGATCGCCGTGCTCGACTACGTGCGCTGGGTGATGGTGCGCAAGCGCAATTCGGACGCCGCAGCACCCGACGCGGTCGTGCCGGAACTCCCCGATGCCGTGGATGCGGACAGGCTTGGGGGCGCGCTGCCCGCATTCGATGCCGGCCTCTACGACAACGCGCTTGCCGGCAGTCCGCACCGATGGGGCGACTACCAGCCGGGTGAAAAGATTGACCATGTGGACGGTATGACCATCGAGGAAGCCGAGCACATGATCGCGACCCGGCTTTACCAGAACACCGCCAAGGTGCATTTCAACCAGTATACCGAGGGCCAGGGCCGGTTCGGACGCCGCCTGATCTATGGCGGGCATGTCATCAGTCTCGCCCGCGCATTGAGCTTCAACGGCCTTGCCAACGCGTTTCACGTCGCGGCGATCAACGGCGGACGACATGTCGCGCCCTGTTTTGCCGGGAATACGGTCCACGCGTGGTCCGAGATCGTAGAAAAAAGTGAGATCGCCGGCCGTAACGACGCCGGCGCGCTGCGCATCAGAACCTATGCGACGGTCGATCTGCCATGCGGCGATTATCCTGGCCGGACCGATGACGGTTTCGAGGACGGCGTCGTGCTCGAGATCGACTACTGGGCATTGATGCCGCGGTAACCGGATGAGCGTAAGAGGGGAGTAGGCCGAATTGCCTTAACCGGCACGCCGGTCTACAAATTCGGGGCGGGATTTGCCCCGAAGCAGGACGAGGACAAGGATTATGGCGGACACCAAGGCGCAGACGGAACGGCCGCTGTCGCCGCACCTTCAGATTTATCGCCCGATGCTGACGATGATGATGTCGATCGTGCACAGGGTTACCGGCGCGGCGCTGTTCTTCGGAACCGCGCTTCTGGCCTGGTGGTTGCTGGCTGCGGCAACCGGCCCGGAGGCCTTTGCCACCGCACAAGGGTTCATGGGATCGTTCATCGGGCGCCTTATCCTGTTCGGATATACCTGGGCGCTGATTCACCACATGCTGGGCGGCCTGCGCCATCTGGTCTGGGATACGGGGCGTGGCTTCGATCTCCCGACCGTGGAGATCATGGCCAAGGCGACGCTGGGCGGCTCGATCGCCCTGACGCTGATCGTCTGGGTGATCGGCTATTCGGCAATGGGGGGCTGAGCGATGTCCATGCGCACACCCTTGAGCAAAGTCCGCGGTCTCGGTTCGGCCAAGAGCGGATCGGAGCATTTCTGGCTGCAGAGGATGACTGCTGTCGCCAACATCCCGCTTGTGCTGTTCTTCCTGGTGACCCTCATCGCGAATGCCGGCGGCGATCATGCCTCGGTGTCGGCCTATCTCGGGTCGCCGGTCATTGCGATCGTGATGATCCTGCTGATCTTGAGCGGCGTATTCCATATGCGGCTCGGAATGCAGGTGATCATCGAGGACTACGTCCACAGTGAAGGCGTGAAAGTCCTCGCCCTGATGGGCAATACATTCTTCAGCATCGCGATCGCATTGGCGTGTGTATTCGCGATCCTCAAACTCAGCTTGGGAGTCTGACCGACCATGGCGGGAACAGAGGGAAACGGGGCGACCGCCCCTTCGACCATCAATATCGGCGGCAGAGCCTACAGCTTTATCGACCATACATTCGACGTTGTGGTGGTCGGCGCAGGCGGTGCGGGTCTCCGGGCGACGCTCGGCTGCGCGCAGGCCGGGCTCAAGACCGCCTGCATTTCGAAGGTTTTCCCGACACGAAGCCATACGGTCGCGGCCCAGGGCGGCATTTCGGCTGCCCTCGGCAATATGGGCGACGATGACTGGCGCTGGCACATGTATGACACGGTCAAGGGCTCGGACTGGCTCGGCGACCAGGATGCCATCGAATATCTGTGCCGCGAGGCACCCGCTGCCGTGTACGAGCTTGAGCATTTCGGCGTGCCGTTCAGCCGGACCGAGGCGGGCAAGATCTACCAGCGCCCGTTTGGCGGGATGACGACGAATTACGGCGAAGGCACGGCCCAGCGGACCTGTGCCGCCGCTGACCGCACCGGTCATGCCATCCTGCACACGCTTTACGGCCAGTCGCTGCGGTATACGTCCGAATTCTTCATCGAGTATTTCGCCATCGACCTGATCATGGACGAGGACGGTGCCTGCCGCGGCGTGGTCGCGCTGTGCATGGAAGACGGCACGCTGCACCGGTTCCGCGCCAACAAGACGATCCTTGCCACGGGCGGTTACGGACGCGCCTATTTCTCCTGCACGTCGGCGCATACCTGCACCGGCGACGGCAACGCGATGGTGCTGCGGGCGGGACTGCCGCTTCAGGACATGGAATTCGTCCAGTTCCATCCCACCGGCATCTACGGCGCCGGTATGCTGATCACGGAAGGTGCGCGCGGCGAAGGCGGCTATCTGGTCAACTCGGAAGGCGAGCGCTTCATGGAACGCTATGCGCCGTCCGCCAAGGACCTGGCATCGCGCGACGTGGTCAGCCGGTCGATGACCATGGAGATCCGCGAGGGCCGCGGCGTCGGCGGGGAAGGCGACCATATCTTCCTGCACCTGGACCACCTGGACCCGGCGGTGCTGCATGAACGCCTGCCCGGCATTTCGGAGTCGGCGAAGATCTTCGCCGGTGTCGATGTCACCAAGGAGCCGATCCCGGTGCTGCCGACCGTGCACTACAACATGGGCGGCATCCCGACCAACTATCACGGCGAGGTTCTGTCGCCGCGCAACGGCGATCCGGATGCGGTGGTGCCGGGGCTGATGGCCATCGGCGAGGCGGCCTGCGTCTCGGTGCACGGTGCGAACAGGCTCGGGTCCAACTCGCTGATCGATCTTGTCGTGTTCGGACGCGCGGCAGGTCTGCGCGCCGCGGAGACCATGGAAGCCGGTCAGGGCCAGCCGGAACTGCCCAGGGATGCCGGCGAACTGGCGATCACCCGGCTCGACCGGTTCCGTCATGCCGACGGCGATCTGCCGACCGCCGAGCTTCGTCTCAAGATGCAGCGGGTCATGCAGAACAACTGCGCCGTGTTCCGGACCGGCGAGGTTCTGGAAGAGGGCCGCGGACTCATCAACGACGTGTGGCAGGCGGACACCGGTATCCAGGTGACCGACCGCTCACTGGTCTGGAACTCGGACCTGATCGAAACCATGGAGTTCGACAACCTGATCTGCCAGGCGGTGGTGACCATGGAAAGCGCGGCCAACCGGACAGAGAGCCGCGGCGGCCACGCGCGCGAGGACTATCCCGACCGGGACGACGAGAACTGGATGAAGCATACGCTGGCCTGGTCGAGCGATGCCGACAAGTCCGTGAAACTGGACTTCCGTCCGGTCCACACGTTCACCCTCACCAATGATGTTCAGTATATCGAGCCGAAGGCCCGGGTTTACTGAGGCAGCGGAAGCAGAAAGAAGAGGAACAGAGGCATGGTGCAACTGACGCTGCCCGAGAACTCCAGGGTCGGAGAGGGCAAGGTCTGGTCGGAACCGTCGAGCGGCGGCAATATCCGTGCATTCCGCGTCTATCGCTGGAATCCGGACGACGGCGCCAATCCGACGGTGGACACGTACCACGTTGATCTCGATACCTGCGGGCCGATGGTTCTCGACGCGCTGATCAAGATCAAGAACGAGATCGACCCGACCCTGACGTTCAGGCGGTCCTGCCGGGAGGGTATCTGCGGATCGTGCGCCATGAACATCGACGGCACGAATACGCTTGCCTGCACCAAGGGTATCGACGAGATCAAGGGCGACGTGAAGATCTATCCCCTGCCGCACATGCCGGTGGTGAAGGATCTCGTGCCGGACCTGTCGAACTTCTATGCTCAGCACGCCTCGATCGAGCCGTGGCTGCAGACGGCGACGCCGGAGCCCCAGCGCGAATGGCTGCAGAGCCGGGACGACCGCGAGAAGATTGACGGCCTCTACGAATGCATCCTGTGCGCCTGCTGTTCCACGTCGTGCCCGAGCTACTGGTGGAACGGCGACCGCTATCTCGGACCGGCCATTCTGCTGCAGGCCTATCGCTGGCTGATCGACAGCCGGGACGAGGCCACGGGCGAGCGGCTCGACAACCTGGAAGACCCGTTCCGGCTTTACCGCTGCCATACCATCATGAACTGCGCCAAGGCCTGTCCGAAGGGGCTCAACCCGGCCAAGGCCATTGCCGAAATCAAGAAAATGATGGTCGAACGCCGGGTGTGATTTGTCCCGTCCCGTTCGCCGGGACCGGCCAACACAAATACCTGGATAAATAGCCATAATATTGTTCGGCAGCCGTCATAATCCTGATGGAAACGGGCTCTAGAACTCATCGCAACGGCCCGCATGCAGACGCCACCTGAATTGTTCGAATGCATGCTGCGGGCGGCCCCAACCCTCAAATGCGGCAGGCTTTGCGATGACCTTGAAGAACGTGCTGTTTCTGTGCCGTGACAACGCGGCGGTTAGTATTATGGCTGAGGCTTACATGACGGTGGCCGGGCGCGGCGTCGCCCGGGCCTTCAGTGCCGGGTGCGAGCCGGCAGGCGAAATCCATCCACTCGCGCTCGAAACGCTGAAAGCGGCGGGTGTACGACACAGCGGTCTGGCCCCCAAATCCTGGAACGCCTTCGCGTTGCCGCAGGCGCCGAAAATGGACCTGGTGGTCTATCTGTGTGACCCGGCCATGATGCCGGCGGCACCGGAATGGCGCGGCAGGCCCGAACGGCTTGTCCTGGCCCTGTCCTGGTCGCAGATGAACTACACGGCGGGCCTGCGTGCCGCAGACTTCCTCGGTCAGTTCGCGGAAATCCGTACGCTGACGGACAGCCTGCTGCTCGAAATGCCCGGCATCTCCGGGAGGGAGTATCCGCGCGTCGCCTAGATGGCTTTCGGTGCTAGCTGGTCCTGTCGAGGGTTATTGCGGATCGGCGAGAAGGGAGCGGTACTGCGCTGCCTGTGCCGCCGGCATGCGATCGAGAAGCGGACGAATGGTCTCGTTGCCGACCATCTTGCCATTGCGCATGAACAGCCAATCGGCGATCTGGGATTCCGCGAACCGGTAACGCTGGCCAAGCTTCACGTTGGTGACGTGGTTCGGATCATTGTCGATTGTGCCGACGAAGGCGTTTTTCTGCCGTTCGATCTGGGTTACCCAGAAAAACTCACTGGAACCACGATCCACAACCTCGACCTTGAGACTGAAGTTGCTCACCCCGGGTGCCGAATCTTCGAAGGCTTCCCAGAACTGTGGCAATGATTTTCTGGCCTTGGCGATCGCCGCCATCATGCCGGAATCGCCCTTGGGCACGAGAACGGTCTTGTCACTTGCGTTTGCGTGCGCAGCGGGCGGACTCAACGTAAATGTTGCAGCGAGAAATATGGTCAGAAGGACTATTGCACGTGTGCCGCCCATGATTCACCTCATCTTGGATGTCCGGCCGAAGATCCCAATCGCAGTCAGGGTCAGGGGGCTTCCTGGCTCAAAGTCGTCACGGCAATTCTAGCCGTTTTAGAGGGGCCGAAAACATGATCCCTTTGCAGCACGTGATAGAATTAACGCATGGCCTTGCGGGTATTCTCGATGATTGCGGTGACGAATCCGGCGCCGTCGTCGAGGCCTTCGCGCAGCAGCGAGAAGTAGTCGGGCGTGGCCGGATCCAGATTGCCGGTGACCTCACCGCTTTCGAATTGCAGGCGTGCATCGAACTTCCGGGCGATGCGCTGCATGCGGCCGTTTTCACTCAGGCAGATCATGTAGAGCACGCCGATATTGCGGTTGCGCGCCGAGGTCAGCGTGCGGTCCATCAGTGCCGTGCCGATACCGGAGTCCTGCCACGGCGATTCCACCGTGAAGGCAACCTCGGCCGCGACCGGCCATTCGTCGAGAATCGGTCTGAGCTCCGCCGCGGCACGGAGACCGCCCTCGGCGAAGAATCCGTGGATCAGCGTCGGGACGCGGCGCACGGTCTCGCAATAGCGTTCAATGAAGGTATCGCTGACCGCGGCACAAAAGCGCATCTGCCGGCTTTGCCGGTCGAGCCGCAACAGATGGGCGTGGAATTCGTCGATCTCGCCGGGCCACAGCTTCCGTATCTTGCCCGTCTCGGTGTTCGGTGAAGACATTGATTCGGCCTCGATTATTGCGATGCACAATGATCTATGCTGCGCAAAAAATACTTCAACCGAAAATGCTGCAATGCACAAAATTTCCTCAAGATGGGCGCTTTGAAGGCAGCCCGGTTGCGCAGTTTTTCGGGGTTGCTGGCGGGAAGGGCAGTCTGCTAGCGTGCGGCACTTTTTTTAATCACTCACAGGGAGCGTCCATGTTCGCACAGCGAACTGGCGGATAACGGAATGACCAGGGAAATCGGCCATCTTATCGGTGGCAAGAACGTTGCGGGCACGAGCGGCCGCTTCGCGGACATTTACAATCCGAGCACAGGCGAGGTGCAGGCCAAGGTCGCCCTGGCAAGCAGCGATGAGGTGCGTGCAGCGGTCGAGAATGCTGCAGCTGCACAGCCGGGCTGGGCTGCGAAGAACCCCCAGGTGCGGGCCCGCGTCATGTTCAAGTTCCTCGACCTGGTGGCCAGGGAGAAGGATTCTCTTGCCGAGATGCTGTCGAGCGAGCATGGCAAGACGCTGCCGGACTCCGCAGGCGACATTCAGCGCGGCGTCGAAGTGGTCGAGTTCGCCTGCGGCATCCCGCATCTCCTGAAGGGAGAGTATACGGAGAGCGCCGGCCCCGGCATCGACATGTATTCCATGCGCCAGCCGCTGGGCGTCGTTGCCGGTATCACGCCGTTCAACTTCCCGGCGATGATCCCGATGTGGAAATTCGCTCCGGCGATCGCCTGCGGCAATGCCTTCATCCTCAAGCCGTCCGAACGCGATCCGTCGGTGCCGATGCGCCTTGGCGAGCTCATGCTCGAGGCCGGCCTGCCGGAAGGCATCCTAAATGTCGTCAACGGCGACAAGGAATCGGTCGACGCGATCCTGACCGACCCGACGATCCAGGCCGTCGGTTTCGTCGGATCGACGGCGATCGCGGAGTATGTCTACACCAACGGCACGGCCCACGGTAAGCGCGTGCAGTGCTTCGGCGGTGCCAAGAACCACATGATCGTCATGCCGGACGCGGACATGGATCAGGCTGTGGATGCGCTGATCGGTTCCGGTTACGGTTCTGCCGGCGAGCGCTGCATGGCCATCTCCGTTGCGGTTCCGGTCGGCGAGCAGACCGCCGACGCGCTGGTCGAAAAGCTCATTCCGCGTGTCGAGTCGCTCAAGATCGGTCCGTCGCACGACGTCGATGCCGATTACGGTCCGGTGGTGACCAAGGAGGCGCTCGAGCGGATCAGGGGCTATGTGGACCTCGGCATCGAGGAAGGCGCCGACCTCAAGGTGGACGGCCGCGACTTCACCATGCAGGGCTACGAGAACGGCTATTTCATGGGCGGGTGCCTGTTCGACAACGTCAAGCCGGACATGCGGATCTACAAGGAAGAGATCTTCGGACCGGTTCTCTCGGTCGTGCGCACCAATGCCTATGAAGAGGCGCTCGGTCTCGCCACGGATCACGAGTACGGCAACGGCGTTGCGATCTTCACCCGCGACGGCGATACGGCCCGGGACTTTGCCAACCGCGTGCAGGTCGGCATGGTCGGTGTCAATGTGCCGATCCCGGTTCCGCTCGCCTATCACACGTTCGGCGGCTGGAAGCGTTCCGTATTCGGCGATCTCAACCAGCACGGGCCGGACTCGATCCGCTTCTATACGAAGACAAAGACGGTCACGTCGCGCTGGCCGTCGGGCATTCGCGAGGGCTCGTCCTTCGTGATCCCGACCATGTCGTGACGGTGCGACAGGCAACGTGAACCGATAGACAGTCTAGCGAGCGCCCCGTCATTCCGGCGGGGCGCTCTTTTTTTGCACCAAGGGGAGGATTTGCGATGGGCGTTGTCGGCCTGGTCGAATATGAGGACGCCGGACCGGAAGTGCGCGCCGTCTACGATGACATCATGGCGACGCGGAATACGGACTGGATCAACAATTTCTGGAAGGCGCTCGCCAACGATCCGGCCGCGCTGAAGCGGACGTGGACGTCGCTCAAGGAAGTCATGGGTCCGGGCGCGCTCGATCCCCTGGTGAAGGAAATGCTCTATGTGGCGATCAGCGCTACCAACAATTGCGAATACTGCATCCGCTCCCATACGGCGTCGGCCAGGGCAAAAGGCATGACAGACGAAATGCTGATGGAGTTGCTCTCCGTCGTCGGCATGGCGAATGAAACCAACCGTCTCGCCAACGGCCTCCAGGTGCCGATTGACGACGTGTTCCTGTAAATGCCTGGCGGCAGCGCCGCTATTTGATCGTCAGCCCTGACACCAGCGACCGCAGGTCCGGCATGAGTTGGTCGAGCTCGCCCGCCGGTACCAGGGCCAGTACCCGGATCTGTTTTCCGGTATCCAGCCTGAGCCACTGCGTCACCGTCAGCGGCTTGCCTGTCGCCTTGTCCATGGCCATGCCCGTAACCTCATGACCGTCGGCGCCTGCGACCGGCGCCTTGATCGTATTACCGATGCGGGCGAGGGCGATTGACTTGATCGACCGGATGAGCTGTTCCGACAGGATCGACGGCTCTACATTCGTCGGATAGGCAGCGGCGAGCGGGCGCACGATGATCACGACCGGCTGCGAGGCGTCGTCGACGATGTCCTTCGGCCCCTTGGTCAGTGAAACACCATTGCCGGCAAAGGTGCGCACGATCCTGAACCCGGAGAGGGATTTCACGGAGAACGGCAGCCCGGCAAGCTGCTCGTCGAGGCTCTGTACCGCGCGGAACCGGACGCTTGCGAACACGGCCCTGACATTCTCCTCGCTCAGAACCTTGCCGGAAACATCCTGCGCCGCCACCATGACCGTGGCTGCCTTGCCGCCCAGCAGCAGTATCCATTTGTTAACCGTACGGCCGCCCGCGGTCTGGGTGGCGGACAGGCTTAGGCCCGCCGCGCCGTCAACCTTGACGTCACGCTTCTGCCTGACCTCGATGCCCTGCCGGGCCAGCGCCGCCTCGGTCATACCCGCAACAATCTGCGAATAAGCCTGTGGCGGAAATTCAGTAACCAGGAAGGAAGCGCCGGATTCAGCGATCTCGAACCCGGAAAACCGCTTGCTGAGAACGAAGCCGGGCGGTGGTGCCATGCCGATCGGCTTGCCCGGTATGAATTGAAGTTTCCCCTCCTGGGCGGTGACGCCCGAAACAGGTGACAAAAATGCGGCAACCCACAGAAAAACCAGTAACGCACGCCGCAACGCAAACAATTGTAAACCCATTGCAGTTATTCTCACTGACGCAACTCTCCCAGGGAGAGTGTAGCAGCAATACAGGGCAACCGTCGCCGGTTGCTTTTCAGGTGGTGTTTGATAAGTCTCGTTCCGGATACGATGAACCAGATCCAGCCAGTAGAGTCTGACCAGAACTCCAGAATCCAGTTCATGACAGGACCCATCGATTCCTACCGCGCGATGATCGCGTCAGAAACGCTGACCCGTGACCCGGTCCAGGCGCTGGCTGCGGAGAAGCTGCAGCTTCTGCATAACCGTCTGACCGGTTACGTGCCGGGTAAGGAAAAGGGCGGCCTGAAGGGACTGCTGCAGATCGGACGGCCCGATCCTGCACCTGTGGGGCTCTACATTTACGGCGGCGTGGGACGCGGCAAGTCCATGCTCATGGACATGTTCTTCGAGACCGCACCGACCGAGCCCAGGCGGCGCGTCCATTTTCACGAATTCATGCAGGAAGTGCACGGTGCCGTCCATGAATGGCGCCAGGCGCACAAGGAAGGCACGGTGAAGGGCGACGATCCGATCGCGCCCGTGGCGGCTGATATCGCGAAATCGGCGACGCTCCTGTGCTTCGACGAATTCCAGGTCACCGACATTACGGACGCCATGATTCTCGGCCGGCTGTTCACAGCCCTGTTCGAGCACGGCGTCGTGGTCGTGGCGACATCGAACCGGCCGCCGGACGACCTCTACAAGGACGGTCTCAACCGGGCGCTGTTTGAGCCGTTCATCGATCTTATGAAGCAGAAGCTCGACATCCTCGAGCTCGACGGCGGCGTTGACTACCGCATGCAGCGCATGAAGGGCGCGCCGGTCTATTACTCGCCGCTTTCGGAAGAAACCGAGGAAGCGATGCAGACGGCCTGGGAACGTCTCACCGACTTGGAAAAGGGCGAGACGGTCATTCTCGAACTCAAAGGCCGTCATGTCATCGTGCCCCAGTCGGCCAAGGGCGTGGCGCGTTTTACCTTCGACGACCTGTGCCGAATGCCGCTGGGTGCCGCCGACTATCTCAAGGTGGCGATCACCTACCACACGGTTCTGATCGACAATATCCCTGAGCTGGCTGTGAACATGCGCAACGAGGCGAAGCGCTTCGTGACGCTGATCGACGCGCTCTACGAGAAGAAAGTCAAGCTGATCGCGTCCGCCGAGACCGAGCCCGAAGGAATTTACCCGGACGGCGACGGCAGCTTCGAGTTCGAGCGCACGGCCTCGCGGCTCGAGGAAATGCGGTCCGAGGAATATCTCTCCCTCAGCCACGGCGGCTGACGTCCAGCCGGTCTCTGCCGGACCGACGAGTTGCAAATAAAGTCTTCTCGCTCCCGATGCTGGATCTCCGGCCTCAATCTGCTGCTTTGGAGTCATCCTTGCCGGAGCGTTAGCGACGGCCAGGATCCAATTATCAGAGCATCAGATCGAGGATCGGCCAATGGACCCTCGGCCTCGCTCGCCGCTCGGCCAAGGGTGACAGCCAAGATGATCCTCATTTTCGTTCCCCGGACGAGCGTCAGCGAGTTCCGGGGCCGCAAAGAACCGATGCCTGAGTGTGGAACGGTCCCGGGCCGCGCTGTCGCGCACCCGGGAAACACGAGTCCGGATTGTGCCGATCTGTCCGGAACCAAGACAACGGTGTCGCCCTGATAGCCCCATCATGGTAGGGACACGTCGTTTCGTCATGGTCAGCCCGAAGGAGGCCGCCACAGTGAAGTGCCTGCGCATCTATGCCACGCCGGACGGGGAATCGCATTTCGACGAGGTCGAAATACCGACGGAGAAATTGTCGGTCCACCCAGACGCAACACCGTTCGACGTTTCCGCCAGTTATCCGGCATCTCGCATCCGCTTTACCCAAATCCCGGCGGGCATGCGGCAGGTCGAATGGCACACGGTGCCTGACCGGGTGCTGACCGTGAGACTGGACGGCGCAGTCGAGTACGAGACGAGTGACGGCGAGGTGCGGACGGTGTCTGCGGGCGAATTCGTTCTCGTCGAAGACACGCATGGCAAAGGCCATCTGTCGCGTCACTCGCCGGACGCCCAACTCGTTCTCTGGATTTCCCTGCCAAACGGTCTGGACGAACTGCTGTAGTCACGGTGCGGAGGCGAAGGACTAAGTCGTGAGGAATGAACCCGAGCTTCATTGCAGGGTATGCGGATACCAATTTTCGAAACCGCCCTGGGGCATGGATGGGAAATCGCCAGAATACTGGTTCTGTCCGTGCTGTGGCGTTGAGAGTGGTTATGGCGATTTTACGTACGTTGCTGCCGTACGCTGGCGGGAAAAATGGATTGCAAACGGCGCGAAATGGGACGAACCCAATCTGCGCCCGCCCGACTGGGATCTGGAGCGCCAACTGGCGGATGTGCCCGATGCATTCAAATGAGCAGATCCGTCTCTCTATGGCGGTGCCGTTTCACGGCGACTTCTCTTAGCGACTCTGACCGACGCATCATCAGTTCAAATCCGCTGATGCGGATGGAGGCTGGCACTCCAACATAGGTCTAGCTTGCGGGTGTCAGGCATTCGCGCTAAACCGCCTGCGCAATTCCACGTCACACTCAACGGAGCCCTCCATGGCACGAAACAAAATCGCACTCATCGGCGGCGGTATGATCGGCGGTACGCTGGCGCACCTGGCCGGCCTCAAGGAACTGGGCGATGTCGTCATGTTCGACATCGTCGACGGACTGCCCCAGGGCAAGACGCTCGACATTGCCGAATCCTCTCCCGTGGAAGGTTTCGACTCGGACATGAAGGGCACGAGCCGCTATTCCGCGATCAAGGGCGCCGACGTCGTGATCGTGACGGCGGGCGTCGCACGCAAGCCCGGCATGAGCCGCGACGACCTGCTGGAAATCAACCTCAAGGTCATGGGCCAGGTCGGCGCTGGCATCAAGAAATACGCGCCTGATGCTTTCGTGATCTGCATCACCAACCCGCTCGATGCCATGGTCTGGGCGCTTCAGAAGGCCTGCGGCCTGCCGCGCAACAGGGTCGTCGGCATGGCCGGGGTGCTGGACTCCGCACGGTTCCGGTACTTCCTCGCCGAGGAGTTCGGTGTCTCGGTCGAGGACGTCACGGCCTTCGTGCTCGGCGGTCACGGCGACTCCATGGTGCCGCTACCCCGCTACTCGACCGTTGCCGGCATTCCGCTGACGGATCTGGTCACCATGAAATGGACGACCAAGCAGCGCCTGGACGAGATCATCCAGCGCACCCGCGATGGCGGTGCCGAAATCGTCGGCCTGCTCAAGACCGGCTCTGCCTATTACGCGCCGGCGAGCTCGGCGATTGCCATGGCGGAGTCCTATCTCAGGGACAAGAAGCGCGTGCTGCCCTGTGCGGCCTATCTCAACGGCCAATACGGCGTGAAGGGTCTCTATGTCGGCGTGCCGGTCGTGATCGGCGCCAAGGGCGTCGAGAAGATCGTCGAGATCAAGCTCGACCGGACCGAGAAGTCCCAGTTCTCCAAGTCGGTCAAGGCCGTCGAGGGCCTCGTCGACGCGTGCAAGAAGATCGCACCGGAACTCGGCAAGGGCTGAGTGTCCTGACACGAGATCAAGCGCAGCGGACCGGGCTTGTGCCCGGTTCGGCCGCTGCGCTGTTGCGCCGACTCGCTGCGGTGCTATAACTCGTTAATCAGTCTTTTCCGGCCGGTCAGGCCGATTGCGTGCGGGTTCCTCCCAGATAGAGATCTCCCATGAATATTCACGAATATCAGGCAAAGTCGGTATTGCAGGAATTCGGACTGCCCGTTCCCAAGGGCTATCCGGCGTTCAGTGTGGACGAAGCGGTCGCGGCGGCCGAGAAGCTCGGCGGTCCGGTCTGGGTCGTCAAGGCACAGATCCACGCCGGCGGACGCGGCAAGGGCGGCGGCGTCAAGGTCGTGAAGTCCATCGATGAGGTGAGGGAGGAAGCCGGCAACATCCTCGGCATGCAGCTCGTCACCCATCAGACCGGGCCCGAGGGCAAGCAGGTCAACCGGCTCTATATCGAGGACGGATCTCAGATCGCACGGGAGCTTTACCTGTCGGTCCTGGTCGACCGGGCAACGTCCCGGGTCGCATTCATCGCTTCGACGGAAGGCGGCATGGACATCGAGCAGGTGGCCGCGGAGACGCCCGAGAAGATCATCACCATCACGGTCGATCCGGCGACGGGCATAAGCGGGTTCCACGGCCGCGATATCGCGTTCGGACTCAAGCTCGAAGGCGACCAGATCAAGCAGTGCTCGCGGCTGATCGGCAATCTCTACCGCTGCTTCATGCAGAAGGATGCCAGTCTCCTGGAGATCAACCCGCTGGTCGTGACCAATGACGGCAACCTCGTCTGCCTCGACGCAAAGATGAACTTCGATTCCAATGCGCTCTACCGGCATCCCGAAATCATGGAAATGCGGGACCTGGAAGAAGAGGATCCGGCGGAAATCAAGGCTTCCGAGTTCGATCTGAACTACATCAAGCTTGATGGTCAGATCGGCTGCATGGTCAACGGCGCCGGTCTTGCGATGGCCACGATGGACATTATCAAGCTCTACGGTTCTGAGCCCGCCAACTTCCTCGACGTCGGCGGTGGCGCCACGACGGAGAAAGTGACCGAGGCGTTCAAGATCATCCTGTCGGATTCCAACGTACAGGGCATCCTGGTCAACATCTTCGGCGGCATCATGCGCTGCGACGTCATCGCCGAGGGCGTGGTCGCGGCGGCCCGGGAAGTCAGTCTCGAAGTGCCGCTGGTGGTGCGGCTCGAAGGCACCAATGTCGAGAAGGGTAAGGAGATCATGAAGAACTCCGGCCTGCCGATCATCGCGGCGGACGACCTTGACGATGCCGCACAGAAAATTGTCGAAGCCGTGAAGGAGGCCTCCTGATGTCCGTACTCGTCGACAGCAACACCAAGGTGCTGTGTCAGGGCTTCACCGGCAGCCAGGGAACATTCCATTCCGAACAGGCGATCGCCTACGGCACGAAGATGGTCGGCGGCGTGACGCCGGGCAAGGGCGGCACGGAGCATCTCGGTCTTCCCGTTTTCGACACGGTCGGACAGTGCGTCGAGGCAACCGGCGCCAATGCCAGCGTTGTTTACGTGCCGCCGCCGTTCGCTGGTGACGCGATCCTGGAGGCGATCGCGGCCGAGATCCCGCTGGTCGTCTGCATCACGGAAGGCATTCCGGTTTCGGACATGGTCAAGGTGAAGCGAGCCCTCTCGGGGTCCAATACGCGGCTGGTCGGCCCGAACTGCCCGGGCGTGATCACACCGGACCAGTGCAAGATCGGCATCATGCCGGGTCATATTCACAAGGCGGGCTCGGTCGGTATCGTGTCCAGGTCGGGCACGCTGACCTACGAAGCGGTTGCGCAGACCACCGCGGCCGGTCTCGGCCAGTCGACCTGCATCGGCATTGGCGGCGACCCGGTCAACGGCACCAACTTCATCGACTGCCTGGACTTGTTCCTCGGCGACGACGAGACGGAATCGATCATCATGATTGGCGAAATCGGCGGTTCGGCGGAAGAAGAGGCGGCGGAATTCCTCAAGTCCTCGAAGGTCAAGAAACCCGTGGTCGGCTTCATCGCCGGCGTCACGGCACCTCCCGGACGGCGCATGGGGCACGCCGGCGCGATCATTTCAGGCGGCAAGGGCGGTGCGGAAAGCAAGATGGAAGCGATGCGGGACGCCGGAATAACTGTTGCGGATTCACCGGCTTCTCTTGGCACAACGCTCGTCAAGGTTTTAAATGGCTGATCATGGTTGAGTGACAACCAGTGCACCAGGCGGGTCACAGTCTAATGGAGGGCGGTCCGGACGGTTCGCAGTCCGGCGGAAGGAAAAATGGCTAAAGACGAGATGAACGACGTGTTTGCCGGCACGTCGTTTCTCTACGGCGGCAACGCGGCATTCATCGAACAACTCTACGCGCGTTATCAGGAGAACCCGGACTCGGTTGATCCGCAGTGGCGCGAGTTCTTTTCCCAGCTCAAGGACGACGGCGATCAGGTGATCGCCGAAGCGCGCGGCGCATCCTGGCAACGAGAGGATTGGCCGATCCCGTTGAACGGCGAGATGGTCAGTGTTCTCGACGGCAACTGGGCGCCACTCGAAGAGCAGATCAGGGACAAGATCGACGGCCGCGCCAAGGCAAAGGGCGCGGCTCTTTCACTTGAGGAGCTGCGTTCGGCGACGCTGGACTCGATCCGCGCTCTCATGATGATCCGCGCCTATCGTATCCGCGGTCATCTGGATGCCGACCTGGATCCGCTCTCGCTGGAGGAAAAGACGTTCCATCCAGAGCTGGAGCCGGAGACCTACGGGTTTACGGAAGAGGATCTCGACCGGCCGATCTTTATCGACAACGTTCTGGGCCTCGAGGCCGGAACGATCCGGGAAATGATCGCGATTCTGCGCCGGACATATTGCTCGACCATCGGCGTTGAGTTCATGCACATCACCGATCCGCTCGAGAAGGCCTGGCTGCAGGAGCGCATTGAGGGTCCCGGCAAGGAAATCAGCTTCACGCCGCAAGGCCGCAAGGCGATCCTGACCAAGCTGATCGAGGCCGAGGGCTTCGAAAAGTTCATCGACGTCAAGTACACCGGCACGAAACGGTTCGGCCTCGACGGTGGCGAGTCGATGGTCCCGGCGCTGGAGCAGATCATCAAGCGCGGCGGCAGCTTGGGGCTCAAGGACATCGTGCTGGGCATGCCGCATCGCGGCCGCCTCAATGTCCTGGCGCAGGTTATGGGCAAGCCGCACAAGGCGATCTTCAACGAGTTCAAGGGCGGCTCCGTCAACCCCGAGGATGTCGAGGGTTCGGGCGACGTGAAATATCACCTCGGCACCTCGTCCGATAGGGAGTTCGACGGCAACAACGTGCACCTGTCGCTGACGGCGAACCCGTCGCACCTGGAGATCGTCGATCCGGTCGTGCTCGGCAAGGTGCGGGCGAAACAGGACCAGCTCAATGACGAGGAGCGCACGCAGGTTCTGCCTCTGCTGCTCCACGGCGATGCGGCCTTCGCAGGGCAGGGCATCGTTGCGGAATGCTTCGGTCTGTCCGGCCTGAAGGGCCACAAGACCGGCGGATCGATTCATTTTATCGTGAACAACCAGATCGGCTTTACGACGGCGCCGCACAACTCGCGGTCTTCGCCCTATCCCTCTGATGTGGCGAAAATGATCGAGGCACCGATCTTCCATGTGAACGGCGACGATCCGGAAGCCGTGGTCCATGTCGCCAAGGTGGCGATCGAGTTCCGGCAGAAATTCCACAAGCCGGTCGTGATCGACATGTTCTGCTACCGGCGGTTCGGCCATAACGAAGGCGACGAGCCCTCGTTCACCCAGCCGCTGATGTACAAGAAGATCCGTAGCCACCCGACCACGCTGACGATCTATGCCGAGAGGCTGGTCAACGAGGGCCTCGTCACCCGCGAGGAGGTCGACACACAGATCGCGGCGTTCAGGAAACATCTCGACGACGCGTTTGACGCCGGGGACAGCTACAAGCCCAACAAGGCCGACTGGCTGGACGGTGCCTGGTCGGGTCTCGGACGGGCCGAAGCCGGACCGCGCCGGGGACAGACCGGCGTCGACATCGGCGTGCTCAAGGATGTCGGGCGCAAGATCACCGAGATCCCGGATGGCTTCAATGCCCACCGCACGATCCAGCGGATCATGGGCAACCGCCGCAAGATGGTCGAGGACGGCGTCGGGATCGACTGGGCGATGGCGGAATCACTCGCCTTCGGCACGCTGGTCAAGGAGGGCTATCCGGTCCGCTTGTCCGGGCAGGACTGCGAACGCGGCACGTTCTCTCAGCGCCACTCTGTGCTGAACGACCAGGTTGACGAGAGCAAGTACACGCCGCTGCAGCACATTTCCGATGAACAGGCGCATTACGAAGTCATCAACTCCATGCTGTCCGAAGTGGCGGTTCTTGGCTTCGAATACGGCTACAGCCTCGCCGAGCCGAATGCGCTCGTCCTCTGGGAAGCGCAGTTCGGCGATTTCGCCAACGGTGCCCAGGTGGTCGTCGACCAGTTCGTGTCCAGCGGTGAGCACAAGTGGCTGCGCATGTCCGGCCTCGTGATGCTGCTGCCGCATGGTTACGAGGGCCAGGGGCCAGAGCACTCCTCGGCGCGTCCGGAGCGTTTCCTGCAACTGTGTGCGGAAGACAACATGCAGGTTGCCAACTGCACGACGCCTATGAACTACTTCCATATCCTCAGGCGTCAGCTCAAGCGCGACTTCCGCAAGCCGCTTGTCCTGATGACGCCGAAGTCCCTGCTGCGCCACAAGCGCGTGATTTCGCAGATCGAGGAGTTCGGGCCGGATGCCACGTTCCACCGCGTGTTCTGGGACGATGCCCAGACCCTGCCGGACCAGAAGATCAAGCTGGTCGATGACAAGAAGATCAGGCGCGTCATCCTGTGTTCGGGCAAGGTCTATTACGACCTCTATGACGAACGCGAGAAGCGCGGCATCGATGACATTTATCTGATGCGTCTCGAGCAGGTCTTCCCGTTCCCGCAGATCGCCCTGACGGAAGAACTGTCGCGGTTCCCGCAGGCTGAATTCGTGTGGTGCCAGGAAGAGCCGAAGAACATGGGCTGCTGGTTCTTTGTCGGGCCATTGATCGAGGATGTGCTGATCGAGATCGATTCCAAGCATACGCGGCCGCGTTATGTGGGCCGCAAGGCCCATGCGGCAACGGCAACGGGGCTGATGCCCAAGCACCTGAAAGAACTCCAGGAATTCCTGGACGAAGCAATGGCGGACTAACGGGCCGGGCTTGGACGCTGCGGCAAGAAAAGAAACGAGGTCGTAATGGCGACGGAAATTCGCGTTCCCACACTGGGCGAGTCGGTAACTGAGGCAACAATCGCTCAGTGGTTCAAGAAGGAAGGCGATGCCGTCGCCGCCGACGAGCCTCTGGTCGAACTGGAAACGGACAAGGTGACGGTGGAAGTGCCGGCACCGGCGGGCGGCGTTCTGTCCGAGATTGTCGCCAAGGACGGTGACACGGTCGAGGTCGGCGCGCTCCTGGGGTCGATCGGCGAGGGCGCCGGCGCACCTGCAGCGAAAGCCGAAGCACCGGCCGCCGCCGCAGCACCTGCTGCGAAAGCGGAGGCACCTGCTCCAGCCGAACCAGCCGCTGCCCCCGCCTCCGGTGGCGATCAGCCACTGTCTCCGGCGGTGCGCAAGCTTGTCGACGAAAACAACCTGGATCCGAGTGCCATCGCGGGCACAGGCAAGGACGGCAGGCTCTTGAAGGGCGACGTTCTGGCCGCGCTTGAAAAGGGCAGTGCCGCACCGGCACCTGCTCCGGCGGCGGCACGGGCGCCGTCAGCACCGGACGATGCGTCGCGCGAAGAGCGCATCCGCATGACGCGGCTGCGGCAGACCATTGCCCGGCGTCTGAAAGATGCCCAGAACACGGCCGCCATGCTGACCACCTTCAACGAGGTGGACATGACCGCCGTCATGGCGCTCAGGGCGGAATACAAGGACCTGTTCGAGAAGAAGCACGGCGTGAAGCTCGGCTTCATGGGCTTCTTCGCCAAGGCCTGCATCACGGCGCTTCAGGACATTCCCGCCGTCAACGCCGAAATCGACGGCGACGATCTGGTCTACAAGAACTACTATCATATCGGGGTCGCGGTCGGCACCGATAAGGGGCTCGTCGTGCCGGTGGTCAGAGACGCCGACATGATGGGCCTCGCTGAAATCGAAAAGACGATCGGCGAGTTCGGACGAAAAGCGCGAGACGGCGCGCTCACGATCCAGGAGATGCAGGGGGGCACCTTCACCATTTCCAATGGCGGCGTCTACGGCTCGCTGATGTCGACGCCGATCCTCAACGCACCGCAGTCCGGCATTCTCGGCATGCACAAGATCCAGCAGCGGCCGATGGTGGTCGACGGCGAGGTCAAGGTCCGGCCGATGATGTACCTGGCGCTGAGCTACGATCACCGGATCGTCGACGGCAAGGAGGCGGTGACCTTCCTCGTTCGGGTCAAGGAATGCCTCGAGGACCCGCAACGCATGATTCTCGACATCTGATTGGACGATAAACCGGCACGTTCCGAGCACGGCGCGCGCCCTCTAACTGACAGGCGGAAGCATGGCGGACGCATTCGATCTTGTTGTTATCGGCACCGGCCCGGGCGGCTATGTTTGTGCCATTCGCGCGGCACAACTCGGCATGAAGGTGGCGGTTGTCGAGAAGCGGGCGACCCACGGCGGCACATGTCTGAACGTGGGCTGCATCCCGTCGAAGGCGCTTTTGCATTCCTCGGAACTGTTCGAGGAGGCGGGCCACGGCTTTGCCGGCATGGGCATCAAGGTGTCGGCGCCCAAGGTCGATCTCAAGGCGATGCTGGCCTACAAGGACGACGGCGTCGACGGCAATGTCAAGGGCGTCGAGTTCCTTCTGAAAAAGAACAAGATCACGGCCTTTCACGGCACGGCGTCGATCCCCGCAGCCGGCAAGGTCACGGTCACGCCTGAAAAGGGCGATGCGGAGACCATCGACACGAAGAACATCGTGATCGCCACGGGTTCGGACGTGGCCCAGCTTCCCGGCATCGAGATCGACGAGAAGCACGTCGTATCGTCGACCGGCGCACTGGAACTCGCCACCGTTCCGAAGCGCTTGCTCGTCGTCGGTGCGGGTGTCATCGGTCTGGAACTGGGGTCGGTCTGGCGGCGTCTCGGTTCTGATGTCATGGTCGTCGAGTTCCTGGACCGCATCACGCCCGGCATGGACAACGACGTGTCGAAGAACTTCCAGAGGGTGCTCAAGAAACAGGGCATGATCTTCAAGCTCGGCACCAAGGTGACGGGCGTGGAGAAGCAGAAATCCGGTCTCAAGGTAACCGTGGAACCGGCCGCGGGCGGCGATGCCGAAACGCTCGACGCCGACGTGGTGCTGGTGTCCATCGGCCGCGTACCCTACACCGAAGGGCTCGGGCTCGATGCCGTCGGCGTTCAGATGGAACGCGGCATGATCGTCACGGACGAGCATTTCAAGACCAATGTGGACGGCATCTATGCCATCGGCGACGTCATCGCCGGACCGATGCTGGCCCACAAGGCCGAGGACGAGGGTGTCGCGGTTGCCGAGCACCTTGCCGGCCAGTCGGGCCACGTGAATTACGATGTGATCCCCAACGTGATCTACACCTATCCGGAGGCCGCTTCGGTGGGCAAGACCGAGGAGGAGCTGAAGGACGCAGGCGTCGCCTACAACACCGGCAAGTTCCCGTTCACGGCCAACGGCCGCGCCAAGGTCAATCGGACTACCGACGGCTTCGTCAAGGTGCTGGCGGACAAGGAGACCGACCGGGTGCTGGGCGTGCATATTATCGGGCCGAACGCGGGAGAACTGGTTGCGGAGGCTGCAGTCCTGATGGAATTCGGCGGATCGGCGGAAGACCTCGCGCGCACTTGCCATGCCCACCCGACGCTCAGCGAGGCGGTGAAAGAGGCCGCCATGGGTGTCGCAAAGCGCACGATCCATATGTAAGAGCCGGGGGCTCGTTTCACCCTCTACACCTGTCATTGCCGGGCCTGACCCGGCAATCCAGCCTGCGATCGCGGCCTCGCTTCGTTGCTGGATGCCCGGGTCAAGCCCGGGCATGACTAACGCAAAACTCTCTTGTCATGCCGGACCCCGATCCGGCATCCAGCCAGATGTTTCGGTGTCAATGACTGGGGCTGGACCCCGCATCGCGTGCGGGGTAACAACTGAGTGTGGGCCCGAGACACTGTCGTTTTGTCAAATGCCCACCGCCGTAAAGGTCGCGTAGAGCGCGGCCAGCGCCACAACGCAGAGCGCGGTATAGACCGAATTCCACTTCCACGTCAGCTCGAAGCCGCTATAGCCCGACGCCCGTGACAGCATGAGCGTGCCGGAGGCGAACGGCGCGCCGACCGAACAGATCGCGGTTCCCGCGGCGATGGCCAGGGCCGCCAGCGTCGGGTCGACCGGCAGATCCTGCAGTTCGGCGACCACGCTGCCGAGGAAAACCGCCATGGTGATCGGGCTCAGGCCGACCTGACCGCCGGCCCAGACCAGAACCGAAAGGCCGGTCATGACAAGCCACGGCGCGATACCGGCAATGCCCAGGGCCGCGGCGATATCCGCGACGGGCACGAGGCGCGCGGCCGTTGTACCGATGAAACCGGCGCAGCCGATGAAAACGGCTTCGCGGATGAAACCCGGCAGGGCCGTAAAGGCGATGGTGCCCAGCCGTTCCTTCGCGCGTGTTGTCCGCTCATCCGGTACGAACCGGCGCTGCTGGGCGAAAATCCAGCCGATCACGATGATGGGGGCCGCCAGCATGACGCCGGACACAATCGAGACCTTGCCGAGCACGGTAAAGAGGATGGTCAGCGAGAACAGGCCGCCACAGACCAGGGCCAGATTGCGCGCAGATGCTGCGGGGAAGGGCTTGGTGCCGGTCTCTGGCATCCGGCCTTCGGCCTGCAGTCTCCGGCGCAGGGGTGCCCATGTGACCGTGTCCTCGATCCAGCCGACGGCGAGCATGACAAGTGCGACGATGGCACCGATTGCGATCAGCCGCAGGGGATCGATACCCGGGATGAGTGTCGGCAGGATCGCCTGGGTGACCGCCGTCGGCGCCCAGACGAGGAACCACGCGAAGCCGCGCAGCGCCGCACTCAACTGCCGGCGTTCGCGCACCCTGGCGATCTCGTCGAGCGGTTCCGACGGGTCGCGGTCCCCGCGCACGCCCCGCTGGATGATCGGCGCCAGCAGACTGAGGGAACCGAGATTGATCAGCACCGAAAAGAAATGGCTTCCCGCGAAGACGCCCAGGAACCGGCGGCGAGAGGGTTGTACCGTCACGTAGGTTCCGCATTCGAGCACCGATCGGGAGGTCACCGCGCCTTCGCGCAAAAGCCCCATGAGCAGTATGAAGCTGGCCAGATAGGCGGACCGGTCGAGGGCCTGCTTCAGGGTCTCGGCCGCGTCGCTTTCCCCGCTCCACAGGAGGCCGAGCAGCAGGAAACAGATGGCGATCAGGTAGAACTCGCGCAGTCGCAGCCGGCGCCACGCAAGGACGGGCAGGCTGAGCACGAGGACCTTCGCCGCGATGGAAACCGCCGGGATGCCGACATAGAGGTCGAGGAGTTCGAGCGCCATGAGCGCCAGCATGACCGCGCCCAGAACGGTCTCCAGGCGCAGCCCCGACGCCTTCTGGCTCATCGTCGGCTCATAAAGGGCTCACCACCCGGTGCAGGTCGAGCGGCGGCGGTGCCACGGCCGTATGGCCGAGCATGTCGTGCACCTGCCCGCGGTGGTGCGTCTGGTGATTGAAGAAATGTGTGAGGGCGAGCGGCAGCGGATCGACCACCCGGACACCCATGAAGTTCACGTAGTCCACGGACCGGTCGAGGGCGTCCTCGTCGAGTGTCTCCGTGAAGGCCCGAATGCGCACGTCTTCTGCTATGCGGGCCTCAGACAATTCCTCGAAATCCTCGTAGAGAACCTGGTCAAGCTGAAGCGGCGGTGCATCGATGCCTTCGAAGCGTGCCATCCAGAGCCGGTCGCCCACCATGATGTGATTGAGCGTGCCGTGGATCGAGGTGAAGAATGCCTTACGGCCCAGTTTGCGCTCCTCGTCGGACAGTTCGGCGCAAGCGGCATAGAGGATCCGGTTGGCCTCGCTGTTGTAGTGCGCGAACATCCGGTAGTGATCGGGCAGGGTCTTCGGACTGGTGTGGTTCATGCGCGGCTGTTCCGTTTCTTCTGCGCGGCGTCATAGACGTTCAGCAGGTGCTCGCGGTCGACCTGGGTATAGACCTGGGTGGTCGACAGGCTGGCGTGGCCGAGCAGTTCCTGGATTGTTCGGAGATCACCGCCGGCGCCTAGCAGATGGGTCGCGAAGCTGTGGCGCAGGGCGTGTGGTGTGACCGTGTCTGACAGGCCGAGGGCGCCGCGCAGGCGCTGGACGGCAAGCTGGATCAGCCGCGGGTTCAACCGCTTGCCCTTGACGCCGACAAACAGCGGATCATCGGCCTGCAGCGACCACGGGCAGAGATCGAGATAGGCCGCGATGGCCTCGCGTGCGACCGGCAGTACAGGCACCAGCCGGGTCTTGCCGCCCTTGCCGGTGATGGTGAGCGTTGCGCGGCCGGGATCAAGCGGGGCTTCGCTGCGATTGAGCCCGAGTGCTTCTGAAATACGCAGGCCGCAGCCATAAAGCAGCAGCAGGACCGCGGTATCCCTGGCGTTGACCCATTGCGGTTCGTCGTCGGGCCGCGCCAGATCGCCGTCGTTTACGACCCGCTTTGCGGCCGACACCGAGAGCGCCTTCGGCAAGGTTTGCGGCAGCTTGGGCGAACGGATTGCAGTCAGGCTGGCGTTCTTGACCTGCCCCTTGCGCTCGAGGAACCGGAACAGCGAGCGGATCGAGGACAGCGACCGGGCGAGCGTGCGGCTCGACGCGCCGTCATTGCGGCGCCGTGCAAGGAAGGCGCGGAAGTCACCGGCCTTCAGGTCGGCGAGGTCTGTCAGGGTCGCTGGCCCGCCCAGATGATCGGCGAGAAAGGCGAAGAACTGCTCGATGTCGCGCAGGTAGGCCTCGATGGTCTTTTCGGCGGCGCGCTTTTCGGCGACGAGATAGGCGATCCAGGCATCAATTCCCTCCGCGGTGTCAGCCGCGGCGTAAACGCTTCTGCTTGGACGCTTGCCCGTCACGCCATCCTCATTCAGGTGATCGACTGTCCCGTCTTCTCCCAGTCGGCGAGGAAGGCATCCAGACCCTTGTCGGTGAGCGGATGCTTGATCAGGCCGCGCAGCACGCCCGGCGGCACGGTCGCCACGTCGGCGCCGGCCATGGCGGAGAATTTCACGTGATTGGCGGACCGGATCGAAGCCGCCAGGATTTCCGTCTTGAGCGCATTGTAATTGTCATAGATCTCGCGGATCTCCTCGATCAGCTCCATGCCGTCGAGGCCGATGTCGTCGAGGCGGCCGATGAACGGCGAGATGAATGTGGCGCCGGCCTTTGCCGCCAGCAGCGCCTGATTGGCATTGAAGCACAGGGTGACGTTCACCATCGTGCCTTCGCCGCTGAGCGTCCGGCAGGCCTTCAGGCCGTCCCAGGTGAGCGGCACCTTGACCGCGATGTTGGAGGCGATGGCGGCGAGCGTGCGGCCTTCCGAAATCATGCCCGGGGCATCGAGCGCCGTGACCTCGGCACTGACAGGTCCGTCCACGACCTCGCAGATCTCCGCAACCACTTCCTTGAAGTCCCGGCCGGACTTGGCGACCAGTGACGGATTGGTCGTCACCCCATCCACCATGCCGGTTTCATTCAGTTCGCGGATCTCTTCGATTTCCGCCGTGTCGACAAAAAATTTCATGGCCGTCGTTTCCGATTTCCTGCGCGATACACATTCTTCAGCCACCCGATGTGCCCGATTTCGCGCAAAGTGTCACGACCCATTTTGCACAGGCAATGATCCAGGCTATCCACAACCGCGCTTGTTGCTCTCCTGCACGGCTGACACACTCTAGACGATGATGTCCGATTCGAACGCAATGCCGGCACTGTTCGCCTCTCCGGACGACGAGACGGAGGAGGTCGAGGTGCTGCTGCCCTATGCGATGCCGGGTCCGTATTCCTATCTGGCGCCGGCCGGTCAGGGGATCGGGCCCGGCACCTACGTACGCGTGCCCCTGGGGCCGCGCGACGTCATCGGTGTGGTCTGGGGGCCGGGGTCGGGCGAGGTCGAGGCCGGCAAGCTTCGCGCGATTGCGGAGGCCTTCGAGGCGCCTGCGATGCCCGACGTGCACCGCAAGTTCATCGACTGGGTAGCCGCCTATACCTTGTCCCCCGCGGGTGCGGTCATGCGGATGACGTTACGCGTGCCGGCAGCGCTCGGGCCGCCGCGTGAGCGTGTCGGCGTGCGGCTGGAAGGCGAACCGCCCAAGCGGCTGACGCCACAGCGGACCCGCGTGCTCGTGGTGGCGGGCGAGGGGCTCGCCTGGCCGATTGCCGACCTCGCGGAGGAAGCCGGCGTCACGACCGGTGTCGTCCGCGGTCTGGTCGATGCGGGAACACTGGTGACGGTTCCGATGCCCACGCTGGAAGCGTTCGAACGGCCCGACCCGTCAAATCCAGGGGTCGAGCTTTCGCACGATCAGAATCAGGCTGCCGGCGACCTGGTGGCTCATGTGCGTGAGGGCGGCTACTCGGTCAGCCTGCTCGACGGTGTCACCGGCTCGGGCAAGACCGAGGTCTACCTGGAGGCGGTCGCGGCAGCGCTCGAGGCCGGGCGGCAGGTGCTTGTCCTGCTGCCGGAGATCGCGCTCACCGCACAATTCATCGAACGCATCGAAAGCCGGTTTGCGGCCGCACCGGCCGAATGGCACTCGGGCCTCAGGCCGCGGGAGCGCGAACGGGTCTGGCGCGGGGTTGCGGACGGCAGCGTGCGGATCGTCGTCGGTGCCCGCTCAGCGCTGTTCCTGCCTTATCCGGATCTCGGGCTTATCGTTGTCGACGAGGAACACGAACCGGCCTTCAAGCAGGAAGACGGCGTGCACTACCATGCAAGGGACATGGCCGTCGTCCGGGCGTCGCTTGGCAGTTTCCCGATCATTCTGAGCTCGGCGACACCGTCGCTCGAAAGCATGTCGAATGTCGACCGCGGCCGCTATCACGGAGTCGCGCTCAAGGCACGGCACGGCAGCGCCGTGCTGCCGGACGTCGCCGCCATCGACATGCGCAGTGCCGAGACGCAGAAGGGCAAGTGGCTGTCAGAGCCGTTGAGGGCGGCACTTGGCGAGACACTGGAGGCCGGCGAGCAGTCACTTCTGTTCCTCAACCGGCGCGGTTATGCGCCCTTGACCCTGTGCCGGACCTGCGGTCACCGGCTGCAGTGCCCGAACTGCGATGCGTGGCTTGTCGAGCACCGGTTTCGGCGGCATCTCATGTGTCATCACTGTGGCCATCAGGTGCCGATCCCAGATCAATGTCCGTCCTGCAGCAGTGAGGGCACACTGGTTGCCTGCGGTCCCGGTGTGGAGCGGCTGGCGGAAGAGGTGCTTGAGGATTTTCCGGACCGGACCGTCGCGGTACTTTCGAGCGATCTGCTGCGCGGCGCGTCGCTGCGCGACACGCTGGCGGCGATGGCTGCCGGCGAGATCGACATTGCCATCGGCACGCAGCTTGTGGCCAAGGGTCATCACTTCCCCGGTCTAACGCTCGTGGGCGTCGTCGACGCGGATATCGGGCTGGGGACCGGCGATCCCCGTGCGGGCGAGCGGACATATCAGTTGCTCAGGCAGGTGGCCGGGCGCGCGGGACGTGCCGACAAGCCGGGGCGCGCCCTGATCCAGACCTATCAGCCGGAGAATCCGCTGATGCAGGCGCTGATCGCGGGCGATCGCGAACGGTTCTATTCATACGAACGGCGCGCGCGGGAAATCGCGGGCCTGCCGCCCTATGGCCGGCTGGCAGCATTGATCATTTCGAGTTCCAAAGCCGAAGACGCGCAGGGCTTTGCCCGGTCGCTCGCTCGCGTCGCGCCGTCGGCGAAAGACGTCAGGGTGCTCGGGCCGGCACCGGCCCCCATCGCTTTCCTGCGCGGCCGCCACAGGGTGCGGTTCCTGGTCAAGACGGTGCGGGACTTCAACATCCAGGGTTTCCTGCAGCAGTGGCTGGACGCTGGGCCGAAGCCGCGTGGCGATCTCAGGCTGGTGGTCGATATCGACCCGCAGAGCTTCCTGTGAGCGTCAGTCTTCGTGAGAGCCGTGCCGGATGACCGGCGCCGTGTTCGTTGACCTCTTTGTCCCTGCCGGCATCGCGCCCTGGCTGGCCGGTCTTGTCGTTCTGGCGAATTTCGCGGCGGCAGCGTTTTCGGCCGCAGTCGGCCTTGGCGGCGGCATCGCGATCCTTGCGATCCTCGCCAACCTGATCCCGGCAGGCGCGGTCATCCCGATTCACGCCTGCATCCAGTTCGGCAGCAATGGCAGCCGGGCCTTTATCATCAGGGATCACATCGCCTGGTCCATCGCGCTCTGGTTCATTCTGGGTGCGCTTGCCGGCGCGGTGGCCGGTTCCCGGCTTGCGATCGACATCCCGACGAATGTTCTTCAGGTGATCCTCGGGGTTTTCGTACTGGTTGCACTGTTCGCGCCGAAGCCCAGATCGTTTTCGCCGGGCAAGGCCGGGCTCGCGGTTGGCGGTGCCCTGGCGACCGTCGCCACATTCTTTGTCGGCGCGACAGGCATGCTCGTTGCGGCCGTACTGCCGTCCCAGCGCATGACCCGTCACGAGGTTGTCTCGACACATGCCTTTCTCATGTCGGTCAAGCATCTGCTGAAGATCGTCTTCTTCGGACTCGCCGGTTTCGCCTACGGTCCGTGGCTCGGATTCCTGGCCATTGTCATCGCTGCAGGGTTCGCAGGAACCTATGCCGGAACGCTGCTGCTCGGACGGATTTCGGAACGGTGGTTCAAAATCGTGTTCCGCGGCTTTCTGGCGTTGCTTGCCTTGCGGCTGCTCTATACCGGTTTGAACGGTCTATGGACGGCCTGAGCAACGCGCGAAAACTGCGGCAAATTGGCGATTCTCAACGGCCTTGTACAGTGTACGTGTTGCATGCCATAACCGCTTTTGTTATAGGGAGGGCCGGCAGCGAGGGGAATGGAACGCTGCGACCGTGCCCTCACTCAAAAAACATCGACTTATCAAGGGGTTGGCGTCCTCATCGCATTGAGCGCCGTGTCTTAATCACCACCTAGAGAGCGGATATTCGTGTCTGGTCAAGATCCAAACATTGCTGGCATGCCCGGCCGATATGCCACGGCGCTGTTCGAGCTTGCCGAAGAGTCTGGCGCGCTTGATGCCGTTGAGACCGATCTGAACCGGTTCAACGACATGTTGAACGACAGTGAGGACCTGCAGCGCCTCGTCCGCAGCCCGGTATTCACGGCTGAGGACCAGATGGGCGCTATTGCCGCAATCCTCGAAAAGGCCGAGATCGGCGGACTCACAGGAAACTTCATCAAGCTGGTGGCCAAAAACCGCCGGCTTTTTGGCATCAAGGGCATGGTGAAAGCCTACGGCTCGCTGATGGCCGCACACCGCGGGGAGATGGCCGCGGAAGTGACCTCCGCTGAAAAACTCAGCGATACCCAACTCGACGCCCTGCGCGCGTCCCTGAAGTCCGCCATCGGTCAAGACGTTACGGTGGACACGAAAGTGGACGCGAGCCTGCTGGGCGGACTCATCGTCAAGGTGGGCAGCCGGATGGTTGACAGCTCGCTGCGCACCAAGCTTCAAAATCTCAAAATAGCCATGAAAGAGGTCGGCTGATGGATATCCGGGCCGCGGAAATCTCCGCAATCCTCAAGGAACAGATCAAAGATTTCGGCAAGGAAGCCGAGGTTACCGAAGTCGGCCAGGTGCTGTCGGTCGGTGACGGCATTGCGCGCGTTTACGGCCTCGACAACGTTCAGGCCGGTGAAATGGTCGAATTCCCCGGCGGGATCCGGGGAATGGCGCTGAACCTCGAGATCGACAATGTCGGTGTCGTTATCTTCGGCTCGGACCGGGACATCAAGGAAGGTGACACCGTCAAGCGGACCGGCGCCATCGTGGACGTGCCCGTCGGCAAGGGCCTGCTCGGCCGCGTGGTCGACTCGCTCGGCAACCCGCTCGAC
Source organism: Hyphomicrobiales bacterium (assembly GCA_965198845.1). Lineage (GTDB taxonomy): Bacteria > Pseudomonadota > Alphaproteobacteria > Rhizobiales > JAJFHC01 > CBDAQD01. Next base: position 509,799 of record CBDAQD010000001.1, read on the forward strand.
GGCAAGGGGCCGATCGAGGGCGCCGAACGCCGCCGTGTGGACGTCAAGGCACCCGGTATTATTCCGCGGAAATCTGTGCACGAGCCGATGCAGACCGGCCTCAAGGCCATCGACTCACTGATCCCGATCGGCCGTGGCCAGCGCGAGCTGATCATCGGCGACCGCCAGACAGGCAAGACCGCCGTCGCGCTCGACGCCATCCTGAACCAGAAGTCGATCAACGAGTCGGACGACGAGAGCGTCAAGCTCTACTGCGTCTATGTCGCCGTCGGCCAGAAGCGCTCTACTGTTGCCCAGTTCGTCAAGGTCCTGGAAGAGAACGGCGCGCTTGAATACTCGATCATCGTTGCCGCGACCGCGTCCGATCCCGCGCCGATGCAGTTCCTGGCGCCGTTTGCCGGCTGCACCATGGGCGAGTATTTCCGCGACAACGGCATGCACGCCATGATCACCTATGACGATCTGTCAAAGCAGGCCGTGTCCTACAGGCAGATGTCGCTGCTGCTTCGCCGTCCGCCCGGACGTGAAGCCTATCCGGGTGACGTGTTCTACCTCCACAGCCGGCTGCTCGAGCGGGCCGCGAAGATGAACGAGGACAATGGCGCCGGGTCGCTGACCGCGCTGCCGGTCATCGAAACCCAGGCCAACGACGTGTCGGCCTATATCCCGACCAACGTGATCTCGATCACCGACGGTCAGATCTTCCTGGAGACGGACCTGTTCTACCAGGGCATTCGCCCGGCCGTGAACGTCGGCCTGTCGGTGTCCCGCGTGGGGTCGTCCGCACAGATCAAGGCCATGAAGCAGGTTGCCGGCGCGATCAAGGGCGAGCTCGCCCAGTATCGTGAAATGGCTGCGTTCGCGCAGTTCGGTTCCGACCTCGACGCTTCGACCCAGCGTCTGCTCAACCGTGGCGCGCGACTGACGGAACTGCTCAAGCAGGCCCAGTTCTCGCCGCTGAAGGTCGAGGAGCAGGTGGTGGCGATCTATGCCGGCGTGAACGGCTATCTCGATCCGCTGAACGTCTCGGACGTGGGCCGGTTCGAGGAAGAACTGCTGCGCAACGTCCGCGAGAAGCATGCCGACATCCTGGAGTCGATCCGGACCGAGAAGGAGATCTCCGACGAGACCGGTGAAAAGCTCAAGAACGCCGTCGATGCGTTCGCCAAGGCTTTCGCCTGATTTTCGGATCCAACCTCAGCAGGGAACGGCGTAAATGCCCAGCCTCAAGGAACTAAGAAACCGGATCGCAAGCGTCCAGGCGACGCAGAAGATCACCAAGGCGATGCAGATGGTCGCCGCGGCCAAGCTGCGCAAGGCGCAGGAGGCCGCGGAAGCCGCGCGTCCCTATGCCGAGCGCATGGAAAACGTGCTCGCCAACCTCTCGGACGCTTTGCAGGGCCGGGACGGGGCATCGCCGCTGCTGGTCGGCACCGGACGGGAAGACACGCATCTTCTTCTGGTGGCCACCGCCGAACGCGGCCTGTGCGGCGGCTTCAACTCGTCGATAGCAAAGCTTGCGCGCGAGCAGGCCCAGACCCTCATGTCGGAAGGCAAGACGGTCAAGATCCTGTGCGTCGGCAAGAAAGGCCATGATGCGCTGAAGCGGCAGTTCGCCGAACAGATCATCGACGTCATCGACCTGAAGTCGGTGCGCCAGGTTGGATTTGCGAATGCGCAGGACATCAGCCGCCGGGTGCTCGACATGTTCGAGGCCGGCGAGTTCGACGTCTGCACCCTGTTCTATTCGAAGTTCAAGTCGGTGATCTCCCAGATCCCGACCGCGCAGCAGCTGATCCCCGCCAAGATCGAGCGGGAGGACGCCGGCGGCTCCGACGTGGGCAATGCGGCTTACGAATACGAGCCGGACGAGAGCGAAATCCTCGCCGAGCTTCTGCCGCGCAACGTCTCCGTGCAGATCTTCAGGGGTCTGCTCGAAAACGGGGCGAGCGAGCAGGGCGCGCGGATGTCCGCCATGGACAACGCGACGCGCAATGCCGGCGAAATGATTGACAAGCTGACCATCACCTACAACCGCTCGCGGCAGGCGATGATCACCAAGGAACTGATTGAAATTATCTCGGGCGCAGAGGCGCTCTAGAGAGTACGGGAAACGAGGTAAATCGAAATGGCTAACAAAGTCGGTCGGGTTACACAGGTCATCGGCGCTGTCGTGGACGTCCAGTTCGACGACCACCTGCCGGAAATCCTGAACAGTCTGGAAACGGACAACGGCGGCAACCGCCTGGTTCTGGAAGTGGCGCAGCATCTCGGCGAGAACACTGTCCGGACGATTGCCATGGACACGTCGGAAGGTCTGGTGCGCGGTCAGGAAGTGACCGATACGGGCGCTGCGATCGCGGTCCCCGTCGGCGACGGCACGCTCGGCCGGATCATGAACGTGATCGGTGAGCCGGTGGACGAGGCCGGCCCGATCGAGACCGAGGCGACCCGCGCCATTCACCAGGATGCGCCGGAACTGGTCGACCAGTCGACCGAATCGGAAATTCTGGTCACGGGCATCAAGGTCGTGGACCTGCTGGCACCGTACTCCAAGGGCGGCAAGATCGGCCTGTTCGGCGGCGCCGGCGTGGGCAAGACCGTGCTGATCATGGAACTGATCAACAACATCGCGAAGGCGCACGGCGGTTATTCGGTGTTCGCCGGTGTCGGCGAACGCACCCGCGAGGGCAACGACCTCTATCACGAGATGATCGAGTCCGGCGTGAACAAGCTCGGCGGCGGGGACGGCTCCAAGTGCTCGCTGGTGTACGGCCAGATGAACGAGCCGCCCGGAGCCCGCGCCCGTGTGGCCCTGAGCGGCCTGACGGTGGCGGAACACTTCCGCGACCAGGGCCAGGACGTGCTGTTCTTCGTGGACAACATCTTCCGCTTCACCCAGGCCGGCTCCGAAGTGTCGGCGCTTCTGGGCCGCATTCCCTCGGCGGTGGGCTATCAGCCGACGCTGGCCACCGACATGGGCACCATGCAGGAGCGCATCACGACCACCACGAAGGGCTCGGTGACGTCCGTGCAGGCCATTTACGTGCCGGCCGACGACCTGACCGACCCGGCGCCCGCGACTTCGTTCGCGCACCTCGACGCCACCACGGTGCTGTCGCGTGCAATCTCCGAGAAGGGCATCTACCCGGCCGTGGATCCGCTCGACTCGACCAGCCGCGTGCTTGAGCCGCGTACGGTCGGCGAGGAGCACTACGGTGTGGCCCGCCGCGTGCAGGAGATCCTGCAGCGTTACAAGGCCCTGCAGGACATCATCGCCATTCTGGGCATGGACGAGCTTTCCGAAGAGGACAAGCTGACCGTGTCGCGCGCGCGCAAGATCGAGCGCTTCCTGAGCCAGCCGTTCTTCGTGGCCGAGGTGTTCACCGGCTCGCCCGGCAAGCTGGTCGACCTGGCCGACACCATCAAGGGCTTCAAGGGCCTGTGCGACGGCGAGTACGATCACCTTCCCGAAGCCGCCTTCTACATGGTCGGCAATATCGACGAAGCGGTCGAGAAAGCCGAGCGCCTGGCTGCGGAAGCGGCCTGATCAAGGCTTGCGCCACGTCTAAACAAGGGATCGCGCGACCATGGCCGACTCACTCAAGTTCGAACTGGTTTCTCCGGAGAAACTCCTGAAGTCCGGAGACGTTCAGCAGGTAACCGTGCCCGGCACCGAAGGTGATTTCACCGTGCTGCCGGGCCACGCGCCTGTCCTGTCGACGGTGCGTCCGGGTGTGGTCGTCGTGGTCGATGGCGGTGGCGAGGAGAAAATCTTCGTGCGCGGCGGATTTGCCGAGGCGTCGCCTGCCGGCTTGACCGTGCTGGCCGAGCAGGCAATCCCGCTCGCCGAGCTCGATGCGGAGGCCCTGGCGCAGCAGATCCAGAACGCCGAGGAAGACGTGGCCGACGCGAAGACCGATGACAGCCGTCAGCGGGCACAGGAATCGCTCGACCACCTCCGGCAGCTTCAGTCAGCGCTGTAACGCCTAAGGTATTTCATAACCTTCACTGCAGGTGCCGGAAGGCGTCGACGACCTGCAGATAGACCTGCCGTTTGAACGGAATGATGAGATCCGGCAAGTCGGACATGGCGACCCATTTCCAGGCGTCGAATTCCGGCTTTTCACCCTTCTCCGGCGCAATGTCGATCTCGCTGTCGTCGCCCTCGAACCGCATGGCGAACCATTTCTGTTTCTGGCCGCGATACTTGCCCTTAAGCGCATGGCCGACCGCCTCGGGCGGGAGATCGTAGGTCAGCCAGTCTTCGGTTTCCGCGAGCAGGATTGCCTTGGTGGTGCCTGTCTCTTCCTCAAGCTCCCGGAACGCTGCGTCCCGCGGCTGCTCGCCCTTGTCGATGCCGCCCTGGGGCATCTGCCACATCTGGCTCGCGGCATCCTTTTCCCATTTCGGGATCCGGCGGCCGACCCAGACCAGTCCGCTGCTGTTGAGCAGCATGATTCCGACGCAAGGACGGTAGGGAAGGGACTCAGGGTCGGGCCTGCCCGACGGCTTGTCACTCAACTCTGCTCACCTGTCAGTACGGCGCTGACCGGCACCATGACGATGTCGCGGTCGCGCAGCTCCTCGTTCCATTCGACGATCTGGTCTATCGTAATGGGGAGGCCCGATGCAACGCCCACGGCGATGCCGCGTTCCTTTGCGATGCGCTCGAGTTTCTGCAGCGCTGCGGAAATGGCGGACGGCGTCGGCTCGGCATCGATGATGACGTCGGCGGTCGTGGTCGCAAGACCGACGTCCTCCGAGACACGTTTGGTCTGACTGCGTGCCGACGAACCGTCATCGACATAGATCAGTCCGCGCGCGCTGATCTGCTTCAGGGTTGGCCGCAGGGCATCCGGAACGGACGTGAATTTGGCGCCCATGTAGTTCGTGACACCGAAATAGCCCGTGAAGCGGCTCAGGAGCCAGTCCAGCCGTTTTGCGTTCTCGCGTGCCGAAACATCGGTGCGCAAGGTATAGGGGCCTGGATCGTTGTTGGGATAGTCGAACGGCTCCATGGGGAGTTGGAGCATGACTTCATGGCCGTTCTGCCGGGCGCGCTCGACCCAGCGTTGCAGGTTCTTCGGGTACGGGGCGAACGCGAGCGAGACTTCCGGCGGCAGACGACGGATTGCATCGTTCGTTCCCTTGGTGCTAAGGCCCAGGCCGCCCACGAGAATCGCCACCTTGGTGCCTCCGGTCGTGCCGCCGGCCGTGCGGTTCGCGGGCCGTGCGTAGGCCTGAGACGGTCTGCGGCCGTCGGGACCAATGCGGGGCAGCAGGCCGTAACGGCCCTTCTCGAAGAGCCCTTTCTGCGGTACGGCGCCGAGCGCTCTTCTGACCGGGTTGTCTTCCGATGTTTCGGTCTTGGCTGTCGCAACCGGCCGGTTCGCCAGGTCGACATTGTCTTCAGGCTTCAGTGCACTGCGCATGCCGAGTTCGTCAGAGGAAACACCGTCCTGCTGACCGGCGGCATCCTCGGGCGTCAGTTTGACGACAGCAACCGGTTCGCCGCCATTCGGATCGGGATAAATGCGCAGGAAGACGAAGATCGCTGCGGCGACCGCCACCAGCAGGAACGCCGCAAACCTCAGGGGCGTGGTCCGGAATCTCGCTATTCTGCCGAGAATCCCCTTGCGCACAAGCGGTGCGCTCAGATCATCCGCCGCCATGATCTCCGCCCATAGCCCCTCACGATATGTGGCCTGCCAGGCCTGCGGGCGGCCTCAAGCCCGCATCGGCCTAATTCGGCACGGTTTCTTTCTTCGTCGTTGAATTGCGGCTGTCGACCTTGATGCCCCGCAGGAAGTTCAGCGCATAGATCAGCTGCTTGTCGTCTTCCTTCTTGGCGGGAACGTACGATGCCGACCCGGACTCTTCCTTGCCTGCGCCTTCGGCCTTGAGATGGCCGCGCAGATTGGCTTCGCCACGTGGTTTTGTCTTCTTTTTCTGGTCTTCGGGAAGATCCTGTTCGACGACCACGTTCGGAATAATGCCCTTGGCCTGGATGGAGCGGCCCGACGGGGTGTAATAGCGTGCCGTGGTCAGGCGGATCGCGCCGTTGCTGCCCAGCGGAATAATGGTCTGAACCGAGCCCTTGCCGAAGGACCGGGTGCCGACCACAGTCGCACGGCGGTGATCCTGAAGGGCGCCGGCAACGATCTCGGATGCCGAAGCGGAGCCGCCATTGATCAGAACGACCATGGGCTTGCCCTTGATAAGGTCACCGGGATCCGAATTGTAACGCTGGGTTTCCTCCGCGTTACGTCCGCGCGTGGAGACGATCTCGCCGCGATCAAGGAACGTGTCGGAAACCGAGATGGCCTGGTCGAGCAGACCGCCCGGATTGTTCCGCAGATCGACGATGTATGCCTTTACGGCCTTGCCGCTGGATTTCTTCTCGAACTCCCGGATTGCCTTGTTCAGGCCTTCCTGGGTCTGTTCGTTGAATGTCGTGACACGGATGTATCCGACATCACCCTCGTCCCGCGTCCGCACGGACTTGATGCGGATGATATCGCGGACGATCTTGATTTCGATCGGCTCCTCGACGCCCTTGCGCACGACCGTCAGCACGATCGGCGTGTTGACGCGGCCGCGCATCTTGTCGACGGCCTGGCTCAGGGTGAGACCCAGAATCTGCTCGCCGTCCAGCTGTGTGATCAGGTCGCCTGCACGCACGCCGGCCTTTGCCGCCGGTGTGTCGTCGATCGGGGTAACAACCTTGACGACGCCATTCTCCATGGTGACTTCGATGCCGAGGCCACCGAATTCGCCGCGGGTCTGCACCTGCATTTCGCGAAACGTCTTGGCGTTCATGTAGCTCGAATGGGGATCGAGCGATGCGAGCATGCCGTTGATGGCCGAGTCGATCAGCTTGCTGTCATCGGGCACCTCGACATAGTCGGAACGGACACGGTCGAACACATCGCCGAACAGGTTCAACTGCCGGTAGGTTTCGGAACTGGCCGCATTCGCAGTGCCCTGGGCCCCAAGATTCTGCAATGCAAAGGCAGTCGCAATGACGCCTGCCGCGAAACATCCAAGACCTGTCAGAATGGATCTGCGCATTATCCACTTACCTTTTCATCACCACCGGCCCACCACGGTCCCGGATCGATTGATTTTCCGCCCTTGCGGAACTCAACGTATAATATTGGGCGAGACTCGTTTTCGGCAATCTCTCCAATCGCCGCACTGCTCACGGCCTCTTCACCCATTGTACCGACTGGCTCGCCGGAGCGCACGAATTGCCCTGTGTCTGCGTTGATTCGTGTCATGCCGGCCAGCAGCACATGATACCCTTCGCCGGCATTTATGATCAATAGCTGGCCGTAGCTTCTGAATGGTCCAGCATAAACCACCCAACCATCCACCGGCGTGGTGATCTGGGCCTGTTTTCGGGTCGCGATGGACAGTCCCTTCGCCTTTCCGCCGAAGCTGTCTTTTGTTCCGAATTCGCGGATTTTCACGCCTTGCGCGGGAAATGCCAGCTTTCCGCGGGCCTTTGAAAACCGTATCGACGGTTTGACCAGCGCGGTTGCCCGGGCCACCACTTTCCGTGCCTTGGTCTGTGGCTTTTTTGCCGCGCGTTGCTTTTCTTCGTCCAGTTTGGCGATCAGTTCGCGAAATGTCTTGGCCTGCTGCGCCAGACTCGTGATCCGTTGCCTTTCCGCCTCGATCTCTTCCGTCGTGAGCTGTGTCGTCGCCTGCTTGGTTTCGATCAGTTCCCCGACCTCCTTGCGCTCGATTTCGAGTGCGGCCACGTTCTGGTTGAGGAAATTCTGTTCACGTTCAATTGACCGCCGCAAACGCTTCAGCCGGGTCAGGTCCTGTGCGAGCGCATTCGCCTCGGCGCGGAGTTCGGGAACGATGACGCCCAGGAGCATGGCGCTGCGCACGGCTCCAAGGGCATCTTCCGGTTTGACCGCGAGTGCCGGCGGCGGGTTCTGTTCGAGGCGTTGCAGTCCTGCCAGAAGCTCCGCCAGGGTCTTGCGCCGCTTGACCAGGCTTTCCCGAACCTTGCGTTCGTCGCCGCCGAGGCTCGCAAGGCGTGTCTCTGTGGTGGTTATCTGTGTCTCACGCGCCTGAATCCGGGCCGCGATGGCGACAAGGCGTTTACTGAGCCGCGCTGTTTCCTCAGCAAGCTCCCGCGCTTCGGCCTCGAGCGTGTCCGCGCGCGAACGCGAGAACTCGAGCTGTTCCTCGACTGACCGCAACTGGCTTGCCGGGTCATCGGTATCGGCGTCCTGAGCCCCTGCCGGCAGTGCCGACGCGAGTGCGAGCGCAAGCAGGGCGGTTGCCACCCTTGCTGTTGCAGGATATTTGACTGATCGGTCCAAAACCGTCTCGCTCACCTAGACCGGCGTCATATAGCGCGTCAGGCCGCACAGGGCCAGAAACAACGCCGTGAATGCCGGGCCATTGCCCTCTAATCGCGATGATAGGGATGTTTGGCCAATATGGTTACCGCCCGGTAAAGCTGTTCGGTGAGCATGGCGCGCACCAGCATGTGCGGCCAGGTCATCGGTCCGAACGAGAGCAGCCGCGCAGCGGCCTTGCGGGCCGCGTCACCATGCCCGTCGGGCCCACCGATGAGAAAGCCGACATCGGCCGTTCCTTCGGCCTGCAGGTCCGTCAGCCTGGTTGCAAATTGGCGGCTGGCCATGGCCTTGCCGCGTTCGTCGAGGGCGAACAGGTAGGCGCCGTCGGGCGCAGCCGCAAGCAGGGCGGCTGCTTCCTCGTCGCGGCGTTCGTCGGCGCTGCGCCTGTTCGATTCAGGAATTTCATGGACATTGACGCTGCGAATGCCGACAGACGGACCTTGCGCCCCGAGGCGCTGCAGGTATTCCCGGCATAGTTCGCGCGAGGGACCGTCCTTAAGGCGGCCCACAGCGCCAATAAAGATCTTCATGGCCGATTTTCCGGCTCAGATCAGGAGCGGCTACGGCTCAGACCGCAACCTTGTCCGTCGGGCTGTTTGCCGACCAGAGCTTCTCAAGATTGTAAAAGCTCCGGACTTCCGGCCGGAAAATGTGCACGAGAACGTCGCCGGCGTCGATCAGGACCCAGTCGCAGTTCGGCAGTCCCTCCACCCGGGCCTTGCCGTAACCCTCGTCCTTGAGCCTGGACAGGAGCTGGTCGGCGATCGCTCCGACGTGACGCTGCGAGCGTCCCGAAGAAACAACCATGTGGTCGGCGATGGAGGATTTGGTTTCGAGATCGATCGACGTGACCTCCTCGGCCTTGGCATCATCAAGGCAATCGAGAATGGTCTCGAGCAATTTCTGTGACGATTCGCGCCGTGACGGCAGAACGTCACCGCCGATCCTGCCGTTGCCGGCAGAATCGCCAAGCTGTTGCATTGTCAGGGTGGTGGTCCTCTCTCACAAACGTCCGGCAGCCCTCAGGGAGCCGCGGAACGTCCAACTTTAATGACCGATATGCTGTTGTCAGCACGTAACGCAAAGTCCTTTTGACATTACCACCTTAGAATAATTCGAAGTGGCATACGGTTCAATAGCTGTTCGACGTCGGTTTCGTGACGATTAGCAGCGGTCATTTACCATTTTGCGTGCGGATGCTGGTCGAGCTTTCGCGCCGCAGGGGGACTTTCAGAAAGCACCAGGCCGGGGCCTCGCAGCCGGCGAGCAGGCCGGAATCCGATTCATCGAGCCGGAACCTGGCATAGCGGTGCGCGGCCAGCGATGACAGGGACTTGAGCCCGAATCCGGGCCGGTTGATCACCGCAATGGGGATGCTTTCGACCAGATCCGTCCAGTCCTGCCAGCGGTGCAGTTCGCCAAGGCAGTCCGCACCCATGATCCAGACGAAGTGCGTCGACGGCCAGAAATGGCCGACCGCCTGAACGGTATCCGCCGTGTATCGGCTGGAGATGGCTTCCTCGAAACCGGTGACCCTGATGCGGGGATGATTGGCGACGAGGCGCGCCTTTTCGAGACGAAGGTCCAGCGCGGTGCTTTCGGACGGGTCCTTCAGCGGGTTCTGGGGTGCCACCAGCCACCATACCCAATCGAGATCCAGCCGCTTCAGTGCCTCAAGCGAAATGGCGCGGTGTCCGGCATGGGCCGGGTTGAAGGATCCGCCGAACAACCCGATCCGCTGGCCGGGCAGGGCAAGCGGCGTGACGGCTGAAAGCGTTCCGTTGGCGGCCATTCAGGGGCGGGTCTGGCCCGATCCGCGGACAACGTATTTGAAGCTCGTCAACTGCTCGAGCCCGACCGGACCGCGGGCATGCATCTTGCCCGTGGCGATTCCGATCTCCGCACCCATGCCGAATTCGCCGCCATCAGCGAACTGGGTCGAGGCGTTGTGCAGCACGATCGCGCTGTCGACCCGGTCCAGAAACCGGTCGGCCGTCGCCTGATCGCTCGTGACGATGGTCTCGGTGTGATGAGAGCCGTAGTGCTCGATATGATCGATCGCGGAATCGACACCATCCACCAGCCGCACGGAAATGATCGAGTCGAGATATTCCGTCAGCCAGTCTTCCTCGGTGGCGGCTTTCACGCGTCCGTCGACCTGCTGCACGCCGGCATCGCCGCGCACTTCGCAGCCCGCATCGATCAGGGAACTCACCAGTTGCGGCAAATATTTCTCGGAACAGTTTGTGTCGACCAGCAGGGTCTCCGCGGCACCGCAGATGCCGGTGCGCCGAAGCTTGGCGTTGATCGCGATATCTACCGCCATGTCCAGATCGGCCGCCTTGTCCACGTAGACATGGCACAGGCCTTCGAGGTGTGCGAAGACGGGCACCCGGGCCTCGGCCTCGACGCGCGCGACGAGGCTCTTGCCGCCACGCGGGACGATCAGGTCGATCGTCCCGTCTAGACCGCTCAGCATGGCGCCCACGGCAGCCCGGTCCGTGGTCGGCACGACCTGAATGGCGTCTTCCGGCAGGCCTGCGTCTTTCAGCCCTTGTGCCAGGCATGAGGCGATCACACGGCTCGACTCTATGCTTTCCGAACCGCCGCGCAGGATCGCGGCGTTGCCGGATTTCATGCACAGCGCACCGGCGTCGGCGGTCACATTGGGACGGCTTTCGAAGATGATGCCGATCACGCCAATGGGGACGCGGACACGCTCGATGTGAAGACCGTTGGGACGGTCCCACTCGGCTATGGTCGAGCCGACCGGATCCGCCAGCGCAGCAATGTCCTCAAGACCGCGCGCCATGGCTTCCACACGCTCCGGATCGAGTTTGAGCCGGTCCAGGAACGCGCCCGTGGTGCCGCGCGCTTCAGCAGCGGCATAGTCGGTCGCGTTGGCTGCCAGGATTTCATCCATGCGTTCCCGCGGGGCAGCCGCCATTGCGGCAAGTGCCGCGTTTTTTTGTTCCGCCGTTGCGTTGGCCAGGTCGCGCGTGGCAGCCCTGGCGCGCGCGCCAATCTCGCGCATCGTCGCTTCGACGTCGCCCGCCTGCCCGACAGGCCGATCCGCTTCCGCTGCAAGACTCATGAGTTCACCCCTTGGTCAGAACAAGATCATCGCGGTGAATGACCTCATCGCGGCCACGGTAGCCGAGAATCCGCTCTATTTCATCGCTTTTGTACCCGGCGATTGCCCGGGCATCGTCGCAATCGTAAGCCGAAAGACCGCGCGCCACGGCTGCGCCGCCGGATGATTTCACCATGACTGCATCACCCCGGTTGAATCGGCCCTCGACCCGGACGATTCCGGCCGGGAGAAGACTCTTGCCGCTCATCAGCGCGGTCACCGCACCGTCGTCGACAATCAGCGTGCCGCAGGGCTCCAGGGTGCCCGCGATCCAGGTCTTGCGGGCCGCCTTGGGCGTCGCACCCGAAATGAACCAAGTGCAGCGTGCTCCGTCTTCAAGCCGGGCCAGCGGGTTCATGACACGGCCGCTGGTAATCACCATGTCCGCACCGGCGCCGACGGCTATGCGGGCGGCTTCCAGCTTGGTCACCATGCCCCCGGATCCGACGCCGCTTTCGGGCTCGCCCGCCATGGCGACGATTTCGGCCGTGATCTCGCGTACTTCCGGGATCAGTTCGGCATCGTCATTGTTGTGCGGCGAGGCGGTGTAAAGACCGTCGACGTCCGACAGCAGGACCAGGCAATCGGCGCTGATCATGCCGGCGACCCGGGCGGCCAGGCGGTCATTGTCGCCGTAACGGATCTCACTGGTGGCGACGGTGTCGTTTTCGTTGACGACCGGCACGGCTCCGAGGCGGAGCAGGGTCTCAAGCGTGTTGCGGGCGTTAAGGTACCGCCGCCGCTGCTCCGTATCGGTCAGGGTCAGAAGCACCTGTGCGGCGGTCAGGCCGACGTCGTCGAGCGCCTGGCTATAGGCATGGGCCAGCGCCACCTGTCCCACCGCGGCGGCGGCCTGGTTTTCCTCAAGCTTCAGCACACCCGGTCCCAGACCCGCCGTGCGGCGGCCGAGGGCGATGGCGCCCGACGAGACGACGACGACGTCCATGCCGCGCTCTCTCAGTGCCGCGATATCGGCGGCCAGGGCCTGAAGCCACGACCGGTGCAGCGTCCCGCTGTCCGGGTCGACCAGCAGGGCGGACCCGATCTTGATGACGACCCGGCGGGCATTGGCGAGCTTGCCGGTCATGGCCGCCACTCCTCCTGGACGGGCGCGTCCTCCGAGGCCGCGCGCTCCTTGTCGATCACCTCGAGCAGCAGGCGCAGGGTCTCGGTGACGCCATCTCCGGACACGCCGGACATGACCAGGACTTCGCGGCCAGCCTCTTCGGCAAGCTCCGCATGCTTTTCCGCGAGGGTTTCACCTGTCAGGGCGTCGCATTTGTTCAGTGCCACGACTTCCGGCTTGTCCGTGATGCCGTGGCCGTAGGCTTCAAGCTCGGACCGGATGGTGCGATAGGCGCCGGCCACGTCGTCCTGCGTCCCGTCAACGAGATGCAGGATGACCGCGCAGCGTTCGATATGCCCGAGGAACCGGTCGCCCAGGCCGTGGCCTTCATGGGCGCCCTCGATCAGTCCGGGAATGTCGGCCATGACGAATTCGCGGGTATCGACATTCACGACACCGAGATTGGGCGTCAGCGTGGTGAAGGGATAGTCGGCGATCTTGGGACGGGCGGCCGAAACAGCCGCGAGCAGGGTCGACTTGCCGGCATTGGGCAGGCCCACGAGACCGGCGTCCGCGATCAGCTTCAGACGCAGCCAGATCCACCGTTCGTCACCTTCCAGGCCGGGATTTGCGCGACGGGGCGCCTGATTAGTAGAACTCTTGAAGTGGGCGTTGCCGAAACCGCCATTGCCGCCTCGGGCCAGGCAGACACGCTGACCCACCTCCGTGAAGTCGGCGATCAGCGTCTCATTGTCCTCCTCGAAGACCTGTGTGCCCTCGGGCACCTTGAGGATGACGTCGGCACCGTCCTGGCCGGTGCGGTTCTTGCCCATGCCATGCAGGCCGGTCTTGGCCTTGAAGTGCTGCCTGTAGCGATAGTCGATAAGGGTGTTCAGCCCGTCGACGCATTCGGCCCAGACGTCGCCGCCGCGTCCGCCGTCACCGCCGTCCGGACCGCCGAACTCGACATATTTCTCGCGCCGGAAACTGACACAGCCGGCACCGCCGTCGCCGGACCGGATGAAGATCCTGGCCTGGTCGAGGAATTTCATGCCGCGCTCCCCGCCGATGCCGCCTGCCAGTCTTCGCGGCTCAGGACCATGCGTTTGCAGTCGACCTCTGCGTCGCGGGCGAGCGAATACTCCTTGTCCTGGCCGGTATAGCGGAAGCCGCATTTGGCGAGTACGCGGCCCGAAGCGTCGTTGATCACGAAGTGGCCCGCGGTCACCTGTTCGGCATCGAGCCGTTCGAACGCAAAGCTGCACATGGCGCGCGCCGCTTCGGTGGCGAAACCGCGGCCCCACCAGGGTTCGCCGATCCAGTATCCCAGTTCGAAGCTCTCCGCTTCACCCACCAGGCCGACAGAACCGATCAGTTCGCCGTCCAGCGTGACCGCGAAGGGGCGTTCGCGGTGAAAGTCCGCGTCCTGCCCGCCGATCCACTGCACCGCGCCGTCGAGCGGGTAGGGGTGCGGCAGCCGGGACGTCATGGAGGCAATCGCCCAGTTGTCGCACAGGCGCCGGACCGCGGGCGCGTCGGACGGCCGGAAGCGCCGGAGGACGAGCCTTTCCGTCTCCAATCTGATGTCGGTTTCTGCGGTCGCGGTGGTCATTGTCGGTTGTCCAAAACAAAAAGGGAGATGGCGGCCCATCTCCCTTCGACATTCGCTTTGCTGTGCCGCCGGAGCATGGGCGCCGGCGGAGCTGCTGCCGGCGTTATTCGGCCGACGGCTGCGGGACCACGGACACGTAAGTGCGCCCGCCGCTCGAGGTGCGGAAGCTGACCGCGCCTTCGGCCGTGGCGAAGATCGTGTGGTCCTTGCCCATGCCGACATTGTCGCCGGGATGCCATTTGGTGCCGCGCTGACGGATGATGATGTTGCCGGGGATCACGTGCTCGCCGCCGAACTTCTTGACGCCGAGGCGGCGACCGATCGAGTCGCGGCCGTTACGTGACGAACCACCTGCCTTTTTATGTGCCATGGGTCAGTGCCTTTCCGGTTTATTCGTCGCCCGCCAGAAGCGTCTTGGCCTGGCCGATCCAGTCGTCGCGCTCGATGCGTCCCTTGAAGTTGAGCTTTTCGTCAACTTCCGCGATCTGCTCGGGCGTGAAATCGGCGACCTGCTGCAGCGACGTGATGCCGAGGTCGTGGAGCTTCTTCTCAAGTGCCGGACCGACGCCTGAAATCTGCTTCAGATCGTCGGATGCGGCCACCTTAGCGGGCTTGGCTTCGGTCTTCTTCTCTTCCGCTTTTGCTTCAGCCTTTTTCTCTTCTGCCTTGGGCGCCTCTTCGGCTGCCTTGGGCTCAGGCTTCTTGGCTGCGGCCTTCTTCGACGGCTTCTTGCCGCCGGTCAGGATTTCGGTAATGCGCAGAACCGTCTGATACTGCCTGTGGCCGTGGGTGCGGCGGTAGTTCTTGCGGCGCTTCTTCTTGAAGACAATGATCTTGTCGCTGCGCGTCTGTTCGACCACCTCGGCAGTGACCGTAGCGCCGTCGACCAGCGGAGCGCCCACCTGGGGGGCACCGTCGCCGCCGACCATGAGGACGTCAGAGATCTCGACGATCTCTCCGGCTTCCGCTTTCAGCTTCTCAACGGTGATGACGTCTTCCGGCGCGACTTTGTACTGCTTGCCGCCTGTCTTTATGACTGCGAACATCGGATTGTTCCATTATTCATAGAAAATAGGCCGGTGGCGTTGCCGCCCCGGCTGGCTCGCGCGCACTATACTCAGCCCGGCTGCCGTGTCAACACGGGCGCACGTGCATTTTGCCTGTTTTTGCCGCAAGGAAGGGCTTGGCAGGCGCTGCAAGGGCATGTATCACTCCGGCCGAGCCACTTGATCCCCGTCCGGCCGCCGGCCGGTCTTCCGGGGACACCGCGGAGAGGTGCCGGAGTGGTCGAACGGGGCGGTCTCGAAAACCGTTGTACCTTTGCGGGTACCGAGGGTTCGAATCCCTCTCTCTCCGCCAAATTTCCTTAAGCGCCAGATTTGTTTGCCGCTTGGCTCCGCGCCAAATGCCGCGCAATGATGCCGATCCAATGCAGATGGCCGCCGCGCGGCAGCAGGACTCGGGGATACGGCATATGAACGTCAAAGAATCGAATGCTGAGCCGGTGTTCGTCACTCTGGGGCCGTCCGGCACCAATCATGAGATGGTGACGCGGAACTATCTGTCGTTCCGCGGTCTCGATAGCGCCAAGGTCGAGCTCGTCGACGACTTTCGCGTCGGCCTTGCCATGATGACTGACGGCAGTGCCGATTTCATGGTCCAGGTCGCCGTTCATCCGGACTGCAGCGATGTGGTCGCGACCGCACATTTCGACCATGGCATTCATGTCGTGGATACATTCATCTCCCCGAGCAAGGCGCTTGGAATCCTGACCCGGAGGGACATCGAAGTCCCAACAACCCTGGCGCTTCAGCCGGCGACCCGGCGTTACGCCAATCTCGACCGGTGGGAGAAACTGGTGCCGGTCGGTTCGATCATGGATGTTGCCGAAGGATTGCTGGACGGTACATATGACAGCGGCCTGACCACGCTGGAGCTCGCCGAACAGCATCCTGACCTGCTGCGCGTCGATGTCCGCATCGGATCGGTCGACGATCCCTGGCTGGTCTTCGGAAAGCAGCGTGTGTCCGACGGAACGCTGGTCGCCTGGCCATCGGCGCCGGTGACCGAGCAGTTTGCGTCATCGTCAAGGTGAATCGCCGCGCATCCGGTGCGCGCGTCGGCGAGGTTATTCAGCCGCCACGCGTGCCAGTGCATCGCGGGCGATGAGGATGTGAAACGGCAGGATGGCCGCCAGGTAGAGACGGCCGCCGAGATTGTGGGGATGAACCCAAGTTGCCAGGGAAACGCGTCCGTCCTGCGCAAATACGGAAACACGGAAGTCGAGGTGTTTGTCATTGAAGCCCGCGATCAGTTCGGACTCGGTCTCCGTCTCAACCGGGAAAATGCCGATCTTCTCGGATGCGTCCGGGCCGTCGTTGGACAGGCCGAACGGTGCGGTGAGCACACCGCGGATCAACATCAGGACCTGCGCCCACCCGGGAAAGTCGGTGATGATTTCGGCGGCCCGGCGGGCCGGCATGGCTGAGGCAACGGAGAAACAGTCCAGAAAGTCCTCCGGCGCGACGCGTTCATGCAAACCGCTTTGCGCAGGCAAATCCGACGTTATGACTTCCGCTCTCCAGGACACGATCTGCGCGAGCCTCCTGCCGTCCGTTCCGAATTTCCGGCGATGGTACACCGGCAAGGGGTGCTTCAGCCATAACGGCCGGGCGCGTCACAAAGCCGCCAGCCGACATACGTCGTGTGGACTCCGCCGGTCTAGTTTGCCGAGATGTTCTTGACGAGGTCGGCCCTCAGGCGCTCGCCCGGGTCGCCCGGGAGCGTGAGCAGCGTGTCCATGAAGGCGATCAGGGCATTGCAGAACCTGGGGTCTTCGGCGTTCTGTCCGCCGAGTGCCGTGATGTCGTCCTGCGATGCGCCGTTATCGATCATCGTCCTGCTCAGGATGCTCCAGTCGTTGGGACTCGGCTTTTCGCGGGTTGCGGGCGTCTTGAGCGCCATGGCGACGGCGTCGAAATAGGCGACGCCCTGCTGGGCGATAGCGTCCTTGTATTTCGGTGCCAGCGTCGCGATGCCGCCGATGCCCCGGATGCCCAGCCGGTTGCAGTTCAGATGGCCCTCGTTGTCCAGGATCGTCTTGTGGAAGTCACGGGACAGCTTGATGATCCGCTTCAGTTCGTCGTCGGGCGCGGCGACGACGTTGGACGCATATTTCTTGCGGATGCCGGCCGTCATGCTTGCCGCGCTGTCGCTCAGTTCCTGAGGCGACTTCTTGGCGGCAAGCTGGGCCATGAGCTCGTCGAGCAGTCCCTTGTAGTCCTCGGGAAACTTGGCTTTCAGGGTTTCGAAGATCGGCGTTTCCTTCAGCAGGGCCTCTTCGAACTCCGCCCGCGACGTTCCCTCGCCGCCCAGATTGCCCAGGGCAAACCACACGCCGACGCCGATGATGATCACTCCGGCCAGGACCGCTGCTATGACGCCAATTTTCTTCATTGCGGACTCCAGGGTCCAAGACTGCAGTTTCAGGACCGCATCTGCAGCATAGCCGTGTGGCCGGCAAAAGGCGAAGGTTTGTCGGTCTGACGTTTCTCAGCATCCCGATCCTTCAACGCCCGGAATTCTTTCAGCCGGCCTTGAATGCCGGCACCCTGGGATCCCGAAGAACCTGCGTCCTTCAATCCTCGAGGGTAAAGCCGATTTCGACAGTGACCTGCCAGACCGGTGTCTTGTCGTCGTCGATCGAACCGCGGATTCCGCAGACTTCGAACCACCGCAAGCCGTGCAACGACTGACTGGCCTTGGTGACTGCCTTGGCTACGGCGTCCTCAACGCCGAGGTGCGAGGAGCCGGTCACCTTGATGGACTTGTAGACATGATCAGTGTCGGTCATGGGGATTTCCTCCTGTGCATCAGCCGCGTGTCGGAAGGGGTGCGGCATCAGCAGTGTAACGAGACATTGCGTCGTCTCCCAAATGACGCGACAGTATCTCCCTCGACATGCCAAACGGGGAGGACGCCTTGACGTACCTTTTGGAGAATGCCGACTGGAGCTTTCCGGTGCCGATCCGATACGGCCCGGGCCGACTCGCAGAAATCACCGCCATCTGCCGGGAGAACGGTTTCAGCAATCCCCTGATCGTTACGGACCGCGGCAGCCGCGATTTGCACTTCGTAAGCAAGACGGTGAACTGCCTGCAGGACGACGGCATCTCCAATGCCGTGTTCAGCGATATCGCACCCAATCCGCTCGACACGGATATTGCGGCCGGCCGCGAGGTTTTCAGGTCCGGTGGCCATGATGCCGTGATCGCCATTGGCGGCGGCAGCGGCATGGACGGCGGTACGGCGATCAGCCTTGTTGCCGGCAACGATATAGACCTCTGGGCCTTTGAATTCGAGCGCACTCCTCCCGAACTGAATGGGTCCGGAGGGCTCGTTCCTGTCATCTGCATTCCGACGACGGCCGGCACGGGAACCGAAACCGAGAGCACGGCCATGGTCACGGACACGGAGCGCGGCATCAAGGGCTGTGTCTGGCATCCGGAGCAGAAGCCCATGATGGCGATCCTGGATCCGGAACTGACCGTCGGTCTTCCCAGCGAACTCACCGCATGGACCGGTCTGGATGCCTTGTGCCATGCCATCGAGGCCTACTGCGTCGACATGTGGCATCCGCAATGCGACGGCATAGCGCTTGAGGCCATGCGCCTGATTGCACGGTGGCTGAGGGTCGCGGTCGAAGAGCCCGACAATGTTGAGGCGCGGGGCGCGATGCTGAGCGGTTCCTGCCTTGCAGGGGTTTCCTTCCTCAAGGGCCTCGGCCTGGTGCATTCCATCAGCCACATGGTGGGTGCGGAATTCGATACCCATCACGGGCTGACCAACGCCATCCTGCTGCCTGCCGTACTGCGCTACAACCGCGACGCCATCGCCGCGAAGACGCCGGCCATGTGCCGGGCGCTCGGCGCATCAGGCGATGATTTCGGTGCCCTGATCAACTGGGTGG
Source organism: Hyphomicrobiales bacterium (assembly GCA_965198845.1). Classification (GTDB taxonomy): domain Bacteria; phylum Pseudomonadota; class Alphaproteobacteria; order Rhizobiales; family JAJFHC01; genus CBDAQD01. The sequence goes on from CBDAQD010000001.1 coordinate 528,966, forward strand.
AACAGCTCCTGGAGGATCTGCAGATCCCGCGCGGTCTTGGCGAGATCGGCGTCACTGACGACCGCGCCGGTGAGATCGCGGTCAAGGCCATGGGCGATGCGGCCACGGAAACCAACCCGGCGCCTGCGACGGTGGCCGATATCGACGCCCTGTTGCGGCGCGCGATTGTCGCCGCGCGCTGATCTGTCTCCGGAGCGGATGGTGGCATGGAACGGTTTCTGGAAGGCCGCGTCGCCGTCGTAACCGGCGGGTTCTCGGGCATCGGCCTGGCCATTGCGACTGAGTTTCTGAACAGGGGCGCTTCCGTTGCCGTGGGCTCCCGGATCATGGCGAGGCCCGAAGGCGCCAAGGACGTCGCGCGTTATCTCGACTCCGGAGATGCCAAGGACATTGCTAGCAGGCTGTCGGACCTTGGCCGGTGCCATGCCGGCCATCTCGACGTTTGCGACCAGGGAGCGATCGAGGCCTTCCTGAAATCCGTTCGCGAAGGACTGGGTCCCGTCGACATTCTCGTCAACGCGGCCGGCACCGATGTTCAGCAGTCCCTGTGCGGTCACCCGGAGGACCTCTGGCTCAAGGTGATCGACACCAACCTCAACGGCGCTTTCCGGATGACGGCTGCCTGCATGCCCGGCATGGTCGAGCGCAAGTGGGGACGGATCCTCAATATCGCTTCCACCGCCGCGCATACCGGCGCGCCTCACAATGCGGCCTATTGCGCATCGAAGAGCGGTCTTTTGGGCTTGACGCGGGTGACGGCGCTCGAGGGCGCCCCCCACGGGGTGACCTGTGTCTCGCTCAGCCCGACCTGGGTGGACACGGGCATGATGCGCCGCGACCTTGCGCAGATCAGCGAGAAAGAGGGCAGCGGCAAGTCACTTGCCGAGTCCATGGACGAGATCGCCAGGCTCAATCCGCAGCAGCGGATCGTTCAGCCGGAGGAAATTGCGGCACTCGCCGCATTTCTGTGCCGGGAGGAGGCCTGCGGCATCACCATGGAAGACATCCAGGTCAATGCGGGATCACTGTGGTAGCCGGCTCGTCCCTGTGGGCGTAGAGGTCGATTAGAACGGCGGCCACGATGATGACCGCGCCGAACATGGCGGGCGTATCGAGTGAGGTGCCGATCAGCAGGACCGCGCTGATCGTGCCGACGACAATTTCCGACATGGTGAGCAGGGCCGATGTGGTGGCCGGGACGTAGCGGGTGCCCCAGATCATGCCGATGCCGGCCGGCCAGAGACCAAGCACGCCGAACGCCAGGGCAACCAGTGCCACGGCCTGTAAAGCGTCGAGGTCGGGCATTACCGCCCGCTGCGCCGGCAGCAGAAACGCCAGCGCCAGGGCAAAGACCGTGCCGAACAGGAATGTGGCTGCATTGTTGGCAAATGCGCCGGCACCCTGGTTCTTCCTGATAAGCGCGATGGTGCCGCCCCACAGCATGCCGGCGGCGAGAGCAAACCAGTCGCCCCGGTTCTCCGGCAGGGGCCATCCGCTGCCGCCGCCGAGCAGCAGCCACAGGCCGGCAAGACCGGTTAGAACCGCAGTGATCCGGCCCGGCGTCAGCGGCTCCTTGAGGAAGAGATAACCGAAGAGAGTGGTCCAGATCGGCAGGATGTAGAACAGGAAAATGGCGCGGACCACATCGGTTTCGAGCAGAGCCGCCGAATAGAACGTGAGGGCGATTCCGCTGCCCAGGCCGATCGGCACGATCGCTCCGAAATGTTCGCGGCGGATCTCGCCGAGCCACAAGGCTGCCGGAAGGGCCGGAATGAGACCGACGCCCATGGTGAGAGCAACGGCCCAGAGGCCAGTGACGCCGTTTTCGTCGATGAAGCGCAGGGGAATCCAGAACAGTCCCCAGATGCTCGCACCCGCCAGGATGGCGAGGCCGCCCTGCGTGCGCTTCGAGATCATGGGGCGCTTTCGTCGAGGCGGCCTTTGAGGTCGAGGCCCGGCACCCGGTGCTCAAGATAGTCGCGCATTTGCGCCAGCGCCTCGGTTCTGCTGATGCCGCTGATCTGGAGACCGCCGCGCAGCCAGAGTCCGTCGATCAGCGTCGTGACGCCAAGCGCGACCGGCTCGATCTCGTCCGGTTCGACGAGATGTTTCAGCGCGGAGACGAGATTGCTCCTCATACGCGAATGGATCACTCGTTGAATGCGCGTGAACTGCGGGTCTCGCGGCACCTCCGCACACAGGGAAAGCCAAGCGTGGCACATGGGCATCTGGAAGAACTCCGGCGCGAAGTTGCCCTCGATGATCGCGAGTAACCGATCCGCCGGCGTGCTGGCGGCCTTCAGCCTTCCGACGACCTCGTCGCGCAGGCGGGTGTTGACGTAGCGCATCGTGCGCTCGAAGAGCTGCTGCTTGTTCTCGAAATAGTGCAGCACGATGCCCTTGGATGCGCCGGCATGATGGGCGACCTTTTCCAGCGTCGCACCCGGAATGCCCTCCTGCTGCATCACCTCATAGGCGGCATGGGTCAGTTCCTTGCGGCGCAGTTCCTTGATCGGCATCAGGGCCATGGCGGCCTGTCTCCGGAGCCCGTTGTTCCTGTCCGTATGTTGACATTGCAGACCGCCGGGTGCAACAATTGACCCGTGGGTCAATAAATCGCAACGTTGGAAAACAGTTCCGTTGCGCGCTTTTCGCTGAAGGCTCATGTCGGCGCGTGCGGAAGGCCCTGAAAAATGCACCTTAACGGTTGCCGCGGTAGCCGCTAAGGTGCGCTGGTCGGTTTCGACCCGGGGAGACGTTTCAGAGGGAGATGAGTATGAATTTCAAGTCGATAGCTGTTGGCGCCAGCATGGTTCTGGCGAGCTTTACGGGTGCGCTGGCGCAATCCGCCGACCCGATCAAGATCGCCATAAACGAATGGACCGGACAGCATATTTCGGCTCATATCGCCGGCGAGCTTCTGAAGAAGGCCGGCTTCAAGGTCGAATATGTCACCGCGGGCGCCGTGCCGCAGTTCGCCGCGATCGCCCAGGGCCAGCTGCACCTGCAGCCTGAAGTCTGGGACAACAATGTGGGCGATATCTATCCGAAGGCGGTCGCTGCCGGCGATATCGTTCAGGTCGGTTCGCTCGGCCTGCAGCCGCGCGAAGGCTGGATCTTTCCGCCATACATGAAGGACAAGTGCCCGGGGCTCCCGGCTGCGGATGCGCTGGTCAAGTGCGCCCAGGCATTCGGCACCGCCGAGACCTTCCCGAAGGGCCGCCTTGTGACCTATCCCGCTGACTGGGGAACCCGTTCCAAGGATCTGGTGAACAATGCCGGCCTTCCGCTGGCTCCGATTGCCGGCGGCAGCGAAGGCGCCATGATCGCCGAGCTGAAGAGTGCGTATGCGGCCAAGCAGCCGATCCTGATGATGTTCTGGGCACCGCACTGGATTCATGCCGAGCTCAAGTTCGACTGGGTCGACCTGCCGGAAGCGGCAGCCGACTGCGACAAGAACCCGAAACCCGGCTTCGATCCGAACAAGACCGGCGACTGCGGGTTCGCTCAGGCCAGCATCGGCAAGATCGTCTGGAAAGGCTTCAAGGACAAGTGGCCGGGCGCCTACAAGCTGGTCGAGAAGATGTCGATCGACAACGAGACGCAGAACCTGATGATGCTCGAAATCGACAACAAGAAGCGCAAGCTTGAAGAAGTTGTCGCCGAGTGGATCGGCAAGAACGAGGCAACCTGGAAGCCTTGGGTCGACGCCGCGAAGATGTAAGTCTCTTGCGACTTTGACACGATAGTTTGCGCCGGGGTGGCTGATTGGCCGCCCCGGCGTTTTTGTATCGCGACGCACAGGTGCGGATCTGATTATACTTCCGGGCGGGGACAGCGAGGGGATCGACGACAACCATGACCGAACAGGGAGAGAAGGCGGCTGGCGGCGAAAGACAGGTGAAGCTGGCCTGCCATAACGTCTGGAAGATCTACGGCGATGATCCGGACCAGTTCTTCACCAACGGAGCCGGCGCCGTGCAGGATCCGGTGGCCCATGCCAATTCGATCCGGGAAAGCGGCCACATCGTCGCGTCCGCCGATGTCAGCTTCGATGTTCATGTCGGCGAAATCTTCGTAATCATGGGCCTGTCCGGCTCGGGCAAGTCCACCATGGTGCGCTGTCTGTCGCGGCTGGTCGAACCGACCGCCGGCGAGATCCTGCTCGATGGCGAAGACCTGCTCAAGAAGTCGGCCGAGGCGCTGATCGACATTCGCCGGCACAAGATGGGCATGGTGTTCCAGAGCTTCGGGCTGCTGCCGCATCTCAACGTCATCGACAATATCGCCTTTCCCCTGAAGCTTCAGGGAATGGGCGCTAAGGAGCGGCGGGACCGTGCCGAGCGTGTTATTGAACTGGTCGGTCTGGAGGGCCGCGAGTCGAGCTATCCGCGCCAGCTTTCAGGCGGACAGCAGCAGCGCGTCGGAATCGCGCGGTCGCTCGCGGTGGAGCCGGAACTGTGGTTCCTTGACGAGCCCTTCTCGGCGCTCGATCCCCTGATCAGGCGGCAGATGCAGGACGAGTTCCTGCGACTGCAGAACAAGCTCCACAAGTCGATCGTGTTCATCACCCATGACTTTCTCGAAGCGCTCAGGATTGCCGACCGCATGGCGATCATGCGCGACGGAGCGGTGGTCCAGATCGGCACGCCGGCGGAACTGATCGTCAGTCCGGCCGACGACTACGTCGCGGAATTCACGAGCGACGTTCCGATTTCACGCGTGCTGACCGCCGCCGAAGTGGCTGACGGGGCTGCACAGAGGGCCGACGGCATGCCGGAAGTCAGCGGCGATATCTCCGTCGAGGAGCTTCTGCCGCAACTTGCAAACCACGCTGGCGGCATCGCCGTCCGCAGCCAGGACGGTGCGGTTCTTGGCGTGGCCACGGCCCAGGCCGTGATTGCCGCGCTGGCGCAGGAGGCGGAAAAGCGTCCGTCAGCGGAAGCGGCCGCATCATGAGCGGCAGAACCGACCGTGCGGTCATTCACTGGGTCATCCTGCTCGCGATGACGCTGGTATTCCTGGCGTTCCGCAATCAGGCGCAGTGGCTGATCGTCTATCCGGCCGACTGGGTCATTCCGTTCACACCTGTCATGAATACCGCGATGACGTGGTTTGTCGAACAGGTCGGATGGATCTTCCGCGGCATATCCGCAGTGCTCGACGTGCCGGTCAGATGGGTCCAGGCTCTTCTGCAGGCCTTGTCGTGGCCCGTGGTCATCGCGGTGACCGCGGTCGCGGCCTATGTGGCATCGGGCTGGAAGCTTGTGGTCTTCACCGTGCTTTCGCTGTTCTACATGGTGGCCGTGGGCTATTGGGCCGAAAGCATGAACTCGTTGGCGCTGGTCGCGATTTCCGTTCCGCTTGCGGTCGCCACCGGGTTCGGCTTCGGAGTCTGGGGGTTCTTCTCCAGACGCGCCGAACGCTGGATCATGCCGACGCTCGATCTTCTGCAGACGATCCCCGCCTTTGCCTACCTGCTGCCAATCCTGCTGCTGTTCGGTTTCGGGCCGGTCGTCGGCCTGATCGCAAGCCTGCTGTTCTCGTTTCCGCCGATGGTCCGCAACACGATCCTAGGCCTTCGCCAGGTGCCGGCCGAGGTGATCGAATCCGGGCTGATGTCGGGGGCGACGCCGCGCCAGCTGTTCTGGCAGGTCAGGGTGCCGACGGCGTCCAAGCAGCTTCTGCTCGGGGTCAACCAGGCAACCATGGCGTCGTTTTCCATGGTCATCATCGCCGCCATCATCGGCGGTACGGCGGATATCGGTTGGGAAGTCCTGTCGACCATGCGCAAGGCCCAGTTCGGTGAGTCCGTGCTGGCTGGCATCGTGATCGCCCTGCTCGCCATGGTGATGGACCGGATCACCGCGGGGCTCGCGACACGCGACCGGGACAGCTTCGCCGAAGCGCTGAGCTTCACGGAGCGGAACAAGTACTGGCTGATCGCGATCGGTCTCGCCGTCGTGCTCTATCTGGCTGGTTTCGCCCTGCCGTTCCTGCGCGAATGGCCCGAGGCCTGGCGGTTCTATCCGGCCGATGCCATGAACGCTGCGCTCAATGCGCTGGTCGTGAACTGGGCCGGCCTGATCGCCACTATCAAGAGCCTGAGCTTCTTCTATCTGATGCTGCCGACCCGTATCGGGCTGGAACAGACGATCAGTCCGTTCTCCTGGGGATTCGAGCTGACGACCGCGCATATCGTCGGATATGCGGTTCTGGCCGCAGTCGCGACGCTGGCGGCGTGGCGGCGCTGGAGCCCGCGCGCGGCCGTGGTGCTCGCGTTCTTCCTGATCATGTTCTATTTCGGGCTCACCAAGCTGCCCTGGCCGGCGCTTCTGGCGATGGCCACGCTGCTTTCGTGGCAGCTCGGCGGCGGCCGGCTGGCGTTCGGTACGTTCCTTGCGCTCATGTTCCTGCTCACGGCAGGCGTCTGGCCGCAGGCCATGCTGTCGGTCTATCTGTGCGGGATCGCCGTGGTCCTGTCCTTCGCCCTCGGCACGAGCCTCGGCATTCTTGCGTCCGAAGTGGACGCCGTCTCGCGGGTGCTGCGGCCGATCAACGACACGCTGCAGACCATGCCGCTGTTCGTGATCCTCATTCCGTTCGTCATGATCTTCAAGATCGGCGAGTTCACAGCACTTCTGGCGATCATGGCCTATGCCACTGTCCCGGCAATCCGCTATTCGGAACACGGCCTGCGCAACCTGCCGAAAGACACGCTCGAAGCGGCCACCGCCATGGGCTGCACCCGCTCGCAGCTGCTGTGGCAGGTCAAGCTGCCGCTGGCCCTGCCGGTGATCATGCTGGGTCTCAACCAGACGATCATGTACGGCATCGCCATGCTTGTGATCGCCGCACTGGTGGGCACGAACGGCCTCGGCCAGCAGGTCTATATCGGTCTGGGCGACGGCGACTTCGGCGTCGGCATGGTGGCCGGCATCGGCATGGCGATCATCGCCATGATCGCCGATAGGCTGACGCAGAGCTGGAGCAAGGCCCGGCAGGCGGCATTCGGATTGTAGGCATCCGGTTCTACGAAGCGGAATTGGCGGGCGCACGGGATTTGATCGGCGCGCCTGTCGTGCTACCTAGTGGTGCAGCAAAGACCCCTCACCATTCAAAATCCTTCAAGATCGAGACAGGGAACACGACTGATGGCGTATGAAAAGCTCCAGCTTCTGATCGGCGGTCAATGGACCGACGGCACTTCCGGCAAGACCGAGCCGGTGAACAACCCGGCGACCGAGGAAGTGCTCGGCGAACTGCCGCATGCCAGCGCGGCCGATCTCGATAATGCGCTTCAGGCCAGCCTCGAAGGCTTCAAGGCGTGGCGCGCGGTTCCCGCGGTCGATCGCCAGATCATCATGGAAAAGGCCGCCCGGCTCATGGAAGACCGGAAGGATCAGATGGCGGAAAACCTGACCAAGGAAATGGGCAAGCCGCTCACCGAAGCCAAGCTGGAACTGGATTTCGTCATCAACGTCACGCGCTGGTATGCCGAGGAAGGCAAGCGCGCCTACGGCCGCCTTGTCCCGTCCCGTGTGCCTGGCATGCGCCAGCTGGTGATGAAAGAGCCGGTCGGTCCGGTGGCCGCGTTCGTCGCCTGGAACTTCCCGGGCGTGAACGTGATCCGCAAGATTGCCGGTGCGCTCGGCGCCGGCTGCTCGATCGTTATCAAGGCGAGCGAGGAAACGCCGGCCACCTGTCTTGCCATCGCCCGCTGCTTCATGGACGCAGGCATCCCGGACGGTGTCATCAACGTCGTGTTCGGCATCCCGGACGAGGTGTCGCGCCATGTGCTGGGATCGACCATTCCGCGCAAGCTGTCCTTCACAGGCAGCGTGCCCGTAGGCAAGCATCTGCAGAAACTTGCTGCCGACACGCTCAAGCGCTGCACCATGGAACTGGGCGGGCACTCGCCCGTCATCGTGTTCGACGATACCGATGTCGACAAGGCGGTGGCGATATCGGCAGCCGGCAAGTTCCGCAACGCGGGCCAGGTCTGCGTTTCTCCGACCCGCTTCTATGTCCAGGAAAATGTCTACGATCAATTCGTCGACAAGTTCACCGCGAAGGCGGAATCGCTCAAGGTGGGTAACGGCCTGGAAGACGGCATCGAGATGGGTCCGCTGGTCGGCGAACGCCGGCTTGGCGTGATGGAGGAGTTCGTGTCGGATGCCAAGAATCACGGGGCGGAAATCACGACCGGCGGCGAGCGGATCGGCAACCAGGGGTTCTTCTATGCACCGACCGTGCTCAAGAACGTGCCGGAAGATGCCATGATCATGAACGAAGAACCGTTCGGGCCGGTGGCGCCGATGGCGTCATTCAAGGACTTCGACGACGTGCTCGAGCGCGCCAACAAGCTGGAGTTCGGCCTGGCGTCCTACGCATTCACCAGTGACGGTGCGAAGGCGGCGGCCCTGTCCGAGCAGATCGAGGCCGGCATGATGGCTGTGAACAGCCTCGTCGTCGCGACGCCGGAAACGCCGTTCGGCGGCATCAACGACAGCGGTTACGGTTCGGAAGGCGGCATCGAAGGGCTCGACGCCTACCTGCGGACCAAGTTCGTTACCGAAAGCGGCGTCTGACGTTCCGGAGCCCGGTCCCTGATTACGGGGACCGGGTATCCCTCACACTTCCAACCAGATGGTCACCGGGCCGTCATTGGTCAGGCTGACCGCCATGTCGGCGCCGAACTCGCCCGTGGCGACCTCCACCCCGTGCCCTGCCACGAAATCGCAGAACTTGCGGTAGAGCGCATCGCCTCGGTCAGGCGGGGCGGCCGAGGAAAAGCCCGGCCGGTTGCCGCGCGACGTATCCGCGGCGAGCGTGAACTGGCTGACAATGAGCGCGGCTCCGCCGATATCGAGAACAGAGCGGTTCATCTTGCCGTTCTCGTCGGCAAAGATCCTCAGATTGACGACCTTGCGGGCAAGCGCTGCCGCCCTGTCTTCGTCGTCGTCACCCATGGCGCAGACGAGGATCATCAGTCCCTGGTCGATCTCCCCGACCGTGTTCCCGGCGATATCCACTTTGGCATTTGTCACGCGTTGCAAGAGACAGCGCATGTGTCTTCCCCTCCCGCTCAGTTCAAAGGTGTCGAATTGTCCGTCGCTTTGCCGCATAGTCCCGGACAACGTCGCGGACGCGGGTTCTAGCATAATGCTCTCGAAATGGAGGCGGAGAATTGTCCGGCACATCTGACGTCCTGGTGATCGGTGCCGGTATTGCCGGTGCGTCCGCTGCCTATGAATTGCAGAAGACAGGCAGCGTGACCGTGCTGGAGCGCGAGGACGCGCCCGGACGGCACAGTACGGGCCGCTCGGCCGCCATGTTCATCGAGACCTATGGAAACGCCGCGATCCGGGCGCTCACCCGCGCCAGTGCCGGTCATTACAAGGCCCCGCCGGATGGCTTCGCCGAGCATCCGCTGCTCACGTCGCGCGGGGTGCTCATGATCGCCAGGCAAGACCAACTGGACGCGCTGGACGCATTCGAAGCCGAGGTTGCGGGCCCGGACGGCCGCGTCGAGCGGTTGCTGGGCGAGGCCATAGTCAGGCTTGTCCCGATCCTCAAGCCCGAGGCCGTTGCTGCCGGCGTCATCGAATATGACGCCATGGAGATCGATGTTGACGGGTTGCACCAGGGTTATCTCAGAGGCTTCCGGCAGAGCGGCGGGGAGGTCGTCGTCAACGCCGAAGCCGGGGCCATCAGCCGGTCGGACGGCGTCTGGACGGTGGAGACCCGGGCCGGGACATTCAGCGCGCCGGTTCTGGTCAATGCTGCCGGGGCCTGGTGCGACGAGATTGCGGACCTTGCCGGTGTCCGGCCCGTGGGCCTGGTGCCGAAGCGGCGAACGGCCATCACCATCGATGCGCCCGATGGCCACGACATGGGCAACTGGCCGGTCGTCGCCGATATCGACGAGCATTACTACTTCAAGCCGGAGGCGGGCACTTTGCTTGTGTCTCCCGCCGACGAAACGCCGATGCCGCCGTGCGATGTCCAGCCTGATGAGCTCGATGTTGCGATAGCGATCGACCTTTTCGAAACAGCGACCACAATGAATGTGCGGCGCATTGCCCACAAATGGTCTGGATTGCGAAGTTTCGTGGCGGACAAGACGCTCGTGATCGGCTTTGACGACGAGGCGGACGGCTTTTTCTGGCTGGCCGGGCAGGGCGGTTACGGGATCCAGACGGGCCCGGCGGCAGCGCAGGCGGCGGCCGGACTGATCACGGATGGTGCCCTGCCGGGCCACATTGCGGACACCGGGCTGACGGAAGGTGATCTGTCGCCGGCGAGGCCGGGTCTGGAACGGGTCGCGTTTCGGCCTTGACGATCAGCCGGCATCTGGCAGATTGCGCGGACAAATCGGGAGTTAGAGAGTGAGGAACATGCGGGTACTGACGGGTTGCATTCTGACTTCAATCCTGGCTCTGGCGTTTCTGATGGCACCGCCACAGATCGACCGGGCGGAAGCCGCCTGCCGGAATACCGGCAGTTTTGACCGGTGGCTCGCCGATTTTCGCCGCGAGGCGCTGGCGGAGGGAATTCCCCGGCGCATCGTTTCCGCTTCGCTCGACGGTGTCACGCTTGATCAACGGGTGATCAAGGCAGACCGGAGACAGGGCGTCTTCTCGCAGAGCTTCCTCAAGTTTTCCGGCCGCATGGTGTCGAAACACCGCCTTGGCCAGGGCCGCAAGCTGCTCAAGCGTCACGCCCGGACATTCAAGCGGATCAGCAAGGAATTCGGTGTGCCTGGGCCGGTGATTGTCGCCTTCTGGGGGCTGGAGACGGACTTCGGCGCGAATCTGGGCAATTTCTCGACCATGCGTTCGCTGGCAACGCTGGCGTATGATTGCCGCCGTCCGGAGCTGTTCCGGCCGCAACTGCTGGATGCGATGCGGCTGATTGAGCGCGGCGACCTGCGCCTGAAGGACATGGTGGGTGCTTGGGCCGGCGAGCTCGGGCAATCCCAGTTTCTGCCGTCGGACTATATGGAGAGCGCTGTCGACTATGACGGCGACGGCCGCCGCGATCTCATCAGAAGCGTGCCTGACGTGCTGGCATCGAGCGCGAACGTGTTGTCGAAGTTCGGCTGGCAGCGCGGACAACGATGGCTGCAGGAAGTTCGCGCGCCGCGAAGGATGGACTGGACCCAGGCGGACATCGCGATCACACATCCGCGGTCGCAATGGGCGAAGTGGGGCGTGACGCTGCCGGGCGGCAAGGCGCTCAAGGCGGACGGCGCGCAGGCCTCGCTGCTGCTGCCGATGGGGCGCAACGGGCCGGCGTTCCTGGCCTACAACAATTTCCGCAAGGTCTATCTGGAATGGAACCAGTCGTTGGTATACGCCACGACGGCGGCCTATTTCGCGACACGCCTGGCGGGTGCGCCACGGGTTGGCCGCGGCCGCGCCGAAGTCACGGGCCTGTCGCTCAAGCAGATGCGTCAGCTTCAGAGGCTGCTTGTGCGCCGCGGCTACGATGTCGGAAAGGTCGACGGCATTCTCGGAGCCAAGAGCCGTGCCGCGGTCAAAGACGTTCAGATCAAGCTGGGGCTGCCCGCAGATTCCTACCCGACGCCGGACCTTCTCGCGCGGCTCAGCAGATAGGTGCAGGAGCCGGGAGGCATGAGCGACAAGACACTGCTGATCGTCGCCCATGTGCCGTCATCGAATACACTTGCCCTGCGTGACGCGGTCGTGCGGGGCGCGGAGCATCCCGACATCGAGAACGTGGCGGTCCGTGCGCTGACACCGTTCGAGGCGCAGCCGGACGATGTGCTGAATGCCCAGGCGATCATACTCGGGACCACCGAGAATCTCGGTTACATGAGCGGGGCGCTCAAGGACTTCTTCGACCGTATCTACTATCCCTGTCTTGAGAAGACCCAGGGCCTGCCATACGCGCTCTATATCCGCGCGGGCCATGACGGCACCGGAACCCGGCGCGGCGTCGAGACCATTGTCACCGGACTGCGTTGGCGTGCCGTCAACGAGCCGCTGCTGTGCCGCGGGGAATATGATCCACGCTTCGTCACGGATTGCGAGGAACTCGGCATGCTGGTTGCCGCCGGCCTCGATGCTTCGGTGTTCTGATCACCCTAATCCAGCTTGTCCGAAGACCTCTTTGGGCCAGGTTGCCGTTGCGGAAGCGGCCCGGAATCGGAATGTGTCCTTAATTGGCCGAAACGGTCTCGCAGGACTGTATTCGGATGTAAAAATACCGCCATTAATTCAGCTTTGATGTTGCGTATTGGCCACAGCCTGAATTGCCGCCGATCACCCACAAGATGTTGTCGAATACATCCGTTGGTTGAATCGAAATACTTGAACGGGCGGGCGGGCGGCAGGCCTGTCGCTGCGGTCGTGCGCGCAGCCAGGATTGAGCGGTCGATACACATTTTGACGTCCGCTCGGAGCTATCTGCCGCGACGGACGAACAGGCGCGCCTCGTGAGGAAGAGACGATCCGATCTCCAGGCCAGGGCAATGTTCCACGACGTCTGTTGAATCTGTCGTGTCTATAAACAATTGAAATTGCATTATTTTGCCCGACGTTGAAATCCCCGGATTTGATGCCGTCCGCGGTCGCGTTCATCCGGAAAGGTATCGGGTTGGGTGTTCCCGGGACCCAATGTGCATGCCGGTGATCGAACTGGAACTCGATCATTGGCGCGCAATCCGCAGAGCGTGCATCCTCGACTCCGCAGCGAAAGAAAGCTGCTTTACGGTGGCGGCTGGCGCCACCGGGAAGGACCCTGATTGGCGCGCCAGAATCAGAATCTACAACCGCCATTCGAAGCCTTCACCACCTCATAAATGATGCAAATCGACAACAGCTCGGAAATAATGGCGAAAATGTGCAAATAGCGCTTTAAGACTCCGTTAAGGATTATTAACCTGCCTCCCAAGCACTGAGAACTTACCGTGTCCCGCGGGGCGTATGAGTAATGCTGCGGGAACATCGAATGCATTGGTTAGTGACTATCTGGCGCGTCGCATAAGGGCGCGGACCAGCCGTAATGTGTCAAGGGGTTGGGGTGGCGCAAGCACCGATAAAAAAGATTTTTGCGGCGGGAATTCTGCTTTCCGGTGTCGCGTATTCCGCGACGGAAGCGTTTGCGCGGCCTGGCGGCCACAGCGAGACGCTGACCAGACCGTCCATGGACTTTATGGGGGGACAGCCCGCGACGATCCTCAAAGGGGACGATCGGGAATCTTTCGACCGAGATCCGCTTTGGGACGCCGCGGGCGCTGGCCTTTCGCCTGATCAAGAACCGCAGAACGATTACGATCCGCTCGCACCGAAAGACGAGGCAGCGGTGGCAGATCCGCTGGGGGATGCCGTTCAACGCGCAGCGCGTACGGTCCTGGTCAAGGCAGGCTCGCTTGCCGATCACGACACGGTCGACATAAAGACGCGTGACTGGGACGCTGTCGATGTCAGGTCAATCATTCCCGTGCAGGTGAACGCGCCGAATCCGGTTGCGTCATCTGAAGATCCGCTTTCGGAGGATTTCGCCAGGCCGGACGACAAGACCGTTCGTCTGGCCGACGGCTATATGGCCGATCACGATCCGATCGCCCTGCGGACGCTCGATTGGGACGCTGTCGACCTGAGCTCGGTGGTGCCGAAGCGCGTTGCTCCGGAAACAGAGAGTGCCGCGGCCGTGCCGGGCGGATACGACTTTGCGCCGGTCTCGGTTTCGTTCGATCCGCTGAAGGCAGGCAAGGGTGCAACGCCGGTTGTGGAGAAGGTTGTCCAGCCGGTTCGTCAGCACAAGACGGTTGTCGCCGGTTCTCTGGCCGACCATGAGACCGTCGTGAATCTCGCGATCGATCCGGACACTGTCGATGTGGGCGCGATCGTTCCGCGACCTGCAACTGTCGTACAGGCAGAAGCCGACACGCCTGTGTCGGCGGATCCTGCAGTACAAGTGTCATCTCAATTCGGGGTTGGGGGGCACTCGCCTGCCTATCTGGGCGATCACGGCATAGAGTTGCTGACTGCAATCCGGTCGGAAACCATCGATGTCGCCGCGATCGTGCCGGGGCGGCCCGTGACCGTTACGGTGGCGCGCGCGGAAACATATGAGCCTCCTGCGCCGGCCCCCGCCGATCCTTATATAAAGTCTGCCGACGCGACCTCACGCGCTACGGAAGACGGTGTCGTGAAACTGTTCGATGACGAGCAGGACACGGGCGCTCTCCTTGGTGATCTCGACGTCAAGGTCGCCAAATTCGATGTGCAGGCCGAACCGGCACTCAGCGATATCGTGGTCGCCTATAAATATGAGACGGCTCCATGGGAGCGGGTCGACATGCTTGCGGCATCGTTGCCGGCGGCCAGCAAGCTCGACATCGTCGCGGAGGATTCACCCGACATTGTGCGCATCGCTCGCGGCGGCGCGAGCCAGGACACCGAAGCCGGTTCCATTCCGACGCAGATTGCCGGTCTTGGGAACCTGCGTCGCGATCGTGCGTCCGAACTTGCCGTGGCGACGGCGGCTGACCTGATGGTTACGCCGGTGTCCGCCTCCGCTTCGGGATTCGCGCTGGCATCGGCAGCCGATGCGATCGTGGAGCGGGCGCCGGTTGACGAGCCGGAGATTGTGCCGGCGATCACGGTTGCCGCCCGGACCGATATCGACAAGCAGGCGGCTGACGTCGTCATCCAGCCGGCCGCAAGCAGCCTGCTCGGGGATCTCGGGCATATGGCAATTCCGAAGACCCAGACCCTTGGCGGGCGTGTGACCATCCGCGACGCAATTTCAATCGCTCTGTCGACCAATCCGGAAATCAATGAAGCGTCAGCCAACCGCGAAGCCATCGAATTCGAGTTGCGGCAGGGGCGCGGATTCTATCTGCCATCGGTCGACGTCGAAGCCCGGGCCGGCGCCCTGGTGGTGGACCGTCCGTCGACGCGCACCAATGGTGACGACGATCATGTCTTCGGTCCGGTTGAAGGCCGGGTCACCATTACCCAGCTTCTGTTCGACGGATTTAACCGCGAGGCCGAGATCGAACGGCAGGCCTCACGTGTGGACGACGCGTCGTTCCGCGTCGAGGAACGGTCCGAGGCCATCGCGCTCAATATTGTTCGCGCCCATCTCGACATCCACCGCCTGACCGAAATTCTCCGGCTCGCGCGGGCGAACCTCGAGTATCACCGCACAGTGCTGGAGGAAATCTCGCAGGGTACTTCTGCCGGCGCACTCAGCGTGGCGGATCGGGAGCAGGCCGAGGACCGTATCCTGGCCGCCGAAACATTCATTATCGAAAGCCGGGAACAGCTGGAGGCTGCACGCATCGGCTTCTTCCGTCTGGTCGGCCGCTTCCCGGGCACTGTGGACTTCGCACCGTCGGTGGCCTCGAAACTGCCGAAAGGGCTCGATAAGGCGATTTCCATCGGGCGGGCAAACAATCCGCTCATCAAGATTGCCGATGCGGCGATCAGCACGGCCTATGCCGAGTTGCGGCAGTCGCGCTCGAGCTACTTCCCGACCATCAACCTGGAGCTGATCGGGCGCGCGGGCGAGGATCTTGACGGTGTGCGCGGACGGGATGCCGACATCCAGGCGCTGATCCGGATGAACTGGAACCTGTATGCGGGTGGTGTGCGTCCGGCCGGCGTTCAGAGCAGCATCCGTCTGCTCGACGAGCAGCGCCAGAGGCTGCATCTCGCACAGCGCCAGGTCGAGCAGGAAGTGCGCACGTCCTGGAACAGCCTGGACAAGCAGCGCATGAGGCTTCGGGAGCGCAGCGAGCAACTGCGTGTTGCCGAGAAGCTGCTCGGATCATACCGCGAGCAGTTCAAGATCGGGCAACGGTCGCTGCTTGACGTGCTCGATACCCAGAATACACGGTTCAATACGCAGGTTGCCGTCGTCACGAGCCGGCACGCCGTGCGCTTCGCCGAGTACAGAATTCTCGCCAGCGCCGGTATTCTGCTTGAGAACATCGGCTTTACCGAACCCGAAACTGCGATGCCTTACGCACGCGAGGCGGCCCGGGTGCCTGAAGTGCCGCCGGCAGAGGAATTTACGCGGACGGATCCGCGACAGTAAGATGAGTGCGCGGATCACGCTCGAATGCATGGTTCGCGATCTATCAGGAGCGTCGATTTGAAGATGACCGGACTGACGAAAACATTCTGCTCCGCAGTGGCACTGGCGACGGCTGTGTTCTACGGGGCCACTTCCGCTCAGGCTGGGAGCATGAAGGATGCGGTTGCGACCGCCTTGCGGACCAATCCGGATCTCGGAGCTACCGTCTCGGCACGCGAAGCCACGGAGTTCCAGATTCGCCAGGCGCGTGGCGGCTATCTGCCGACGCTTGATTTCGAAGGCCGGGCCGGAGCCCAGATCACGGACAGCCGGACAACGCGCCTCAACAATGATGACGACGAGGTATTTGCGCCCGTCCAGGGGACGCTGACAGCGCGGCAGCTGCTGTTCGATGGTTTCGGCACCGATGCCGCTGTCGAAAAGGCTGCCTCGAACGTTGATGCCGCATCTTTCCGGGTCATGGCCCGTTCGGAGTTTATCGCGCTCGAAGTGGTGCAGGCCTATATCGACATTCACCGGCAGCTCCGGATCCTGTCCCTTGCGCAGCAGAATCTCGACTTCCACATGAAGATCCTTAACGACCTCACCCGAGGCGCCTCGAGCGGTGCGATTTCGGTCGCAGACCAGCAGCAGGCCGAAGAACGGATCATCGCCGCCCGGGCCTTCATCACGGAGACCAGGGAAAGCCTCGAGGATTCGAAGATCACTTTCCGCAGGCTGGTCGGCCGCGCGCCCGGACGGGTCCAGTATCCGCGGTCCGCGCGGCGCTCGATCCCGAGGACGCTGAGCGGTGCGATCGCGATTGCGCGTGACGCAAACCCGAACCTTCAGGCAGCGGGCGCTGAAATCGATGCAACCTACGCCGACGTGAAGAGCGCGAATTCCCGTTTCTTCCCGACTCTGAACCTTGAAGCGTCAGCGCGGATCGGGAACGATCTGGACGGCACGCGGGGCCGCGATGCCGACGCGAAGGCGGAAGGCGTCATGCGCTGGAACCTGTTCCGCGGCGGCATCGACTCCGCCAACAAGCAGGAGCAGATCCGCCGTGTCGATCAGGCACGACATCGTCTGCGTGTTGTCGGCCGCGAGGTCGAGGAAGGCGTGCGTCTGTCCTGGAACCGGAGCACCAAGCAGAATGAGCTTCTGGCGCTCCAGCAGCGGCGTCTGCAGACGTCCCGGCAGCTTCTGAACTCCTACACGGAGCAGTTCAAGGTCGGGAACCGGTCGCTTCTTGACTTGCTGGACACGCAGAACAGCAAGTTCACCACGGAAGTCAGTGCGACGACGGCCGAGCATGCCCTGCGCTTTGCAGAGCACCGGATTCTGGCCAGCATGGGGACGCTCGTGCGGTCCCTGGGTCTGACGCCTCCGGAGGCCGGCGAGGCCTACGCGCGCCAGGATGCCGGCGTACCGGCGACGCCGACCGAAGACGGATTTGTCCGGGAAACGCCCAAGCGGAACTGATATTGCGTCCGGCCTGCCCGGATCGCCGTTAACCGTCTTTTTACCAAGGTTTATGGGACAGGCGGTCCAGGACGCTATATTGGCAGGTGTCTTGCAAGCCCGCTGGCGGTGTTTCAAGACGACCGGAAACGGCATGTGCGGCAATAATCATGTTCTTTCGCAAGCGTAAGCGCGACCAGCAACCGGCTGAGCCGGCGTTATCGAAGGATTCGGCGGCTTCCCAGACCGAGGAACGTGCGCCGATTGCCGCGGAGCAGGGCGACCTGGCTCCGTCCGACCCGCTTCTGGGATGCCTCGAATTCATCGCGAAACATCATGACCAGGCCATCACGGGGGACCTGCTGAAGGCAGGCCTGCCGCTGGTCGACGGAAAACTCACCCCGTCGCTGTTCATCCGCGCCGCCGGCCGTGCCGGGTTTTCCGCGCGCCTTGTCAAACGGCCGCTCGCGCGCCTTTCGCCGCTTGTGCTGCCTGCCGTCCTGATCCTCGATGACGATACTGCCTGCGTACTGACCGCAGTCGGTCGGCGCAAGAAGCTGGAGGTCGTTCTTCCCGAAACCGGAGGCGGTGTCACGAAGATCGATCTCAAGCAGCTCAAGAAGCGCTATTCCGGCTACGCGATCCTGGTCAAACCGGAATACAAGTTCGACGACCGCACGTCCGAAGTCCGGCCCAAACAGGCCCGAAGCTGGTTCTGGGGCACGATGGCGAGACTCTGGCCGACCTATCTCCAGGTCATGGTCGCTGCGGCGATTGTGAACCTGCTGGCGCTGGCGTCGCCGCTCTTCATCATGAATGTCTACGACCGGGTGCTGCCGAACCAGGCGATCGCCACGCTATGGGTGCTTGCGATCGGCATTGCGATTGCCATCGGCTTCGACTTCGCACTGCGCATGGTCCGAGGCGTACTCATAGATTCGGCAGGGCGCCGGGCCGATGTGCTGCTGGCCAGCCGCATCTTCGAGCACGTGATGAACATGAAGCTGCACAGCCGGCCGCAGACGACCGGCGCCTTCGTCAACCGGCTCAAGGAATTCGAGATCGTCCGTGAGTTCTTCACCTCCAGCACGGTCGCGACCCTGACGGATCTCTGCTTCATCGGCGTGTTCCTGGTGGTGATCAATGCGATCGCCGGGCCGCTCGTCTGGGTACCCGCCATTGCCGTCATCGTCACGCTGACCGTCGGCCTGATCATGCAGTGGCCGCTCAATCGGGCCATGCGCGAGAGCATGCATGAGTCCACTCACCGGCATTCCCTTCTGGTCGAGGCGGTTGCCTCGATCGAGACCATCAAGGCGGTGCGCGCTGAAAGCCACATGCAGCGGCAGTGGGAAAGGCTGGTCGGCCGCTCGTCCCAGACTTCGGAAAAGGTCCGGTTTCTGAGTTCCGTCGGCGTGAACTTCACGGTGCTGGTGCAGCAGTTCGTATCGGTCGGCGTCGTGATCGGCGGTGTCTACCTGTTCTCCGAAGGCAACATTTCGATGGGCGCGATCATCGCCGCGGTGATCCTGTCGGGCCGCGCCGTAGCGCCGCTCGGACAGGTCTCGACGACCATCGCCCGTTGCCAGCACGCGGTCGTGGCCCTCAAGTCGCTCAACGAAATCATGAAGCTTCCGGTCGACCGTCCGCCGGAGCAGCGTTTCGTCGACCGGCAGATCCAGAGCGGCAGCGTCGAATTCCAGAACGTCACCTTCAATTATCCGGATTCCCAGCTTCCGGCACTGCGCGGCGCGTCGTTCAAGATCAAGGCCGGCGAGCGCGTCGGGATCATCGGCAAGATCGGGTCGGGCAAGACCACCGTCGGGCGCATCGCCAGCGGTCTGCATTACCCAAGCGAGGGTACGGTGCTGCTGGACAGCATCGAGCTGCAGCAGCATCACCCGTTCGAGATCCGCCGCGCCGTCGCCTTCGTGGTCCAGGAGGCCGACCTGTTCTACGGCACGGTGCGCGAGAACATCTCGATGGGTGCGCCTTTCGCCGACGACGCCATGATCCTCAAGGCGGCCCAGATCGCAGGGGTCGACGATTTTGTCTCGCGCCATCCGGCCGGCTATGACATGCAGGTCGGAGAACGCGGCCAATATCTTTCGGGCGGCCAGAGGCAGTCGATTGCCCTTGCCCGCGCGTTGCTGTTCAAGCCGCCGGTGGTTTTCCTCGACGAACCATCCGGCGCCATGGACACGGGCTCCGAGCAGGCGCTGATGATCCGGCTGCGCGAGGCGATCACGCCGGAGCAGACACTGATCATCGCCACCCACCGCACACGGCTGCTGTCGCTTGTCGACCGCCTGATCGTGCTCGACAACGGTGTGGTCATTGCCGACGGACCGAAGGAAAAGGTCCTCGAGCTCATGGTCGAACGGCGGGAAAAGCAGGCGGGTGCCACCGGAAAAACACAGCAGACCGCCAGCAAGCCGGACGACGGAAAACAGACTTCAGCCGCCTAGAACAGCCCTTGCAACAAGGCCGCGGGGTTTCCTTACGCAATCCGGCGTCTGCAGTCGGTCGGGCAGAGACCGCTCGGTTCGATGCCGTGCAGCGGGCAGTCGGCTTACGTAAACAATTCCACAATGGAAGTCCGAAATCCAACATACCTATATAATATCGTATATCGATTTGGCTTCGAGATAACTTTAATGCTGCCACAGCATCACCTATCTTCAGGTCCAGTACACGTCACAGTGTAGGTCGCCGCACCTTGCGGGCATGCGCGGCAAATGCCAGCAAGGGAGTGCCCATTGGCCCGCGACGAATCCGTAAATCTTCTTTCCGACGACAAGGCACACGAATCTTTCGAAGATGCGCCGGACCATGATGGCTTCGGCGTGCGGAACCGTCTGGACGGCCTTGTCCAGATGGCTCAGGTGCCCGCCGGAGGCCTGTCTGTCGAGCAGGCCCAGGACGGCGATTTCGACCCCAACGCAGTCACGCGGACATTTCCGGCGACGCCCGGCGGTTCGATTACGCTGCCGGCCGGAACGGTCATCGACCGTATCCTCGTTTCCGGAAACGATCTGGTCGTCATTGCCGCGGACGGTTCCGTATATCTAATCGAAAACGGAACACAGTCCGTACCGAGCCTGGTCGTTGACGGCATCACCATTCCCAGCGCCGTCCTAGCGAGCGCGCTTTCCGAATTTCCGGCCGTTCAACCGGCTGCGGGTCCGCAGGGCGGCGGGTTCCCCGGCAGCAGCGGCAACAATTTCATGGATTTCGATTTCGGCGATATCGGCAATGGTTTCGACATCGTCGGATTGCTGGGAGGTCTCGGGTTCCTCTTCGGTGGTGACTTCGGAACCGACACGGAAGAGGATTCGCCGATCGAGTCCATCGATCTCGGCGTTGGCGAAATCGGGCCGGACGTCGTGCTGCTCGAGGAAGACGACCTGTTGGGTGTCTTCACGCTGATTTTCGGCGACGGCGGCTTCGACGGATTTGTTGGCGGCAATTTCGGCCAGTTTTCTCCATTCTACATTTTTGCCGGGTTGGAAAACTTCTTCGAGGGTATCGAGGATCTGATCGATTATGCGCCGCCGTGGGCGCCGAGCCCGTTCTTCCCGGGCGTCATCGGCAATCTCGCCGGCGGATCGTTTTTCAGTTTCGACTTCAGCTTTCTGGAAATCTTCGGCGGTCTCGGTAACGACGAGGACGGCTCGCGGCCTGATGGATTGTCGGGGACGGGCAATTTCAATCTCGACTTTGTCGACGGTGTCGCCGGCACGATCGTGTTCGATCCGGCGCTGGCCGGCGATTCCGGTCTGACTTCAAACGGCGAGCCGATCCTGTTTCAGATCAGCCCCGATGGTTACAACCTTTATGCTTATACCGATGATCCGGGCACCGGCTTTACGCGCCCGATCTTCGAAATCAATATCGACGACACCGCACCCGGCGGCGAATACACGGTCCGGCTCTTCAACAACATCGATCACCTGCCGACGGTTCAGGGCGAGGAGATCCTGCCGTTCAATTTTCCGTTCATCGCCACCAACACCGGCACGGGTGCAGTGGAGAACGGCTTCTTCCAGGTGCAGTTCCAGGATGATGAACCGGCGCTGATCAGCGACGTTCTGGAACAGCTGTACAACGCCTTTGTGGCGGTCACCGACAATGACGACACCAATGACGATCTGTCGGAATTCGGCTGGGGTATAGCGGATCTGCCACCGGGCCTCTTCGAGTTCATCGGTGACATCGCGGAGGATCTCGGATTCAGCGGCGATCCTCCGCCGTTCGGCGTGTTCTATTCCGTGGCCCAGGTCTATCTCGGCCTTGAGAACGGCTTCGTTCATGAAGCTTTCCTCGATAATCTCGACCGGGACGTCTATCTGTCCCGCCTCGGCATCACCGGTCTCGACGACGGCGACAATGTCGAGGGTTCATTCGGCACGCTTGCCGGATTCGACGATTTCTTCTTCGGTTTCTTCGAGCATCTGTTCGACAACGGAGATCTCAACCCCGCGGGGCACGATCCGGATGATTGTCCCGACGGTTCCGTGACGACCTACGGCACGCTCGGCGCGCTGTTCGGAGCGGACTACGGCGAGGCCCGCTCGATCGTGTTCAACGATGCGATGGCGGGGCTTGCCACTGTCGGCGGCCAGCAGCTTAAGTCGAAGGGCGAGGACGTCACCTACGTCATCAGCAACGACGGGACCCTGCTGCAGGCCTTCGCGTCCTCGGGGGCGCAGGACGAGCCGCGGCTCGTGTTCGAGGTCGAATTGACGGACCAGATCATCGGGGCATTCCGGTTCACGCTGTTTGACCAGATCGATCACGAGGCGCCGGACTCGCCTGTTCCAGTATCTCCGCCGTTCGGCTACAATCCCGAAGACCTGCTGCTGGATGCGCTGTTTGACGGCCTCGACCAGGCCGTTGACGACGGCAATCTCCAGAACGGTCTTGAATCCCTGCTCACCGACACGCTGGCCATTCTGGAGTTCCTATACGATGTCACGGACTCCGACGGCGATACCACCAGCGGTTCGTTCTTCGTCGAGGTGCTGGACGACGATCCCTATTTCGGATTCTACTTCAACGACCTCTTCCCGGTCGACGACGCCTTCGTCGCCCATCAATCCGGGCAGGAGCTGGTCGGCCGCCTTTTCCTCGGTGCCGACGAGCCGGGTAAGGACCTCGCGCTTTCCATGGTCGATGGCGGAACGCCGGGAGCGTATGACCTGCTGGACTACGAGGTATCGGCTGACCAGCGCCAGATCACGGCGACATTCCAGGGCATCGTGGTCTTCACGCTGGCGATCGACCCGTCGGATCTGACCTACACGTTCAATCTGGTCAACAGTTTCGATTCGGACGCCTTTAGAGGCACCCCGCTGGCCAACGCCGACTTTGAGGAGACACTCGAGTTCCGCGTCACGGGCACCGACTTCGACGGGGATCCGTTCGAGGCTTTCTTCTATGTCTACAATGAGGAACCCGGGTCGGATATCGAAGGCAGCGAATATAACGACTCCATCCTTGGTGGTTCCGGCGGCGACATCGAGCTGTACGGCTATGGCGGCGACGATCTGCTGGTCGGCGGGTATGCCTATAACGACCTCTACGGTGGATGGGGCGACGACATCCTCATCGGCGGCAATCATCCCGACAGTCAGGATGATTACTCGAACGAACTCTACGGCGGACCCGGTAATGACCTGCTGATCGGCGGCGACTACGATGACGCGCTGCACGGCCACAGCGGCAAGGATGATCTTCGTGGCGGGGACGGTGACGACCTGCTGCTGGGCGGCGATGGCGACGACGAACTCCGCGGTGGCCGCGGCGATGACGAACTGCGGGGCGGACGCGATGACGACGTGCTGCGGGGCGGCCGGGGCGAGGACGATCTTCGCGGCGGCCATGGTGATGACGATCTGCGCGGTGGCCCTGGAGACGACGACCTGCGCGGCGGTCGAGGGGATGACGATCTGCGCGGCGGTCGTGGCGACGACGACCTGCGCGGCGGTCGCGGCGACGACGACCTGCGGGGTGGTCGCGGCGAAGACACGCTGAACGGTGGTGCCGGCGAGAACGAGCTGAGAGGAGGCGCCGATGCCGATCTGTTCGTGTTCGATTCAGAGGCGCTCGACGGGGTCCTCGACCAGGTGCTCGACTACGACATTGCGGAAGGCGATACGGTCGATCTCACGGACCTGTTCGACGTCGCAACGGACGGAGTCGGTGGCGACACATTCGCGGACTTCATGACCTACAACAACGCAACGGGCGAACTGACCGTTGACGTCAACGGGTCAAACGCCGGCGGTTCCCAGGTGATTGCAACCTTCACCAACACGCCGGCGAATGTCGAGGTCCTGTTCACGGATACGAGCCAGCCGGGCAATACGGATAGCCAGGTTCTCTAGCGGCTTTGTCCGTTCTGCCCGTCAAAGGGCCGGCCAGGATCGATCCGGTCGCCGGCCGCGCAGGCGCGAAAATATGCAGTCGGTTATCAAATGTTACCCAAGGGTTGACAGGACCGGTCGGCGCTCAACTGATTCGCGAATGATTCGAACAAGCGACATATCATGATATATGGGTGGGTGCGCGGGTTAACTTTATCGTGACCATATTTTCCTCTAGCCTACTATCCTAACAAGTCGTTAAGACGCTGTATTACGGGCCAACAGAGTTCGTTCGGAGTGGGTTGGGAGAGTTGAACAGAGGCAACGACCCCCAGTACTGACGCGACGGCAGATAAAACAAGACTGCGGCACAGTTCTGGTTAGGTATTCGCCTAAGCAAAATCTCGAATTCAGAGTTATTCAAACGCGAAGATCCGGGGGCGGATTGGGAAGTTCTTCGCGTGCGCGCTAGGAGTGTGAACATGTACATTCGTCCTCAGGGTTCCAAGGCAAATTCCAAAGACACGGAAACCGTCTCAGGGTCATCGTCAGAAGCCGCACTCGCCGGCGCCGCAGCCAGCGACGAAATCACTGTCGCGCAGTCGGGCACACTGCCGCAGGACAGCCTCGTCTTCGAGCGTGTCGAGAGCGACAGCTTCGATACCAGCACCATCACCCAGCGCTTTACCGCCGCGAGCGGCCTTGTGGTTCCGCTGCCGGACGGCGCGACCATCGCACGCATCCTCATTGTCGGCGACGACCTGGTCATCATCGGGTCGGACGGCTCGGTCCTGTTTGTCGAAGGCGGCGCCTCGAGCCCGCCGGCGATCCAGATCGGCGATCTGACGCTGCCGAACGATGCGGTGACCGCGGCGATCCAGAATGTGCCGGAGACCACGCCGGCGGCAGGCCCGGACGGCGGATCAGGCGCCCCCGGCAGTAGCGGCAACAGCTTCGTGACGCCGGAAGGCAACATCGCCTCGGAGTTCGATCTCGTCGATCTGCTCGGCTTTTCCGATTTCGTGTTCGGACTGGCGGAAGACGAAGACCGCGAATTCCTCGAAGAGGACACCGTCCCGATTTTCCTGGGCGCTGACGTCGTCACGGTCGAGGAAGACGACCTGAACCAGGGACTCGGCATCAAGTACCGGTTCCTGACCAAGAAATACGCCAAGAAGTTCTGGGACGAAATCGAGAACGGCGACAAGGACGGCGTTTCGGTCGGCAATAACGAGGACGGCTCCATCGACGCCTTCACGGCGATGGGCAACCTCAATATCGACTTCCAGGACGACGGCCCGGCTGCGGTCGACCCGATCGTATTCACGCCCGGCCAGACCGCGCCGGTCGGCCTGACGTCCGACGGCCAGCAGCTGACCTACGAGATCAGCCCGGACGGCCTGACGCTCAGGGCCTTTGACGACGATGGCGATGTGTTCACCGTCGAAATCGATCCGAACGTGCCCGGCGGCAAGTACACCTTCACGCTGCTCGACAATATCGACCACCTGCCGACCCAGCAGGGCGAGGAACTGCTGAACCTGGGCTTTAGCGTGACCGCGACGGACGGCGACGGCAGCTCTGTTGTCGGCGGATTCAACGTCAATATCCAGGACGACGTTCCGGTTCTGCTGACCAAGGAGCTGCTCAAGGAGCTCTGGGAGAAGAAGGAACAGGAAGAAGAAGAAGAGCAGGACCCGCCGCTTTCGGACGACAACGAATCTTTCGTTTCGACCGACGGTGAAGGCGGCAGCAACGGCCATCACAAAGGGTTCTTCAAGAAGCTCATGCTGCGCATGGGCAAGGTCGACGAGGACGAGCTCAACAATTTCGACTGGCGCCATAACAACGACGGCGACGACATCGAAGGCTCGCGCGGCACCGATGCGCACCGCTACGACCGCGGCGACGGCTCGGTCAAGGCCTACGGCACGCTCGGCGTCCTGTTCGGCGCCGATGACGGCGAAGCCCGCTCGATCGTCTTCAACCTGGACTCGGAGACTGACTCCATCCAGGGCCCGGGCACCGAGAATGGTGAGAACGGCGAGAACGGTGAGCATGGCGAGAGCGCCAACTGCCTGACCGCCTGCATCCCGGTCGGCAAGGGCGAGTTCAAGGAGATCCCGCTCACGTCCAAGGGCGAGCCGGTCAAGTACGTCATCAACGAAGCCGGCACCATGCTGATCGGCTATACCGGCGAGCCGCCGAAGGATCCGTTCGGCGAGCACGGCGAAAACGGCGACGATGACCCGCAGATTTCGGCACGCGGCGGTTATGGCGGCGGCGATGACGGCACGCGCCTGATCTTCAAGGTCGCGCTGGACGACGACGACTACGGCTATTTCAAGTTCACGCTTTGGGACCAGCTCGACCATCCGAAGACCGACAATCCGCGGACCGAGGAAGTAGAGACGGCATTCGAGGACACACTTGTCCTGAAATTCGGCTTCACGGCGACGGATTCCGACGGCGACTCGCTAGACAGCGAGCTGACCATCAAGGTCAAGGACGACATTCCGGAGCTCAAATGCCCGCACCGCGAGGACGACTGGAAGTACTGGGAAGTGATCAGCGACAATCTGATCCGGAACGGGAGCTTCGAGCAGTTCGAGGGCGGGCTCGGCATGGGCGGCAAGTGGGACTACCTTGCGGACAACGAGGTGCCCGGCTGGAGAACGGGACCTGGCGATACGCCGATCGAGATCCAAAAGAGCGTCTACGACAACGACTATCATGGGCGCCACGAGCTTGAGCTCGATTCAACCGACAATTACACGATCTGGCAGAAGGTCGACACGCACGACTGCGGCTACTACAAGCTGAGCTTCGGCTATGCGCCGCGTCCGGGTTACGGCGAGAACACCAACGGTGTCGAGGTCTACTGGAACGGCGAGAAGATCGCCACGATCACCGGCGATGGCCGGGGCGATGACGGTTTCCAGTGGGAGACCTACCACTTCCTGGTGGAAGGCAATGGCGACCACGGCGTGCTGGCCTTCCGCGGCGTCGGCAAGAGCGACAGCTTCGGCGGCATGATCGACGGCGTACGTCTGCGCGAGATCGAGAATCCCTACCAGGTCCAGGGTTATGTGGACGAGGACGACCTCTATACGCACCTGTCGCACGGCACGAGCCCGGACGGCGACACCAACTGGCACTTCGGCCTCTACTTCGGCACGGTCTCGACATCGGGCTGGCTGTCGTCGCTGGTCAAGGTCGGCGCCGACGAGATCGACAATTACGGCCCCTACACCAAGGGTGCGTTCAGCTTCACGGACGATGCGGTCGAGAAGCTGGAGGCCATGAACCTGACGTCGAAGGGTGAGGAGCTCACCTACTACCAGTACGGCGACTACATCGTCGCCGTCGACGACAACGGCAAGCCCGGACCGAGCCTGAGCGACCGGCCGGTCTTCGTGCTGGAGGTGACCGGCAAGGGCTACTTCAAGTTCACGCTCAAGGACCAGCTCGATCACGACAACCCGGGTGTCGGCCAGATGGGTCCGGCGGTCGAGGACATCCTCAAGATCGACTTCTCGAAGATCGTCCAGGTCTCCGACTTCGACGGCGATACGGTCGTGCTGAAGGACAACAGCTTCGTCGTCAAGGTGCGCGACGACGTTCCGGAGCACACCGATCACAAGGTCTGGGGCTACGTCAACGAGGACGACCTCTACACCTACCTCTCGCACGGCACGAGCCCGGATCACGACACCGGCTGGTACGGCCAGATCTCGACCGACGGCTATCTCAATTCTCTGGTCAAGGTCGGTGCCGACGAAGTCAGCCAGAGCGGCTGGTACGGCCAGTACAAGAAGGGCGAGTTCAACTTCACGCGCAATGCGGAAGAGAAGCTCGAGGACAAGGGCTGGACCTCAAAGGGCGAGGAACTGTCCTACCAGGTCTTCGGCAACACGCTTGTCGCCTATGTGAACTCGAACTCGAACTATCCGGACTACCATCCGAGCTACGACCGCAAGGTCTTCACGCTCGAGGTCCAGGAAAACGGATACTTCAAGTACACCCAGTGGGATCAGCTCGATCATGACAACCCGGGCGTCGGTCAGATGGGCCCGGCGGTTGAGGACATTCTAAAGCTCGATTTCTCGCACATCGTGAAGTTCTCGGACTTCGACGGCGACACGATCATCCTGAATGACGGCCAGTTCGTCATCAAGGTGCGCGACGACATCCCGGAGACCACGGGCGAGAAAGTCTGGAAGTTCGTCTCCGAAACCGACTTCGACGCGGACAAGAAGTATTTCGAGCATCCGCCGGTCCTGTCCGACGGCACGAGCCCGGACAGCGATACGCGCCATGACGGCTCGATCGGCACGGACGGCTACCTGTCCTCGCTGGTCAAGGTCGGCGCTGACGAGACCGGTCAGTACGGCCACCACGGCCAGTACAAGAAGGGCGACTTCAACTTCAAGGGCAATGCTGTCCAGACCATGACGTACATGTATCTGGCGTCAAAGGGCGAGTACCTGTCCTACGAGATCCAGGGCGACACGCTGATCGGCTACGTCAACTCGCATCCGGACTATCCGGGTTACAGTTCGTACTACGACCGGACCGTGTTCACGCTGGAACTGCAGGAAAACGGTTACTTCAAATACATCCAGTACGACCAGCTCGACCACAAGGACGACTACGGCCGGCCGATCGACGACCTGAAGATCGACTTCTCCAAGATCGTCAAGTTCTCCGACTTCGACGGCGACACGATCATGCTCGATCCGTGGAGCTTCGTGATCAAGGTCGGCGACGACGAGCCGGAGCTCAGGGACAAGACCATCCGCAAGACGGTGGATGAGGACGACATCCGGACCGACCTGTCGGAAGGCACATATTCCTACAACGACAACGGGCCGCTGAAGGCGACGGGCGACCTGTCCCACCTGGTCAAGGTCGGGGCGGACGAAGATCCGATCTTCATGTTCAAGAGCAACACGGTCCAGACCATGCGTGATCTGGACCTGAAGTCCCAGGGCGATGCATTGCGCTACTACGTCGACGGCGACACGCTGATCGCTTACGTGGAAGAGGGCGGCGGCCAGGGCTACGATCCGCATTCCGACCGCACCGTGTTCACGCTCGAGGTCCAGCAGGACGGATACTTCAAGTATCTCCAGTTCGATCAGCTCGATCATCTGATCCATCTGGGCCCGCAGTACGACGACCAGATTCAGAAGCTGTCCTATCTGGAGATCGACTTCGCGCCGATCATCAAGGTCAGCGACTATGACTGGGATACGATCATGCTGCGTGCCGGCAGCTTCGTCATCAAGGTGGTCGACGACGAGCCCTGGATCGGCGAGTCAAAGATCGTGGTCGACGAAGACGGTCTGCCGGGCGGCAATCCGGGCGGACCGGAAGACAAGGGCGTCGTGCCGCCGCAGAACATTGACAGCGGGAATCTCAACCTGCTCATCGGCGCTGACGAGCCGGGCGACATCAATTTCGCCTCGCTGCACAACGAGGTGGTTGTCGACAAGGACGGCAACGACGTTCTCTCGGACGGTGCGGCACTGAAGTACGTCTGGGACCAGTCGACCCATACGCTGTCGGCCAAGACGGTCGGCGGGGACAATCCCGGCACGACGATCTTCACCCTGGTGATCACCGATGTCGCGACGGCGGCCTACACGTTCAATCTCATGGGTCCGGTCGATCATCCGCTGAACAACCAGGAAGACGACATCAACCTGAAGCTCCGGGTCGAGGTGAAGGATTACGACCACGACACGGCCTACGGCTGGGTCAAGGTCCTGATCGACGACGACACGCCGGTAATCAAGGATATCGAGGACGGTATCCTTGTCGCCCAGGACAACGTCATGATCATGGGTGACATCGAGGTCATGTATGGCGGCGACGGTCCCGCCGACTCGCCCGACCCGGGCAACCTCAAGATCTGCGGCTGGCCGGAGATCGACGGATACACAGGCGAGTTGTCAGAGCATGACACTTTGCTGACCGTGACCGAGGATGCCACCGGCAAGGTGGCCTACACGGTCCTGCTCAATCCGGAAACCGGCACCTACAAGTTCACGCTGGTGAACGCGCCTGACAACCTGCCCGGTTCCGGCCCGGAAACGACCTATGTGACCATCCCCGACGGTCACGACGCGGCTACCGGAACGTTCGGCGACCTGACATTCGACGGCAAGCTTTATCGCAACGGAAGCTGGATCGATTCCAGTTCCGACCGTGATTACATCGAAACCCACAACAACAACGGCTTCGGCGTCGGCAGCGAGTATGTCTCAGATCTCGTGTTCAACGGGAGGCGATACTTCGAGGGTTTCCACGCTGATGTCGCTGGCGATCCGATCACCAGCCTGTCGTTCGACATCGATTTCTGGCGGAGCACGTCCGGTGCCCATGTCTATTGGACGGCATTGAAGGACGGCGTCGAAGTCGATTCCGGCGACGACTGGGTGAACTCGCCCGGATACAACGGCGAGGTCGGATATACGATTGATCCGGGCGGCGAGTTCGATGAAGTCCGGATCTACTTCGATATGCCGAATAGCGGCCATCGCTACATGCAGCTGAACGACTTCGAGTACACCCGTGAGGGCAGCAGCGGTCTCGAGTTCCAGATTGCGGCGGTCGACAATGACGGTGACGAAACCAAGGGTGAGTTCACGGTCGACCTGATCAAGGGCATCGACATGCTCGCCGGCGAGGTTTTCGAGAACGAGCTGTCCGGTCAGTCGACCGGCACGGATCAGGCCGGCATCACGGGCGACGACAACAATACAGACGGCGTCGACGACGATTCCGAGATCTGTCTCGACATGTCGAACATCCTGACGCAGCTTGGCGCCAGCGCGGCGGCGACCTTCGCCTTCACGGGCAACGCGGCCGCCCAGATGGCGATGCTCGGCCTCGAATCCAAGAGCGAGGCGCTGAGCTACACCGTTGACGGCTCCGGCAAACTCGTGGGCTTCGTCGATACCGGCGATACGCTGAACGAGTTCGACGATAACGACCGCGTCGTGTTCACAGTCGAGTTCGATACCAGCGGCAGTACGCCCAAGCTCGTGTTCGATCTGGTCGACCAGCTCGACCATTCGGACCCCGGCGTGGGCACGCCGGGACCGGCCGTGATCGACAATATCGTGCTCGAGTTCGGCCACATCATCGAGATCGAGGACAATGGTAACGTCTACGGCCTGCCCGCCGATGCGGTGAAAGTCACGGTGATCGACGACGTGCCGACTATCGATCCGACGCCGACTGAACTCAATGTGGGCGGTGACAACGACGACTCTGACTCAGGGTTCGCCCAGTTCGTGGTCGGAGCCGATGAGGTCGGCTCACTCAAGATCACCGGCTTCCCGGACATCCAGGGTATCACTCATGTGCTGTCGCCTGACGGGCTGCTGCTGACGGCGACGATCGACGGCACGGATACGGGTTCGGGCGACGATGTGTTCTACACGGTCACCCTCGATCCGGTGACCGGTGAGTATACGTTCAATCTCGTGACGCCGATTCCGGGTGGTTCCGGTTCGCAGTCGTCCGGTCCGCTGACCATCATTGCGCCGGGCTCGTTCACCGAGACGGCGACCGCCAATGCGATCGGCAATACGGTGACGTTCGACGGCCTGACGTTCCCGAGCGGCGACGTGCAGACGCCCACCAACGATCCGGCCGTCGGGCCGGGTTCGGAGGACGACCTGAGTCCCAACGGCGTCGGATTCGGTATCCGCGGCAGCGGCGGCGGGGCGTCGGATATCGATAACAATGAAGGCTTCAGCGCCACGTTCGTCGACGACGTCACGTCGTTCAGCTTCGACATGAACCGCCTGGGCGGACCGTTCGACACGACGATTACGTGGGAAGCCTACAACAACGGTTCCCTCGTCGATCAGGAACTGGCGGGTGATGTCTTCTCGCTGCCGAGCCCGTCGACGTCGCTTCCTTTGACGATCACGCCGTCGGGTCCGTTCGACGAAATCGTGATCCGGTTCAGCCACCCGGCGGCGAAGGACTCGCTCCGGGTCAAGAACTTCTCGTTCAGCCAGGATGTCGACACGTCTGACGGCCTGAGCCTGGACTACCAGATCACCGGCACCGACCATGACGGCGACCAGGTCGCCGGCGGGTTCACGGTGAACGTAGAGCCGGAGGCGCCTGAGACCAAGTCGATCGTATTGAGGATTGAACAGACCAAGCATAGTGGCGGGACCTTCGATCAGCATTATTTCGACAATCTCGTCATTATGATCGATGACGTTCCCGTGAGTTACAGCCTCATCGGAGGACTTGGTTCATCTCTTTCAAGCGATGATCTTTTGCTCAGCGGAAGGGGTACTGACCAGGATAGGCGCGCGGATCTTCAGATCGACAACGTTCCGCTCAATGGAAAAATCTCATTCTCTGCCACCTACTCAAATGGTGACGGTGCGCGCAACTCGGGCGCGGCCGATACCCGGACTGGTACAGATGAGGGTGTGCGATTCCGCTTGGATGCTGGCGACGGATTCAAGACCATATATGACTACCGAAATAGTAGCGACTATTTGGGTGGCGATACGCTGGTCGCGCGGAGCTTTGTCGCCAATTATTCGGCAACGGGCACAGTTACGCCGGTGTCCGATCCGATCGTGCTCGACCTGAACGGCGATGGCGCGAGCCTCGTGTCACCGGCTGATGGTGTCAGCTTCGATCTGGATGGCGACGGCACGGCCGAGCAGACCGGCTGGGTCGGTCCGGATGACGGGCTGCTGGCGGTCGATCTCGACGGCTCGGGCGCCATCGAGGACGGCTCGGAAGTGTTCTCCGAGAACTTCGGTGGGGGCGATCATGCCAACTCGCTCGACGCGCTCGCCAGTCTCGACGAGAACGGTGACGGCGTCATTGACAGCGAAGACTCGGCCTATGACGACATCCTCGTCTGGCAGGACGCCAATTCCGATGGCATCAGCCAGGCCGGCGAGCTCAAGAGCCTTGCCGAGCACGGCATCGAGTCGATCGATCTGGGCGCCACGGCCGTCAATATCGACGCCGACGGCAACCAGATCTTCGCCGAGGGCGAGTTCACCCTCGACGACGGGACGGTCGGCTCCTATCTCGCCGCCAATCTTGGCGCCGTGTCGTTGTCAGAAGCC
This sequence comes from Hyphomicrobiales bacterium, assembly GCA_965198845.1. GTDB lineage: Bacteria > Pseudomonadota > Alphaproteobacteria > Rhizobiales > JAJFHC01 > CBDAQD01. The sequence continues at coordinate 561,979 of CBDAQD010000001.1, forward strand.
GAGGCCCGGCAGCAGCGCCAGACCGCAGCCGCCGAAGCCATCGCGGCCGCCATCGGGGCCGTCGTGATCATCGACCTGATGATGGGCGACGCGGTTGCCGCCACGGCGACGGTCGCGGATGCGCCGGCAAACGGCGAGGCGACCGTGAGTGCCGACAACAGCGTCATGTACGAGGCTGCCGACGGCTTCAGTGGCCAGGACAGCTTTACCGTCGAAGTCAGCGACGGTGCCGGCGGTGTCGAAATCAAGACCGTCTATCTCGATGTCGAGGACGGCGTGGTGACGGGTTCGGCTGTGGCCGGTTCCGACGACCCGGTCCTGCTCGGCTCCGATATCGCCGAGACGCTCGACGCCAGCGGTGATGCCGCTCCGGCCGCCGACGGCTCCGAAGGCGAAGCCGATACGGTCATCGTCGGCGGCGATGGGGACGACGTCCTCATCGGTGGCGAGGGCGACGACACGCTCATCGGTGGCGGCGGCAACGACACGCTGCACGGCAATGGCGGTGACGACACCCTGTTCGGCGGCGCCGGCGACGACGAGCTGTTCGGTGGCGACGGCGAGGACGTCCTTGTGGGCGGCTCAGGCGCCAACGAGCTGACCGGCGGTGGCGACGGCGACGTGTTCGTCTTCACCAAGGCGGCCCTCGATGACGGACTGCTCGACCAGGTTCTCGACTACAGCTTCGCCGACGGCGATGCGCTCGACCTGACCGCACTGTTCGACACCGAAGGTGGTGACCTCGGCGAGTTCGTCGCCTACGATGCCGCGAGCGGCGACCTTTCGGTCGATGCCGACGGCGCAGGCGGCGAGTCGGCGAAGACCATCGCCAAGATCGATACCGGCAGCGGGGCTGCAGCAGACCTGCAGGTCCTGTTCACCGACGACGGCAGCACCGACACGGGCGTCGTCTAGGAACGCAACGAAGGGGGCCCGTCCGAGGACGGACGGGGCTGGGGCAAAGGCAAATGGCCGGTGTGGAGTCTGCTTCGCACTGGCCATTTTCTTGCACCGTCATTCTTCCTTGAGGCCAGTTGCCGGCCTGGACCGTGCAAATCCTGGAATTTCCGGGATTTCGCCTAACGGAGATGTGCCAAAATGGATCCGCGCCCGCCCATCGTTCATCTGCTTCTGACCGATCAGTACCTCGTCGTGGCCAACCAGGGCCCGCCGATCTCGTATGATCAGCTGATCGCGCTGTGCCGTCTGGGCGTCACCACCAAGACGTCGCAGGTCGAGCGTGAGATCACCGGCGCCGAGGATGCCGAGGCGACGCTCACGCTGATCCGCCAGACGGCGATGACTCAGTACAAGGACAATCCGGAACATCTCGCCAAGGCGATCTCTATCGAGGAGGCCCTGAGCGAGCGCATGCGCGGCTATGTGGTCAAGGAACTCCTGCAGAATGCGAACGATGCCGTCATGCCGAGCGCGACCGGCGGGCAGGGCATCGGCTTTTCGAGCGTTCTGACGGCGACGGACCTGCCGCGAATCCACTCCGGTCACCTGTCGTTCGGTTTCAATCCGACGCTGACCCGGGAGGGCCTCGGGCGCGAGGGGCTGCTGGGCGATGACGGCAAAGTGCCGGTGATCCGGTTCCCGTTCCCGGTCGAGCGCGACCGCGAGCCGGACCGCATTGCCATGCTGTGCCAGATGTACACGACGACGGTGATCCTGCCCCTGCGGGACCGCACCGCGCGGGATCTGGTCGCCACCGAATGGGACCGCATGGTGCATGACATCAGCATTGTCAGCTTCCTGCCCGCAGTGCGTTCGATCATCTGGGACCGGGACGATCCGACGGAAAGGGTACGGCGGTTGTGCCGTATCGCTGATGACGGCACGGTCGAGATCGAAGATATTGGAACCTTCGCCTCGCCCGAGCCGATGACGATCCGTCAGGCGCGGCCCTGATCTTTTGCAGCCGGGCGCTGCAGTCCGGCGTCAGTCTTCCATCATGAATGCGAGAACCGGCGATTCGACGCCGAGCTTGCGGCTGAGCAGGCAGATGCTTACCCGATGAACTGTCTGCTGGTCCGCGCGCGACATGCCGATACGGTCGAAGAACACCCGGTCGGGCTGGTCGGCCATGGTCCGCCTGATCCGGTCAAACGGCTGGCGGAAGGTGAACTTGACGATCTCCGGCGGGATTGCCCCGCCTTCGTCCTCCTTTGCTGCCAGGAAAGCACGCGCATAGGCCGGGTTGTGTCCGGCGAGCTGCCGGTTCGGACTGATGACGAAACACGGTGTGGGACAGGCAGCCAGAACCATGGGCAGGTTGGCATCCTGGGCGGCGAGTCTGGCGCGTAACAGCTGCTGGCGCAGCCAGAGAACGCAGTATGTGCGTAGTCGCGAGGTCTTGTTCTCGCCTTCTCCCGCGGTGGCCATGATCTCGAACACGAGATCGGTCATTTTAAGCTTCTGTTCGCGTGCCGCGGTCTCGAGCTGGGCCCAGAACGCCTCTTCGAGACGGATGCTGATGCGGTTGCCGTCGCGCTGCAAAACACGCAGCCGCGTGTCGGTCTGATGGCGCCCGCCACTATCCACAGAATTCGACATTTCGACATACTATATTATATCGGTGAGGATTCGAGACGGGTTTATGCCCCAAGGGAAATTGCCTAGTCTTATGGTTAACGAATCGTATCGTAACAGTAGTTCCATACCCTGATTAGGCGGAAATTCGGGGGGCTGGGGGAGCTGCGTACACCCGGGGGGGCCAATCAGCCATGAGTCTGGATCCGAAGATCATTTCGTCGGCAAGCGACGGAATTGAGGAGTTCGTTGACGAGCGCACCGAGACGTTCAGTTTCGAGGACGGCAGCCGTTTTGACGGCATGATGCAGGTGGCCCAGGTCAATACCGGCGGATTCCAGGTCGGCAATGCGCAGGACGGCGATTTCGACCCCAATGCGGTGACGCAGAGCTTCCCCGCTGCAGCCGGGCTGACGGTTCCGCTGCCGGCGGGCACGGTGATCGACCGGATCCTGATCTCCGGAAACGATCTCGTCATCATCACGACAACCGGTTCCGTCTATCTGGTCGAGAACGGCGCCAATATCCCACCGGCGATCCAGATCGGCGACCTGACAATCCCGTCCCAGGAGATTGCGTCTGCGCTTTCCCAGGTGCCTGATGTGCAATCCGCCGCCGGCCCCCAGGGCGGACCCGGAAGCGGCAGCAGCGGCAACAACTTCTCGCAGTTCGATATCGAGGATCTGGGCGACGGCTTCGACGTCGGCGATTTGCTTCAGGGCCTTGGCCTGTTCTTCGCCGGCGGTCCGGGCGGCGAGACGACCGAGGATCCGCCGATCGAGCCGGTCGAACCGATTGTCGTCGACGGCGGACCGGAGCCGGTCAGTGCCGTGCTGCTCGAGGAAGACGACCTGTTCGGCGTCTTCGGGGCATTCTTCGGCGGGTTCGAGGGCTTCTACGGATTCGAGGGCGGCGAAGGCGTGCCCGGCGGTCCGCCGGACCAGTATAACCCGTTCTTCGTAATCGCCGGCTTCGGCGAGCTCATCTACGATCTTGAAGGGGCCTTCGAGTATCTCGAGTATTACGACGGTTTTGACTTCGAAGACATTTTCTTCCCCGGATTCATCGGCAATCTGGGCGGCACGCTCCTGTTCAACACCGATCTCAGCTTCCTTGAGATCTTCGGCGGGTTCGGCAACGACGAGGACGGCTCGCGGCCGGGCGGTCTGCGCGCGACAGGCAGTTTCAATCTCGGACTTGGCGATTTCACCACGGTCTTCGACACGGCGGCGATCGATATTCTCAATACCGGCCTGACGTCCAACGGCCAGCCGGTCCTGTTCGAGATCAGCGGAGATGGTCAGACGCTCTACGCCTACACTCTCGAGCAACTCTCAGACTTTGGCGGCGGCGGTTACCCGATTCCGTTCAACGGGCCGTTCGGCGATTTCGGAATCGGCGAGATCTTCAACTATGAAGGAGATGGTTTTCCGCGCGGCATCCTTTTCGAAGACGAGGTGATCGTCCGGCCGATCTTCGAAATCCAAATCGTCGATTTCGCCGGCGCCTACACGATCGAACTCTATAACAACCTCGATCACCTGCCGACGGTGCAGGGCGAGGAGATCCTGCCCTACAACTTCCCGTTCATCACGACCAACAACGACGACGGGTCGGAGATCACCGGGTTCTTCCAGGCGCAGTTCCAGGACGATGCACCGGTATTGTTGAAGGATCTGCTCGAAGTCATCTATGACGCGATCGTGGCCTTCTCCGACGATCCGGAAACCGACCTGTCGCAGTTCGGCTGGGGCCTCGAGGCGCTGCCGGAGCTCTTCGAATTCATCGCCGATGTAATCGACGAGGACCTGCCGGACATCGATCCGTCCGAGATCGGTACTTTCGAGGAAATCTATGCGTTCCTGCAGGTGATCGTCGGTCTGGAATACGGCGCGGTTTCCGAGAAGTTCCTCGATAACCTCGATCGCGACGTGCACCTGAACCACGTGCTCGGCTTCGAGGTCGGCGTCGATGACGGCGACAATATCGAAGGCTCGCTCGGCACCCACGCTGACGGGTACGACTATTTCAACCCCTATACCGAGTTCTTCGAATACCTGTTCAGCCAGGAACACGATCACTATCTCGTCGACATCGATATTGACAGCGATTTCAACGAAATCGACGAACGTGAGGAGCAGCACGACCATCACCACGACTGTCCGGACGGATCGGTCACGACCTACGGCCTGCTGGGCGCCCTGTTCGGTGCGGATTACGGCGAAGCGCGCGAGATCGTGTTCAACCAGGCGATGGCGGGTCTGGCCACGGTGGGCGGCGAGCAGCTCCAGTCCAAGGGCGAGGACGTCAGCTATGTCATTTCCGAAGACGGCACGCTGCTTCAGGCCTTCGCGTCGTCCGGCGGTGACGACGAGCCGCGGCTTGTGTTCGAAGTCGAGCTGACCGACCAGATCATCGGTGCGTTCCGCTTCACCCTGTTCGACCAGCTCGATCACGCGACGCCGGTTCCCGAAGACGATCAGCCGGACAACGGATCGATCCTGCTCGCCAACTTCGAGGGAGGAACGGGCAGCCTGTTCGAGGGCGGCCTGTTCGAGGGTCTCGACGAGCATCTGAACGAAATCGTCGATCCGGAAAACGGGATCCAGGACGGTATCGGCAACGACTTTGCCATCCTCGAATTCCTTTATGACGCGATCGATTCCGACGGCGACGTTGCGACCGGATCGTTCTTCGTCGAAGTCTGGGACGACGAGCCCTATTATGCCGACGGCTATTACGGCAACATGCTCGCCGATTATGGCCTTGCCGCCCACGAAGAGGGCGTGGAACTGGTCGGCCGCCTGTTCGTCGGCGCCGATGAGCCGGGCAATGTCTCCTTCAGGCCGCTTGAAGAGCAGGAATTCTACTTCCCGGGCGAGGGCAGTTACGGCCTGCCATCATCCTTTGCGGGTCTTTCGCTCGGATACACACTGCTGAACGAGGGGCGGACGCTCGAGGCGCGCTTTACCGGCGACAACGACTTCAACGGCGTGCTTCTGTTCACTCTGGCGATCAATGCGGACAACCTGACCTATTCGTTCACGCTCGGGGAAGGCCTCCCGGCGCTGCCGGATCTGCCGGGCAATGAAGACGAAGAGCAGATAGAGAGCATCGAATTCGATGAACTCGAGGCGATCCTCAGCCTGCAGGCCAAGATCACCGGTACCGATTTCGACGGTGACATGTTCTATGACTCCATCACCGTCCGCACCGCGCTGCATCTGGACAATCCCGACGGCGACGACCTTAACGATCTGGAAGGGACGGAGTACAACGACTCCATTATCGGCGCGTCCGACGCAGAAGGCGAAGAGGGTGGAAATCCCGATCTCTACATTTACGGCTTCGGCGGCGACGACCTGCTGATCGGTGGTTCCGATGCCTACAACAATATTTACGGCGGCTACGGCAATGACATCCTGATCGGCGGAAACGACGAGAACAGTCTTTATGGCCAAGCCGGCGACGACCTGCTGATCGGCAATACCGACCAGGACGATCTCTATGGCGGCGCGGGCAAGGACATCCTGCGCGGCGAGGGGGATAACGACAGGCTCGAAGGCGGCGAGGACGACGACTATCTCGACGGCGGTGGCGGTATCGACACCGCACTGTTCGAGGGTTCGTCCACGGACTACAAGATCGGTGTGGCCGAGGACGAGGACGGCAATGTCATCGGACTCACGGTGAAGGATCTTGTCGGGCTTGGCGGCACGGACACGCTGATCAGCATCGAGTCAATCGAGTTCGATGATGGGGCGACCGAGACATTCGATCTCACCAATCCGGTTCTGCTGCTCGATCAGGACGGTTCGCTGGTCGGCACATTCAATACGATCCAGGGGGCGGTCGATGCGGCGAGCGACGACTTTACCGTCCTGATCACGTCCGGCACGTACAACGAGAGCGTGGATGTCACGTCGGCTGTCCACTTCAAGGGCGTGGAGACTGACGGTCCGGTCATTGTCACGCCGCCTTCCGGGTCGGCGTTCGACATCATCGGCGATCTCGGGTCGAGCAACACGGTCAGCTTCGACAATATCGAGTTCCGCGGGGCGGGCCGCTCGGGCATCCAGCTCGGTACCGGCGATATCCTCGGCGAGCTCAGGGTCACGAACAGCACGTTTGCGGCCAACACGGTCAACGGCGTTGAAGTCAACGGCGCCCAGTTGGCCTATGCGGCGATCATCGCGTCGGTCTTCATCGGCAATGGGGAGCCCGGTTCGTCGTCCGGTGACGGTGACATTCTGTTCTACCAGTATAACGGCAACGCCCTGATCCAGGATGTCCAGATAACCGGTCAGGACCGCGGTAGCGGCGCCCAGGAGAACGGCATCCAGTTCCGCAGCGACACGGGCAGCATTGGTGACGTCACGATCGAGAACGTGACGATCGACGGCATCTTCGAGAAACAGCCGATCGCGTTCTTCAACTATGACGATCTCGACGGTCTGCGGATGGAGGACGTCACGGTCACGGCGGACAGCCTCGATTACAATACGGCGATGAACATCTCCGGCATCACGGATCCGGTGGACTTGAGCGACTCGACGCAGTTCGATAATGTCCAGTTCCCGAACCTGGCTGCGAACGGTGATATCGTCGCCGTGCAGGGGGACGGTGGAGACAACACATTGACCGGTGGTGACGAAGACAACTTCCTGCGCGGCTTTGGCGGTAACGACACGCTGACCGGCAACGGCGGCGATGACGGACTTGTCGGCGAAGCAGGCGAAGACACGCTGAATGGCGGTGCAGGCAGCAACACCCTGTCCGGCGGTGCCGATGCCGATCTGTTCGTATTCGACGGCGATGCGCTCGACGGTCTGCTCGACCAGGTGCTTGACTATAATCTGGCCGAGGGTGACCAGGTCGATCTGACAGCGCTGTTCGACGTTGCGGGCGGCAATATTGCCGACTTCGTCGCCTACGATGACACGAGCGGAAACCTGACGGTCGATGCTGATGGTGCCGGTGGGAATGCCGGAGAGGTCGTCGCGACATTCACCAACACGCCGGTGGATATCGAAGTGCTGTTCACCGACTCCACGACGCCGGGCGACGACTCGACCACACTCTAGCGCCGGGCACGAGATTGCGAGACATCAGGCCGGGGCCGCGGAAGCGGTCCCGGTTTCTCATTGGGGGTCCATTGCTGCGGCGTCTTCAACCAGAGTCTTAACGGTTTCTTAATGCCGGATCTTAACAAGACGTTAACGTTCAATGTTAACAAAGGGTTAACGAGAATCTTTAAGCAATCGTTAAAGGCGGCGGAAACTCTGGCCGAAAAATTAACAGAGTCTTATCAAGGCCTTGGCGCCGGCTCCTGAGACACCGATTCTAAGACCGCATCTGAAGAACGGTCGCACTCGCTTCGGATGAAGCACGCTGGCATAATCGTCACCCGCCGCCCGAACACACCGGACCCGTCATGACCGAAATCCCGCCACTGCGCAAACCGGCCGTCTGCTTCTTCCTGACCCAGGAGTATCTCGTGGCAGCCAACCACGGCCGGCCGTTCACTCTGGAGGGGCTGCATGCGGCCTGCCGGATTCGCAAGAGTTCGAAGGCGACAAAGGGCCACCGGTCCTTCGCGGACCGGGCGGAAGCCGACCGTGCCGTCGACGCGGTGCGTGAACAGATGATCGCGGCGGCGGTCAAGGCGCCGGACAAGATCGTCAACAACGCCATCAACGAGGGCAAAATCAAGCACAGGCTGGCCGGCAAGCTGATCCGCGAACTGCTGCTCAACGCCAACGATGCGGTCGGGCTGAAGCAGATCGGCGGCAAGGGCCTCGGCTTCAAGACGCTGCTGGTCGCGACCGATACGCCGCGCGTTCACTCCGGGCATCTGTCGTTCTGTTTCGACCGGAAACGGTCGCGCGAGGCCTACGATAGGGCCGGGATCGATACCAGCGGTGAACGGTTCCCGGCCATGAGCCTGCCCTTCGGTGCAAGTCCCGAGGACGAGCCTGATCCGGTCCAACAACTGATGACCCACTTCGATACGGTGATCGTCCTGCCGTTCCGCAGTGAAAGGGCGCGCAAGACGGTGATCGCGGAATGGGAACGGCGGGTGCGCGACGTGAACATGGTGCGGAAGTTCCCGGCACTTCATACAGTCATCTGGCAACGGGTGGACGACACCGAGACCAGCAAGCGCATCTGTCTCGAGGAGGACGCCCGGAACATCCGCGTCTTCGACGAGGGACAGATCACCAGCAACCGGCCGGTCCTGCTGCGCAATCCCCGGCGGCCGGCTCCGGACGGTGCCGCGTCACCCGCTGAGAAGCGATAGCCGACCGGCGATCGAGTTTCAGCTGGTCTGTGTTTCTTCCGGGAACAGCCGTTCCATGATCTTCTGGGGAGCGCCTTCGCCGATTGCCGTCTCGAGCGCCTCCAGCAGTGCGGGGTCATACTTGGCAGACTCGGCCTTCAGGATGTCCAGCGCCCGCTCCGGCGTATTGGCCGGGCGGTAGGCACGTGGCCGGACCAGTGCGCAGAACGAGTCGGTGAGGCCCAGGACCCTCGCGGCGCGGGAGATAGCGTCGCCGCTTGCACCCTTGGGATAGCCCGATCCGTCGAGGCGCTCATACATCTGGCAGACGGTCTCGCGCACCGGATAGCCGAAGTCGAGGCCGTCCAGCATGCGCTCCAGGTGATCGACATGCCGGCGCAGCGTTGCCGTTTCCTCGTCGCTCAGCGGGCTGCTCTTGCGCAGGATGTCCTTCGGCACGAACAGCTTGCCGATCTGGAACAGGCTGGAGCAGATGTCGATGGTTTCCGCCTCTTCCACGCTCAGCGTAGCACGCCGGGCGAGATCGACGCCCAGCTTGCGGACAAAGGCCGACTGGCCGTGCAGGTAGGGGTCCGAGAGTTCGACGGCTTTCATGTAGGCGACGATGGTCTGTGCTGCCGCCTGCTCGCGGCGCATGGCCGAAAGCCTTTCTTCGGTGCGGTCGTGAATGACTGTCAGGAAGCCGCCGGTGCCGCCGTCCCGGCTGGCGAGCGGTACCGCCTCGATATCGACCAGTGCTTCCTTGCTTCCGCTGCCAAGCTTTTCGTGCAGCGGTCCGCGATCCATCTCGCCCGCCGCGCGATCCTTTTCGCGCCTCCGGAGCCGTCCGGCCAGATCGGCGTCGAACAGGTCGTCACTGGTTTTTCCGACAATGTCATCAGCATCATGACCGGTCAGCCGAGCGAAGGCCGGGTTCGCAACCGTATACCGACCGTCCCGTCCCTTCAGGGCGATGCCGTCGGTGATGGTCTCGTTGATGCGCGACAGGAGTTGCCGTTGCGCGTCAATGCGAAGTGCCGATGCCTCGTGCTGCTCCGCCATGGCCTCGTTGAACTGCCGTGTCTGGTTCAGCCACAAGGCAATCATGACGAGTATCAGGAATACCATCAGCGCCAGCGTCATGGCGATGACTGCCCGGAGGTCCGTCTCAAGTGGTGCAAGCGCAGTCGCGGCGGGTATCTCAACGAGCAAGGTCCAGGAGCTTTTCCCGATCGCGGTAGCGACCGCGTAGGCCTGGCCATCCACGCTCGTGCCCGGCACGGCAGAGAAACTCTCCGGCTTCGCTGGCAGATCACCGGCCGGACCTGTGACCAGAGCGCCCGAACTGTCACGAGACACGGCTTTGGCCGGATCGCCGGCGGTGACCAGGCTGTATCGTTCGGTGCGGCCGAACCAGGGCGAGGGGGCGAGGAAGGCCTTGAGATCGCCGGCCACCGATGCCTGGACCAGGAGCGTTCCGACAGGCGTTTTCCCGCCGCCGGGTGCCGCGATCGGAAGGATCAGGTCAAGGACGTGATCGGCGTCGTGTCTCAGGAGCAATGCCGAAGAGGCATCAGGCTTTATGAGCGTGCGTGCAGCATCGCGCTGGGCGTCCGACAGTGAACCCGCCCCGGTACTATTGAGAAGGGCATCACCTTTGGCGTCGAGCAAGTGAGCCTGCTTCAATCCGTTCTTTTCGACGAATTCGGTGAGCACGGTTTCGACGTAGCTTTTCTGCTGCAGGAGATAGAACGGCAGTTCGCTGCCGGCGTCGCGGCTCGACGTCTCCGAGGCGAACAAGGCCACCAGTTCGCTCTTCACGATCTCCGCCGGCAGACGCGTCAGGCCGTCAAGCCAGGTGGAAATGACCTGGGCACGGCCCGAGCCGAGCAAGTTCAGACGTTCCTCGACATCGGTCTCGATCGCCGCCCTGCGGTTTTCCATGTAGATCGAGCTCGCGATCGCGCAGGCGGCGAGCAGAGTTGTCAGGCAGACAAAAAAGAATGCCGCGAAGACGCGGCGGCGCGGGGCGGATGGTTCAGTCGGCGAGGCGGACAACACGGTCGTCGGAGCTTTGCTGTGCTGAGTTCGATCGGTTGCCATTCACGTATTGCGCAACGAACTTCCGCTTGATGTCTGGTGTCGTGATGTGTGCCCAACGCGTGGTCAGGTTGACCGAATAGACGGCCTCGTACTGAAGCACATACTGGTGGGGCACCGGCTCGTCGAAAAGACTGTCCATAATGAAGGTTTTGTTGTCAAGCTCGACCGCCAGGACCGCGTGGCCGATCTTGCGGATGGTGTCCATGACCACGACTATGCGTATCTGATCGTTGGAAAATCCGAGTTCGAGCAGGCTGAAGAACTTGACGACCGAGTAGTCCTCGCAGTCGCCGGCGGATCCCATAACCTGTCCGGGCGAGGCCCAGTAGTCGGCCTTGCCGAATCGCACGTCGTCGGTGCGATAGGTGATGGACCGGTTGACGAAGCGGTTGAGGCGCCGCATCTGCTCGAGCTTCGGAAGGCCCTTGAGCGCCACGAGTTTCTTGCGCCAGGCCTTGAGGCGAGGCGGGCAGCGGGCATCTCCGGTGTCGCAATGGGCGTAGTTCCGGCGCTCCGCGGCGACCCGTCCGCGGACCAGGGCCCACTCGCGGATTGCAGACAGCTTGCCGGCCCTGAATTCAATGGAACCGAGCACGCCGAACGGCGAGCGTTTCGGCTTGAGAACCTTGCGCTTGGGTTTGCTGACAGGGATGGGAACGGAAGCCGCGTTCAGGGCGACACGGTCGCGCGCGGACCGTTCCGTACTTACCGGAGCGTCCAGAGAAGACTCGGCAGCACTGATCGCGGCCGCATCCACGGGGCTGAACATGAGCGCAAGCGCACCCAGCACGGCAGCCGCAGAGGCCACGCGTGTACGCCTCGCGCTTTGCAAACGCTTAACCAAGGACTCAGATTTTTGGGTATTTGGCCCCCCAAGACGTGCTGAACCAAATATTAATCCCGCTTTATCTTTCCCGTAGTGCCTCGTCTCGCGCCTTGATGATTGGCTTGAGCAGGTAATCAAGGATGCTTTTCTTCCCTGTTAGTATGTCGACTGATGCGACCATTCCGGGAATTATAGGCAGATCTTCGTTACCTTTGCCTAAAGACGCTTTTTCTGTACGGACGGTGACGGTGTAGAAGCGTTCGCCGCTGACTTCGTCGAGTACGGTGTCGGCGGAGATCCGCTCTACCTTGCCCTGCAGACCGCCGTAGATCGAGAAGTCGTAAGCGGTGATCTTGACCAGTGCGCTCTGGTCCGGGTGAATGAAGGCGATGTCGGCCGGGCGGATACGGGCCTCGACCAGGAGTGTGTCAGCCAGTGGCACGATCTCGACGAGATCCTCGCCGGCCTTGATCACGCCGCCGACCGTGTTGACGTTGAGCTTGTTGACGATGCCGTCGACCGGCGAGCGGACATCGGTGCGCACGACCTTGTCAGTCGCCGCCTTCATGGTTTCTCTGGCCACGGCCAGATCGGCCTGGCGCTGGTTCAGTTCCGACTGCGCGTTCTGGCGGAATACCAGGATCTGTTCGTCGATCTGGCGCTGCGCCTCGCGCATGGCGGATTCAAGCCGGGGGATGATCTTGCGGGTGGCATCGATCTGACCCTGCAGATCGGCAATCTCGCGTTGCAGGCGGAGAACGTCCGTCTTCGGTACGATACCGGATTCGGCGAGCGGGGCTTTCAGCTTGTTCTCCTCTTCCGCGATCGACAGGTTCTTCTCGAAGCGGTTGAGATTTGCCTTCTGCTCGGCATGCTCCAGGGTCCGCTGCTCCAGACGGTCCCTCAAAATACCGATCTGGTTTTGAAGGTTGTCCTGCCGGACCTTGAACAGTCGTCGTTCATTGGCAACGATGTCGGGAGCGTTCTTTACCAGGTCTTCCGGGAACGATATCGACTGTGATGCTCCACGGTCGTATTCCGTCTGCAGCCTTGCGATCTGGGCACCGAGGCTGGCCTGCCTGACCTTTAGTTCACCCAGATTGGACGCAAAGCTGGTGTCGTCGATGCGGAGCAGAACCTGGTTCTTCTTGACCGTATTGCCGACACGAATCGCCAGCTCTTCGACGATGCCGCCTTCGAGGCTCTGCACGATCTGGATCTTGCTCGACGGAACGATGGTTGCGTCGCCGCGGGTGACCTCGTCGATCTTGGCGAGCGCCGCCCAGAAGAGGAAAACGATGAACAGGCTCGAGACCGTAAACAGGAAGATGAAAGTGATCTTCGGCGGGCCCTTGAACGCAGCCGCATTGATATCGCTGGCATAGTCCAGGTCTTCACGCTCGACATACATACCGCACCGTCCGAAGGAATTGTTGCCTCAAACCGCCTGAAAACTGCGAAAAACATTATCCAGCCGATCGCTCCGCACAAGCGAACGCGGAGTATAGCGCACCGCAGCGCCTGCCGGTATCACACTATATCAATTTGGTTAGCGGCCGCGGGAGTACAAGCCCATCTCTCTCTAGGCCAGCCAGTCGTCCTCGAAGGGGAAACTGGTCAGGTTCTCATAGCCTGTCTCGGTCACAACGACCTGATCCTCGAGCTTGACGCCATTGCGCCCGCCTACGGCACCGATATAGGCCTCGACACACAACGTCATTCCGGGCTTGAGGACGCCATCGTAAGAGGTCGCCTCCATATCCTCGGGGTAGCGGATGCAGGGGTATTCGTCGCACAACCCGACACCGTGGAAGACCACGCCGTAGCGCTGGGCCCTGTATTCCTCGGGCAGTCGGTGAGCCTTCTCGGTCAGTTCCAGAAAGCCGACACCGGGCTTGAGAAGTTCCCGGTTGGTCATGATGTGCTCGTAGGCAACCTTGTAAAGCGTCTTCTGATCCTCGTCGGGCTTCCCGTCGCCGACCAGCCAGGTGCGGGACAGGTCCGAACAATAGCCGTAGGGACCGACCAGATCGGTATCGAACGCCATGGTGTCGCCGTCCTGCATGATGCGCGGGCCGCATTCCTGAAACCACGGATTCGTCCGTGGGCCGGAGGACAGGATCCGGGTCTCGATCCACTCGCCGCCGCGCCGGATGTTGCCGGCGTGGAGAACGGCCCACAGATCGTTCTCGGTGATCCCCGGACGCGTCGCGTCCTTCATCTCGAACATGGCCGCCTCGCAGGCCGCAATGGCGCAGCGCATGGCGTTCAGCTCGTTGGCGTTCTTGATCTCGCGGGCGTGCTCGGTCAGTTCCTGGCCGTACTGGATCTCAAGGCCCAGCCGGTCGAACGCCCGTACGCCTGCAATCTCCATCTTGTCGACCGCGATCCGCCGATTGCCGCCGCCGTGCTCGCGCACGAGTTCGTCGATCTGTTGCGCGAATTTCTCCGCGTGCTCGTCGGACCGGTCACCGGATTCGAAATAGAAGAACGATGCGCCATGGCGTACTTCGTTGACCAGCGGGAGATGCGCGGACAGATGTTCGCCCGAATGGAAGTCGAACAGGGCGACATAACCGTCGGCGGCGACGAAGCAGGCCCGGCACATATTATGCGTGACCCAAAGCTGCATGTTGGTGCAGTCGGTGGCGTAGCGGATGTTGAGGGGATCGAACAGCACCACACCTGCATAGTCCCGGGCGTGCAGTTCGCCAACAATGCGACTGAGACGGTATTCGCGCAGAGCCGGCAGGTCGGGCGGCGTGATCCCGAGCGCTTCCCACTCGGCATAGGCCATGGGGGTGGGGCCGATCTCGACCCGGTCATTGTCATCAGGCGTGCCGTCGGGCCGCATCGGCTGAGATGCGGGGCGGCGGGTCGGATCGATCTTGGGATCCGAAATCGAAAACGGCGAGTCGAAGTTCATCAGCGTTTCCTCTCAGCGCGGTGCTTCTTGTGGCACCGGCGGCCGATTGATCCGGCCTGCAAACGCGTAGCTGAAACCTTTGTTCTGACCCTGTCAATTCGAATTTGAAGCCCCGTCGGAAGGCCCTATTTTCCAAGGAATCCTTCGAGCACATTGACCGTGTTGAGCCCGATATCGTCGACCGCGTAGCCACCCTCCATGACAAAGAGGGTCGGCAGATCGAGTCCCGCGAGACGCGCGCCGCAGCGCAGGAAGTCGCTGGAACTCAGCTTGAAGAAACTGATCGGGTCGTGCTCGTAGGTATCGACGCCCAGCGAGACAACGAGGGCTTCGGCGCCGAACTCCAGGATGCGGCGGCAGGACGACTCGAGCGCGACGCTCCAGGCCGAGTAGGGTGTGCCCGGCGGCAATGGATAGTTGACGTTGAAACCTTCGCCCGCGTCAGCACCGGTTTCGTCGGCATATCCCAGAAAATGCGGGAAGGCGTCCTTCGGATGGCCGTGCAGTGACAGGAACAGGACGTCGGACCGGTCATAGAAAATATCCTGCGTGCCGTTGCCGTGATGGAAGTCGACATCGAGAACGGCAACCCGCGATGCGCCGTCGTCAAGGAATCCCTGGCCTGCGATGGCGGCATTGTTGAGAAAACAATATCCGCCGAAGAGATCGATGGCGGCGTGGTGGCCCGGTGGACGGCAGAGCGCGAAAGCCGGGCCTTCACCGGCGGCCACCAGTTTCTGAGCGGTCTGGGCGGTTGCCGCGCTGGCCTGTGCTGCTCGCCAGGTGCCGCCCGTGATGGTGGTCTCGGCCGCCATGGCGAAATATCCGAGTCTGCCCTCGATGTGGTCGGGCTCGCGCTGCTGCATGCGCCGGGCGGGGAAGACCGGGGGAATGGCCTCGCCTTCGTAACCGGCCGCCTGCCATTCGTTCCAGACCGTTTCGAGAAACGAAAGGTAGCGTTGATCGTGCAGGCGGCGTACCGGCGCCATGTCGAGTTGAGCCGGCGCGATCGGTGCTTCAAACCCGCGCTCTTCCAGCCGTGCCAGGATCATGTCCATGCGCCGCGGCATCTCGAACGGAGGGACGAGGCGTCCGCCGTCGAGTTCCGCCCTCGGGTCATGCAGCCTGTGGTCTTCGCTGTAGACAGTCTTCACGTTGCCCCCGCTCCTTGGGTTTTCAAAACCGGCTCATGCGCTGCCGTACGCGGTCGAGAAAGGCCTTGCGCGAGTCCGGTGTCGAGCTGTCGATCAGATAATGGGCGAGCCAGAGCGTCTTGCAGCGCCTGGCGCAGAGCGCCCGGATTCCGGTCAGCAGCGTCCGGCGGCCGGGATGGCCAATGAAAACCATCCACCAGCGCGGCGATCCGCAGGTCGAGATTGCCGCAATCTTCCGGATATCGGTCATGAGCGGTTTGATGTGGTCGTTGCCTTCGGGCATCGTGAAGGTGACGTGCGGTATCCAGACCCGGTCGAGCCAGCCCTTGAGCATCGCTGGCAGGCCATACCACCAGGTCGGATAGACGAAGACGAGGGCCTCAGCCCACTTCAGATGTATGAGGTGATCCGCGACGGGTACTTCGTTGTCGCCGGCGTCGTGATAGCGCTCGCGCTCCTCCGCATACATGACCGGATTGAACCCCTCGCCATAGAGATCGATCAGTCTTGTTTCGTGCCCTGCGCCATCTAGGGCCTCGATGGCTGTATCCCTGACGGCTGCCGTAAAGCTGGCAGCGACGGGGTGGCAATAGACGATCAGAACGCGCATCAGACCTGCTCCATCACACTCGCGACACGACCCAGAAACCGCTCCCGCGAGGCCTGTGTCGAGCGGTTCATATCGTAATGGGCGAGGTAGTCGACGGATGCATTCCTGTCCAGCACGAGCCGCAGGGTGCGCTTGACGATCCTGCGGGGCGGATCGCCCATCAGCATCGCGCGCCAGCGCGCGCCGCCATAAGTCGTGACGACGATGAGCTTGCGGATGCTCAGGAGGAACGGCCTGACGACGCCATCCTCGATCGTGAAGGAAACGCCGGGCAGAAACACGCGGTCGAAATAGCCCTTGAGGATGGCCGGAAAGCCAAAGTTCCAGACCGGATAAACCAGGACGAGGGCATCCGCCCAGTTCAGGCGCTCGACGTACGTCGTCACTGTGTCAGTGTTGCGGGCCGTGTCATGATAGTTCAGGCGTTCCTCGGCACTGAGCGCTGGATCGAATTTCTCGCCATAGAGATCGAGATCGTCGACCTCGTGACCGGAAGCCGTCAGGCGGTCGAGGACAGTCCGATGCAGGGCCGCGCAATAGCTGGTGTCGACCGGATGGGCGTAGATGACATGAACTTTCATGGCGCCCCCTCCCGCCGTCATGCCGTGCGGTGGAGTCCGGGGAACAGGTAGAGCTTGTCGCTCGAAAAATCGAAATCCGGATCGTCCCAGGCGATCATCTTGCCCGGATTGAGCAGGCCCTTGGGGTCGGCTTCGCACTTGAACGCAAGCTGGACCTCGTCGGTCTGCTTCATGCCGCCTTCCTCCAGGGTATACCGGTGCGGATTGAAGATCGGACAGCCGTTGTCCTCGTGCAGGCGCATGATGTCTTCCAGCCGTTGTGCGGTCGTGAAGCGCACGAGCGGCAGGCCGAAACAGGTGATGTTGCCGTCGAAGCGGACGAATTCGAGATGTCCCGGCACTTCATCCCCGAAGAGATCCGTCATCTTGCGCACCAGCTCTATCTGGTTGGGGAAGGGATAGAGCACCTGGAGATAGGTTATGGTCGGGTCGACGCGCAGCGCCCGCAATGTCGTATGGTTCCAGGCCAGCTCGAACACGGGCGACAGACCCTTGAGGCTTTCGGCGGTATCGGACCGGAACAGGATCTCGCCCTTCTCCTTGGCTGTGAAGGTCAAGAAAGCGTCGACCGCGTGGGGTGCCACCATCACGGCGACAATGCTCTTCTCGCGGGGGATGAATTTCTGATATCGCAGGAAATAGTCGTGCGGCACCGGTGCCGCGATAGGCGTGATCAGCTTTGTGAGAATGCCGTCCTGTTTGGCCAGCGCGTTGCCGTATTCCGCACTTTCGACGAAGTCGTCGAAGCCGACGATAGCGTCGACCCAGTCGTAGCTCTGGGTCAGCGGGATCTCGACCTCGGTGATGATGCCGTTGGTGCCGTAAGCATGGCTGACCTTGTGCAGATCCTCGCCGGTCAGGTCGAGGATGCGCGGTTCCGCCTCCATCGTAACGACGCGCAGCCGGATGATGTTGCCGAGGTCGCGCAGGCCACCCCAGTTCACCGATCCAACGCCGCCGGACCCGCCCGCGATGAACCCTCCGATCGTGGCGGTGTTGTAGGTGGACGGGAACATGCGCATTTCCTGGCCCGACTCCGCGCGCGTCGCGCGGTCGATCTCGGCAAGGATGGCGCCCGGCTCAACCACGAGCCGTCCCGGCGCGATCTCCCTGATCGCCTTCATCTTGGCGAGATGCAGGATCACACCGCCCGAGAGTGGCATCGCCTGCCCGTAATTGCCGGTGCCCGAGCCCCGCGTCGTCACGGGGATGTCGTGCGCAAAGCAGGCCTTGAGCACACGGACGACCTCCGCCTCGTCGCGCGGCGTCACGACGAGATCGCCGGTGACGTCGTCGAGCTGTTCCTTCAGCACCGGGCTGTACCAGAAGAAGTCGCGGCTGCGCTGGCGGACGATTGCCTCATTGTCCTCGATCTCCAGGCCTTCGAGGTCTTTCCTGAGGGCGTCCAGCGCTGTCATTGGGTAACCTCCATGAGATCGTCGAGCTCGGCATAGCTCGGCAGATGTTTTTCGATCGGTTCTCCTGACCGCAGGATGAGCCGGTCCGACTGCGGACGGGCCAGAAGCTCGGTAAAGCTGCGAGCCCGGAACAGCACGAAATCGGCCGGCAGGCCGACGGCGATGCGGCCGGTGTCCGGCAGACCCATGACATCGGCAGGGGTGCGGGCTATGGCGTTCGGCCAGTCGGCGACGGGATGATCGAGATGCAGGATCCGTGTCGCTTCCCGGAACACTTCGAGCATGTCGAGATCGCCGTAGGCATAAAAAGGATCGCGTGTGTTGTCGCTGGCGACCGCGACGTCGATGCCGCGTGCCTTGAACTCGTGCAGCAGGGTCACACCGCGCCAGCGCG
The DNA here is from genome assembly GCA_965198845.1 of Hyphomicrobiales bacterium. GTDB lineage: Bacteria > Pseudomonadota > Alphaproteobacteria > Rhizobiales > JAJFHC01 > CBDAQD01. The sequence goes on from CBDAQD010000001.1 coordinate 580,806, forward strand.
GGGTCGTGCCGGTTCTGCGATCCTGGAGGTACATGTTGCACATGGGCAGGCTGACAATCGCGAGCCCGGCCTGGGCCACGCGGTCAAGGATGCGCAGGGCCTCATCGTCCGGTTTGCGGGAGAGCGAACAGCAGTGGCCGACGGTGATCCGGCCGGGAAAGCGATGTTCCAGCGCTTTTTCGGCAATCAGTCCGAGACCGTCCGCAGAAGGGTCGTCCGTCTCGTCGGCGTGGAAGTCCAGATCGAGGCCGCGGTCCATGGCTGCGGCGAAAACGCGGTCGAGCAGGGTTTCGACGTCCGGCGCCATATAGGCCACTGTTCCCAGTACTCCTTCCGATTTCGCCACGAGATTGGCGATATCGTTGAGGAAGGCCACGTCCTCGGCGGCTTCGATGCCGAACAGGCTCACCGCCTGCAGGTCGATGCGGCCGCGCCATTCGTTGCGCATTTCACGGAACACCGGCCAGGAGATGGAGTGCTGCGGCGGAATCGAGTCCAGGTGAGTTCGCAGCGCCTTCGTGCCGTGCGCGTAGGCGCAACGGAGCGAGAAGTCCATGCGGCGGCGTACGTCGTCAGCCGACCAGTTCGCTTCGCGGTCAGCAGCGACCGCCTCCAGGGCACCCATGAATGTGCCGTCCGGGTTCGGCTTGCGCAGCCAGATATGCCCCTTGTCGATATGGGTGTGCATGTCGACGAAACACGGCATGACAATGGCCGCGCCGAGATTGACCTCGTGAGTGCCCAGGGCCACCGGTCCGCCAGGCACGCCGATGGCGGATATCGAGCCCTCGCTCACGAGGATGTCGACGAGGCAGAGGCCGTCAGCATCGGCGAAGGTAATGGTGCCGTCGAGCAGGCACTGGGGCACGCGCGCATTGCGCAGGGCGACTGACTGGCTGCCATCGAATGTCGGGAGACCGTCCATCATGGCATCACACGTCCCTCGACAATGCGCTCTCGTGCCACTTGCGGAGCAGCAGGTGGGACAGCAAGGAGAAGAACGCGAAGATCAGAATGCCCGTGAACGAGATGAGAATGAGTGCTGCGAACATGCGCGGCACGTTGAGCCGGTAGCCGGCCTCCAGAATCCGGAACGCAAGGCCCGAACTGGTCCCGCCGGTGCCCGCCGTGAATTCCGCCACGATGGCGCCGATCAGGGAAAGTCCTCCGGCAATCTTCAGCCCGCCGAGGAAATAGGGCATGGCGGACGGCAGGCGCAGATAACGCAGGATCTGCCAGCGCGACGCGCCGTAGAGCTTGAACAGGTCGCGCAGATTGTGATCTGCGCTGTTGAGGCCAAGCGTGGTGTTGGAAAGGATCGGGAAGAACGCGACGATCCATGCGCAGATCAGCAGCCCGGCCGTGGTCGAGTCCACATAGATGAAGATCAGCGGCGCGATGGCAATGATCGGTGTGACCTGCAGCACGACGGCGAAGGGAAACAGGCTCGCCTCGATCCACTTCGACTGGGTGAACAGAACAGCCAGGCCGACGCCGCCGGCGACTGCGATGGCGAGCGCGCCGAAGGTGATCTTGAGCGTCGTCAGCAGGGCGGCTGACAGCACGCCCCAGTCCGTGATCAGGGTTCCGATGACGAGCAGCGGCCCAGGCAGGATGTAGGGTGGTATTTCGTTGATCCGAACCAGCGCTTCCCAGCCGGCGAGCGCAGCCACAAAGACGATGAATGGCAGCACATATCTGCCGATCTGCTGCCTCCGCCGGGCACGCTCGCGCTCGGCTTCCTGCCGGTCGACCGTCGCTTCGGCCGGGGGGTGGGATTCAACTGCAGTCATGGCTCCAGATCCATCGCTTCGTGCAGGGCGTCCGACGCTTCGCGGCAGTGCTGGGCATATTCCGGGATGTCCGGAACGCATCGCCGCGCGGGTAGGCTGCATCGACGCCGAGTTCCCTGTAGACCCGCCCAGGCCGGGCCGCCATGACAACGATCCGGTTGGACAGGAAGACGGACTCGAACACGCTGTGAGTCACGAAGATAACGGTCCAGCCTTGTGTCTGCCAGAGCTCCAGCAGGTCGTCATTGAGCCTGAACCGGGTGATCTCGTCGAGGGCGGCGAACGGCTCATCCATCAGCAGCAGGCTGGGTTTGGTGACGAGCGCGCGGGCGATCGAGACCCGCATTTTCATGCCGCCGGAGAGCTCCCGCGGATAGGACTTCTCGAAGCCGTCGAGATGGACGCGCGAGAGCGCATCCATGACCTCATCCCTGACCGCCTTCCGGCCTGCGCCCTTCAGCTTTAGCGGCAGGTAAACGTTGTCGAACACGGTTGCCCAGGGCATCAGCGTCGGCTCCTGGAACACGAAGCCGATGTCCGTGTCGCCGGCTCCGGCGGTGTGACCCTCCGGCCAGTTTATGCGTCCCGTGGTCGGATGGGTGAGCTCGGAGATCAGCCGCAGGGCGGTCGACTTGCCGCACCCCGACGGGCCCAGCAGGCTCAGGAAATCGCCCTTGTTGACAGTAAGGGAGAGATCCTGAAGCGCCACCGTTCCGTTGGAGAAGGACTTGCCGACGTGTTCGAGCGTCAGGAGAGGTTGCGATGATGCAACCTCTCGCGGCTGTTCAACCTCGCCGGCAAGCGTCCGCATGCTGCCTCCTCACGCACAGACCTTCCGCAATGGGGTGCATCAGCGGCCCCGCTCAGTTGGCTCCGAGCTTCTTCTTGAGATCCAGGCCCAGCCCCTTGTTGACGAACTGGAGCGTGTAGGTGGCCTGGAGATCGAGGCCCGGCTTGACCACACCCGCCTTGACCATCTTGTCGTAGAAGCTCTTGTGGCGTTCGTCGGTCATGGCGCCGATGCCGAGCTTCATCGTGTCGCCCGAGTCGACGATGCCGTATTGCTTCAGCTTGTCGATGGAGAACGCGATCTGGGCGTCGGACATGTCCGGGTTGTCCTTCTGGATCAGGGCATTGGCCGCCTTGTTGTCACCGTAGAGGTAGTTGACCCAGCCGATGATCGAGCCCTCGACGAAACATTTGACGACGTCGGGCTTCTTTTCGATCAGTTCGTTGCGAGTCTCGATCGTCGTCGAATAGGTGTCGAACCCTTCGTCGGCGATCAGGAACAGGTTAGGCTTGAAGCCACCCTGTGTTTCGATCGCAAAAGGCTCCGAGGTGATATAGCCCTGCTGTCCGAGCCGCTTGTTGGCGAGGAATGGAGCCGGGTTGTAGGTGTAGGGTCGGCGCTGCTCGGCCTTGAAGCCGTATTCCGAGATCAGCCACTGGTACCAGCTCTGGTAGGCCTGATCACCGACCAGCAGGTTGATGTCCTTGAGGCTTTCGAACGTGTCGAGTCCCTGGCCCGGATGGGTCATGATGACCTGCGGTTCCTTCTGGAAAGACGCGGCCACGATCTTGATCGGGATCTTCTGCTCGATGGCGTTGAAGGCTTCGAGCATGCTGCCGCCCATGTGGAAGTCGATCTTGCCGGCGATCAGCAATGCGCGGTTGTTGACCTGCGGCCCGCCGGTCTTGATTGCAACGTCGAGGCCGCACGCCTTGTAGGTGCCGTCCGCAACGGACTCATAGAAACCGCCGTGTTCAGCCTGCGCCAGCCAGTTGGTGCCGAATGTCACTTTTTCCATGGCCTGCGCGCCGAACGCCATCGCGCCGAAAATGGCGGCCCCAAGCAATGCAGTCTTGCGAAGGTGTTTCATGATCCCGTCTCCCTGTTTTGTCCCAAGCACTTTGCAGTCCTGGTTCCGCAGACATGGTCCGCGGAACTGCGCAGCCGGCACGACAACGCGTCCAACGTTGCCGTTCTTGCTCGAACGCTGCCTGGATCGTCCACCCGTTGCGGTTATTCGACGTGTTCTTGTCACCCGCTGAAAGGATTGTCGCCGCTCAAGAAAGACGTTGTCAATTGCCGGGCCGGAAATTTACCGTCGGCGGATGCGCGACAGCGGGAAACGCGACGTTTCGGCGACGAGCGTGGCGAACGCGTCCGTGACGTGCTCGACAATCGCGTGGCCGATCTCCGGCGTCGCGGCAGCCGCATTTCCGGCGACGCCTGCCGGATGAATATCCTGGGCCTGCCAGGCAATCCCGACGCCGCCGAGATACTGCAGCCGTTCGTATTCGCCATCGATCTCGACCATGGCCGGCACGAAGTCTTCCGCCTTGTCCATGCGCACGAGATCCGGGCGCAGGTGGCGCATGATGGACGTCTCGACCGTGCCGCCGTGAATGCCGTGCCTGACCTCATGGTCCGAAATCAGGCCTTCGGGCAGGCCCATGTGCCACCAGTTGCAGGTGACGGCGAGCATCTCGTGACGAACGCGGAGGTCGCGGGTCACGATGTCCATGATCTGCGGCTGGCCGCCATGGGCGTTGATGAAGACGATTTTGCGGACGCCGGCACGATGCACGCTGTCGCCGATTTCGGTCCAGTTCCGGGTCAGCGTTTCTGCCGAGTGCGTGAGGGTGCCGGGATAGGCCAGGTGCTCGTTCGACTTGCCGACGGAAGAGAGCGGCAGCAGCAAGGCGGAGAAACTGCCGTCGAGTTTCTCCAGACCGCGTCGCGCCATTTCGCCGGCGATGCAGGCGTCGGTGGCGACGGGGAGATGCGGACCATGCTGCTCGATCGCACCGACCGGCTGAACGGCGACCGTCGTTTCAGGATCGAGAGACTCGAAATCCGTGGTGGTAAGGTCTTGCCAGAAGCGGAAGGCCGTCATTAGCGTCTCCTGGTGAACGGCAGAGAGGAGCAATCAGTCATGGCGGAACATCATACACCGGACACGATCAGGGCACCCTTCGCACAGTACAGCCACGGTGTCGAGGTCCCGGCCGGCGCACGGACCCTGTTCTGCTCAGGTCAGCTCGGGATCGCGGTCGACGATCGCATCCCCGAAGACGCCGCCGGGCAGACCGAACTCTGCTTCGAGAACATCAAGGCGATCCTCGCATCCGCGGGCATGACCATGGCCGATATCATCCGGATCAACGCTTATGTCACCGGCCGTGAGCATCTGCCGGCCTATATGGCGGTGCGGGACCGGTACATTTCTTCGCCTCCGCCGGCCTCCACGCTCATGATCGTGTCCGGGTTCGCGCGGGAGGAATTCCTGGTCGAGGTCGAGGTGATCGCGGCCAAAGCGTAGTCCGGCCTATTGCGCATCCGCAGCACAGCGGAATCCGACCATGTTGAGACTGATGTCCGGCGGATTGCCGTGGCGGTAGCTGGTGCGCAGGCAGTAGGGATTGTTGCCCCAGCCGCCGCCCCTGATCACCCGCCAGTCCGGCCGACCCGGAAACGGTGTCGTCGTCCATTCCCAGACATTGCCCGCCATGTTGAGCACGCCGTACGGAGAAGCCCCTTGCGGAAAACTCTGCACCGGTGACGTCAGCCGGTAGCCATCGCGGGCATCGGCCGCACAGCATTTGACGGTTCCGAAATTCGCCAGCCTCTTGCCGTCAGGGGCCTCCGGTGCTGCATTGCCCCAGGGAAACTTCCGACCGTCCGTGCCGCGGGCCGCGAGTTCCCATTCGTTTTCATCGGGCAGTCGCATGCCGTAATGGGCGCAGAACGCGCGCGCGTCGTTTTGTGAGACCTGGATCACCGGGTGGTCGTCGAGACCGTCGATGTCTGCACCCGGTTCGTGTGGTGAACGCCAGAAAACTTTGGGTATGCGGCGCCACTTGTCGGTCCAGACAAAAGCGCGCCGGCCGTTTTCGGCATCGGTGACGTGGCCGCTTTTCTCCACAAAGCGCGCAAACTGCCGGTTTGACACCTCGTGGCGCATGATGCGGAAGGCTTTGACCGTGACGTCGCGGGGCTTCTCGTTGGCGTCGCCGCTTGCGTCGCCGATCGTGAACGTTGCGCCCGGAATCGAAACCAGGTCCCAGTTTTCTGCTGATTCTGAAGCCGCGGGCGTCGATATGAGACCTGCGGCAAGCAATGCGGCGATCGTCCAGGCTAACTGTACTGGCATGTACTGAAACCTTCCCTTGCGGAAGGCTACCGGCAATCTGCCGTCACGGGGGATGACAATGTTGCGATCCCTGAATTCAGGACCCGAGAAAACCGGCCAAATCACGCCGACATTGCGAAAATTGCCGTAAACGACTTAACTGAACGTCCATTTTAGTTCCAAGGGTGTGTTTGGAATCGGAAACGCCACACCATATGTCAGGAATGGCCACCTCCGATGCCAAGGAAATAATGGAGTGAAGACCCATGACGAAAAAAATTCTCCCGCAACTTGCCATGGCCGCTGCTGTCGCCGGTTTGATGTCAATTGCCGGCACGAGTCCCAGTCAGGCCGGCAGTGTGCAGGTCGGGGTGCTTAACTGTACCGTTTCAGGTGGCACGGGCTTCATCATCGGGTCGACCAAGAACCTGATCTGCACGTTCAAGCATGCCGGCGGACGCCGCGAAACCTATTCCGGCACGATCCGCAAATTCGGCATCGACATCGGCAGCACCGACAGAAGCTACATTTCCTGGGCAGTCTTCGCCCCGTCGAAGAAGGTCCGCTCGGGTGCGCTTTCCGGCGGATATGGCGGCGTTTCGGCTGAAGCGACCGTCGGTGCCGGCATTGGTGCCAATGCACTGATCGGCGGGTTCGACAAGTCCTTTACGCTGCAGCCGCTGAGCCTGCAGGCGCAGTCCGGCCTCAATATTGCCGCCGGTATCGCTTCGCTTGATCTGCGCGCGCGCTAATCGACCGAATTTTCACCAGGTTTTCCGAGTTCCGGGCCGCCGGCGGATGTTCCGCCGGCGGTCTTTTGGTGCCGGCATCCCATTCCCGGTATCTCCAGAATCCCTCCGCATACGCCGTTAAGTGCCGATTAATCTTAAACTGGGACACTCTCGCAACGATTCGGTAACCATAGGGCTGGCGCGCCGCCAGGGCATTTTGCTTTTCGACGGTGCAGGGGTGCAGATTTTGGTCGGAAGTCCTGAAAATCCGCTTGCGGAACAGTGCACACAGGTCACGCGCCTGACGCATGACCATATGTCCGCGTCCGAAGAGGGCAAGCAGGAGACGCTTGTCAGACTGACCGGCTCGATCGCCTCATTCGATATCACTCAATACGTGCCCGATATGAAGGCGCAAATCGATCCCGGCCGGGAGCCGCTCGGGACCGATATCCGGAAATTCTTCGACTGGGTCTGCGCGGTGCTCAAGACCCCGTACGACCGTCTTTCCAGCAGCGCGGCCCTTCTCGACAATCTGCGCGAAGTTGCGGTCCGGTCGTTGCTCGACCGGCTCGATACTGCCTTTGCGGATGCCATCACCGCGGGAGAATCCGGAAAAGACTTTTCGCCGGATGCAAAGCAGATGGTCGAGTCGACCCTGATGACGCTTTCCATGGCAGCGATGACGGCGCTGCGCAGCGGAGCAGCTGAAACCGACGGGCCGCAGATCTCCGTGCCGCGGGCAATCGCTCCCCGCGCAGGCCTCACTGAGTCCGATGGCGTTCTGACCGATATCATCTCCGTGATGGATCAGGGCATGATTGCCTACGGGCCGGACGATTGCCTGATTCTGGTCAACGACCGGGCCCGCGAACAACTCGACATTCCTCACGATCTGCTTCAGCCGGGATCGCCACGGCGGGAATTGATCGAGTTCGGCGCCAAGCGCGGCGACTACGGTCCCTACAGGCCGGAAATCGTCGACGAAGTGGTTCATAATTTCCGACCGGGCACCAGCTCGGTTATGGAACGGACGACCATGTCGACCGGAAGGGTCTACCGGGTCGTTAGCAATCCGCTGCCGAACGGCGGGTCTGTTGCCACTTACACGGATGTTACCGAACTCAAAGAGCATGAGCGCCAGATCGACGATCACGCCCGCGCCATGTCCGTCATTCTCGACAACACCAAACACGGCATGTCGTGGATCGACGAGAATCTCATTCTGCGGGCGTACAACAAGGAATTCATGCGTCTGCTCGATTTTCCGGAGGACGTGATCCGGATCGGTGTCCGCTTCGAGGACATCATGCGCTTCAATGCGGAACGCGGCGAATATGGCGACGGCGATATCGAACAGCAGATCGCCGAGCGTGTCGAACTCGCCAGGAATCCGCAGCCTCACGCATTCGACCGCGCCCGCGACGACGGTACGATACTCAGAATTGAGGGATATCCGGTACCGGAAGGCGGCTTCGTGACGGTCTACATGGACGTCACCGAAGAACGCCGCCGCGATCAGCAGATGCGTGACCAGTCCGAAGCGCTGGAGCTGATCCTTGCCAACATGAAGCATGGTCTCACCTGGTATGACGAGACCATGACGCTCAGGGCATTCAACAAGCAGTTCCTCAACATCTTGGGTGTCGAGGACGGAGCGCTTCAGATCGGGGATCCGTTTGAGAAGCATGTGAGAATAAACGCCGAGCGCGGAGAATACGGCGAAGGCGACGTCGAAGAGCTGATCCGCGAACGCGTCGAGCTGATCGGTAAGTTCGAGCCGCATGTTTTCGAGCGGGAACGCAGCGACGGCACGGTCATCCGCATGGAAGGATCGCCCGTCGAACAGGGCGGCTTCGTCACACTCTATTCCGATGTGACCGAAGAGCGGCACAATGCCCGCCAGGTCGAGCAGCAGAATGAAATTCTCGAATCAATCCTCGAGAACATGAACCAGGGCGTCTCCCTGCTGGATTCCGATCTTCAGGTCGTCGCGTTCAATCATCAATATCTCGACCTGGTCGGAATTCCCGAAGACAAGGTGAAGCCGGGAGATCACTTACGGAAGTTCTGCGAACTGTATGCCGACCTTGGTCATTACGGCGAAGGCAACCCGCTGGAACAGATCGAAGCGCGCCTTGAAGAGGCGAAACTGTTCAGGCGCGAGACGATCGAACGCAAGCTGGGTAACGGGCGGACGGTTGCCGTCGACAAGGTCCCGCTGCCATCCGGCGGCGTGGTCAGCACGTACACCAACATGACCGAATATATTCAGCGCGAAGAGGAACTGACGCTGCAGCGCGAGCGGGCCGAAGCGGCGCTGAGGGCAAAGTCCGAATTCCTGGCCAATATGAGCCACGAGATCCGCACGCCCATGAACGGCGTGCTGGGCATGACGGAGATCCTGTCGCAGACCAGTCTCGATGATCGCCAGCGCCAGTGCGTGACGACGATCGCGGACTCCGGATCGGCCCTGATCACGATTATCAACGACATTCTGGACTTCTCGAAGATCGAGGCCGGCAAGCTTGAACTCGATCCCGCACCCTTCAACCTGAAGTCCGCCATTGAGGATGTGGCGACGCTGCTGTCGACCGGGGCGGACGAGAAATCGCTCGAGCTGGTCGTCCGGTTCAATCCCGATCTGCCGGAACGCGTCGTCGGTGATGTCGGCCGAATCCGTCAGATCGTCACGAATCTTGCCGGCAACTCCGTCAAGTTCACGCACGAGGGCTACGTGCTCATCGACGTCGACGGGGAGGTCGAAGGCGATGTGGCCAAGCTCAAGGTGAGCGTCACCGATACAGGCGTCGGCATTCCCGAAGAGAAGCTCGCCCAGGTGTTCGAGAAGTTCGAGCAAGTCGACAATTCTTCGACGCGGCGCTACGGCGGAACCGGGTTGGGACTCGCCATCACCAAGCGGCTGCTCGATCTTATGGACGGAACGATCGGCGTCGTTTCCGAATACGGCAAGGGATCGACCTTCTGGTTCTCGCTCGATCTTGAAGTCGACGAGAGCCGCCCGACGGTCAATCTCGCCGTGCCCGATCTCAAGGATCTCAGGGTGCTCATCGTTGACGATATCGATGTCAACCGGGATATTCTGTGCGAGCAGATCGCGAGCTGGGGCCTTATCCCACATGCCGTGGCCAGCGGGCCGGCGGCAATCAAGGAACTTCAGCAGGCCTATGCATCGGAAAGCCCGTTCTGCATGGCGATCCTCGATTTCCACATGCCCCATATGGACGGCGAGCAACTGGCGCGTGAAATCCGAAGCGATGCCCGCATCGGCCAGACGCCGCTGATCATGCTCACGTCCGTCGGCCAGAAAGGCGATGCCAAGCGATTCCGGGAGATCGGCATCGACGGTTATCTCGTCAAGCCCGCCCGGTCATCGCTGCTGCTCGACACCATTTCCATGATCCTTGCGCGCAGCGGGCAGACCACGCCCGGACCCGTGACCCGTCATACGGTGCGCGAGCATTACGAGGAAAATACCAAACGCGGGGACCGGAGTTTCCGCGTCCTGCTGGCGGAGGATAATGCGGTCAATCAGTGTGTCGTCGAGCAGATGCTGCTCGATACGCCGTACAAGGTCGTCATGGCATCCAACGGACGCGAGGCGGTTGAGATCTTCCGCAACCGTGGCGCCGACGTCATTCTGATGGACGTGTCGATGCCCGAGATGGACGGCTATGAGGCGACCGAAGCCATTCGTGCTGTCGAGGCGGAATGCTCGATGCAGCGGACTCCGATCATCGGCCTGACCGCCCACGCCATGGAAAACGATCGCGATCGCTGTCTTTCTGCCGGAATGGACGACTATCTGGCCAAACCCGTGCGCATGAGCGCCCTGATCGAGGCGCTCAGCAACCACTGCGATTCCGATGATGAAGGCCCAGCGGAAACGGCTCAGCCGCAGCCGGCACCATCCGGGCCGGCGCCGGCATCTCCGAAAATCCCGGAACCAGCCCCCGCTCCGCGCATCAAGCTGACGCCCACCGAGCCGACCGAGCCGGCGGAGCCGAAGGATGCGCCTGCGCGGATCCGTCTCAATCCCGTCGATCGGTCCCGGGCGTCCTGAGCGGGACTTCAGGCGGCGGTCAGTTCTCCCCGGATCACATAGCGCAGAATTTCCACAATCTGTTCCGGCGTTTCCGCCACGGCCAGAGCTGCGGCATCGACTTCCTTCAGGGGATGGGTCAGCGACGGGTCGTGCATGACAACCAGCGGCTTGTTCAGAGCGGCCGCGTAGCCGGCGTCGAAAGCTGCGTTCCACTGTTTGTACTTGTCGCCGAATCGCACGATGACGACATCAGCGCGCTCGATCAGTGTTCGCGTCCTGATGGCGTTTAGCTTGGCGCCCTTGTGATCCTTCCAGAACGATGCGTCTTCGGATCCGAGGATTGCCACGCCGCAATCGTCGCTTGAGTCGTGATCGGTGACCGGTGCGGAGAATTCAACCGGCAGACCCGCTGCCGCCACGCCTTCCTGAATCTGCTCGCGCCAGTCGGTGTGAATTTCGCCGGAGAGATAGACGAGCCATTCGTTCATTTCGACAGCCTCCTTATGGTGAAACGCTATGGACTGAATTCGGTGATATAGGACAATGCGGCCGGGCTTGCCAGACGGATACTCCGGGCCACTACGGTTTCCTGCTTACCGTGACCAGCGATCCGTCGCCCAGGCCGAGCAGGAAAACGGGACCCCTTGGTCCGGCAAGATACGCGATGTTCTCAACGATCGTTGAGGGCATTCGGACCGATGCGAGAGACACAACCTTGCCGTCACTCACCTTCACGATCCGGAGTGCGCGGCGGGAGGCGTCCGGCAGGGCGAGATCCGCAACATCGTCGCCGTCCACGTCAGCAGCGGCTGAGAGGTCCAGATTTCGCGACCCGATGGCGTGATTGGAAAATCCGTGCTGCGATGCCAGTTTCACGAGGCGGTCCTTGCGGAGCGACCAGAACTCGAGCGTACCGCCAATGTGCGGCGTTACGACGATTGCGATGTCGCGAATGCCGTCGCCGTCGAAATCGGCGATGCCGGCTACATTGAGCCACCGGTTGGGCCGACCGACCGGAGCGGTTCTTGCGATTTCGCCGAGCTTGCCGCCTTTGAGGCCGTAGACGCCGAGTGCGCCGCCGGCGTCCAGAAAGGCTCGAATCGCGACGATCTCTGACCGACCGTCATTGTCGAGATCGGCGAGCCTCGGCGTAATGTCCTCGAATACGGCACTTTGCGGAAGCCGGAAGACGTGGCGGCTTCCAGATTTGCTTTCGGCAATCAGCGCTCCGGCTTCAACCGCATCGCCCAGCACGCCGTGGCCATACCGTCGCGTTGGTTCGGCGAACCAGGCGCGGACAAGCCCCCGGCCGCCGCCGGAAGCGATCCGGCCGTCGGGCAGACCGCTTTTCGGCGCCTTGCGGTGCTGAGGCTTTCCGGAGGGTTCGAGACAGATGGATGCAGTGCATGATTTTGCCCTGTGCCAGCCTTTCTGCGTCAGGACATGCACAGTGTCTCCGCTTTGATTGATCGCGGACACCTTTGCACCGGCGACGCGCTCCACGCGCCACTCGGAGGCAACGGTTTCCGGCCCGAACAATACGGTTGCCGGCAATAGCATCAGAATGCCGGAAATCAGGCGCGTGAACGGCAATAGCATTTCGAAACCCTTTGGAAAGCATACGTTACAGGGTCATAGGACAAATCAACTGTATTTTGGTAGGGTCGAATCACCGGGAGCTAGGAGCCGGACCGGAACACCTTGCGGGCCTCGCGTGTTCCGTCCAAGGAACGTGTCTTGGATATTAAAACGTTACAAACGCTTGTGGCGATAGCCGACCATGGTTCGTTTGCCGAGGCAAGCGACGCAATAGGACTGTCACAATCCGCGGTCAGTCTGCGGATCAAATCCCTTGAAGACCGACTTGGCGCGGCCCTGTTCGACAGGGCCTGCCGACCGCCGATGCTTAACTCGGAAGGCCATGCCTTCGTGGAAAAGGCCCGGGAGGTGGTCGATGCCTGGGAAGGTCTGATTTCGGAATTCGAGCAGGCGCCGACGATCACGACACTGAGGCTCGGCGCCGTGCCGAGTTCCGTCTTCGGCACGCTGCCGCCGGGACTCATGCTGCTGCGGGAGGCCGAGCCGCAGCTCAAAGTCCAGCTCACCACCGCCCTGTCCGACCGGCTGGAGGAGATGGTGCTGAAACGCGAACTTGACTGCGCCATCGTCAGTGAGACCGTCACGCTGCCGCCGGGGTTGCGTTGGTACGACTTCGCCCGCGAACAGCTGACCGTTATTGCGTCGACCGGCATGGACGGCAAAACGGACACCGAGCTGTTCGCCGCCGCGCCCTATATCCGTTTCAAGAAACATGCCTGGGCCGGTCAGCTTATCGAACAGGAAATCAAGCGGCGCGGAATAAGACTGAATGTGGCCATGGAGGTCGATACGCTGGACGGCATATCGCATCTGGTCGCGAGCGGCGTCGGGATATCGGTTGTCCCCGAACGCCCGGCAGGCAACCCGTTCCCCGACTCGATCCGCTCGGTTCCGTTCGGTGATCCGCCGGTGCACCGCGTGCTCGGCCTGATTGAACGGGTCGATAACAGACGCGGCGCCATCACCGCGCTGCTGCACAGTGCGCTCAGCGATACGGCGGGCCGTATCTACTCCGGCGAGTAGGGCGGAATCTCAGCAAAACGCGACGTGTTTGGTTTGTTTGAGGATTTCTCAATCAAATCTTTCGGAAATTGATCTTGCTCAAATTGCGCAGGCAGTGCGACCCTGTGCCCAGCATTGTTTTGGTGCCCAATTTCCGGGAATTGCAGAATGTTTGAACTAACGGATGCCCAGGAAGCGCTGCAGATGCGCGCCCGGGAGCTTGCCCGTGGCCATGTGGCGGTGCGGGCGGCAGAGGTCGACAGGACCGAGGAGTACCCCTGGGACACAGTCGAGAAACTGACCGAAGCCGGATTCATGGGAATGACCGTTCCTGAAACCTATGACGGTCAGGGGCTCAGCTATTTCGATACCGTGCTTGTGATCGAGGAGATGGCGAAGGTGTGCGGCGTGACCGCGCGCATCGTCGTTGAGGGCAATATGGGTGCGATCGGCGCGATCCTGCGTTACGGCGACGAGAGCCAGCGCCAGGCCGCGGCATCGATGGTGCTCGGCGGCGACAAGCCCGCCATCTGCATCACCGAGCCCGGTGCGGGCAGTGCGGCCACGGAGATGACCACGACAGCGGTCAGACAGGGCGACAAGTATGTGCTCAACGGCACCAAGCACTGGATCACCGGCGGCGGCGTTTCCCGCCTGCATCTGATCTTCGCGCGCCTGGTCGAGGACGGCGAGTTCCAGGGCATTGCCGGGTTCATCGCCTATCGCGATCAGGACGAGGGGCTCGTCATCGGCGAGCGGGAGCCGGCCATGGGCCTGCGCGGCATTCCGGAGACCAAGGTGCATTTCGAGGATCTCGCCCTCGACGCCGATCGTATCATTGTGCCGACCGAAGGCATCAAGCGCGGGTTCGCCGGGCTCATGAACGCCTATAACGGCCAGCGCGTCGGCGCCGGCACGGTGGCCATGGGTATCGCCCAGGGTGCATACGAGGTCGCGCTCGACTACACCAAGGAACGGGAGCAGTTCGGGCGGCCGTTGTGCGAGTTTCAGGGGCTGCAGTGGATGCTGGCGGACATGCGCACCGGTCTCGATTCGGCGCGCCTGATGATCTGGAGTGCCGCGGCCAGCGCGCAGTCCGGCAATACCGGGTTTCCCGATCCGCTCAAGGCAGCACAGGCCAAGCTGCTTGCGTCCGAGACCGCGATCAAGGTGGCCAACGATGCCCTGCAACTGCACGGCGCCATGGGCTATTCGCGCAACCTGCCGCTCGAGCGCATGGCGCGGGACGCGCGCATGTTCACGATCGGCGGCGGCACGGCGCAGATGCTGCGCAACCTGATTGCCGGTCAGGTGCTCGACCGCAAGGTGCCGCAGACGCGCGACGGTTATTCCAAACTGGCCGAACGGGAAGCCGCGCAATGACCACGGCGTCGGAGGTTATAGCAGCGCGACTCAGGGACGCCGGCTGCACCCACGCTTTCGGAATTCCCGGCGGTGAGGTGCTGGCGCTCATGGATGCCCTGCACAAGGCGGGCATCAAGGTGGTGCTCTCCAAACACGAAAATTGCGCCGGCTTCATGGGCGAGGGGGTCTATCACGCCAACGGAGCACCCGCGATCCTGTTCGCCACGATCGGTCCCGGTATCGCCAATGCGGTGAACGTGATCGCCAACGCCTGGCAGGACCGGGTGCCCATGATCGTGCTGACCGGCTGCGTGCCGGCGCTCGAGCAGCACACCTATACCCATCAGGTGTTCGACCACGTCAAGATGTGCGAAACGGTCGCCAAGGCCGCCTTCCGCGTCGAGCCGGGAACGGCGGGCGTCATTATCGACAAGGCGCTGGCGATCGCTTGCGAAGGACGGCCCGGTCCGGTCGTGCTCGATGTTCCGATCGATGTCCAGAAGATGGAGCACGGCGATTGGCACACGCCGCGGCGCGCCATGCAGGTAGCGACGGTTCCGGCGGAAGGCGCGGATCTCAAGGCGGCACGGGCCTGGCTCGCCGAAGCCGAGCGTCCGATCATGATCGCCGGGGTCGATGTGCTGACCCAGCGGTCGGAAGCCCAGGTGGAGGCGTTCTGCAGGACGCATTCGGTTCCGCTTATCACGACCTACAAGGCCAAGGGAATCCTGCCTGAGGACGACGATCTCGCACTCGGCGGGGCCGGGCTGTCGCCGAACGCGGACGCCGTTCTTATGCCGCTGCTGGAGAAGTCGGACCTGATCCTGCTCGCCGGTTACGACCCGATCGAAATGCGCATCGGCTGGCGCGATCCATGGCCGGCCGGCGCGCGCGTAGTCGACATTTCCGCGGAATCCAACACGCATTACATGCACCAGGGGGCGATCAACATCGTCGGCGATGTCGGCGCGACGCTCGAGGTGATCGGGCGGGACGCCGAAGAGAAGCGGACCTGGACCGACGGTGAAATCGACGAGGCGCGCGACACCCTGCGTGAACTCGGCCGGACGGATGAGGAGTGGGGCCCGGCTGCCGTTATCGATGTCTGCCGCGAGGTTCTGCCGCGCGATGCCGTCATCACCGTGGACAGCGGCGCGCACAGGATCGTGCTCAGCCAGATCTGGGAGAGTTATGTACCGCGCGGCGTGCTGCAGTCGACCGCGCTCTGCACCATGGGCTGCGCGGTGCCGCTGGCCATGGGCCGCAAGATTGCCGAGCCCGACCGGCCCGTCGTGGCGTTTATCGGCGATGCCGGGCTCGAGATGTTTCTCGGTGAACTGGCCACCGCGCGCGACTTGAAGCTGGGCATTCCGATCGTCGTCTTCGTCGACGAGCAGCTCGGCCTGATCGAGCTGAAACAGCGCGGCAACCAGATGGAGAACCTTGCGGTCGAATTTGGCGCGACGGACTTTCCGGCTGTGGCCAAGGCGCTCGGCGGCGAAGGGGTCTGGTGCCGGTACCGCGAGAGCCTGTCGGTGGCGATCAAGCAGGCGCTGGAGCGGGACACGTTCACAGTCATTGCCGCGGTGATCGGCAGCCAGGCCTATGACGGCCGGATCTGACGGGCAGGGTGGCGGTGGATGTCATGACGGACACTGACGACACGACACAGGACATGGCCGCGCCGGAACATGAGCGCGTGGTCTCGATCTGGCGCGGCGGTGCCGACGGGGCATTCGAACGCTATGGCGTTCCGGTGCGTGAAAGCCAGACCATCCTCGATGTCGTGACCTGGGTGCAGCGTCATATCGATCCGACGCTGACCTACCGTTTCGCGTGCCGTGTCGGCATGTGCGGATCCTGCGCCATGATGGTCAACGGCATCCCGCGCTGGACCTGCCGGACCCATGTCGACAAGGCCGCCGGCGGAAATGCGGACGGAACGATCGAAATCGCGCCCCTGCGCAATTTCCCGATCGTCAAGGATCTGGTCTGCGACATGACCGAGTTCTTCGACAAGTGGATCGATGCGGATGGCCGGTTCGTACCGACGGCAACGCGCGAGGATGACGTCGAGCCGGTCGATCCGGAGTCCGTGGAGCGGGTCACGGCCGACGCCGGAATCGAATGTATCAACTGCGCGGTGTGTTATGCGGCTTGCGACGTGGTCGGCTGGAACGAGGATTATCTCGGACCGGCGGCGCTCAACCGCGCCTGGACGCTGATGAACGATGAACGCGACGGCGGGCACGAAGAGCGGCTGCGGGCGGTCTCGGGAAGTGCGGGATGCCACAACTGCCACAGCCACCAGAGCTGTGCCACCTATTGCCCGAACCAGCTCAATCCGACGCTGTCGATTGCCGGTCTCAAGGCCATGAGCATGCGGGCCGCCTTGAAGGGGAAGCTCTGAGGTCATGTCCGTGTGGCCCTATATCGCCCAGCGGGTGACGGCGCTCATCATGGCGCCGCTGGTGATCGGCCATCTGATTGTCATGATCATCGCCGTCCGGAACGGGCTCACGGCGGAAGAGATCCTTGGGCGCACGCGCGGCAGCATCTTCTGGGGCGCGTTCTACGGCCTCTTTGTCATCGCCGTCTCGATCCATGCGACCATCGGTCTGCGCACGATTGCCGCCGAATGGACCGGCATATCGACCGCACTTCTCAATGTGGCCGCTGTCTTGGTTGCCATTCTGCTGCTCCTGCTTGGCGGACTGGCGGTTGCCGGGGTGGTGCTGTCATGACCATGGCGAGCATCAAGCCGCACCGGCGGCAGGCTCTGTGGGGCTTCGCCATCGTGCACCGCGTATCCGGGCTGCTGCTCGGCCTTTTCCTGCCGGTTCACTTCTGCGTGCTGGCCCTGTCGTTGAACGGCGCGGAAAGCCTCGACGCTTTCCTGAGCTGGACCGCTTCGCCGGTGGTCAAGGCGGCGGAGACAGTTCTCGTCTTCCTGCTCGCGGTTCATTTCCTGGGCGGCCTGCGCATCCTGGCGCTTGAAATGCTGCCTTGGCGCGACGGCCAGAAGGCCCTCGCGGCCTATGCGGCCGGCGTCTCCGTGCTCGTCGCCTGTCTGTTTCTCCTGAATGCGGGCTGAGCGATGATGACCCCTGCCGTGAGACTCAAGCGCGTCAAGACCGATGTCCTGATCCTCGGCACCGGCGGCGCCGGTCTGTTCGCGGCGCTCCACACCATCAAGGCCAATCCCGACTTGAGGGTCACGCTGGCGGTCAAGGGGCTCACCGGCAAATGCGGCTGCACGCGCATGGTGCAGGGCGGTTACAACGTGGCGGTGGCCGAGGGCGACTCCGTCGAACGCCATTTCATGGACACGATCGAGGGCGGCAAATGGCTGCCGCACCAGACGCTTGCCTGGCGGCTGTGTCAGACGGCTGTCACGCGGATCCGGGAACTGGAGAACGAGGTCGGGTGTTTCTTCGACCGCAACCCCGACGGCACGCTGCACCAGAAGGCGTTCGCCGGGCAGACGTTTGATCGCACCGTGCACAAGGGCGACCTCACGGGCATCGAGATCATCAACCGTCTTATGGAGCAGGTGCTGGCCGCCCCCGTCGACCGGCTCGAGGATCATCGCGCGATCGCGCTCATCACGGACAGCGCCGGCAAGACGATTTCGGGCGTGCTGATGATCGACATGCGCACCGGGGACTTCCGTTTCGTGCAGGCCAAGGCGGTGCTGATGGCGACCGGCGGCGGCCCGACCATGTACCGCTATCACACGCCCTCAGGCGACAAGTCGATGGACGGACTCGCCATGGCGTTGCGGGCGGGGCTTTCCCTGCGCGACATGGAGATGGTGCAGTTCCACCCGACCGGGCTGCTCGCGGGACCGGATACCCGCATGACCGGTACGGTGCTGGAAGAGGGCCTGCGCGGGGCCGGCGGATACCTGCTCGACGGCGAGGGCCGGCGCTTCATGTTCGACTATGACGAGGCCGGCGAGCGCGCCACCCGCGATATCGTCAGCCGCGGAATCTACGAGGAGATGCGCCGGGGCAAGACCACGCCGTCCGGCGGCGTCTATATCGAGATGAAACATCTGGGGCCCGATGACGTGAGCAAGCGTTTCGCCGGTATGGTCAGGCGCTGTGCCGACTGCGGCTTCGATCTCGCCGGCGGCCGGGTCGAGGTGGTGCCGACCGCGCACTATCTGATGGGCGGCGTAATCTGCGACGTCGATACGAAGACCGCCATCGAGGGGCTCTACGTGGCCGGTGAGGATGCCGGCGGCGTCCACGGCGCCAACCGGCTCGGCGGCAACGGGGTCGCTAACTCGACCGTCTACGGCGGCATTGCCGGTGACGTGATGGCGGTCCACGCGGCCAATCAGTCGGGATGGGTTGAGCCGGACCGCGACCAGATCGATGCCGAGATCGGTCGCGCATTGCATCCGTTCAGCAAGCCCGCCGGGGATACCGCAGCACTTCGGGACCGGCTGATGGACGCGATGTGGGATTATGTCGGCGTGATGCGTTCGGGCTTCGGCCTCGTCGAGGGCCTGACCGATGTGCGCATGATCGGATCCGAACTGCTCGAAACCGGCATCGGTGCCGGCGACCGGGTTTTCAACCTGACCTGGCATGACTGGCTGAACCTGCGCAGCCTGGTCGAGACGAGCGAAGCGATTGCCATTGCCGCGCAGGCGCGCGAGAATTCCCGTGGCGCGCACTATCGCGAGGATTTCCCCGAGACCGGGGATCTTGAAGGGTCGTATTTCACGACCGTCAAACGCAAGGGCGAGCGCCTGGTTGCGGACCGGGCGCCGGTCGAGTTTTCAATCGTGAAGCCCGGCGAAAGCCTGATCCGCGAAAAACCGGTGCCCGCAGAGACCGCCCCAATGGAGGGCCAGCCATGATTTCAAAAGAGACCATTGAACGTACAGCCGAAGTGCTGATGGACAAGGCCGCGATCGAGATTCCCGACGATTATCTCGAAGGCCTGAAGGCACAGGCCAGCGTGGAGGACGGCGACCTGTCGTCCTTTGTCCTGCAGGCCATGCTCGAGAATTACGAGGCCGCCAAGGAGGACCGCCGCGCCATGTGTGCGGATACCGGCGTGCCGCGCTGGTACGTGAAGATGGCGAACGGCACGTCGCTAGACGGCGGGCCGGTTGCGGTCGAGACGGCACTGCGGCGCGCGACCGCCAAGGCGACCAACGGCGTGCCGCTGCGTCCCAACCGCGTGCACCCGCTGTGGCGGACCGACCACAACAACAATGTCGGCATCAATGCGCCGGAGATCGAATGGAGCTTCGAGCCGGACGGAGACTGGATCGAGCTGACGACCGTGCACAAGGGCGGTCTGTTCGGCACCGACTACCGGATGCTGTTCCCGGGCGACGGGATCGACGGCATCAAGCGGTTCTATCTCGACACGCTGGTCGCGTTCGGCAAGCGCGGACTCGCCTGCCAGCCCGCCATCATCGGGATCGGGCTCGGCGGTTCCAAGGACACCTGCGTCGTGCTCGGTAAGCAGGCGGCGTGCCTGCGCACCGTGGGCGACCGCAATCCGGACCCGAAGATCGCCGCGCTTGAAGAGGAGTTCATCGATCTCGGCAACAATATCGGCATGGGTCCGATGGGTTTCGTCGGCAAGTCCATGGTGATCGACTGTCACATCGAGGTCGGCTACTGCCACACCGGCGGCATGCCCATGAGCGTGCACGCTTTCTGCCTGTCGTCGCGCCGCGCCTGCGCGCGTATCCATGCCGACGGCACGGTCGAATACCGCACGGATCCGAACTGGTTCACCCCCTATATGCGCAGAGAGACGGTCGAATGGTCGCCACAGGAAAGCTCAAGACAGTCCGCCTGACGGTCCCGGTCAAGCCGGAGGACCTTGAAGGCCTCGAGATCGGGACGGTCGTCTACCTGGACGGCGTGGTCTATACGGGCCGCGAAGGCGTCTACAAGCGCGCGGTCGAGGACGGTGAAGCGCTGCCGGAGGGCCTGCCCGAGATCAGCAATGTCAATTTCCACTGCTCGCCCGCGGTGGCGGAACGCGAGAACGGAACCTATGACCTCGGTGCGGTGACCGCGACCGCGTCGTTCCGGTTCTCCAAATGGCTGGAACGCTGGTTCGAGCTGTCCAACGCCAAGATCGTGATCGGCAAGGGCGGCATGAACCCGGAGGACTACCGGCGGTACTTCGTGCCTCAGGGTGCGGTCTATTTGACGACCGTGGGTTATGGCACGGGCGCGCTTCTGGGCCGCGGCGTGAAGACCGTCCGCGATGTGCACTGGCTCGACGAGCTTGGCCTCGCCCAGGCCATGTGGGTGCTGGAGGTCGAGAACTTCGGGCCGTTCATCGTTGAAAGCGACCTTGCGGGAAACAGCCTGTTCGAGCGCGAAAATGCAAAGATCGCCGATGGTCTCGACAAGGTTTACGAGGGAACGCGGCCGGCGATCATGGCGCGATACGGCGAAACCGACGATCGCACCGACGAACTGATCTGAAGCCGGCCGGGCCTGTTAACACGCTGTTATGCCTAACAAATTCTGAAGGCGATTTCGCCTGTCCGTTGAACCTTTCCGCGCGCCGCCTCGACCAAGGGGTGTGCCGGACGTTTGTCCGGCGTCAAATTGGAAAGGCTCAGATCCATGTACAAATTCACAACACTCGCCTTGGTGGCGGCGGCGTTGACCGGCGCAATTGCGCTGTTTTCCGCCTCGAGCACGCCTGCCGAGGCTCAGCAGCGGCTGAAGAATTACCGCATCGGCACGCCCTATTTTAACCGTGCGCCCAATTACAACCGCACGATCAAGCGGCGCATGCAGGTGGGCCGTACAACCTTCGGCCGCAACGCGGTGAGGACGCCTTACGGTGCCCGCCACCGCTCGTGTCGCCGCACGGCTTATGGCGTTCTCTGCGGCGGCGTCCGGACGCCCTACGGCGCGCGCAGCAACCGCTGCCGCCAGACCGCGTACGGCCTCGACTGCATGGGTGCCCGGCCGGCACCCCGCGTCAGCACGCGCGGCAACCAGATCGGCAGCGTCACCTACGGCCGCAACGCCGTCCGCACGCCTTATGGCGTCTGGCACCGGTCCTGCCGTCAGACCGCTTACGGTGTGCTGTGCGGCGGCGTCCAGACGCCTTACGGCGCACGCAGCAACCGCTGCCGTCCGACGGCCTACGGCCTGCGCTGCTTCTGATCAGCCTGAAACAGCGGCGGGCGAATATGTCGCCCGCTGCCTTTCCTCTTCCGACTGTCATCCCTCCAGGAGCGAATGCGACGGCGAGGATCCAATTACCACCTTACCGTTCTGAAGCACGCACCAATGGATCCCCGCCCTCGCCTCGGCCAGGGATGACATCGATAGACGCTTTGCCTTGTGTCATTGGCGATCCCGCAAGAATCGGGTGGTTCCTCTCCTGGTCAGGCCACATCTTTGGTGCCCTGCCAGGATCCCAAGGAGCGCCGATCATGACCGCCATCAGATTTCTCGCCATGCCCACCGAAACCGCCCGTGCCCTGCAGGGCGGCGCGCCCGATGCCAATGGTCAGATCCCCGAGCGTGCGATCTCCGATGGCAGCGGCAATCCCTGCCGTCACTGCCTGCAATACATCGCCGAAGGCGAGGAGATGCTTGTCCTGGCCTATCGGCCGTTTGCCGAGGCCCAGCCTTATGCCGAAACCGGTCCGGTCTTCCTCCATGCCAGGGCGTGTGAACGTCACGAGGAACGGCCGGAAACCCCGGACTACCTTCTCGGCCGCGAGTCGGTCATCGTCAGGGGCTACACCGACCGGAACCGCATACTCTATGGTACCGGCAAGGTGGTCCCGACAGCCGACATCGCTTCGACATGCGCCACGCTTTTCGAGAACCCGGACGTGGCCTATGCCCATGTGCGCTCATCGACCAACAACTGCTTCCACTGCCGGGTGGAACGCCAAGTCTGAGTGCGTTCCGCCACGGGGCTGCCGACGACCCGTGATGAATGAAAGCGGGATCACGGGCCGCCTGCACCCCCGCCCGGCCTGCCGGGAAACCGCAGTGGCAGACCGTTTGGACGGCATCCTCTCGTCCGCACGCCGCCACTACGGCAAATCGGAGGAATTGGACTTCATCGACTTCCGGGCGTTCATCGCCTCAAGTGCGGCCATGCCGCACAGGTAGCCGAGAAACTCGAAACCGTTGTTGTTGCAATAGATCCGGTATTCCAGGAACGCAGTGATCATCTCGTCGACTGCGTCGGCCCTGGACATGCGAAAGAGGCTGGAGTGCGCGATGATCTGGGTTTCGGAAAGCACGTCGCCCAAATCGGCTTCCGGTTCGCTCATCGTTTCAATGCCCGCAGATCCCCCGCCCCAAATCCCGCAAACGGAATTCGTGAGCCCCAATGACATGGTCGTCGGCTGAGAGAGTGGAGACCGGGAATCGACTCGGGAAGCGAAATAACGGTCCGATAATCCACGATTCAGACTGCGCTCATGTTCCGTTCATCTGGAATTCATGAACAGAACGCGAGTGCGCTGGCAGGCACGGCAGATTTTAGCGACCGTTCGCCAAGTGCGTTCAGGCCCCGAACACCCGTTTCGCCTCTGCCCGTCGGGCGTGGAGGGCCGGTTCGGTGTAGCCATTGGGCTGCTCGCGGCCCTTGAAAGCGAAGTCACATTGCATGCCTGGAGAATTCTTCCGCCGCCGATCACTCGTCCACATGCTCGATAAAGCTGACTGTATGGCTGCCGCCAGTCATTGTCTCAAAAATGTGTAACCCTGACTGATCAAGAAGGTCTTTCCACAAAGCATTCATGTCGTCGTAAGCTTGAACGACGAATGATTCCTCCAGATATTTCTCCCATTTTGCGGTAAGTAATCCTCGCGCATCAAGTTCCGCCTGGTCGACAACCATCTCTTTAACTCTCTGGAGTTCGTCAGGCTTCCCATGTGCCAATGTATCGCGAAATTTCTTGAGTTCATTGAGGGTTGAAAATGGACGTTCGTCCCAATTGAGTTCGACACCCAGACTGTCGCAGACCAATTGCACTTTATCCTTGTATCGCTCGCGCTCGTTCCAATTTTCAACGATTTTAAATCCGAGAAAATTAATTTTGGCTTCGAGCGCAAACGCTGTCATGACAAGCCCCGCCATCATCTCGAGCGCAATTCCTTCTTGATCGTCGCTTCTCAAGCGCTCGACGATACGCTCTTTGAAATGAAATGCAGCGTTGGATAAATCATTGTGTATGAAAATATGCCGATTTTCTTCTAACTTGACTCTTATCTTTGCCATTGGATGACCTCGGTGCCAACTTTCGAGCTCATTATATCTTGAAATCGGCGTTCAATGCTCAAAGAAAAAGCGCGGCATGATTTAATCTTGCTGATGTTTGAAATATGTTGGATTTCTCAATGCAGAATTTCAACTTTCATTGTACCCAGTTCTTTGTCATTCAAATTCGAACCGTGTTCAATATTGGGGACACTCTCCTGCTTTGACTAATAGTAGCGCAGTTAACGTCGCAGATGCGAATTTTAGGCCCCGAACACCCGCTTCGCCTCTGCCCGGCGGGCGTGCAGGACCGGTTCTGTGTAGCCATTAGGCTGCTCGCGGCCCTTGAAGACGAGGTCGCAGGCAGCCTGGAACGCCACCGAGGCGTCGAAGTCGTCCGCCATGGGCCGGTAAAGCGGGTCGCCGGCGTTCTGACCGTCGACGACGGTGGCCATGCGCTTCATGGTTTCCATGACCTGGTCATGAGAGCAGACGCCGTGATGCAGCCAGTTGGCGATATGCTGGCTCGAGATCCGGAGCGTTGCACGGTCTTCCATCAGGCCGACGTTGTTGATGTCCGGAACCTTTGAGCAGCCTACGCCCTGGTCGATCCATCGCACGACGTAACCGAGGATGCCTTGCGCGTTGTTATCGAGTTCGGCCTGGATGTCCTCGGGCGTCCAGTTCGGGCGCGGCGCCACCGGCACGGACAGGATGTCGTCGAGATTTGCCCGTCCGCGGTCCTTGATGGCGTTCTGGCGCTCCGCGACATTGACCGTGTGATAGTGCGTTGCGTGCAGGGTCGCCGCTGTCGGCGAGGGGACCCAGGCCGTGTTGGCGCCGGCTTCCGGGTGGCCGATCTTCGTCTCCAGCATGTCCGCCATGCGGTCCGGCATGGCCCACATGCCCTTGCCGATCTGGGCGTGGCCCTGCAGGCCGCATTCGAGGCCGATATCGACGTTCCAGTCCTCGTAGGCCGCAATCCACGGTGCGGCCTTCATGTCGCCCTTGCGGATCATCGGGCCCGCTTCCATGGCGGTATGGATCTCGTCGCCGGTGCGGTCGAGGAATCCGGTATTGATGAAGACGACGCGGTCGGCGGCGGCACGGATGCATTCCTTGAGGTTTATGGTGGTGCGCCGTTCCTCGTCCATGATGCCCATCTTGAGCGCAAAGCGCTCCAGGCCCAGTGCGTCCTCCGCGGCGGCGAACATCTCGTTGACGAAAGTGACTTCCTCGGGCCCGTGCATCTTGGGCTTGACGATATAGACCGAGCCGGCGCGGCTGTTCCTGAACCTGCCGCTGCGGTCAAGGTCGTGCTTCGCGATCACGCCGGTCACCATGACGTCGAGCAGACCTTCGGGGATGACGTTGCCGGCTTCGTCCAGAACCGCATCCGTCTGCATCAGTTCGCCGCAATTGCGCACCAGCATCAGGCTGCGGCCATGCAGGGCCATCGCAGATCCGTCGGGTGCGGTGTATTCACGATCCGCCTTGAGCCGGCGTTCGATCGTGCTGCCGCCCTTCTGAAGCGTTGCGGTGAGATCACCCTTCATCAGGCCGAGCCAGTTGCGGTAGACGAGAACCTTGTCCTCCGCATCGACGGCGGCGACGGAGTCCTCGCAGTCCATGATGGTCGTGACCGCCGATTCCAGGATGACGTCCGACACGCCGGCGGGATCGTTGCGGCCGATCTCGCTGTCGCGATGCACGACGATTTCCAGATGCAGCCCGTTATTGACCAGAAGTATGGCGGACGGCTCCGTGGGATCGCCGCGGAATCCGGCAAACCGGTCCGGGGTCTTGAGACCCGATGTCAGGCCGCCATTGAGGAATACCGTCAGTGCGCCGTCGACGACGGCATAACCGGTCGCGTCCGCGTGGCTGCCCCGATCCAGCGGTGCGGCTTCATCGAGCAGCGCTTTGGCCTTGGCGATGACGCGCGTGCCGCGCACGGGATTGTAGGCGCCGCCGCGTTCCGCGCCGCCGTCCTCGGCGATGGCGTCCGTTCCGTAGAGTGCGTCGTACAGGCTGCCCCAGCGGGCGTTGGCGGCATTGAGTGCGTAGCGAGCGTTGTTGACCGGAACGACGAGCTGGGGTCCGGCGATATGCGCGATCTCGTCGTCAACATTGGATGTGGCTACGGAAAACACCTCGCCCTCCGGCAGCAGATAGCCGATTTCCGCCAGGAACGCCTTGTAGGCTTCGAAATCGAACGCACCGTTGCGGTTTGCGCGGTGCCATTCGTCGATCTTCGCCTGCATCGCGTCCCGGGTCGCCAGCAGCTCGCGGTTGCGCGGAGCGAATGTCCGGACCATGGCGTCGACCGCGGTCCAGAAGTCATCAGCGCTGATCCCGGTTCCGGGCAAGGCCTCGTCGTTGACAAAATTGTAGAGTTCGGCGGCAATCTGGATGCCGCTGTGCTGAACGCGCGCCGTCATGGTGACTGTCACTCCCGTGGCCGGAAGACCGGTGTCCGCGTCCCTCACGCCGACATATCGGTTGTTCCGGCTGATCCCCTGTATTTCGGCGGTCGTTATGGCAAAGCCGGGGCGTTGCCGTCCAGCGGGAAATGTCCCGCATCGTAGAAACGGTAAATCGCCTTCTGATCCGGGAACGGAGTATTTCAGCGACCGGCAGCGTAACCCTGCATGCCGCGCGGATTGGCGGCGGCCTTGAGCAACCCGCCGTCCCGGCATGCCGCAGTCAGCCGGCCTTCCGACCAGGGTTCGCCGACGGAGACGTCGTGGCCGCGGGCGCGCAATGCTTCAACCGTCGCTTCGGGGAAACGGCTTTCGAGCACGAGGCGTCCGGGTTTGCGGCCGCGCGGCCAGAACGAGGACGGGAAGTGCTCGCTGTGGAAGGCCGGGGCGTCGATGCATTCCTGCAGATTCATCCCGTGTTCCGCGTGATGCAGGAACAGCAATGTCGACCATTGGTCCTGCTGATCTCCGCCCGGCGTGCCGAACACCATGAACGGTTCGCCGTCGCGCAGGGCGAGAGACGGCGAGAGGGTGGTGCGCGGGCGTTTGCCCGGGACGAGCACGGACGGCGACGTCTCGTCGAGCCAGACCATCTGCCCCCGGTTACCGAGGCAGAAACCGAGTTCCGGGATGGCCGGCGAACTCTGCAGCCAGCCGCCGCTCGGCGTCACGGAGATCATGTTGCCGTGCCGGTCGATGATATCGAGATGCACCGTGTCGCCCTGCGTCGCGCCAGTGGGCTGGACCGTCGGCTCGCCGACGCCCATGAATTCCGCGAGCGGTCCTGCGTCACCGGTGGCCGCAAGGGCGGCGGAGATATCCGGTTCGCGTCCGTCAGGCGATCCGGGCCTCAGATCCATGGACGCCGAGTGTTCGACGAGCGCGCGCCGCGTGGCGGCATAGTCCTTCGAGAGCAGCGTGCCGCCGGGCACGTCGACGAAAGCCGGGTCGCCGTACCAGGCCTCGCGATCGGCAAAGGCGAGCTTGGCAGCTTCGGTTACGGCGTGCACGAAGTCCGGGCCGTCCGCGGGCATGTCCGCAAGCCCCATATCCTCCAGCATGGCCAGTTGCTGCAGCATGACCGGGCCCTGGTTCCAGAACCCGCACTTGCAGACCGTATGGTTTCCGTATTCCAGCGTTGCTGGCTGCTCGTAAGTCGCCTGCCAGTCGGCCATGTCTTCCGCCGTGAGCAGTCCGCCGTGTTTTTCGCCCGACGGATCGAGCACGGACTGGGTGCGGGCGAACCGGTCGATCGTCTCTGCCACCCAGCCGCGCTGCCAGATATCGCGGGCGGCATCGATCTGGCCTTCGCGATCGCTGCTGCGCGCCTCCGCTTCCTCAATGATGCGCCGGTATGTGGCGGCAAGTGTCCTGTTGGTATGAACGCTGCCTGGAGCAGGCGGTTTGCCGTTCTCGAGCCAGAGCGCGCCCGATGTGGTCCATTCGTCGTTGAACAGCCGTGCCACCTTGCCGATGGTATCGGTCATTTTCGGCACGACCGGATAACCCCTTTCGGCGTAGCCGATTGCGGGTTCCAGGACGTCTCGCAGGGTCAAGGTGCCGTGGTCGCGCAAAAGCAGCATCCAGCCGTCGAACGATCCCGGGATGACGGCCGGCAGCAGCCCGCTGCCGGGGATGGTGTCGAGGCCGAGACCGCGGAAATGCTCCAGCGTTGCGGCGGCCGGCATCGGTCCCTGGGCACACAGAACCTCAGGTCCAGCGCCATCAGCGCGATGGAACAGCGCGGTGAAATCGCCGGCCGGTCCGTTCAGATGCGGCTCGACAATCTGCAGCGCGAAGCCTGTCGCCACGGCCGCGTCGAATGCATTGCCGCCGCGTTCGAGGAACGACATGCCGACGGCGGATCCGATCCAGTGGGTGGACGTGACGACGCCGAATGTGCCGAGGATCTCTGGCCGGGTTGTGAATGCTGTCATCAATGTGCTCGCGAACAGGAGAGGGCGGCGTCAGTTCTGGCCGACTGAAGGAATTGCGTTCACCGCCTCATACAGCTCCGGGCAGGATCCGGCAATGACCCCGAGGACATGATCGCGGATTGCCGTCGCCGCGGCATCCGGATTGCCGTTCTCCACTTCCTGGAGGATCTGGCGATGCTCCTGACCGACACGCTCGACATGATCGAAGCGTCTGCGCCCGCTCTTGGCGAAGGTGAAACGGTGCATGTGCAGGGCGCAGCGCCGCAGAATCGGTTCCATGGCCAGCATGCCCGATGCCCGGAACAGTTCGAGATGAAATTCCCTATCCAGTTCGCTGCGCAGATAGGCATCGCCCTGATCGCGGGCGCGCTTCTTCTCTTCCAGGATGCCGTGAAGCGTCTCGCGCTTCGTTGAATTCAGCTTGCCGGCTGACTCCAACACCCCGGCGCATTCAATGTAGACGCGGATCTGGGTCATTTGCGCTGCCTCTTCCAGCGATGTCGTCGTGACGACGGTGCCGCGATAGCCGAGCCGCCGCACGAGGCCATCGCGTTCGAGAGACATCAGGGCTTCGCGCACGGTTCCCTGGCTGCAGCCCAGCCGTGCGCCAATGTTTTGCTCGGTCAAGGATTGGTCCGCCTCGATCTCGCCGAGCAGGATGTCGCGCTTGATGGCGTGATAGACCGCATCGCTCTTCCGACCCCGGAGAACTGACGGCGCTGTCTGTGTCGAAATCATCGATTTCTTCAATGCAGTTGACAAAGCTGCCTCCCAGCGACCAATATCATTATCGATAATGATAACATGATTGCACTGAGACGCAATCTTGCATTGCGCTCCGGGGAGAAGGGCGACCGGATAACGGGCGCCTCCACCGCTGATCAGGTTCAGCCAGGGGCGCGGGGACGAAGTTCGGTCGTCATCCGACCCCGAAACGACGCAGGTGACAGGGAGTGGGCTGCGTGCCTCTTTTCTCGATAGAGAATCTGAGTGTCGAGATTGCTACTGCCGACGGAGTGATCCGGCCGGTCGACGGCGTGTCCTGGGATGTGGACGAGGGCGAGACGGTGGCAATCGTCGGCGAGTCCGGCAGCGGCAAGTCGGTCACGGCTCTGGCTGCGATGGGCCTGCTTCCTTCACCGCCGGCCCGCGTAACCGGTGGCAAAATCCTGTTTCGTGGTGACGATCTGCTCGGATTGTCACCGGAGGCCATGCGCTCCGTCCGTGGTTCCAAGATCGCGATGGTATTCCAGGAGCCGATGACCTCGCTCAACCCGGTTCGGTCGATCGGCGGCCAGCTGACGGAAGGCATGCGTCTCAATCTCGGGCTGACCCGCAAGGAAGCCGAAGCCCGCGCTGCCGAACTGCTCGGTTTTGTCGGCATATCCGACCCGGAACAGCGCCTGCGGCAATATCCGCATCATCTCTCTGGCGGCATGCGTCAGCGTGTCATGATTGCCATCGCGCTGTCGTGCAAACCCGACCTGATCATTGCCGACGAGCCGACAACGGCGCTCGACGTCACGATCCAGGCACAGATCCTGTCGCTGATGCAGGATCTTTCCGAACGCCTGGGCGTGGCGCTGGTCATCATCACCCACAATCTCGGCATCGTGGCGCGTTACGCAGACCGCGTGAACGTCATGTATGGCGGACGTCTGGTCGAGCGCGGCCAGGCGGCTGCCGTGTACGAGGCGCCAAAACATCCCTACACGCTCGGGCTGCTCGACTCTGTGCCGCGCCTCGACCGGCCCAAGTCGGCCCGGCTGGAACCAATTCCCGGCAGTCCTCCGGATCCTGCCGATCCGTTGCCGGGTTGCCGGTTCGCACCGCGATGCCGGTTTGCCGATGACAAGTGCAGAACGGATGTCCCGCCGCTGGCCGAAGCCGCCCCCGGACATCATGCAGCGTGCTGGCATACCGACAAGCTTGCCGCGATCCCGGAGGCGATATGACGGTGCTGCAGATGGTCAGGACCCAGTCGGAGGTCGCCGACGCCCTTGTGGAGATGGACAATCTCCAGGTGCATTTTCCGGTGCGGAAGGGTGCGATTCTTGAGCGCCAGATCGGAGAAATCAAAGCTGTAGACGGAGTCAGTTTTTCCATACGGCGCGGCGAGACGTTTGGCCTTGTCGGCGAGTCCGGCTGCGGCAAGACCACTGTCGCGCGCACGCTCTTGAAACTGGAGAATCCGACCGGCGGCCGGATCCTGTTTGATGGCGCTGATATTTCGGAATTCGACCGTGCCGGCGACCTGGCGTTCCGCCGCCGCGTCCAGGCCGTGTTTCAGGATCCGTTCTCGTCTCTCAATCCCCGCATGACCGCCGGGGAGATTATCGGAGAACCGTTTGTCATCCATACCGGCGACAGCGCCGCCGAACGGTTGCGGCAGGTTCGCGAACTGCTGGAGCTTTGCGGGCTTCCTTCCGGCTTTGTTGACCGGTATCCGCACGAAATGAGCGGCGGGCAGCGCCAGCGCATCGGCATAGCGCGCGCGCTCGCATTGCGGCCCGAACTCATTGTGTGCGATGAGGCCGTTTCCGCACTGGATGTCTCCATTCAGGCCCAGATCATCAATCTTCTCGAGCAGCTGCGCGACGAGCTCGGCCTGACCTATCTCTTCATCGGCCACGACCTGAGCGTCGTCCGTCATATCTGCGACACCGTCGGTGTCATGTATCTGGGCAAACTGGTCGAGACGGCCGAGAGCGAAGAGCTCTTCGCCAATCCCCGGCATCCCTACACACAGGCCCTGATCGATGCGGTGCCTGTCCCGGATCCGGAAATGGAAAGAGCCCGGCCGCACCGCCCGCTCAGGGGCGAGGTCCCAAGTCCGATGAATCCGCCGACCGGCTGCGTCTTCCACACGAGATGTCCTCTCGCTCATGACGCATGCCAGCTGGATGTCCCGGCGCCGACAGAGGTCGCGCCGCAACACACAGTGTCGTGCATCGAAGTCGAATCCGCAGAGGCTTCGTGATGCCGGCGCTGTCAGAGAGTGCGCTCAGCGCGCCAACCAAAACCAACGGGAGAACATGAAATGACAAACGATGTGACGCGACTGACCGAGGCAGACAAGGCCCGGCTCAGAAAGGATCTTGATGACGCCTATGACTTCGATCCCCGGGATCCGATGTTCGGGCTTACCGCCGAGCAACTGAGCGGACCGTCGCTGAACCGCCGTACGGTACTCCGCCTGATGGCTGCAGCGGGAACGCTTACCGCGACCCACCTCCTGCCTGGCGCGCTGGGCGGCGGCATCGCGGAAGCGGCCGGCAAGAGCGGCGGTACGTTGAATTGCGGATGGTCGGGCGTTGGCGAGATCACGACCCTCGACCCGGCACAGATCAACCAGGTCGTCCAATTCCAGATCACGTCAAACGTGCTGAGTGGTCTGATGCATATCAACAAGGACCTGGTCGCCGAAGGCGATCTGGCGGAAAGCTGGGAGGTCACGGATGACGGCAGGGTCTATACATTCAAGCTGCGCAAGGGCGTGACGTTCCACAACGGGGATGCGTTCGATGCCGACGATGTGCTGTTCACCTACAACCGCTCGAAAGATCCGAAGAAGTCGATCCACTCACGCGTGCTGAACAATGTCGAAGGGGTTGAGAAGAAGGACTCCCACACCGTCGCCTTCACACTGAAGTCGCCGCAGGCGTCTTTCCTCACCAAGACGCTGGAACGGTCCAGCGGCCGGGCGATGACGATCGTCAGCCGCCGTGCACTGGAGGAAATGGGTGACGCCAAGTACGGCCTCGCGCCGGTCGGCACCGGTCCGTTCCGGATCACGTTCCACGAACTCGGCCAGGGAGTCGTTCTGGAGAAGTTCGACAAGTTCTACGATCCCGAGCGTCCGAAGCTGGACAAGGTTGTCATCAAGCCTATCAGCGATGCCGAACCGCTTGCCGCCGCTATCGAGGCCGGCGATATCAAGCTGATCGGCGGCAATCCGATTGCGCCGGAGCTGATCGACCGGTTCGTATCGAACCCCGAGCTTGTTGTCAGTGAAGTGCCGTCACCCGGGTTCCAGTCGGTCTGGATCAATCCCTGGCACGAGCACATGAAGGTCACGGATTTCAGTAAGCCGCTGGAAGAGCTGATGAAGGAAAAGGGCTTCAAGGTGAGGCTGGCCATCGCCAAGGCGCTGGACCGCGACCGCTACCTGAAGCAGGCGCAGTTCGGCCGCGGCACGCCGGCCTACGGCACAATCAATCCTGCAATGGGGTTCTATTTCGACAAGGGCCTGGCTGAATCCAGCAATCAGAGGTTCGACCCGGAAGGCGCCAAGAAGCTGATGGCGGAAGCCGGGTATCCGGACGGCAAGGGGTTCCCCACTCTGCAGCTCATGACGACGCCCTCGGGTAAGCGCGAATCCCAGGTCGTTGCCAGCATCCTGAAACGCAATCTCGGCATTACCGTCGAGGTCGTCACCAAGGAGTGGTCGGTCAGTATCGACGATTTCGACACCATGCGCTGGGACCTGCGGAGGGCCGGCAGCGGCGGCGACTTCGATCCGGACGATGGCCTGGTCGACTGGATGCAGACGACGTCGAAATTCAATGGCCGCAAGCGGGACAAGTCCAAGCACCCGTTCGGCTACTTTTCGGACAAGGAAGTCGACAAGCTCGTTGCCGAGCAGAGCACGACCGCGGATATCAACAAGCGCAAGGAACTTGTGAATGCGGCCAACAAGCTGACGTCGGACAAGGTTGCATCCGCCTTCCTGTTCCATCCGTCGAACATCCTCGTCTACCACAAGTCGGTGAACTTCCCGGCCGTCAGCCGCATACCCGGCCTGGTCGATCTGGACCGTGTCACCGTCGCCTGACGGGCAACCTGACGAAGGGCGGTCCGGTCCGCCCTTCGTCTCCACCTGGATACGATCATGAGCGGATATCTTCTGAGACGGCTGATCGGCGCAGTTGTCGTCATGTGGGCGGTGGCGACGCTGGTCTTCTTCATGCTGCGGCTGGTGCCGGGCGATCCGATCGCCGCCATGCTGTTCGACGCCGGCGGTATCGAAGAGATTGAAGCGCTGCGCAGCAAATTCGGACTCGATCAGCCCGTTTACGTGCAATACGTCAAATGGCTGTGGCTCGTTCTGCAGGGCGATTTCGGGCAGTCGATCTACGGCAGCCGGGTCCCCGTCAGCCAGATCCTGGCAGAGGCGATCCCCAGGACGGCGTCTCTTGCGCTTCTGTCCTTCATCATAGCCGTGGTGATCGCGATTCCGGCCGGCATCATCGCCGCCACCAAAAAGAACACCGCGCTCGACAACGGTGTCAGCCTGGTGGCGTTCCTGGGCCTGAGCATGCCCGACTTCTGGCTGGCAATCCTCCTGATCATCGTCTTCGCGGCCAATTTGCAGTGGCTGCCCGCGATCGGGTACGTCCCCATGACCGAGGACTTCTGGGGCTGGCTGCGGCACATGATCCTGCCGGCCATTGCGGTCGGAACCGGTTTCTCGGCGATCATCGCGCGGATGATCCGGTCCTCGATGCTTGAGGTCCTGAACGCGGATTACATGCGCGTCGCAGCATCCAAGGGCCTGACGCACCGGATGCTTCTGCTGCGCCATGCGCTGCCGAACGCGCTGATCCCGGTGATCACGGTCATGGGGATCGCGCTCGCACTGCTCATGGCCGGCGCTGTCGTTGTCGAGAACGTGTTTGCCATCAAGGGGCTCGGCCGCGTGCTGATCCAGGGCATTCTCAACCGCGACTATCCGGTCGTCCAGGGCGCCGTCCTGGTGGTCTCCGCAATCTTCGTCTTTTCCAACCTGCTGGTCGACGTGCTCTACACGATCGTCGATCCGCGCATACGGATCCAATGATGGTCGACACTCCGCTTGAGAGCCATGCTGAAACCGTCCCGAGGCGCGGGAGGTCGCGCTTCACGGTGATGCTGCTGTCGGACCGCAAGGCGCTGGTCGGCGTCGTGATCCTGACCATACTGGTGACCGCTGCGCTGCTTGCCGCGGTCGTGGCTCCCTACGATCCCAACGAAATGGAATTCGATTTCCTGCAGCCGCCGTCGCTGGCTCATCCGCTGGGTACTGATGATCTCGGCCGCGACCTGCTAAGCCGTATCATCTACGGCACCCAGATCTCCCTGTTCGTCGGCATTTCCACGGTGGCGATCTCGCTGTTTTTCGGCGTCGCCCTCGGTGTCGCGGCGGGATATTTCGGCGGCTGGGTCGATACGATCATCATGCGCTACATCGACCTGCAGTGGGCGTTCCCGAACTTCATCATTGCGGTCTATCTGGTCGCGGTGTTCGGCACCGGGCTGGTCAATGTGATCGTGGCGATCTCGCTTGCATTCGTCGACGACTTTGCCCGCATTGCCCGGGGCATGATCCTTTCGATCCGCGAGGAGCAATACGTGGCGGCTGCCAGGACGCTGGGTGCTTCCGACATGCGCATCATGGTCCGGCACATCCTGCCGAACGCAATGGCGCCCATTATCGTGCAGGCGACCGTGAGCATCTCCTACGCCATTCTCGGCGAGGCCAGCCTCTCGTTCCTGGGCTTGGGCGTGCAGTCCTCAACGCCGACCTGGGGCCTGATCCTGGCGGATGCCCGCAGCTTTGTCTCGCGGGCCTGGTGGCTCGGCGTGTTTCCGGGGCTTGCCATCATGCTGACGGTGCTCGCCATCAACTTCCTCGGCGACGGTCTGCGCGATGCGCTCGACGTGCGCGAAACCAAGGATACGGCCTGATGGCATCGCCGGGACTGGAATATGCTTCGATCGCGGAACTTTCCCGGCTGCTCGATGCGGGCGAGGTGACTTCGGCCGAGCTGACGGAGATGTTCATCGCACGGATCGAGGCTCACGACGGCGCTCATGCGTCGGTCCTGACCATCAATCCCGACGCGCTGGATATTGCGCACGGGCTCGATGCCGGCCGACGCGACGGGGAAGGGCAGGGCGCGCTTTACGGTATTCCGGTTCTGGTGAAGGACAATATCGATACCGGCGACGCTATGCCGACGACGGCCGGATCGCTCGCGCTTGAGGGTACCCATGCCGAAAAGGATGCAAGTGTCGTCGCCCGCCTGCGGCAGGCCGGTGCTGTCATCCTCGGCAAGACCAACCTTTCCGAATGGGCGAACTTCCGGTCGACCCGGTCGTCGAGCGGATGGTCTGGCCTGGGCGGGCAGGTCCGCAATGCGCACGACCCGGCGAGAACCCCCGGCGGCTCAAGCTCGGGTTCCGGCGTGGCAACGGCAGCCGGTTTTTGCGCCGGCGCAATCGGCACGGAAACCGACGGATCCATCGTCAGCCCGTCGTCCATGAACGGCATCGTCGGTTTCAAGCCGACCGTGGGGTTCGTGAGCCGGTCGGGAATCATCCCGATCTCTTCAACCCAGGACACCGCCGGTCCCATGGCCCGCACAGTCGCCGATGCGGCGCGTATGCTTGCTGCGATCGCGGGATCCGATCCCCTGGACGAAGCGACCGGGGATGCGAATGCGAGGCGGCAGCCCTACCCGGAACTGCTTGACAGCGGGTCGCTCAGGTTCGCGCGGATCGGTGTGGCGCGGACCTATTGCGGCTATCACGACCGTGTCGATGAATTGTTCGAGAATGCGCTTGATGCCCTGCGCGATTGCGGTGCCGAGGTTATCGACGGCATAACCCTCACGCCTGTGGAGGATGTCCGGCAGAGTGAGCGGATTGTTATGGAATCCGAGTTCAAGGCATGCCTCGACGCCTATCTGGATGCGCGCCCGCCGTCGACGCCGGTGCGTTCGCTGGCCGATGTCATTGCCTTCAACAATGCCCATCCGGATTCCGCCATGAAGCATTTTGGCCAGGAGATTTTCCTGTCGTCGGTGGACCGTCCCGGTCTTGACGACGAGCGCTACCGGGAGGCCCGCCGGATGGCGCAGAGCCTGACTCGCGAACGGGGCATCGACAAATGCCTGGAAGAGCACAGGCTCGATGCCCTTGTGGCGCCGACGACCACGCCCGCGTGGCTCATCGACTGGGTGAGCGGAGACAACCGCCGCGGCGGTGCAGCCTGCCCGGCGGCAGTGGCCGGTTATCCGCACGCGACCGTGCCGATGGGCCGGATCTCCGGCCTGCCGGTAGGGTTATCCATTTTCTCCGGTGCATATCGCGACGCAGCGGTGCTGAGCTTTGCCTACGCCTTCGAACAGGCGACGGGGCATTACGCCCGACCCCCGTTGACCTGATCGATTTCAGGTTCCGACCACCAGCGTGCCGGTGAGGCGCTGCAGAAGGGCAACCGTGCTCAGCGGTGTGATCTTGCCGGTGGCCGGGTTCTCTTCGCTCGGCACGTTCTCGATGGACATGGTGAAGTTGGACGCGTCGGAGCGGACGGTGATGGTGTGGACGTTGCGGTTGACCGTGGGGTCGGCCCAGATCTCGATCGTGGTCCTGTCCGGACCGATGCCGGCAAGGGCAAGGGCCGCGGCCACGTTGACGTTGGCCGGGAAGCCCTTCGCCGCCTCCCGCGCCGTACCGGAGAAAACCTTCACCGGTTCGGTCACGTCGTCCATGGAAATGTTGTTCTCAACCAGATGCGGGGCGCCTTTCAGACCGCGCGGCGGCTTGCGGGTCACCATGGTGATGCTCTCGACCGGTCCCTGGGCAGCGCCCTTCACGGCATCGAGGCCGAGCAGGGCGCCTGTCGGTACCATGATGCGGGCGCCGGTTTCCCCGGCGCGGTCGATTAAATCTTGCCGGCTGAGCAGGGCGCCGACGGAAAGAGGGACGAAAATCCGGCCCCGTTCGACGGCTGGGCGTGCAATGTCGTCAAACACGGCGGCGGGTGCACACTCGATCACGACATCAGCGTGGTCGGCCAGTTCGCCCAGAGAAACGACAGACGGCTTCGCATTCAGCCGGGAGGCGTTGGCCTCCGCCTTTTCGCGATCCCGGCCCGACACGGCGGCCACGGTCATGCCTGGCACGTCGCCCCGGTCCACACGGCGCGCGACATCGATGCCGATGGCGCCAAATCCGCCTATGCCAAGACGAAGCGGGGAAGAGTTCAGGCCAGGTGCGGTCATGGTCAGCAGCTTTCCGATCGGCAAATAGTTCAATAAACACCGCGATTTTGAGAAACAAAGCGGCTCGTGTTACGAATCCTCTCTCGGAGGGATTTCTTCTTAGAACAATCGACCCAGGGAGACGTCAATGAAAAGAATGATAGCGCCTATTTTTGCCGGTCTTGCCGCTCTGGCGGTGACGGGCACCTCGACAACCGCCGTCGCCGCCGAACTTCCGTGCAGCACGGCCAAGCTGATCGTGCCGTGGAAAGCGGGCGGCGGCACGCATGTCATCTTCTCGATCTTCGAGAAGACCATCCAGAACATGGATGTGACACCGAAAATCAAGGTCGTGACCGTGCCGGGCCAGGGCGGCAACAAGGGCGCCAAGGAAGCCGCCAAGGCGAAGCCTGACGGCTGCACCCTGTTCGCCATCCACCAGAGCGCGATCACCAGCTATCTCAACGGCCGGATCCCGTTCCAGTACGACAATTTCGAGACGGTCTCGCTGCTGACGTCCACACCGGACATCGTCGGTGCGTCCGGCAAGACACCTTGGAAGAGCTTCGAGGAGTTCAAGAAGGCCGTGATGGCCGCTCCCGGAACGGTCAAGGTCGGCGCCACGTTCGGCTCGACCAGCCAGTTCTACTGGCTGCTGCTGGAAGAGAGAACCGGCATGAAGTTCAAGTTCGTGCCCTATGACGGCACGCGCGAGCGCATGACGGCGCTGCTTTCGGGCGCCATCGAGATGGGCGGCATTAATGTCGCCTCGGGCCGCAAGTACATGGAATCAGGCGAGCTCAAGGGCTTCGCCATCGCTTCCGACAAGCGCTCCAAGCACCTGCCCGACATGCCGACGCTGAAGGAACTCGGCGTCGACATGATCTACGCCCTCGACCGCGGCATCGTGGCGCCGAAGGGAACGCCTCAGGCCGTCGTCGAACACTGGTCGCAGATCTTCAAGAAGGCCGCGGAAGATCCCGATCTGCGCAAGCAGATGGATGCCAAGGGCACCGACGTGAACTGGGTCGGCCCGGCAGACTTCCGGAAGTGGGCCGAGAAGACCTATACCGCCCACGAGGAGGTCGCGATCAAGATCGGTCTGTACAAGAAGCAGTGAGCGCTTCCTGACCTGAAACCAGCGGCGTCCGGCATCCGGGAGGGGGTGCCGGACGCTGTTTCTCCATTTCGACATTGAGCGGGGGTCGCCATGGGGCGCGTCAATCGTGATGTCATCATCGCCATCGTTCTCCTGGTGTTGTGCGGCGTGTTCTTCTGGGCGAGCTTCGATATCCGCGTCCCCGATTACGGCCAGCTCAAGCCGTCGACCTGGCCGCGGGTCATCATCGGCCTGCTGTCGATCCTGAGCCTGATCTATCTGATCCAGTCGCTGCGCCGCGGATCCGATCCCGACCCCACCGCGAAAGTGATCGAGGACGCGCCGGACAGCCTGATGGGCTGGGTCGCCTACTGGCGCAACCCGATCTGGTGTTTCATCCTGTTCTTCGCCTATCTGGCGACACTGCCCTATCTCGGCATGCTGATCGGCGGGGTCACATTTGTGTTCGTGCTGCTCGGCGTGCTCGGCGGATGGCAGAAGGAGAGGCTGCTGATCCACGCCGTCGTCGCGCTGCTCTCGGTGGGCGGCATGTGGAGCCTGTTCACATACGGCCTCGGCGTGATCCTGCCGCGCGGCGTGATATTCAATCCGTTCGGCTGAGGGGACGGCCATGATCCTGGACAATGTCGCGCTGGCCTTTGCCGAAATCGCCAACATCAAGACCCTGTCGCTGATGATGCTGGGTGTCGCCGGCGGCCTGATCGCCGGCGCGATCCCCGGTTTCACCATCGCCATGGCGGTGGTGCTGACACTGCCATTCACATTCGGCATGCCTGCATCGCAGGGGCTTGCCACCATGGTCAGCGTTCTGGTCGGCGGCCTGTCGGGTGGCCTCATGGCCGGCATTCTCACCGGCATTCCGGGCACACCATCCTCGGTGGCCACGACATTCGACGGCTTCCCCATGGCGCGCAAGGGGGAGCCGGGGCTGGCGCTCGGCATTGGCGTCTGGTCGTCATTCTTCGGCGGCATGCTGAGCGCGGTCGTGCTCGTGACGCTCGCGCCGCAGCTCGCCCTCATCGGACTCGAGTTCAATCCCTGGGACTATTTCATGCTGGTGATGTTCGCGCTGACAATCACCGCGAGTCTTGCCGGCAAGAACATCATCAAGGGCCTGATCGCCGGCGCGGTCGGTCTGCTCGTGCGCACCGTCGGCGAGGACGAAGCCGTCGGCATGGCGCGCTTCAACTTCGGCACGGATTCCCTGCTTCAGGGCTTCGATTTCATTGCCGTGCTGATCGGCCTGTTTGCGTTCAGCCAGCTCCTGAACGATGTGCGAGATCCGGTCACTGCGCGTAAATCGCTGATGGAGCGCGGGTCCATCCAGGCCCGCATCGAGCATCGGCGGGCGGTCGCGGAAATCGCCAAACGCTGGTTCACCGTGGTGCGGTCCGCCATGATCGGCGTCTTCACGGGAATCCTGCCCGGGGCCGGCGGTTCGATCGCCAACATCCTGGCCTATGACCAGGCAAAGAAGGCGTCGAAAAAGCCGGAAGAATTCGGCAAGGGGACGCCGGACGGCATCATCGCGCCGGAAAGCTCCAACAACGCGGTCGAGGGTGGGGCGCTCATCGTCCTCATGGCGCTCGGCATCCCGGGCGACGTGACCACCGCGGTCATGTTGGGCGCGCTGCTGATCCACGACGTGGTGCCGAGCCCGTCCTTCATCAGCGAAGAGCCGGTACTGGCCTATTCGATCTTCATCGCGTTTTTCGTCGCGACCTTCATTATGCTGGGCCTGCAGTCCTTCATGCTCAGGGTCTTCGTGCTCGTCACCAAGGTGCGCATGTACATGCTGGCGGCCGTTATCCTCGGGTTCTGCGGCATCGGCGTGTTCGCGCTCAACAACGTGCAGTTCGATCTCTGGACCCTGCTCTGGTTCGGCATTCTCGGCTTTGTCATGCGCCATTTCGGTTTTCCGCTGGCGCCGATGATCCTGGGCGTGGTGCTGGGTAACATCGCTGAACTGAACCTCGCGCGCGCGTTCGCCATCACCACGGACCTGAGCCCGTTCGTGACCCGGCCATGGTCGCTGTTCTTCCTGATCGTGGCGATCTTCTCGGCCTTCTTCCCGTTCTACCAGGCAAGCCGCGGCAAGAAGAAATGGACGCTGTTCTATGCACCGCTGCTGATGCTGGCGGTTTCCCTGCCGATGTTCATGATGACCGGCTGGGTACGGCCGGTGATCGGCGGCATCCTCGTGGCGGGCGGCATCTACAAGCTCTACAAGGCCTACGGCGCAAGCAGCACGTTCGTCGCGGAGACCTCGGCCCGGGAGTGACGATGATGCGCGGCCGACAGGCCCACTGAATGTCATCCTTGCCGGAGCGAAGCGATGGCGAGGATCCAATTACAGGTTCATCAGTTTGCAGCGTCTGCCAATGGATCCTCGGCCTCGCTTGATGCTCGGCCAAGGATGACATTGTGAGAGTCGAGCGCCCCCGTATTGTCCGGTTGGGGCCGAATTGGCCCTAATCGAACCTCTTTTCAAGCGGGCCGCCGCTGGCCGGCCAGACTCCGCGATCAATGGCGCGGCTGCCGTCGAAGACGACGTAACTTCGGGAACGGTAGTGCGGCAGCGGCCGCATCATGGCGCTTATGGTTTCCGGTTCGTCGGCCTCAACGAACAGGATGGCCTTGCCCTCGGTCCGGCGGACGACCCACGCCCGTCCGCTGCCCCGTCCGGCGATCCGTGCCGGCTGCGCCGGGAGGCCGAACCGGGTGATGAAACGGCCGATCTGATCCGCCGTCCCGAGAACCGGAAACGGTGTGTCCGGTATGCGGCCGCGGTCGAGGTTCAGGATTTCCGGTGTGGTGCCGAACAGGCGCTCCGCCAGTTCCCGTGCCGGGTTCCGGGCGTCCGGCTGGTCATACAGCACGAACGTTTTCGCGCCGCCGTCAAGCAGGACATCGCGCAGAATCGGCGGTGCCTCGCCCGGAAGCAGCCTCCGGAACAGCCCGTGGTCGGGATCAATCCGCAGCTTTACGGGTCTGGCATCGAACTGCAGGCTGTCGGTGGTCTTCTCTCCGTCAAGGAGAATGTGGGATCGGCGGACCCCCTTTTCGGTCGTGACCTCCACCGGCACCTTCAATCGGTATGCGGGTGCTGTCTGGGCGAGGGAGAATTTCAGCACATATCCCTCACCGTCGCGTGACACGTTTGCGTCTTCGAGCGTCACGCCAGGCGCGCCCGGGCGTTCCGTCCATTGCCGGAAGAACCACTTCAGATCGCTTTGCGTAGCCGCCTCGAACGCCGCCCGAATGTCCGACCAGCTCGCCGTCTTGAATTTGTTTTCGCGCCAGAACCGCCGGATCGCGGCCTCGAAGCGCCGGTCACCGACCTCGTTCTTCAGCATGTGAAAGATGAGCGCGATCTTGCCGTAGCCGACCACCTGGGCCGCGTCATGCTGCTTGGAGACGAAACGGGTGACGGCAACATCCCTGCCTTTGGGCAATGCCGCGAAATCCCGCAGCCAGCCCAGGCGCATTTCCGCGGCCTTGTCCGGTCCGCGCCGTTCGGCCAGCGCATAGTCCGCCATGTAGGTGGTCAGTCCCTCCGCCCAGTTTCCCGTCTCGTAGTCGATCCGGACACCGTTACCCCACCAGTTGTGCAGGACCTCGTGGGCAAGAGAGCGTCCGCGCATGAACGGCAGCGGGACGATACGGCGGCCGATATAGGTGAGGTTCGGGAAGCCGAGGCCGACAGGCAGCGGCGCCGAGATGATATGAAAGTCCGCATAGGGGTAGGCGCCGATCTGTCGCTCGAACAGTTCGATATAGCGCCTGGCCGCATCGAGGTAGCTGTCGGCCAGACCTGCGACGGCGTCATGAAAATAAGTGCGGATTCGGATCTTTCCTGACTTCCGCTCAGCGACGGTGTAAGGCCCGGCAAAGACCGAAGGCGGTTCGAGCCATGTCTGTGCCTCGAATACGCTTCGGTTCAACTCCGTGCCAAGCTGTTCCGACCGGAACGTGCCGGTGGCCACCGCCCGATGCGCAGCCGGTGTCTCGATACTCAGCCGGTAGCCCGCGACCGGATCGGACGTGCGCGGAAACCACTGTACCCAGCCGGGCAGATAGATCCCGTCTTTGCCCGAGACCGGATCGGAACCGGTATTCCGCCGTCGCGTTTTTTCATTCGCGTTCGGGATCGTACCCCGGGCCACGACGTCGATCCTGTGCCTGCCGGGGCTCGGCAATGTGAGGGTGACCGAAGAATCGGAGGCTTTTTCTTGCACGGCTTCTCCGTCGATCCGGATATCGCTCATGCGCATCCAGGGTGCCACGGTCAGCGTGACGCTCTTGCGGCCGGTCAGGGTGATGCGATCCGTGACCTCGACCGTTCCCTGTTCCGGGTTCAGGGCAAGCTGAATATCGTGGTGGACCGGTTCCGAAGCATGCACGGCAGCCGGTCCGATACCGGCCAGGATCAGGCACAGGAGAACGACCTGCATCCCGAGCTGAAGGCAGATGGGGATGGCGCGACGGATCCGGGTGAGGGGCAGCATGATCATGGCGTGACGATGATCCCGCATTCTGTTGAAATCTTGGCGCGGCATGATTGTGGCAAACGGCCCAGGGACTATCGTGTTTGTCATCCTTGCCGGAGCGGAGCGAAGGCGAGGATCAAATTGCCGTGTCGTCAGACTGAAATGACTGCCATTGGATCCTCGGTCTCGCTCATCGCTCGACCAAGGATGACGCCGTGAGGTCGAGTCTCGGTTACCATTCACGGGAACGGACGCTCGTTTGACCCTATAACTTGTCGTAATCCCCCTTTGCGCGGGAATCCCTCCAGGCCTTGAGGCATGCAACGACCGATTTGATTGCGGGCCCCGTCTTCGGCCTTTCAATCACCGTTCCATAACACGCGGCAACGGCCGGACAGCGGCCGACGATATCGTCAAATTCCTTCAGCCCGTAGGCCGCCCAGAGCGTCATGTAGATGTCGGCAATGGAGAAGGTATCTCCAAGCGCGTAGGGCCCTGCGTCCGCCAGCCAGCGGTCATAGATCGCCCAGCGCTTGAGCACATTATCGAAGGCCTTCTCCCTGACCTTCGGTGCGTCCGCCTTGTCCGTCGACCAGCGGTGCGGATAGAAGAACGTCTTGGTCAGGGACTGGATGTCGTTGTTGATGAACATGAGCCGGGACAGAAAGAGGCCCCGCTCCGTCGCATCGATGGCCGGGGCCAACC
Source organism: Hyphomicrobiales bacterium (assembly GCA_965198845.1). GTDB lineage: Bacteria > Pseudomonadota > Alphaproteobacteria > Rhizobiales > JAJFHC01 > CBDAQD01. The sequence continues at coordinate 624,490 of CBDAQD010000001.1, forward strand.
CGGAGGCGGGATGACGGTCAGCCAGATAGAGCATGATGCCGGCATTCTCGTGCAGGACTTGGCCTGCCGGCGTTATGAGCGCCGGCACGAAACCCGCCGGATTGAGGGCACGGAAATCAGGCGCGCGATGTTCGCCCGCTGCGATGTCGACCGGCCGGATCTCGTAGTCGAGATCAAGCTCGGCAAGGACTGCTTCGACGGAGGCCGACTGGGTGACCCCGCCGCCGTAAAGAATGTAATTCGCCATGGCGCGAAGTCTGCCATGAGTGCGGATAGTGGCAACAGATTTCTGAATCTGTGTCCACTCCCAACAGCCGTAAGCATTACAGGGCGGCAAAACTGAAACAAAACCTAATCGTCATTCCCGCGAAGGCGGGAATCCAGCAATAAGCAGATAGGCTTTCGAATCACACCCTGGATCCCCGCCTGCGCGGGGACGACGGAAGAGGCGCGGTGAAGCCTTTGTGTGTGAGCCGTAATCCCGAGAATGACGATATCGGCACGATTGACTTTCCGGGCCCGGACCTGCGAACCTGTGCGCCCCAATTCTTCATTCCGGACATGGAAATGGACACTGCCACACCGGCCCGCAGCGAACCGGTTCTGGCCGGTATCGGCTGGATGGTTCTGACCACGCTCTGTTTCGTCTGCGTGACCGGAATTGTGCGCTATATCGGTACCGACATTCCCGCCGTCGAGGCGGCATTCATCCGCTACCTGATCGGCGTCCTGTTCTTCCTGCCGATGATCTGGTCGCTGATCAGGAAGCCGCCGCCGTCGCGGTCGATGCGGATCTACGCGCTGCGCGGGCTTCTGCACGGCTGTGCGGTCATTCTGTGGTTCTTCGCCATGGCGCGGATACCGATCGCGGAGGTGACGGCGCTGGGTTACGCAGCACCGATCTACGTCACGATCGGAGCGGCCATCTTCTTCGGCGAGCGCCTCCATATCCGCCGTATCGCTGCGGTCGCGATCGGTCTTCTGGGCACGCTCGTCATCCTGCGGCCCGGTTTCCAGGAATTATCGTCCGGCCAGCTTGCGCAGATCGCCGCCGCGCCGCTGTTCGCCGGGTCGTTTCTGCTCGCCAAGCGCCTGACCGACGACGAGGACCCGGTGGTCATCGTCGTCATGCTGTCGGTATTCTGCACGCTGGTGCTGCTGCCGGGCGCGATCGCGGTCTGGGAAACGCCGAGCCTGGCCGAAGTGTTCTGGCTGGGGCTCACCGCCGTCTTCGCCACGCTAGGTCATTACACCATGACCCGTGCGATCCGGGCGGCTCCGCTCACGGTGACCCAGCCGGTCGGCTTTCTCCAGCTCGTGTGGGCCGCGCTGCTGGGCATTGTTGTCTTCGGCGAAGCGGTCGATCCGTTCGTCCTGCTCGGTGCCGGCATGGTGGTGGGTGCGGCCACCTTCATCTCGCACCGTGAGGCCGTTGCCGCCCGGCGCCAGACGACACCGCCGGCTGCGGCGACGAAATGACGGCGCATTACTCTCCCGTCCCGGCTATCCGAATGACATGATCGGTTCGCCGAACAGGCTTTCATCAGGTGTTACGCCCAGGCCGGGTCCCTGCGGCAACCGGAAATGACCGTCGGAGACGGCGATCCCGTTCTCGGGATCATAGTGCTGGTCGATATATGAGCCCGCAGTCCATACTGCCTCGAGCAGCCGTGGCTCGACCGTTGCTGCTATGTGTATGCAGGCCGCAGCGGTGATATCGCCGCCCCAGCTGTCCTCGCAAGTGTGCGGCATGGAGCGCATTGCGCAGATGTCTCGCACAGTGGCGAGAGCGTTCAGGCCACCGAGCCGCGTCAGTTTCAGTCCGAAGCCGTCGCACACACCCATCGAGATGGCCCGTATCACGTCGTTCACGCTTTCGGTACTCTCGTCGAGATAGATCGGGTGGGCGATCTGTCCGCGGATCGATGCGATCTCTTCGATCGTGTTGCACGGCTGTTCGAGGACGAGGGGAATGTCCTTGCAGGCCAGGCTCAGCCGCAGTGCCTGGCTGGCCGTCATGCTGCGGTTGGCATCGATCACGAGCTGGGCCGAAGTGCCCACGGCTTCCCAGACTTTGCGGACAACGGCAATATCGATCGCGACGTCGCGCCCGCCGGCCTTGATCTGTATCCGCGGATATCCTTGCGCGACCTTCTCGCTCGCTGTTCTCGCCACCTCGTCGGGCTCGCCGATGCCGACTGCGTAATAGGCCGGTACGCGTTCAGACGCCGCACCGCCGAGCAGGTCGCAAACGCGCACGCCATAGTGCTTGCCCAGGAGGTCCATGGCCGCGGTATCCATGGCCGCCTTGGCATAGTTGTGACCTTTCAGCAGGCTGTCCATCCGCCGGCGCAACAGGAGCGGTGTGAGCAGAGGGACTGGCCGATCAGTCCGGGAGCCATCTCCTTCAGAGCCGCCCTGGCGCCAAGCGCATGCTGCGGCTGATAGACGGAACCGACGGGTGCGGTCTCTCCCCAGCCGACAATCCCTGAGTCGGAGACCAGTTTGACAATGGTCGAGGCGACCGCGTGCAGTACATTGTCTGACCACTTATAGGGTCCGCCGACGATCGGCAGGTCCTTGCCGAAAACGTGGATCTCGCTGATATGCATTCCCGTGCTCTCCCTCGACGGCACGGGAAAGAGCATGACAAATTCGTCCGGGCCGTTCCACAGGATTGACTCCGCGGTCCGGCGCCTGCCAGTTTCGCTTATCGACAAAGGCAATCCGGACAGATTCATGGACACCGTCACACTCGGCCGAACCGGTCTTGAGGTTTCCGTTGCCGGTCTCGGCTGCGGCGGGCACAGCCGGCTGGGTCAGGGCTACGGTGCGTCCCGCACGGACTCGGTCGCCGTCGTGCGCAAGGCCATCGATCTCGGCATCACCTTCGTCGACACGGCACAGGTCTATGGTACGGAGGATATCGTGGGCGAAGCGGTCGGCGCAGACCGCGACCGGGTGGTGATCTCGTCAAAGATCCAGGTCGTGCAGCCGGGCACGTCCCAGCTCGGCCAGGATTTCCTGTCAGCGGACGAGTTCATTGCGCGCGTGGACGGATCGCTTGAACGGCTGCGCACCGACCGGATCGATATCCTGCATCTGCACGGCATCATGCCGGACCAGTACGACTATTGCGCAGCGGAGCTCGTGCCGGCGCTCGAGCGTCTGCGCGAAGCCGGCAAGATCCGCTTCACCGGGCTCACCGAACGGTTCATCCACGATCCCCAGCACCGGATGCTCGAGGTCGCTCTCAAGGACGGCTGCTGGGACGTCATCATGACCGGTCTCAACGTCATCAACGCCGCGGCCGTGGACCGGGTTCTGGCACCGGCCATTGACGGCAATGTCGGCACGCTCATCATGTTTGCCGTCCGGCGCGCGATCGGCGATCCGGCGGCACTGGCCGAACTGGTCGCCGGCCTTGTCGCCGAAGGGCTGGTCGACGGTGAGGCGATCGACCGCGACGATCCGCTCGGATTCCTGATGAGCGAAGGCGGTGCCGCAAGCGTCATCGAGGGCGCTTACCGGTTCTGCCGGCATCAGCCGGGCGCGCATGTGATCCTGACGGGGACCGGCAGCATCGATCATCTGCGCGAGAATATCCGGTCGATCAATGCGGGGCCGCTCGATCCGGCCTGCCTTGACCGGATCGCGCACCTGTTCGGACGGATCGACTCCGTGTCCTGCAACTGAACTCGCGCTCGGCGCGGTTCAGGGAACCGGCGCGCGACGCACCTGCCTGTCCACCGGATAGCCGAGCTCCAGGTTCAGTATCCGAATCTGGCGGCGTTTCTCCGCGGCGAGGCTTTCCGCGGCATTGGCCTCCGCCAGTTTCTGTCGGGTCACATTTTGTGCTCTTGCTTTCTCTTCGGATTCCCTCGCGACCGCGGCCACCGCAGCCGCCGCTTCGGCTTCCATTCGGAGCTTCTCGTTCCGCGCAAGTTCGCGGCGTTCGGCAATCTCGTTTCGCGTCAACTCGATCGATCGTTCGATGACGCTGGCTGCCGACTCCCGGTGTGCCAGATCCAGGCGCTTGAGCCATTCGAGCCGTTGCTCGGGTGTCTCGGCCTCGACCATGATGGTGTCCCACCGGTGGAAGAAGTCCAGATTGAACCGGCGCTGGTCGAATCTGACGCCGTTATCGTTTACGCGGGCGCCCGCAACAGCGATGACGGCGCCGATAAGGGTTCCGAGAAGAAAGTTCACGAGCTGAAATCTGCGTTCCATTGCTTCTCTCCATCCGCTCGTCGCGGCAAGAAAAACAGGGAATGCGTCGACAGGCTGTGCGGTTTCTCACATCCCGGATGAGCTGCGACTGACGCTATTTCCCCGGCATCTCGTAGAACGGCGCCGGGATCAGAATCTTGTTTTCCTGTGTTGTCACGTATCCGGCTTCGGCACTCATTTTCAGATAAGCCTGCCAGTCCGGATCGGCCATCATGGCGGCGCGCTTGGCTGCCCGGTCCTCGGCACTGTCATAAATCCAGACATGGACATAGGAATTGACGTCGCCGACATCGGTAGAGGCGTAGAGCAGGGGCTTGCCGAGATGGCGGCTCTGGACCTCGAAGCCGTTCTTTTCGTAATGGGCGAACTGGTTTTTCACGGCGCCATAGCGGCAGGTGTAGATGCGGTGATCGAAGATCATGGCGGGAGCCTCCGGTAGATGTGTTGCAAATGCCTGCGCGGGCGCGCCGGCCGGGATGATTGGCAAGCAGATCAAGCTTTGGCGATGCGATCAACCGCGAAGACGGAGTGGATTGCGGGCCTGCCTTGGTGGTAGATAACCGGTCTTAATTCATCTGTTGCGAACGCGCGGTATCGAGGAGCGGACATGGCAATGCGTCACGGCGGACAGATCCTGGTGGATCAGCTCAAAATTCAGGGAGTCGAGCGCGTGTTCTGCGTGCCGGGCGAGAGTTATCTGGCCGCGCTCGACGGCCTCTACGAGTCCGGCATCGACGTCATCGTGTGCCGCCAGGAGGGCGGTGCCGCCATGATGGCGGAGGCCGACGGCAAGCTCAGCGGCCGCCCGGGCATTTGCTTCGTGACGCGGGCGCCCGGCGCGACCAACGCGTCGGCCGGCGTCCACATCGCCGATCAGGACTCGACCCCGATGATCCTCTTTGTCGGCCAGGTGGGCCGCTCGATGGTCGACCGGGAAGCGTTCCAGGAAGTCGACTACCGCAAGATGTTCAGCGATCTGGCGAAATGGGTCGGCCAGATCGACGACATCGATCGAATCCCGGAATATATCAGCCACGCGTTCCATATCGCGACTTCGGGCAGGCCGGGGCCGGTGGTGCTTGCACTGCCGGAGGACGTGCTGTCGGCGACGGCCGTGGTCGAGGATTCGAGGCCGGCGGTCCCCGTAATGGCGCGGGCCGACGACGAGGATACCGCGGCGGTGGCGGCGGCACTGGCGGAAGCCGAGCGCCCGCTGGTCATTGTCGGCGGCGGTGGCTGGACCCGCGGTGCGGGCGACGATCTCGCCGGTTTCGCGGAGAAATTCAACCTGCCTGTCACGGCCTCTTTCCGCTGCCAGGACTATATGGACAACCGGCATCCGAACTATGCGGGCGACGTGGGGATCGGCATCAATCCGGCACTCGGACAGCGGGTGAGGGACGCCGACCTCCTGCTGGTGCTGGGCTCGCGGCTCGGCGAGATGACCACGAGCGGCTATTCGCTGATCGGCATCCCCAACCCGAAACAGAAGCTGATCCACGCCTATCCGGGAGCAGACGAACTCGGCCGGGTCTATCGGCCGGACCTTGCGATCAATGCGGCGATCCCGTCACTGGTGGCGAAACTGAGCCGGCTGAACGCGCCCAACGACATGCGCTGGGCCGACTGGACGGCACAGGCCCGGGCCGACTACGAGGCCTGGCGGGAGCCCGAGGAAACGCCGGGCGACGTCAAGCTGGAGCAGGTGGTGTGTCACCTGCGCGACGTATTGCCCGAGGATGCGATCGTGAGCAACGGGGCCGGCAACTACACGGCCTGGGTGCACCGCTACTACAACTACCGGCGCTATCGCACCGAGCTCGCGCCGACGTCGGGCTCCATGGGCTACGGCTTTCCGGCGGCAGTCGCGGCCAAGCTCGCCTATCCCGACCGGGACGTGGTGTGTTTTGCGGGTGACGGCTGTTTCATGATGCACGGCCAGGAACTGGCGACGGCCGTCCAGTACGGGGCCAACGTGGTGACGATCATCGTCAACAACGGCATGTACGGAACGATCCGCATGCATCAGGAGAAGCATTATCCGAACCGGGTGAGCGGCACGCAACTGCAAAACCCGGACTTCGTCGCCCTGGCGCAGGCCTATGGTGGGCACGGGGTGCTGGTGGAGCGGACGGAGGATTTCGCCGCCGCCTTCGAGGAAGCGCGCAACTGCGGCAAGCCCGCGATCATCGAGCTCAGGACCGAGCAGGAGGCGATCGCGCCGCGCATGACGATCGAGCGGTTGCGGGCGCAGGCGGCGGAGTAAGAGGTCAGAGGCAAGCTGAGAGACGGAGCAATGAGGGTCGGCGGCTGTCAATGCGGGGCAATACGGTACGAATGCTTCGGGGAACCGAAAGCGCTCTATGCCTGTCACTGCACCGAGTGCAGGAAACAGTCGGCATCTGCCTTCGGCCTGTCGCTGCAGATGCCGAAGATGGGTTTCCGCCTGACCCAGGGCGTTCCGCAATACTGGACGCGCACGGCCGACAGCGGCAACACGGTGAAATGCGCATTCTGCGGGACCTGCGGTTCTCGGCTGTGGCATGAGCGCGATGCCGAATCCGAGAGCATCACCATCAAGGCGGGCAGCCTCGACGAGCCGGTCGACCTCTCCAATGCGATACACATCTGGACGACTCGGAAGCTCGAGGGCGTGCTGATCCCCTACGACGCCGAGCAGTTCCCGGAAGAGCCGGAGTAGGGCCGGCCGCGCCGCCAAACGACTGGTGGACATGGATGTGCACGTATCACTCTCTGTCATTCCCGCGAAGGCGGGAATCCAGGGAGAATTGCGCGTGGGTCAGCGTCGGCCATGTGTCTACATTCTGGCAAGCCGACGAAACGGAACGCTTTATGTCGGTGTGACATCGAATTTAGCCCGGCGGGTCGAAGAACATCGATCAGGCCAAACCGAAGGGTTTGCGGCCAAGTATTCTGTGCATCGACTCGTCCATGTCGAGTTTCACGATTCGATGGACGCGGCTATCACGCGCGAAAAGCAGATCAAGAAGTGGAACCGGAAGTGGAAACTTCGCCTGATCGAGGGCCTCAACCCGGATTGGCGGGATCTGTATCACTCGATGAACGGATAGGCCGCTCTGGATTCCCGCCTTCGCGACGTCATCCTTGCCGGCGCGCGGCGGCAGCGAGGATCCAATCATCGGGTCTGCAGACTGAAACGACCGCCAATGGATCCTCGGCCTCGCGGATTGCTCGGCCAAGGATGACGCATTGCAGAGACTCTTCGTCCTGCCCGGAATCCGGCTACAATCAGGCCGAACCGGGCGGCTACCGGGTTGGAAGACCGAGGATGGCTGGGCAAGAGACAGGCAAGGGCGTCGTCTATATCGACATTTCCGACGTGACCGAACAGGCCATCGGCATGACCGGACGATTCATGCGCGGACGTCGCCGTGACGTCGTTGTGCTGACCCTGATTGTCTCGGTTTCATTCCTGACTTTCTCGGAATACCTGGATCCCTGGGTCGTTTCTTTCGTGACCGGAACCTGGTCCCGGGTGCTGAACGAGGGGACTCTGTCCGTGGTGCCGGACCTGCTGCTGCGGCTGTTCGTCGGCGTGATTGGCGCTTGGGCTCTCGGCACGCTGATATCGCTCGCCCTGACATTCATACGGCCCCTCACACTGCCCAACCTCTACTGGGCGCGGCGGTCTGGTACGGGCCAAGAAATCCCGCACTTCAAAGTGACCCTGCGCCAGCTGTGGCGGGCGGTGCACGGTTTGCGTGAGCGCACCGAAGCTGCGGGCGGTCTCAATCCAACGCGGGCCCGCCTGATATCGCGCTCCATGCGCATTGCCGCCCTTGTTCTTTTTGCCGGGCAGCTGTTCGGCGAGACTTCGGTCTGGGCACGCATTCATCCTGTGTTCGGCGGCGATCGCGGGTTGTTCATCGTGCTCGGGATGTGCGCTGCGCTGTACCTGATGAGCAACCGGGTGCGTAGACCGCTGGTGCGGGAAAAATCATTCCGGGCCCGGTTTCACCGCACGCGCCTCATGGGGCTGGGCGCCCTGGTGCTCTATTTCGCTATCGTTTATGCGGTGATCTATCTTTCGGCGCACTACGTCGTGTCGCCGATCCTCGACACCGGAGACAACACGTTCTCTGTGCGGAAAGCCGCCGGTATTTTCGCCATGCTTGCCACGATCTATATCGGCTTCCGCGTGCCTTCGAAGCTGTTCGTCTGGGCGCGCGACCAGCTGTTTGCCGCGCGTCTGATGGGAAGGCCGCAGGCCGGCGACATGGAAGCGCGAGACCCGCGCCCGCCGGTTGTGCTGCTGCGATCGTTTCAGGATGAGCTCAGCGCCGAACACGGATTTTCCTACGAGCGCCTGGAAACGACGATCGAACGGGCGCTTGCCGTCTACGGGCCGTGCGTTGCTGCGGGGACTCCGGGACGGCTGGCGGAAGGTCCGTTCGGGAGGAAGTATTTCGGCGACGAAGACTGGCAGGAGGGGCTCGGAGAATATCTGGAAGAGTCCATGCTGCTGGTCATGATCCCTGGCTGGACAGAAGGCCTGAAGTGGGAAGTGGAAGCGATCCGCCAGCGCGGCTACCTCAGCAAGCTCCTGATCATCCTGCTGGCTGCGGAGGACGACAGGGAACGATGGGCGTTCTTTTCCGGTTTGTTTGAGGGCACGCCTTGGCACGGCCTCCTGTCGGGCGCCGACATTGCCGGTGCCGTTGCCGCGTTTTTCCAGGAGGACGGGACGCTGATGATCCTCAAATGCCGGGACATGGATCAGGCGCGGGATGACGGCAATGACTATGAAGTTGCCGTGCACCTGGCGGTTTACGGTCTGTATTGCAACGAGGTGGTCGCTTCCCCGGCTTGAGACGGACGGGACTCGTGCTGAGATGCGCGGTGCAATTGGCGCCCGATCTTTCCTGTCATCCTTGCCGGCGCGTAGCGGCGGCGAGGATGACGGTAGTGCATTCGGTGCAGTGTGAATTCGTTCCCCGGTTGCCCGAAGGGCAGACCGGGGCCGTACCAGTCACCGACATGCGTTTGTAACGGTCCCGGACAGCCCTTACGGGCTTCCGGGAAACTCGCAGTTTGTTGCGGATGATCAATCCAGAACTGCCGTGGCGTCGACCTCAAACAGCATGCCGTCGAGTGCGAGGCGCGGCACGGGCACCAGGGTCTGGGCGGGCAGGGCATCGCCGAAGGTCGCCTTCACGTGCTCGGTCATGACGGCCAGCATGGACTGGTCGTAACCGACCACATAGGTGGTGATCCGCGTGACCTGGTTGGGCCTGGCGCCGACAGCTTCAAGGGCGGTTCTCAGGTTTGCATAGGCTTGCCTGACCTGATCGGCGAAATCCGGTGACAGCTCGCCGGTCCTGTCCTCGCCGCCCTGACCGGCAATGAAGGCGATGCGCGATACGCCCGAGGCAACGACCGCATGGCTGAAGCCGGCGGGCACCGGGTCCCAGAGGCCGTCGGGATTGACGATGGTAAGCGAGGGACCGGGTTCACCGGCGGCGGTCTGGGGCATGGCGGTCATGATTGAAAGTGCTCCTGCAATGAGGGTCATGGTGAAGTGACGCATGGCACGTCCTCCTGTTGAAGTTGGCGGTGAAACCGGCTCAGTGGATGGCGACAGGATCGAGCCGGGAGAGCTTGTCCGGATTGCGCATGATGAAGATGCCGGTGGCCGCACCGGTCTCGTCATAGGCGAAGGTGACGACCGACGAGGTGACACTGTCCCGGGTCAGGACGAGGCCGCGATTGCCGTTCATGTCGACCACCGACCATTCGAGATCCGCCCAGAAGTCGTGCAACTGATGCGCGATGAAGTCCGTGACTTCCTGCTTGCCGTCGAGGCTGCGCTTCACGGCCGGGACCTTGCCGCCGCCATCCGCGGTCAGCCGGATGTCGTCGGAGAGAAGTGCCGCGAGTTCCGCGGCTGAACCCGTCGAAACGGCATTTCGGAATGCGGCGAGCAGACGGTCCTGCTGTTCGACCGGGGTCACGTGGCGGACCTTCGTGCTGTCGATATGGGCCTTGGCGCGGGACACGAGCTTGCGGCAGGCGTCTTCCCGGACATCGAGGGTTTCTGCGATCTCCGGATAGGACACATCGAAGATGTCGTGCAGCAGGTAGGCCGCCCGTTCCCGCGGCGTCAGCCGCTCCAGCATCAGCATGAAGGCGGTCGTGAGCGAAGACGCAAGCTCGACACCCGTTTCCTGCGGGACCTCGATCGCGGTCTGGATCGGCTCCGGCAGCCAGGCACCGACATAGTCGACACGGGACCGTTCACCGGACCGCAGCAGGTCGAGGCAGCGGCGGGTGCAGACCGTCGTAAACCAGGATGCAGGGCTTTCGATGGTGTCCCGTTCGGCGTGTTCCCACTTCAGGAACGTGTCCTGGACCGCATCCTCGGCGTCGGCGCGCGAACCGAGGATGCGATAGGCGAGGCCGAGAAGGCGCGGGCGCGCCTCCTCGAAAACCTGCATGTCTCCGTCATCCACCATGTCAGTGCCGCGAAACGCCGATCCGGTTCCACAAGTTTATCATGCCAATGGCCGTGGTGAGGACACCGATCTCCGTTTCCGAAAAATGATCGCGCAGCCGCGCCCTCAGGGCGCCGTGATCGGTGTCCGGTTTCAGCTCGGTGAGTGCCTCGGTCCAGGCCAGCGCCGCCTGCTCGCGGTCACTGAAGTCCGAGACCTGGTCCCAGACGATAACCCGGTCGAGACGCTCGCTCGTCTCGCCGTCGTCGCGGGCCTCGCGGGTGTGCATCTTGATGCAGAAGGCGCAGCGGTTGATCTGCGAGGCGCGCAGCTGCACCAGGTGGATAATGGACCGGTCGAACCCGTGCGTGTCCATGGCCTTGTGCACGTCGGCCATGGCCAGAAGCACCTCGGGCACTTCCTTTTCGTAGTTCACCGCTTTGGTGTTGCTCATTGTCGTACTCCGTCATTGAGGGGGTGATACCTCCATGACGATCGGGCGGTGGTGGTTGTGACGCGGCCGGCGATTTTTTCTGGCCGGAAGCCGTCTTTCCGATATTGTATACTGAATACATAAAATCCACGTTGAACGGAGGTTCATGTTTGGTTTCCCGTAACGAATTGAAATTTCTCGTTTTTCAGCATCATCCGGCCGAGCATACGGGGCGATTTGCGCCGATGCTTCGTGCCGATGGCGTCCACACCCATGTGGTCGAACTTGATCACGGCGAGCCGATTCCCGATCCCGACGGATTCGACGGTCTCATCGTCATGGGCGGTCCGATGCAGGTCTGGGAGGAGGAAAAACACCCCTGGCTTGTCGATGAGAAAGCCGCCATCCGGGAGGCGGTCTCAGGCAGGGGGATGCCCTGTCTCGGCGTCTGTCTGGGCCATCAGCTTCTGGCCGATGCGCTCGGCGGCGAGGTCGGCAAGTCGGCGGTGCCCGAGGTCGGCAATCTGCCGGTGCAGCTGACACCGGAAGGGGAGGCCAGCCCGTTTCTTTCCGGCCTCGGTTCGCCGATGACCTGCACCCAGGGGCACGGCGCCGAGGTGACGGAGGTGCCGGCCGGCGCCGTGGTGCTGGCCCGCTCAGACGCCTGTGCGGTTCAGGCCATGCAGGTGGGCGAGCGCGCGTTCTCCATGCAGTTCCACGCCGAGCTGACCGTCGACATGATCGAGGCGTGTCTCGAACTCCCCGAATACAAGGCGGACTTCGAAGCCATGATGGGCGCGGACGGGATCGTCGCGTTCATTGCCGAGAGCACTGAGCTTGCGGACAGGTTCGATCATGATGCCCGAACGCTCTATCGGAACTGGATGACCGCCTGTTTCGGATGACAGCCTTGCGCCGTCATTCTCGCTGGAAGTCCTATGGCGTTCCGTCGGCAGGCAGAGAGACCCGATTCAGTACTTCAGGACGTTCCCTGTGTTGTCCTTCCACGTGTTCTTACCGATCTTGGTGATCGTGAAGCACTTGGTCTTGCCTTTGCGGATCACCTTCCACTTGCTGCACCACTTGTTGTTCTTGACGTGCCATTTGCCGGTGTCCTTGAATCCCTTCGACGACCACTTCTGGGTGCCGTTTTTCATATAGGTGATCTTGCCTGTCGTACCGTTTGGCGTTTTCACCTTCAGCGTCTTGCCCGCGAAGGCGGCTTTCATCTCCGCATTTTTCATGCTTCCGGCGTGGGCGTCATAAGAAAATCCAAGAACACATAATGAAATTATGCCAGTACAAATTAGTGTAATCTTCTGATTTACAGCCATTATTTTCCCCTAGCCAAGTCAAAATGAGCCCCGGTCGAATTTATACATTATACATCGGTCTATTACGGGTTCAATTTTCAAATTCATATAGCTACATTAGGGAAATTAATTCATTTTCCATGTGAAATTGTACCGGATCTATAACTGAGCAGACGGGGACACTAGACCGCCGGCGTGTACCGTTCGGGCGAGGCGACATGTTCCGGGCGCACGCCGATCCCGACGAGGCTGGCGACCTTGCGCTGCAGCCACGGCACCTTTGCGATAACGCGGATCGGCAGCGGCGGGCCGGCGAGCTCGTCGCCGGAGAGCAGTGGCTCGATGATCCGGTTCTGGGCCTGAATCTGCGCGAACTGCGTGGCGCGCGTCGGCCAGAGCCTGCGCTCGCGAACCTTCGGGAGATCGTCGTCTTCCAGCGTGCCGTCGGCGAGCGGCCCGGCCAGCAGATTGGCGGCGGCGACTGCGTCCTGGATGGCGAGATTGATCCCGACGCCGCCGACAGGCGACATGGCGTGGGCGCTGTCGCCGATCATGAGCAGGCCCGGCCGGGACCACTGCTCGAGCCGGTCGATCTTGACCGTCAGCAGGCTGACGTCGTCAAAGGACGTCAGAACGTCTATGGCGCCAGCCAGGCGCGGCGCCGTGGCGGCGACGGCTTCGCGGAACGCCTCGATACCGTTCGCTTTCGTCTCTTCAGCACCGCCCTTCCGGATCACGAAGGCGCACTGATAGTAGTCGCCGCGGTCGATGGTGATGACGAGATGGCCCGGGCCGGTGTTGAGCAGGGGCTCGTCGGCCTGGTTGCTGCGGCGGGGCACCGCGAACCACAGCACGTCGATCGGCGCGCCCAGTTCCTCCACGACAAGCCCGGCACTGTCGCGGATCGTCGAGCCGCGCCCATCGGCGCCGATGACCAGTCTTGCCGAAATGTCGAGGGGGCCGTCGGCAGTTCGCGCGCGCACGCCGGTCACCCGGCCGTCCCGTTCGATCAGCCCGGTCGCCTCGGCCCGCATCTCTATGGAGAATGTCGGAAGGCTTTTTGCCGCTGAGGTCAGGAAGTCGAGGAACTCCCATTGCGGCATGAAGGCTATGAACTTGCAGGTCGCCTTGATGGACGAGAAGTCGGTGAGGTCGACGCGCTGGCCTGCGAAGATGCCGGAAAGCCTGCTCAGGCGCTGGTGCGGCCGTTTGAGAAAGTCCTCGAGCAGACCCAGTTCGTTCATCACCTCGAGTGTCGAGGGATGAACCGTGTCGCCGCGGAAATCCCGCAGGAAATCGGCGTGTTTCTCCAGGACCAGCGTTGTGCAGCCGGCCCGGGCGAACAGCAGCCCGGCCATCACGCCGGCCGGTCCGCCCCCGGCGACACAGCAATCGACCGTAACCGTCCGCGTCACTGGCAAGTTCTCCTAACCGCTGGGTTCACTCTATCCGCAATGATTTTAGCCGACCTGAGGCGGGGCCTGAAACTTGTGATCTGACGACCGTCATTGAATGTTCATATGAATGTCAATAAGCTTTCATTTGAACGTACGATGTTGGTTTGAAATGACCGGCGAAACGCGCGGCGACAGAGTCCGAATTTCACTCCTTAGCCTGCGGAAATCACCGGCATGTCTTGACAGGGTAGTCTGAAACAGAGCGCGGATTGGTGACCGTCCCATGCATGGTCAGCCTGAAATCTCAAGGCGGCAGGAAGAGATTGCCGACCTGGTCCAGTCACAGGGTTTTGCCTCCGTGGAAGCCCTGGCCGAGCGGTTCGACGTCACGACACAGACGATCCGCCGCGACGTCAATCGTCTCTGCGAACTCGGTGTGTTGCGACGGACTCATGGTGGCGTCGAACCGCCGGCGCCGGCCGGAAACGTTCATTACCAGACACGCCAGATCCTCAACCTTCCGGAAAAGCGCCTGATCGCCGGACAGGTCGCAACGTCCGTTCCGGACGGTGCGTCCATCGCCTTCTCGATCGGGACGACGCCAGAGATCGTCATGCAGGCCCTTATCCGGCACCGGAACCTACGGATCTTCACGAACAATCTCAACGTCGCCTTCGTGGCGTCCGGCATTGCGTCGTTCCAGGTGACGATCACCGGCGGCCGCGTGAGGCACGGTGACCGCGACGTGCTGGGACCGGCGACCCGGGACTTCTTCGCCAGCTACAAACTCGACATCGGTGTTTTCGGCGTTGCAGGCGTCGAGGAAGACGGAACGCTGCTCGACTTTCACGAGGACGAGGTGACCGCGCGCCAGGCGATCCTCGAGAACTGCCGGGAAGCCTACCTTGTGCTCGATCACTCGAAATTCGGGCGTGGTGCTCACGTGCGCGGCGGACATATCACCGATGTCGATCGTGTCTTCTGCGACAAGGCTCTGCCCGCGCCGATTGCGGGACTTCTGAAAAATGCCGGCCGCGAGGCGGTGATCTGTAATGGCGGGGGCAACGGCTGATGTCGGACGCTTTGGATTTTCCGGGCAAGGGCAGCGCGATCGAACTCGAGGGCATTTCCAAGATCTGGGGTGAGAGCGTCGCCGTGGACGATCTCTCGATTTCGGTGCCGGCCGGTTCGTTCACCGTCTTGCTGGGCCCGTCGGGTTGCGGCAAGTCCACCACCCTGCGGGTGATCGCCGGGCTCGAGACGGCCGACCGCGGCACCGTCATGATCGGCGAGCGCGCGGTCACGGACCTGCCGTCGGCCGAGCGAGACCTGTCGATGGTATTCCAGTCCTATGCGCTGTTCCCGCATCTGAGTGTCGCGGAGAACATCATCTTCGGGCTGCGCGTGCGCCGTGTTCCGCCCAACCAGCGCGATGAAAAGCTGAGGAAAGTCGCAAATCTGCTGGGCCTCTCCGAACTGCTCGACCGCAAGCCCTCGCAGCTTTCCGGCGGCCAGCAGCAGCGCGTGGCGCTCGGCCGGGCAATCATCGCGGAGAAGCCGGTCTGTCTCATGGACGAGCCGCTGTCCAATCTCGACGCCAAGCTGCGTCACGAGATGCGGGTCGAAATCCGCAGTCTGCAGCGCCAGATCGGTTTCACCATGGTCTACGTGACCCACGACCAGGTCGAGGCGATCACCATGGCCGACCAGGTGGTGCTTCTGAACGAGGGCCGGGTGGAGCAGGCGGCGAGCCCGCGCGAGATCTATTCCCGTCCGGCCAGCCCGTTCGTCGCGCGGTTCATCGGAACCCCGCCCATGAATGTGCTGCCGGGATCGGCGTTCGGGCTCGACGGCGCGCATGCCGGGTGCAGCATCGGGCTGAGGCCGGAGGCCCTTCGGCTCGATCAGGAGGGGCCGCTGCGTGCGCAGGTGAAGTCGGTTGAATATCTGGGTGCCGATTCCTTGATCGACTGTGAGCTTGGCGGCGAGATCCTGCAGCTGCGCGCCGAGGGAACGCGGGACCTGCCCGCGGACGAGGAGATCCGGATTTCGTTCTCGCTCGACGACCTGCACGTATTCGACGGCGTTTCGGGGGAGCGCCGGGACGACCTGATTAACGAAATTGGGCCGCGGCTGCGGTCCTGAGTGTTGCATCCGTGGAGGCGGATGCGAATCCTTCCGCGAAATCCGCGGGGGGCCAAACAGAGGAAGAGAGTGATGCTGAAACAAACGCTTGTCAGAGCTGCCGCTGCGGCGGTCTTTACGGTGAGCACCTGGGCGTCGGCCCTTGCTGTTGACCTGCAGTTCTACTTTCCGGTCGCCGTGGGCGGCAAGGCGGCTGATACCATCAAGTCGCTGACGGCCGAGTACGTGGCCGCAAATCCGGGCGTCAACATCGACGCCGTTTACGCCGGCTCCTATCAGGACACCGTTTCCAAGGCGATCACCGCGTCGCGCGGCGGTAACCCGCCTCAGCTCTCGGTGATCCTGTCGGTCGACATGTTCACCCTGATCGACGAGGACCTGATCATTCCGTTCGACAAGTATCTGACGTCGGCGGAAGACAAGGAATGGGTCAAGGGTTTCTACCCGGCCTTCATGGAAAACAGCCAGACAGGCGGCAAGACCTACGGCATCCCGTTCCAGCGGTCCACGCCGGTGCTCTACTGGAACAAGGAGGCCTTCAAGGCCGCAGGCCTCGATCCTGACACTCCGCCGAAGAACTGGGCGGAAATGGTCGAGTTCGGCAAGAAGCTGGTCAAGAAGGACTCAAGCGGCAACGTCACCCAGTGGGGCGTGCGCATTCCGTCATCCGGGTTCCCGTACTGGCTGTTCCAGGGGTTCACCACGCAGAACGACGTGATCCTTGCGAATTCGGACGGCAACAAGACCAACTTCTCCGATCCGAAGGTGGTCGAAGCGCTGCAGTACATGGTCGACCTGAGCCAGAAGCACAAGATCATGGCGCCGGGCATCATCGAGTGGGGCGCCACGCCGAAAGCCTTCTTCGAGGGTCAGACCGCGATGATGTGGACCACCACCGGCAACCTGACGAATGTGCGCAAGAACGCACCGTTCGAATTCGGCGTTGCCATGCTGCCGGCCAACAAGCGCCGCGGCGCGCCGACCGGCGGCGGCAATTTCTACCTGTTCAAGGGTGCGTCCGATGAGCAGACCAAGGCCGCGGTCGATTTCGTGAAGTGGATCACGGCGCCGGAACAGTCGGCCAAGTGGACGATCGCCACGGGCTACGTCGCTCCGCGCCCCTCCACCTGGGATACGGCGACCATGAAGGCCTATACCAAGGACTTCCCGCCGGCGCTTGTTGCCCGCGACCAGCTCGAGCATGCCGTGGCGGAGCTTTCGACCTACCAGAACCAGCGCGTGACCCGCATCTTCAACGATGCGCTGGCCGCCGCGATTACGGGTCAGAAGGACGCCAAGTCGGCGCTTGAGGAAGCGCAGGCCAAGGCCGATGCGGTCCTGAAGGAGTACCGCTGACACTATCTTCGGGGCGGCGGACGGCCGCCGCCCCGTATTCGTTACGGTTTGACCGGCCGGTGATGGGATGAGGCTTCGGGGCGTGAACATTCAACGCAGGGAATGGGCCTATGGCTGGCTGCTGCTGCTGCCGGCCTTGGTGTTTCTGTTCGCCTTCACGCACATTCCCGCCATCGCCACCTTCATAAACAGCTTCTATTCGACGCCCAGGGGGCGACGGGCCGCGAAGTTCGTCGGTGATGCCAACTACGAGCGCCTGCTGGACGATCCGATCTTCTGGAAGGTGCTGTTCAACAATCTCTGGTTCGCGCTCGGCACCATTCCCGCCTCGATCGCGCTCGCCATCGTCATGGCATTGTGGGTCAACGACAAGCTGGCGGGTCGCGGCTTCGTGCGCATGGCCTATTTCACGCCGACCGTGCTGCCGCTGATCGCTGTCGCCAATATCTGGCTGTTCTTCTATACGCCCGGTTTCGGCCTGTTCGACCAGATCTTCGGCAGCCTGTTCGGCTGGTCCGACACCAACTGGCTGGGCGACCCCGACACGGCGCTCAACGCCGTTATCGTCGTGACCGTCTGGAAGGAAGCCGGGTTTTTCATGATTTTCTATCTTGCGGCCCTGCAGTCGATCCCGCCGGCGCTGAAGGAGGCCGCCCAGATCGACGGCGCCGGGCGATGGACCGTCTTCCGGCGCATCACCTTCCCGCTGCTGATGCCGACGACGCTGTTCGTCTCCGTCAACGCGGTGATCAACTCGTTCCGGCTGGTCGACCACATCTTCATCCTGACCGACGGCGGGCCGGATAACGCGTCGTCGCTCTTGCTGTTCTACATCTACGAGACGGCCTTCAAGTTCTGGGACACGGCTTACGGGGCGACGCTTACGGTGATCCTTCTGGTGCTGCTCTCGGTGCTGGCGATCGGCCAGTTCTTCCTGTTCGACCGCCGGGTGCACTACAAATGACCGGGCGCCGCTTCGATATCGACCGCGCGCTCAACACGACCGGCGCCTGGGTTCTGGCGCTCTTGTGGTTCCTGCCGCTGGCTTATGCCATCTGGACGGCGATCCACCCGGCCGCCTACGAGGCCCGCTTCGACCTGTTCGCGCCGCTGACGGTCGAGAACTTCATTTCCGCCTGGAATGCCGCGCCGTTCGCGCGCTATTTCCTCAACACGTTCGTGCTGGTGACGATGATCCTGGCGGGCCAGTTCCTGCTGTGCACGCTCGCGGCCTATGCCTTCGCGCGCTTCCAGTTCCCCGGCCGTTCGGTCCTGTTCGCGCTGGTGCTGCTGCAGCTCCTGGTCATGCCGGACATTCTCATTGTCGAGAACTACCGGACCATGCGCCTGCTCGATCTGGTCGACACCATCCCGGCCATCGCGCTGCCCTATGTGGCGTCGGGCTTCGGCATCTTCCTGTTGCGCCAGACCTTCATGACCGTGCCGCGCGAGCTCGACGAGGCCGCGCGCGTCGAGGGCGCGTCGTTTCTCATGATCCTGTGGCGGGTCTATATTCCGCTCGCCAAGCCGACCTACCTGGCCTACGGCCTGGTCTCGGTCAGCCACCACTGGAACAACTTCCTGTGGCCGCTGATCGTGACGAACTCGGTGGAGACCCGCCCCGTGACGGTGGGCCTGAGCGTCTTCTCCGCCATCGATTCCGGCATCGAATGGTCGATCATCAATGCCGCCACGCTGATGACCTCTGGCCCGCTCCTGATCGCGTTCCTGTTGTTCCAGCGCCAGTTCGTCCAGAGCTTCATGCGGGCGGGGATCAAGTAGAAACGTGTTCCCGCCCTAGCCGCCCGCAACCTCGAGCATGATCTTGCCGGTGTGGGTGGCGCTTTCCATCATGGCGTGGGCGGCGGATGCGTCCGAAAGCGGGAAGGTGGCGTTGACCACCGGCTTCAGGCGGCCGTCTGCGAACATGGGCCAGACGTTGTCGCGCAGGCTCGCGGCAATCTCCGCCTTGTTCTCCGGCGTCCGGCTCCGCAAGGTCGAGCCGGTATAGGTCAGCCGCTTCAGCATCACCGGCATGAGGTCGATGTCGACCTTCGAGCCCTTGTTGAAGGCGAGCTGGATGATGCGGGCGTCGGGCTTCGACGCCTTGATGTTGCGGGCGATGTTGTCGCCGCCGACGATGTCGAGGATGACGTCGGCGCCGCCGAACTCGCCGCGCACGATGTCGACGAAGTCTGCTTCGGCATAGTCGATCACACTGTCCGCGCCGAGCTCGCGGCAGATGGCGCAGCGGTCGTCGGGCGAGTCGGTGGCTATGACTGTCGCGCCGATCGCTTTGCCGAGCTGGATCGACGTGGTGCCGAGGCCGCCGGCGCCGCCGTGGACGAGGAAGGTCTCGCCGGCGGAGAGGCCGGCCCCCATGAAGACGTTGCTCCAGATGGTGAAATAGGTTTCAGGCACGGACGCCGCCTCGAGCAGGCTCAGGCCCTGGGGCAGGGGCAGGCAGTGGCGGGCGTCGACCGCGCAGTAATCCGCATAACCGCCGCCATTGGTCAGCGCGCAGACGCTGTCGCCGACCGACCAGCCTGAGACATCAGCGCCGCAGGCGACGATCTCGCCGGAGATTTCAAGGCCGAGCAGGTCCGATGCGCCCTTGGGCGGAGGGTAAAGGCCCTTGCGCTGCATCATATCCGGGCCGTTGACGCCGGCATAGGCGACGCGCACGAGCACCTCGCCGGCGGCCGGCTCGGGCAGGGGCCGGGCACCCTGCATCAGCACCTCGGGGCCGCCGGGCGCGGACATCTCGATCACCGTCATGCCGGTCGGCAGGTCGTCGTTCATGGCAGGTTCCCTCGTATCAGTGGGCCGAGCTAAAGCATATTCGTCACGGCCGGACAAGCGGTGTGCTGGCTGTTTCGCCCAGTGTCATCCTTGCCGGAGCGGTAGCGACGGCGAGGATCCAATTATCGGTGCTGCAATTTCCAACTGCTGCCAATGGATTCTCGGCCTCGCCTTCGGCTCGACCAAGAATGACGGATGAATGAGTGACGGCTCGGAGGCTGGGACAAACAGGTCAGGCGTCGAAATCCCCTCGTGTTCTCCGGGCTCCGACCCGGGGTCCATTGGCGGACGCTGCGGCTAAAGGAACGTGTAAATGGGTCCCGGCTCGGAGGCCGGGACACGTTCTGATGTTGCTGCTTAGCTCCTGTCATCCCCGCGCAGGCGGGGATCCAGAGCGACAGACGCAAAGATTTGCCGTAACGCTCTGGATTCCCGCTTTCGCGGGAATGACGAAGGTGTTGGTCGCCCCTAGAACAGCCCTTCAATCCGGCCGTTCTCGCCGAGATAGATGTTGTTGGCGGCGGGGACGCGCGGCAGGCCGGGCATGGTCATGATCGCGCCGGTGACGGCGACGATGAAGCCGGCACCGTTGGAGAGCCTGAGCTCGCGGATCGGCACGGTGAAGCCCGAGGGCGCACCCTTCTTGTCCGGGTCGGTCGAGAACGAGTACTGGGTCTTGGCCATGCAGACCGGGAAGTGCCCGTAGTCCTTCTGCAGGTCCTCGAACTGCTTCTCGATGGCGCCGTCGCAGGAGATGTCGTCGCCGCCGTAGATCTTCTGGACGATGGTCTTGACCTTGTCGCGCAGCGACATGTCGTCCGGATAGAGCGGCTCGAAGTTCGCCTCGCCGCTGTCGGCGAGGCCGACCACGTGCTGGGCGAGCTCTTCGGTGCCGGCACCGCCGTTGGCCCAGTGGCTTGCGGTGAAGGCCTTGACGCCCTCGGCCTCGGCGGCCGCCTTCACGGCCTCGACCTCGGCATCGGTGTCAGTGATGAACTGGTTGACCGCGACGGTCACCGGCACGCCGAACGACTTCACGTTGCGGATGTGGCGGATCATGTTCTCGCAGCCGGCCTTGACCGCCTCGACGTTCTCGGAGCCGAGATCATCCTTGGCGACCCCGCCGTGCATCTTGAGCGCGCGTACGGTGGCGACGATCACGGCTGCGTCGGGCTTCAGGCCCGTGAGGCGGCACTTGATGTCGAAGAATTTCTCCGCACCGAGGTCCGCGCCGAAGCCCGCTTCCGTGACCACGTAGTCGGCGAGCTTGAGGGCGGCCTTGGTGGCGATCGCCGTGTTGCAGCCGTGGGCGATGTTGGCGAACGGGCCGCCATGCACGAAGGCCGGGTTGTTTTCGAGCGTCTGCACCAGGTTCGGTGCGATGGCTTCCTTCAGGAGCACCGACATCGGGCCCGGGCCCTTGACGTCCTTGGCGTAGATCGGCTCGCGCTGGCGGTTCTGTCCGACCACGATGCGGCCGAGCCGCTCGGTCAGGTCGTCGAGGTTCTTGGCGAGGCAGAAGATCGCCATGATCTCCGAGGTCACGACGATGTCAAAGCCGTCGGTGCGCGGGAAGCCGTTGGCGACGCCGCCAAGCGAGTTGGTGATCTCGCGCAGCGCCCGGTCGTTCATGTCGACCACGCGCTTCCAGGCCACGCGCCGCGAGTCGATCGCGGGCTCCGTGCCCCAGTAGATGTGGTTGTCGACCAGCGCCGAGAGCAGGTTGTGGGCGATGCCGATGGCGTGGAAGTCGCCGGTGAAGTGGAGGTTGATGTCCTCCATGGGCACGACCTGGGCGTAACCGCCGCCGGCGGCGCCACCCTTCATGCCGAAGCAGGGGCCGAGAGACGGCTCGCGCAGGCAGATCATGGCCTTCTTGCCGATCCGGTTGAGGCCGTCGCCGAGACCCACCGTCGTCGTGGTCTTGCCTTCACCGGCCGGGGTCGGCGTGATCGCGGTCGTCAGGATCAGCTTGCCGTTGGGGCGGTCGGCGAGGGACTCGATGTAATCCATCGAGACCTTGGCCTTGTGCGGCCCGTAATTCAGCAGCGCATCGGCCGGAATGTCGAGCTTGTCGGCGCCGACGTCCACGACCGGCCGCATTGTGGCTTCGCGGGCAATTTCAATATCGCTTTTGGGCATATTCCTGCTCCCCTGAGTATAAGCTGAGCGATGGTCAGTTGGCCGTTCTATGGCACGGGCAACGGGTCGTTATTGGCCCATTTGCGGCACCACTGGTCCGGGTGCGACGGCGGGTGCGCACGAAGGCGTGAAAAGGGCGGATTATCCGCCCAGAACAGTGCCTTGGCTGATGGCACCCCGGTCCTTGTAATCCGCCCAATGCAGCTTCTTTTCGCCCGCGGGCTGGACCCTTTTGACCAGAATCCGACCGCCCTGGGCCGCCACCTCGAAGCCTTCGTCGGTAATGTTGACGACCGTGCCCGGTGTGCCGTCGCCGCCGTCGATCTTCGCACTGTCGAAAATCTTCAGTTCCTCGCCGTTCAGCGTGGTCCACGCGCCCGGCTGCGGGTTGGTGCCGCGGATCAGGTTGTAGACATCGGCTACCGGCTTCGACCAGTCGATCTCGGCATCGGCCTTCTTGCACCAGCTCTCGTAGGTGGCCTTGGACTCGTCCTGTTCGCTCCGCGGCGGATTGCCGGAACGGAACGCCTCGATGACTTCCAGCGTGGAGTCGACGCCGAGCGGGAAGATCTTCTTGAAATAGACATCGCCCAGTGTGTCGTCTGGGCCGATATCGACATGCTTCTGCAGCAGGATCTCACCCTCGTCGAGGCCGTCGGTCGGATAGAACCAGCTCAGGCCGGTTTCCGTCGATCCCCAGATGATCGGCCAGTTGATGGAGCTGGGTCCCCGGTGCAGAGGCAGCAGGGACGGGTGGAAGCAGATCGATCCCATCTTCGGGATGTCGCGCGCGGCTTCGGGCACGAAGATGATCACGTAGGCCATGACCATCAAATCCGCGTCATGGCTGCGCATTTCCTCCAGGACAGACTCGTCCTTGAAGTTGGCCGGCTGATAGACGGGCAGGTTGTTGTCGAGTGCGGCCTGCTTGATCGGGTCGACCGGCCGGCCCTCCTTGTCGGGGGCGCAGTAAACGGCGACCACCTCGTCCTTGCCCGCCTCGAGGATCTTTTCCAGGGCCGCCTGGCCGAAGGCCTGCTGGCCCATAACGATTAGACGCATCGGTATCTCCCTCATGCGGGCTCTCATCCGGCCCGCTTCAACTCTGTAGTGTCCGGTTCGCGGTGCCGCCTATTCGGCGGCTTCCGCCTTCACGTCGCCGATCGCACCGGAGGCCCGGACGCGCTCCAGGTCGTCGCCGCCATAGCCCAGCACGTCGGTGAGGATCTCCTCGGTGTGCTCGCCCAGAAGCGGTGAGCGGACCACCTCAACTTCGGAGTCGGACAGCTTGATCGGGCAGCCGACGGTCAGATACTTGCCGCGTTCCGGATGGTCGACTTCGACGACGGTCCCGGTTTTGCGCAGCGACGGTTCCTCGGCAATTTCCTTCATGGAAAGGATCGGGCCGACGGGAATGTCGAGCGGGTTGCAGATCTCCATGACCTCGAACTTGGTCTTGGTCATGGTCCACTGCTCGATGCGGTCGAAGATCTCGTTGAGCCGCGGCAGACGGGCCGGCGGCGTGGCGTAATCCGGATCTTCCTTCCATTCCGGTGTCCCGATGACGTCGCAGATCTTCTGCCAGACGGCGGCCTGGGTGATGAAATAGGTGTAGGCATTGGGGTCCGTCTCCCAGCCCTTGCACTTGAGGATGCGGCCGGGCTGCCCTCCGCCGGAGTCGTTGCCGGCGCGCGGCGTGGCATCGCCGAACGGAATGCCCTCGCCGAACTGGCTGTATTCCGTAAGCGGGCCCGCGTCGAGGCGCTGCTGGTCGCGCAGCTTGACGCGGCAGAGGTTGAGCACGCCGTCCTGCATGGCGGCCAGCACCTTCTGGCCGCGGCCCGTCCTTTCGCGCTGGTAGAGCGCGGTGACGATGCCGAGCGCCAGATGCAGCCCGGTGCCGGAGTCGCCGATCTGGGCGCCGGTGACTGTCGGCACGCCGTCAAGAAATCCGGTGGTCGAGGCAGAACCGCCGGCGCACTGGGCGACGTTCTCGTAAACCTTGCAGTCCTCGTAGGGCCCCGGGCCGAAGCCCTTGACCGAGGCCATGATCATGCGCGGGTTCAGTTCCTGGATGCGGTCCCAGCCGAAGCCCATGCGGTCGAGCGCGCCGGGTGCGAAGTTCTCCACCAGCACGTCGCATTCCTTCACCAACCGCTCCAGCACTTCCTTGCCGGTCTCGTTCTTGGTGTTGAGCGTGATCGAGCGCTTGTTGTGATTGAGCATGGTGAAATAGAGCGAGTCGGCGCCCTCGACGTCGACAAGCTGTTTGCGGGTCGCATCACCGACGCCCGGGCGCTCCACCTTGATGACATTCGCACCGAACCACGCCAGAAGCTGGGTGCAGGTGGGACCGGATTGCACGTGGGTAAAATCGAGGATTTTGACGCCTTCGAGAGCTGTCATTGTGCGCTCCTGTAGATTGAATGTTGTTCCATTTCAGCCGGTTATTTCTTGGCAACGACGCTCTGCGGGTTGAGATTGCCGATGCGGCCGCTCTCGGTGCCGGCCTGTTCGTCGATCACCGCGTTCACGAGGGTCGGCTTGCCTGATTCCATCGCCTCCTCGACCGCGCGCTTGAGCTCGTCCGGCGAGGTGGCATAGACACCGACGCCGCCGAATGCCTCCATCATCTTGTCGTAACGGGCGTCCTTCACGAACACCGTCGGCGCGACATCGTCCCCGCCTGTCGGGTTGACGTCCGTGCCGCGGTAGATGCCGTTGTTGTTGAAGACGACCACGCAGACCGGCAGCTTGTAGCGGCAGATGGTCTCGATTTCCATGCCGGAGAATCCGAAGGCGCTGTCGCCCTCGACGGCAAGCACCGGATTGCCGGTCTCGACCGCGGCGGCGATGGCCTGGCCCATGCCGATGCCCATGACGCCCCAGGTGCCGACATCGAGGCGCTTGCGGGGCTTGTACATGTCGATGATGCTGCGGGCGAAGTCGAGCGTGTTGGCGCCTTCGTTGACCAGGATTGCGTCGGGCCGGTCCTTGATCACCGCGCGCAGCACGCCCAGCGCGCCGTGGAAATCCATCGGCACGTTGTTGTTCTGCAGCTTGGGCGCCATGCGTTCGACATTGGTCGTGACCTTCGTGCGGATGGCGTCCGTCCAGTCGGACGGCGGTGCGGACCAGTCGTCGCCCATGCCGTCGAGCAGGGCCGACACGCAGGAGCCGATATCGCCGACCACGGGAGCCGCGATCTCGATATTGGAGTCCATCTCCTTCGGCTCAATGTCGACCTGGATGAACTTCTTCGGCTTTTCGCCCCAGGTCTTGCCCTTGCCGTGGGACAGGAGCCAGTTGAGGCGGGCGCCGATCAGCATCACGACGTCGGACTCTTTCAACGCGAGCGAGCGGGCAGCACCCGCGGATTGCGGATGGTTGTCCGGCAGCAGGCCCTTGGCCATGCTCATGGGCAGATAGGGGACGCCGCTTTTCTCCACGAGAGCTCGGATCTCGTCATCGGCCTGGGCGTAGGCAGCGCCCTTGCCGAGAATGATGAGGGGACGCTCTGCGCCCTTCAGGACTTCCAGCGCGCGCGTGATCGATTCCGGTGCCGGAATCTGGCGCGGGGCGGCATCGATCACCTTGACCAGAGAGTTTGCGCCGGCCGCCGCGTCCATGGTCTGGCCGAGAAGGGCGGCGGGGAGGTCGAGATAGACACCGCCGGGACGGCCGGAGACGGCAGCACGGATCGCGCGGGCAATGCCGATGCCAATGTCCTCGGCATGCAGCACGCGGTAGGCGGCCTTGCACAGGGTCTTGGCGACGGCGAGCTGGTCCATTTCCTCGTAGTCGCCCTGCTGGAGGTCGACGATCTCGCGCTCCGACGAGCCGCTGATCAGGATCATGGGGAAGCAGTTGGTGGTGGCGTGGGCCAGAGCCGTCAGGCCGTTGAGGAAGCCGGGCGCGGAAACCGTCAGGCAGATGCCGGGTTTCTTGGTCAGATAGCCGGCGATGGCCGCCGCGTAGCCGGCATGCTGCTCGTGGCGGAACGACAGGACGCGCATGCCTTCGGCCTGCGCGAAGCGGCCGAGGTCGGTGATCGGGATCCCGGGCACGCCGTAGATGGTGTTGATGTCATTGAGCTTGAGCGCGTCGATGACGAGATGGAACCCGTCGGTCAGCGCCTGGGGCTCGGGCGCGGCCTCGTCGCCGTCAGTCAGATCGTGAGCCAGTGCTTCGGACATGTCTGTTTCCTCATTCCTCTAGGCCTGAACGCCGCGTTCGTGGACGCTGCTGGACTCTTCCGTCCATGTGAGTGTGGTCATTCCCGCAGCTAGCCTATTCGTTTCACTCAACGGATCTCCGGCTTGGGCAACTGTGCGCCAGGCCGAAGATTCCAAATCTGTCAATTCCCCGTCTCGCCGGCTTTCGCGCCGCCGCCGCTGTTGCGCTTGCGCCAGGCAAGAAAGACCGGATAGAGCATCAGACCGATAGCAATGGCTATGCAGATCGCCGAAATCGGACGCTCAATAAAGGTCATCGGATCGCCCTGCGACGCCAGGAGAGACTGACGAAGCGAGCGCTCGGCGAGCGGGCCGAGAACGATGGCCAGCACGGCCGGCGCCACCGGGTAGTTCAGTTTCCGCATCAGGTAGCCGACAATGCCGAACAGCAGCATCAGCCACACGTCATGCATGGTTTGCGTCGGCGCAAAGCCGCCGACAATGCAGAGTACGAAGATGACCGGCGCGAGGATCGTGAAGGGCAGCGTCAGCACCCGGACAAAAATCGGTATGAATGCAAGGTTGATCAGCAGCGTGAAGAGATTGGCCACATAGAGCGATCCGATCAGGCCCCACACGAAGTCCGGCTTGTCGGTGAAAAGCAACGGGCCGGGACGCAAGCCCCAGATGATCATTCCGCCAAGCAGGATCGCCGTTGTGGGAGATCCCGGAATGCCGAGCGTGATCATCGGCAGCATTGACCCCGTGGACGCGGCGTTGTTTGCCGCTTCCGGTGCGGCCACACCGGCAACATTGCCCTTGCCGAACGAGTCCGGGTCCTTCGAGAACGTCTTTGCAATGCCGTAGGACATCAACGATGCCGGCGTGGCACCCGCCGCCGGCAGGGTGCCGACGAAGTAGCCGAGAACCGAACCGAGCGACGTCGACTTGATGTAGGTCTTCACGGCCCGGACATTCTTCATAAATCCGGCTACGGACATGTTGACCTTGTGCACGATGACCTTGCCGCGGGTGGTCTCGAGCGTCCACAGCATCTCGCCGATGCCGTAGATGCCGATCGCCAGCACCAGGAAGTTGACGCCATGCAGGAAGCCGGGGATATCGAAAAACACAAGTCGCGGCTTGCCCGAGATGATGTCGAGGCCGACGGTCGCCAGAACAAGGCCGACGAGAATCGAGAAGATCGTCTTGGGAATATCGTCGCCGCCAAGGCCGATGAAGGTTGCAAACGCCAGAACCATGAGCGCGAACTCTTCGGGCGGTCCGAATTTCAATGCGAAATCGGCCAGTGGCGGAGCAAAAAGCGTGAACAGGACGACAGAAATCGTGCCGCCGATGAATGAGGCGATCGCGGCTGCCGTCAACGCCTGGTCGGCCTTGCCGGCCATAGCCAGCGGTCGCCCGTCGAACACGGTCGCAACGGCGGTCGAAGCCCCTGGTATGCCCAGTGTGATTGAGCTGATCGCTCCACCATACATGGCGCCGTAATAGACCGCCGCCAGAAAGATGATCGCTGCCGTCGGGGGCACGAGAAACGTGATCGGCAGCAGGATCGCAACGCCATTCACCGAGCCCAGGCCGGGCATGGCCCCGACGAAAAGGCCGACGGTGCACCCGATGATGATCATCGTCAGATTGAGCGGCTCGAGGGCCTGCAGCAAACCGCCGGCGAGTGATACGAGGATGGTTTCCATGGCGCGCTATCCGTTCTGCGAGAGTTTGTGAAGGGAGAACGAAATCGCCCCGAGGATTGCAAATGATCCGACGATGTACATCCAGAAGTGGCTGGTGCCGTACATGACGTCGAAGACCGGATAGAACCATTCTTCGGTTATCGCCTTCGGCAGCGGAATCTGAAGCGCCCACTCGAAAAGCGCGAAGATCCCGATCGGAATGCCGCCGACAAGAAAGATCGTAATCGGCCATTCATGGCGCCCGAGGAATTTCAGGTAAAAGAGCAGGAATATGAACAATGCGATGTAGATGCCGACCAGGTGGATTGCGATCAGCAGCACGAGCAGCGCGCCGGCAGATGTCGCAACCACAGTCCCCGCGCCGGCGGCAATGAATGGCTCATTCGAGCGCGATTCCGGTGAAGCTCGCCTGAACCAGCGGACAAGCGTTGCAATCGAGCAGAGCAGCATTCCGAAAGAAAGCCAGAACGGCCAGAAACCGGAGCCCGGTCCCTTTTCGGGCACCCAGCCGATCGCAAGCCCGTCAGTCGCCGACCACATCAGCCCGAGCGACACGAGAATGGTCGCTATGGACATCAGCAGTTCTGCCTGTCGAACAGTCATGAACTTTTCCTCGAAATCCAGTCGTGCCGGGATTGGCGCTTCGCGTTATGCGGGACGTACCGGTTACCCTGGCTGCAGACGCTCACGCGCTGCCGACTACAAACCCTGCCTTTGTTCTTGTGAGTTCTGCGGGGAGGAGGTGTCTTTTTGACACTGCCTCCTCCCCGCAGCTTTTAGGCTTTTATTCGCCCGTGATCGCAGCCGCACCGACGGCTTCGATCAGATCCTTGTGGCGCTTGCCCTGCTCGGTGTGGAACGCGGCAAGATTGTCGCCGGCAACCCACTCATCACAGGTCAGGCCATCTTCCTTGCAGAACTTCTGCCACTCTTCGGAGTCAAACAGCGTCTTGAACAGGTTGATGTACCACTCCTGGGCTTCCTTCGACATGTTCGGAGGACCATTGATGGAACGCTGCATGAAGTAAACGATGTCGTGGCCAAGCTCCTTGGCAGTCGGCACGTCCGGATAGGCGGCCATGCGCTCAGGCGTGAACTGCACCAGCGGCTTGGTCTTGCCGGCACGCATGAACTCGTTCTGCTCGGCCGGGTTGTTGACCGTCGAGTCGATGTGCTTGCCAACCAGGTTCTTCGCAACCGTGCCGCCACCGGGGAACGGAATGTAGGTCACTTCGTAACCGAATTCCTTCTCCATCATGGCCGTCAGGATCGAGTCCTCCTGACCGGAACCGGTGCCGCCGACTTTCCACTTCTTGCCGGCAGCCTTGACGGCCTTCACATAGCTGTCGAGATCCTTGATGTCCTTCTGATCCGAATTCACCCACAGAAGGAAAGTGTCGAGCGCCATGCGGCCGATCGGCGTGAAGGTCGAGATGTCCACACCAAGGTCCTTCTGGATGATCGGCGTGGTGTAAAACGAGTTCAGCGTCACCAGGACCGTGTGATCATCACCCGACTTGTCCTTCAGATAACGCAGCGCCTCGGCACCCGAACCACCCGGCTTGTTAATCGGAATGAACGGCCGCGGAGAGAGCTTCTTCTTCTCGATCAGCCCCTGCAGAAGGCGCGCGATCTGGTCAGCACCACCACCGGTGCCAGCCATGATGATGAACTCCACCGGCTTCTTCGGTGTCCAAGCGGCCTGGGCCTGCTGAACAACGCTGTCGACCGCGAATGCCCCGACGCTGAGCGTCAGCGCGACCGCCATCAGGGATCTTTTGATTATTCGCATATCCGAATTTCCTCCCAGATACTGGAAGCACCCGTTTTGCTTAGAAATCCGGGGCGCATTTCGCGTCCTGGCAGATCAAGCTGCAGTACGGCGCTTTCCATTTGCTTATGGCACACGCTGTTTTGGCCGTTGAGACCGCCCTGCGTGTGCTTATTGGTATATGGTATACCAAACCCGAAAAACGTATCGCATATGCTGATGAATGGCAAGCGTGAGATTCGTTGTTGGGCCCCGTTTCGACGTCCGGTACGGGCCAAATCCAACCCTCAGACAGGCCGAACGCGCTCCCTGGAGTTCCGTCGCAGCGAAGCGGCCAACAGTCTGTCCCGCGGTATGCTGCAACCTTGCCTTCTCAACTGAAGTGCCTCCTCCTAATCGAGGTCGACGTGGCGTTCGACGTGCGCGCGCAGATTGAGCGTGTGTTCGCGCACCAGCCGTTCCGCCAGTTCCGTATCGCGCGCTTCCAGCGCCTCGATGATGTGCATGT
Organism: Hyphomicrobiales bacterium; assembly: GCA_965198845.1. GTDB lineage: Bacteria > Pseudomonadota > Alphaproteobacteria > Rhizobiales > JAJFHC01 > CBDAQD01. The sequence goes on from CBDAQD010000001.1 coordinate 654,950, forward strand.
GATCGACGATGGACCGGCCGGCGCGGTCCTCGTCGTAGATCGTCTTGGCCCGGATCGCGCGGACATGCATGAAAAGCTTTTCCGTCAATTCGGCGATCAGCGGGCATTTGCTGAGCGCAATAATCCGCTGGTGAAACTTGATGTTGGCGTCGGAATACTCGTCAATATGGCCGAGCACGCCCTGATCCTCGAAGGTCACGAACATCTTGCGAAGCGACGCGATCTCGTCGTCGCTGGCCTCGGTCGTGATCAAGCGGGCCGCCATGCTTTCAAGCGCAGCCCAGACTGTAATCATGTCCAGGATCTCCGCCTTCGACCGGCGGACGATATAGATGCCGCGGCGCGGCTCGATTCTGACAAGCCCTTCCTGATCGAGCCTGGCGAGCGCTTCCCGCAAGGGAGTCCGGCTGATGCCGAACTGGTTTGACAGGGCGCGTTCGTCCAGTCTCAACTCCGCATCATCGTCATAGATGTCCATGTTCATGATCGCGGTCTTGAGCGCGTCATAAATCCGCGCCTTGAGGCTGAGTTCTTCCTTGATCGGCTGGACTTTCAGCACGTTCTGGGTCATCTGAGCAGCTCCGCAATCTGTCTGACGTCTCGCGGATCGATCCGCGAGCATGAACCCCCTGCAACTGGTGTTTTGTATACCAAAAACACAGCCAGTCGCAATATGCCATGCTGAATCTCAACTTCCCAACGTGATCACTTCAATCGATGCGCCTTGCGTTCTGCGGGGAGGAGGTGTCTGTGTGACAAAGCCTCTTCCCCGCAGCTGTTAGGCTTTTATTCGCCCGTGATCGCAGCCGCACCGACGGCTTCGATCAGATCCTTGTGGCGCTTGCCCTGCTCGGTGTGGAACGCGGCAAGATTGTCGCCGGCAACCCACTCATCACAGGTCAGACCATCTTCCTTGCAGAACTTCTGCCACTCTTCGGAGTCAAACAGCGTCTTGAACAGGTTGATGTACCACTCCTGGGCTTCCTTCGACATGTTCGGAGGACCATTGATGGAACGCTGCATGAAGTAAACGATGTCGTGGCCAAGCTCCTTGGCAGTCGGCACGTCCGGATAGGCGGCCATGCGCTCAGGCGTGAACTGCACCAGCGGCTTGGTCTTGCCGGCACGCATGAACTCGTTCTGCTCGGCCGGGTTGTTGACCGTCGAGTCGATGTGCTTGCCAACCAGGTTCTTCGCAACCGTGCCGCCACCGGGGAACGGAATGTAGGTCACTTCGTAACCGAATTCCTTCTCCATCATGGCCGTCAGGATCGAGTCCTCCTGACCGGAACCGGTGCCGCCGACTTTCCACTTCTTGCCGGCAGCCTTGACGGCCTTCACATAGCTGTCGAGATCCTTGATGTCCTTCTGATCCGAATTCACCCACAGAAGGAAAGTGTCGAGCGCCATGCGGCCGATCGGCGTGAAGGTCGAGATGTCCACACCAAGGTCCTTCTGGATGATCGGCGTGGTGTAAAACGAGTTCAGCGTCACCAGGACCGTGTGATCGTCACCGGACTTGTCCTTCAGATAACGCAGCGCCTCGGCACCCGAACCGCCCGGCTTGTTAATCGGAATGAACGGCCGCGGAGAGAGCTTCTTCTTCTCGATCAGCCCCTGCAGAAGGCGCGCGATCTGGTCAGCACCACCACCGGTGCCAGCCATGATGATGAACTCCACCGGCTTCTTCGGTGTCCAAGCGGCACTCGCCGTGCCGACAGATGCCAGCGAAGCAATGCCGAACCCGACGGCCAGGCAGAGCGTCGATAAACGACGCCTAATTGAGTACATGGGTATTCTCCCTTCTTATGGGCAGGATTACGCGCCCAAACCATTGCGAGGTTTTTTGTGTTTGGAGAAATTTTTGCGCAGCACGACGTCCGGTGCACCGGCGGCGATTGTCTCGATGCATCCCGGGCCCAGGCCCGGCGCGAAAATCGTCCCGGTTGTCACTGACGCAATACTGCACACCGCCGCAAAGCCCAAACACCCAGCCCAGGACGGTAGGACCCATAGTTCCCAAGATGATGGCCAGTTTGTGGCATCTCGACAGTCGGTGGTGTTTGGTGTATTGTATACCAGATTGTGCTACACCACCTCTTCATAGCGTGTAAGCATTGGAAATCCGGGCAATTTCGAGCCTGGTGACGTGCCGGTTGCAGGACAATATAATTGCACGGCATCCGAGAAAAAATTGGGAGGACGGTCATGAATCTGCACGAGTTCCAGGCCAAGGACATCCTTTCCGGCTACGGAGTGGGGGTCCCCGGCGGCCGTGTTGCCTGGACGCCGGAGGAGGCGGAGGCCATCGCCCGCGAAGTCGGCGCACGGAAGACCGCCGTAAAGGCGCAGGTTCATGCCGGCGGCCGCGGCAAGGCAGGCGGGGTCCAGCTTGCGGCCACGTCGGATTCCGTGCGCGCAATCGCCGCCAACCTGCTGGGGCGCAATCTCGTGACCGACCAGACGGGGCCTGACGGAATTCCGGTGCGCCGGGTCTACGTGGAGGCGGCGGTCGAGTCTGAGCGCGACATCTACCTGGCGGCGCTGGTCGACCGGCAACATGGCCGGCTGGTGCTCATGGGATCTCCTGAAGGCGGCGAGGATATCGAGGAGCGGGCGGCCGCGGATCCCGGCATCCTGGAGAAGCTGTTCCTCGATCCGGCTTCGCTGGCCGAAGCGGACTTCGCCGGCTTTGCCGAGCGGCTGAACATTTTCGGGGCGACGGCGGAGAAGGCGGCCGCGCTGTTCAAGTCCGTGGCGGAAGCCTTCGTCGACCTCGACGCAAGCCTGATCGAGATCAACCCGCTGGCGCTGACGACCGACGGCGACCTGCTGGCGCTGGACGTCAAGATGGTGCTCGACGACAACGCGCTGTTCCGGCATCCGGATCTGGCGGCCCTGCGCGACGAGGAGGAACAGGACAAGACTGAACTCGAAGCCCAGCGGCACGAGATCAACTTCCTTCAGATGGACGGTGACATCGGCGTGGTCGTGAACGGTGCCGGACTGGCGCTGGCCACGCACGACCTGCTGCAGGATGCCGGCGGCGATCCGGCCAACTTCATGGATATCCGCACCACTGCGACCAGCATGCAGATTGCGCGGGGGCTCGACCTCGTGCTGGAGAACCCGCATGTGAAAGCGCTTCTGGTCAATATCCACGGCGGCGGCATGACGCCGTGCGACACGGTTGCCGAGGCCATCGGGTTTTCGGTGCGCCGGACCGGAAGGACGATCCCGATGGTCGTGCGGTTTGCCGGCAACAGTGCCGACTATGCGCGCAAGATCCTCGACAATTGCGGGGTCGACTATGTCGACGCCCGCGACATGGCAGACGCGGTCGACCGGGTGGTCGGCCTGAGCGGCAAGGAGGCCCGGTGATGGCAATTCTGGTCGGCAAGGACACGCGGGTCATCTGTCAGGGCATGACAGGGCGCGCAGGAACATTTCACACGGGCCGGACGGTCGACTACGGCACCAAGGTCGTCGGCGGGGTCCGCCCGGGCAAGGGTGGCACGCGCCACATCGACCTGCCGGTGTTCGATTCCGTGCGGGACGCAGCGGACGCCACCCAGGCCAATGCGAGCATCATCTTCGTTCCGGCGCCAAATGCCGCCGACGCGATGATCGAGGCGATCGAGGCGGAAATGGATGTGGTCGTCTGCGTCACCGAACGCGTGCCCGTGCTGGACATGGTCCGCGTGAAGGCCGCGCTCGACGGTTCCGCCACGCGCCTGATCGGGCCCAATTCGCAAGGCGTCCTGACACCCGGCGCCTGCAAGCTCGGCGTGATGTCTTCGGTCAACGAGAAGCCGGGCAAGATCGGCATCATTTCACGCTCGGCGTCGCTGACCAGCGAGATCGTGGCGCAGACGACGGCGGCCGGGCTCGGCCAGTCGACCACGGTGGGCATCGGCGGTGATGCGGTGCACGGCGTGGGTTTCGTCGACTGCCTTGAACTGTTCCTCGCCGATCCCGATACGGACGGCGTCGTCCTGATCGGCGAGATCGGCGGTACAGAGGAACAGGAGGCTGCCGAATACATGCAGGAGAAGAAGTCGGACAAGCCGGTCGTCGCGCTGATCGCCGGGCGGCACGCTCCACCGGAACGGCGCATGGGTCATGCCGGCACACTCACCATGTTCGGCAGGGGCGATGCGGCGAGCAAGATCGCGGCGCTGGAATCGGCGGGCGTGGTGGTCGCCGAGAATGCCCAGGTGGTCGGCGAAACCATGCGTGCGGCCGTGGCCGGATAACGCCCGCCACTTGCCGGACTGATCTGGATCAATGTAACGGTCGCGGGCGCGGTCAAGCTGAAGATGTCGCGCACGGCGCGGAAATAACAGGGGAGCAAACCCATGGCGATCAAGGACCTGCTCGTTGCCTATGACGGCAACGACGCCTCGCAGAAGGCGGTGCAGCTTGCGGTGCAGATGAGCCGGAAGTACGACGCGTCGATCACGGGCGTGCATATCTTCCGCACTGAAACCTACGAGAGCCATATCAGGCGCTGGATCCCCGATGACGTGCTGGGTCGGATGCAGGAAGCCGAGCAGGAGGTCGAGAAATCGATCGAAGAGAGCTTCCGGGCCGAGCTCGCGGAGGCGGAGTTCACGGGCGAGAGCCAGTGGATCACGGCGCAGGGCCAGTCGAACATCCTGTTGCCGCGCTTCTCCCGGTATTTCGATCTCATGCTGATCGGCCAGTTCACGCACGCCTTCGGCAATGAGGGCCGCACGGTCCAGCCCGAAGATCTGGTGACGCGGGCCGGCAAGCCGGTCATCGTTGTGCCGAAGGGGCTCGACGTGCGCCCATTCTCGGAGGAAGCCGTCGTCGCATGGGACGGCAGCCGGTCGGCCGCCCGCGCACTCAGCGACGCCATGCAGATCCTCGAAACCAAGAAGCGGCTCGACGTGGTCACGGTTGATGGAGAGGATGCCGGTGCGGCTGCGGTTCCGGAAGAAATGGACATCGTTGCCCATCTCGAGCGACACGGAATCAACGCCAAGATGGTCGGACTCGACGTGTCCGGTACGTCAGTCGGTCAGGCGATCCTGAATTATTGCGCGGAAACCGGACCGGACCTGCTGGTCATGGGCGCCTTTGGTCGGGGCAAGCTCGGCGGCATGCTGTTCGGCGGCGTGACACGCCATATTCTTCAGAACATGACGGTTCCCGTCCTGATCTCACACTAGAGTGAATTTGGGTCAGATTGAAGCAGTTCTGTTGGATGAAATCGCACCAGTCCGCCAGGAAGGTCTTGAGAAGCGTAGTGGGGCTACGGTCGAAAGGCCTGACGCCGTGGATGGTCGATTTCATTCAACCCTCTGGGCCGGATGCCTTTTTGCCAGTTCCATCGGGTTTTGTCTCATCCGTACTCCCGGTACGGCCTTCGCCAAAACCCTCGACCCTGACAAAAATGCAGACCGGCAGAACGATTCAATCTGACCCAAACTCACTCTTGTCCTGTTTGTCCCGATCGGGGAAGAAAACGCCTCGACTAAAGTTCATGCGACACATGGTCAGACGAAAATAGACCAATATCGCATTGAGATTTGACCCCTGTTCGGTGTAGAGGACACCGCACTTCTGGCAATTGCTTGTGGAAAGCGACTGAATTTTCAACCACACTTCCGATGCGACGCTTTACAGATCAGCGGGGGGTCTGCCGACTGTCCGGTAACGGCGCATTCAAGAACATGACCACGGCAATCGTGGCGGGACATGTAAACAGGGAGCGATGTGAACCTTATGGACTCTCACATCAAGATCGATGCCCTTGAAAATCTGGGACTGACGGAATTGGGGTCCGTCCATCTCAACTATTCAGAGGCGCAGCTCTACGAAGAAGCGATAAAACGGGGCGAAGGCATTGTTGCCGACGGCGGTGCGCTTGCGGTGACGACGGGTGTGCACACGGGCCGGTCCGCTCAGGACAAATTCGTGGTCCGTGATGCCAACACCGACGCCACCATCTGGTGGGACAATAACAAGTCAATCGATCCCGCACGGTTCAGCACCCTGCGGGATGATTTTTTTGCGCATGCCAAGGGCCGCGAACTGTTCGTGCAGGAACTGTTCGGCGGCGCGGATGCCGGTCACCGCATCAGGGTCCGTGTGATCACCGAGTTCGCCTGGCATGCGCTGTTCATCCGCTATCTGCTGCGCCGTCCCGAGGCGAGCGAGCTGGCCGGTTTCGAAGCCGATCTGACGATCATCAACCTGCCGAGCTTTTCGGCCGATCCGGAGCGCTACGGCGTCCGGTCCGAGACGGTCATTGCCGCCAACCTGGAACAAGGCCTGGTGCTGATCGGCGGCTCGGAATATGCCGGCGAGACCAAGAAGTCCGTGTTCGGCGTGCTCAACTACCTGCTGCCGGCCAAGGGCGTGATGCCGATGCACTGCTCGGCCAATGTCGGTGCTTCGGGCGACACCGTCCTGTTCTTCGGTCTGTCCGGAACGGGCAAGACGACGCTGTCTTCGGACGCGTCGCGCACGCTGATCGGTGACGACGAGCACGGCTGGTCGCCCAACGGCATCTTCAATTTCGAGGGCGGCTGTTACGCCAAGACGATCCGGCTCTCCGAGGAAGCCGAACCCGAGATCTACGCCACGACCCAGCGCTGGGGTTCGGTGCTTGAAAATGTGGTTGTCGATCCGGACAGCCGCGTTCCCGATTTCGACGACGGCTCGCTGACGGAGAACGGCCGTGTGGCCTATCCGATGCATTTCATTCCGAATGCGTCGGAAACCGGGATCGCACCGCATCCGCAGAACATCATCATGCTCACGGCGGACGCATTCGGCATCCTGCCGCCGATCGCGAAGTTGACGCCGAGCCAGGCCATGTATCACTTTCTTTCGGGCTACACGGCCAAGGTCGCCGGCACGGAGAAGGGTGTGGCCGGTACGCAGGCAACGTTCTCGACCTGCTTTGGCGCACCGTTCATGCCGCGCCATCCAAGCGTCTACGGCAACCTGCTGCGCGATCTGATCGCCGAACACGACGTAACCTGCTGGCTGGTCAATACGGGGTGGACCGGCGGCGCCTACGGCACCGGGAGCCGGATGCCGATCAAGGCGACCCGCGGCCTGCTCAATGCGGCCATGGGCGGCAGTCTGGCTGACGCGGACATGCGGACGGATCCGTTCTTCGGGTTCCAGGTGCCGGTTTCGGTGCCGGGTGTCGACGACACCCTGCTCGATCCGCGCGGGACGTGGACGGACAAGGCGGCCTATGACGAGCAGGCGGCCAAGCTGGTGCAGATGTTCCAGGAGAACTTCGAGAAGTTCGAAGCTCACGTGGATCCGGAGGTCAAGGCGGCGGCGCCCGCCCTTCGCGCCGCCGCCGAGTAAACCGCCCGGTCCAACTGGCTCCATCGATCCCGGGCGTCTGGACCTTGCCGGTGCCTGCGGGGACAGGGAGTGTTTTCCGAAGAGCAAATGCGCGTGCCGCCTGAAAACGGTGCGCGAGAGTGAGTTTGGGTCAGATTGAAGCAGTTCTGTTGGATGAAATCGCACCAGCCCACCAGGAAGGTCTTGAGAAGCGTAGTGGGGCTACGGTCGAAAGACCTGACGCCGTGGATGGTCGATTTCATTCAACCCTTCGGGCCGGATGCCTTTTTGCCATTTCCATCGGGTTTTGTCTCGACCGTACCCCCGGTATGGCCATCGCCAAAACCCTCGATCCTGACAAAAATGCAATCCGGCAGAACGATTCAATCTGACCCAAATTCACTCTAGGGTCGAGGGTACGCTTATGAAGATCTGCATTTACGGTGCCGGCGCGATCGGCGGCTATCTTGGTGTTTTGCTGCAGCAGGCGGGCGCTGATGTTTCGCTGATTGCGCGCGGCGCGCATCTGGAGGCGATGCGGGAGAACGGCCTCAAGCTCCTGATCGACGGGGAGGAAAAGGTCGCCCGGGTCAACGCCACGAACGATCCTGGCGAGCTTGGTCCGCAGGACTATGTGATTGTCTCGCTCAAGGCCCATCAGGCCTGGGAAGTGGCGGAGCAGATGACGCCGCTGCTTGGTCCCGACACCGCGGTCGTGACGGCGCAGAACGGTGTGCCGTGGTGGTACTTCTACGGTTTCGAGGGTCAGTACGCGAACCTGCGTATCGAGAGCGTCGATCCGGAGGATCGGCAGTGGCAGGCCATCGGCCCTGAGCGGGCGATCGGCTGTGTGGTCTATCCCGCGACGGAGATCACCGAGCCCGGCGTGATCAAGCATGTTTACGGCGACCGGTTCTCGCTCGGCGAACCGGACCGCACCATCTCACCCCGCGTCGAAAAGCTCTCGCAGATCCTCGAGGAGGCCGGTCTCAAAGCGCCGGTGCTGCCGGAAATCCGCAACGATATCTGGCTCAAGCTGTGGGGCAATCTCTGCTTCAACCCGATCTCCGCGCTGACACGGGCGACCCTCGATATCGTGGCGACCGATCCGGGTACCCGGACCCTGTCGCGCAACATGATGCTGGAGGCCGAGACCATCGGCCGGCGCATCGGCGTGCACTTCCGGGTCGACGTGGAGCGGCGGATCAACGGGGCGGCCCGTGTCGGCGCGCACCGGACCTCGATGCTGCAGGATCTGGAAAGGGGCCGTCCGCTCGAGATCGACGCGCTTCTGACCTCGGTCCAGGAGATGGGCCGGCTGGCCAATGTCGAGACGCCCTATATCGACAGCGTGCTGGCTCTGGTCCAGCAGATGGGCCGCTCGCTCGACGTCTACCCGACCTTCCCTGAGCCGGAGATCACCGAGGACTCGCCTGAAGCCGCGGTGGACTGAGACCTCTGACCGCTTTCCTTGTATCGTTCCCCGGACGAGCGTGAGCGAGGTCCGGGGGCGTAAAAGGCTGAAGCCTGCGTCTGGAACGGTCCCGGACAGCCCTGACGGGCTTCCGGGAAACCCGGATCACCGCCGCAGCACCAGCACCACCCCGGTGAGCGTCAGGGCGACGCCGAGCATTGCGGGGATCGTCCACTGATAGCCCTCGAAGACCGTCGAGAGCGTGAGCGCCACGATCGGGAACAGGACGGTCGCGTATGCCGCGCTCTCCGGGCCGATGCGGTTGAGCAGGGCGAAGTAGCAGGCGAACGCGATTACCGAGGAGAACACCGCCAGGTAGGCGAGTGAAATGATGTAGCGCGGCGTCCATTCGAAGCTGAACTCGGCGCCGCGGAGCACGACCATGGCGGACAGCAGCAGTGCGCCGTAGAGCATGGCCCAGGCGGTCGAACCGCGCACCGAGAGACCGGCCGCCTGGTTGCGCGCGGAGACGAGCCCTCCGAAGGCGAAGCTGAGTGTGGCCGCAAGACCGAGGGCGAGCCCCGTCCCGGCGCCCGGTTTCGATGCGATGCCCGCGACCTCCGGCCAGAAGATGATGGCGATGCCGGCCACGCCGCAGGCCGCTCCGAGCATTCCCGCTGCCGGGGGAAGCCGGCGGCGATACAGGCTGTTGATGGCCATGGTCAGCACGGACGCGGTGGCGAACATCACGGCGAGCAGGCCGCTGGTGAGATATTCGGCGGCGAGATAGAACAGGAAGAAGTTGGTCGAGAAGATCAGCGCGCCCTGCAATGCGATGAAGCCGTGGTCCTTGAGGGAGAAGCGCAGCGGCAGACCGAGCGCGATGACCCAGCCGAACATCAGGATGGCGGCGATGATGAACCGGTAGGCGACCGACGCCTCGACCGGAACGACGCCGAGCTGGAACGTAATGGCGAACCAGCTCGTGCCCCAGACGAGCACGACCGTGAGGTAGAGCAGTGCGTTTGTCATAAAGCCCCCTCCCCAGGGCTCCGGCCGGGCGTGTTTTGCGATCTGCCCGCGTCCGCATTCAGGCCGGAACTGAGCAGTCTATCCGGGCGAACACCCGTCTCCAACGTCCGGAAAAGGGCAGCTGGCATGTGTCAATTGCATAGCTGCATTGCACAAAATCCGTGTGATTTCGGCACTTTTTCGGCTATCTGCTCTTGTGCATTGCACAATAATCACTATATCTGTGGTATCTGGTATCCCACGAGATTATGGAGGCTGGGCTATGAGCAAGACGCCGACTGTCATTGAAACCACGTTCGAAGAGACCTATCCGCGCTATCCCTTTGCGCCGCTCGTGGCGGCAGGCATCGCTCTGGCGCGGTGGCTGAAATCGGACGACAACAATCGCTATGCCGACGGCGGAGCCACACCCACGGCCATGGGCACCGCATCCTGATTGCTGTTTTGATTTTGCGCAGCGGCTGAAGGATTGAGCGAACGGTGGCGGCGGTGCTTCCGATGTCATCCTTGCCGGAGTTCAGCGACGGCGAGGATCCACTTATCGTCGCGCCAATCCGCAGCAATCGCCATTGGATCCTCGGCCTCGCTCGCCGCTCGGCCAAGGATGACATAATTCCTGTTTTGACGGTTACAGCATCTGGTTGAGGAACGCCCCGGTGTGCGGTTCCCGGGCGTCGTCGGGGAGAGCCGCCGCAGGCTCCTCTATTCGACCTTCGTTCCACGCCCGCGAATTGAATCTGTCTCGTTTGTGCCCGGTGGTGTTACATTCAGGCCTCGAACTTCACGCATCGAAGTTGACCTGGATGACGTTTTCCCTGCGCAAGATCCTGTCGGATCAACGGGACCTCCTGTTCTTCCGGCCGTTCAAGCCCGATATGGCAAATCACGGGCTCGACTATCTGGCCTGGGGCCTGTTCACGACGTGGCTCGTCGGCGTCGGGCGCTACTGGGATCATCCCGATGCACAGCTCTGGCAGTATCTGGGGCTGGGATCCGTCGCCTATGTTTTCGTGCTTGCCGGATTTCTCTGGCTGATCGCCCTGCCTCTGAAGCCGCGGAACTGGAGCTACCGCAACGTGCTCCTCTTCGTGATGCTCACATCGCTGCCGGCATTGCTCTATGCGATCCCGGTCGAGCGGTTCATGTCACTGGCCAATGCACAGGCGGTGAATGTCTGGTTCCTGGCCACGGTTGCGATCTGGCGTGTCGGGCTCCTGCTGAAATTCCTGCACAAGGCGGCGGGCTTCGGGCAGGGCGCCGTCGTCGTGGTCGGGTTCCTCCCGCTCGTGCTTATCGTGGCGGCCCTGACGGCGCTCAATCTCGAGCGCGCGGTGTTCGACATCATGGGAGGGCTCGGGACGTCAACGCCGAACGACAGTGCCTACGCCGTCTTGATCGTGATCACGGTCCTGTCCGTCTGGGCCAGCCCGTTCCTGCTGATCGCGTATGGCGTCATGGTCTACAAGAAGCAGACAGCCGCCTGAGGTGGTGTCATGAAACTTGGCCTCATCGCCATGAGCGGCGTGCGCGCAAGCAACGAAGCCCTGATGGAACTGGGGCTCACGCTGCCGGGATTCGCGGAGCGCAGCCGCGTCATCGCCTCGCTGCCGAGCCTCGCCCTTCTGACCCTGGCCGCACAGACGCCTCCGGATGTCGACGTGCATTATCTGGAGATCCCTGACCTGGCGGAAATCAGCGATCTTCCGGGCGAATTCGATGCCGTTGCGATTGCAAGTTATACCGCCCAGATCAAGGACGCCTACAGGCTCGCGGACCGGTACCGGAAGGCCGGGACGACCGTCATTCTCGGTGGCCTCCACGTCACGGCCTGTCCGGGCGAGGCGGCGGCACATGCGGACAGCGTTGTGCTCGGTGAGGCAGAAGCCGTGTGGCCCCGCCTCATTCACGATTTGCTACGCGGCTCTCTGCAGCCCGTCTATGACACGCGCGGGTCAAGCTTCGACCTGCACGAGGCGCCGATACCCCGCTTCGAGCTGCTCGATATCGAAAACTACAATCGTCTCACGGTCCAGACCCAGCGGGGCTGTCCGCTGTCGTGCGAATTCTGTGCCTCGTCCATCCGCCTTTCTCCGAAGTTCAAAACCAAGCCGGTCGAAAAGGTGATCGACGAAATTCGCCGCATCAAGGAGATCTGGCCGTCGCCGTTCATCGAGCTCGCCGACGACAACACATTCGCGAACAAGGCGCACGGCAAGCGTCTGGTCAAAGCAATGGCGGCCGAGCAGGTGCGCTGGTTCACGGAGACGGATATTTCGGTTGCCGACGATGACGACCTGCTTTCGCTGCTCCGGGATGCCGGATGCGCCCAGCTGCTGATCGGTCTTGAGGCACCCAGCCGGCAGGCTCTGGACGGCATGGAACGGAATGCGAACTGGAAGGCGAAACGCGCGGATACGTATCTGGACGCCATTCAACGCATTCAGGCCAGGGGGATCACCGTAAACGGTTGTTTCATCCTCGGGCTCGACGGTCAGGGGCCTGAAAGTTTCGACGACGTCGTGCGCTTCGTGCGCGAAAGCGGACTCTACGAGGTCCAGGTGACCCTGCAGACGCCCTTTCCGGGCACACCCCTGTACGACCGCTTGCGGGACGAGCGGCGTCTTGTCGCCGATGACGGTTGGGAAAACTACACGCTCTTTGACGTGACATACCGGCCGTTGGAAATGGACACCGGCGAACTCGAGCGGCGCTTCCACGGTTTGATTGCGGAGCTCTATTCGGATGAGTTCACGCAGTCCAGGCGCAGCGCATTCCGGCGCCGGAACCGGACGGCGGTCTGAGGCGCGCGATCACAGGATCTGGCTGAGGAACTCCTTGGTGCGCGGGTCCTTGGCGTCGTCGAAGAAGGTTGCCGGCGGACCATGCTCGACAATGATGCCGCGGTCGGTGAAGTAGATGTGGTTGGCGACCTCGCGCGCGAATCCCATCTCGTGGGTCACGAGAATGCAGGTCATGCCTTCCTCGGCGAGTTCGCGGATGGTGACTAGCACTTCTTTCACGGTCTCGGGATCGAGCGCTGCCGTCACCTCGTCGAACAGCATGACGTCCGGGCGCATGGCAAGCGAGCGGGCGATGGCGACGCGCTGCTGCTGGCCGCCCGAGAGCTCACCCGGATAGCTGTTCTCCTTGCCGTCGAGGCGCACCTTCTTGATCAGCGCACGGGCGCGGGCCTCGACCTCGTCCTTGGGCTCCTTCAGCACCAGGACCGGCGCCATCATGACGTTCTCAAGCGCCGTCTTGTGCGGGAACAGGTTGTACTGCTGGAACACCATGCCGACCTTCTTGCGCAGCTCGAGCTTGTCCAGATTCGGGTCGTGCACCTCCTGGCCCTCGACCAGGATCGATCCTTTCTGGATGTCGTTGAGCGCGTTGATGCAGCGGATGAAGGTCGACTTGCCGGAGCCCGACGGCCCGATGATGCAGACGCATTCGCCCTTCATGATGTCCATCGACACGCCCTTGAGGACCTCCAGTTCGCCGAAGGACTTGTGCACGTCCGTGGCGCTGACCATGGGTTGGTCCGGTGTCCAGCCGTTTTCAGACATTGGCAGGGTCCCTCACAGTTTGACGGCGAAACGCCGTTCCAGCGCGATGGTGAAGCGCGCGATCGGATAGCAGTAGGCAAAGAAGATGACGAGGCTGAAGCCGTAGAACGGGATCAGCAGCTCGGGGTGGTTGTCCTCGCCCTCCATGGCCTGGCGCGACAGGGTCACGATTTCCTCGACGCCGAGCAGCGAGACCAGCGGGGTCGCCATGGTGAGGATGGCGTACCAGTTCATCCACGGCGGGATCATGCGCTTGAAGCACTGCGGCAGGATGATCTTCCAGAGCGTCTGGCGGCGCGAATAGGCGAGCGACTCGGCGGCCTCCCACTGGCCGGTGGGCACCGACTGGATGGCGCCGCGCACCACTTCGGAGATATTCGCCATGATGGGCAGCGAAAGACCGAACACGGCCTTGATCCAGTCCGGGATCTTGATCACCAGCGAGCCGATCGAGAACTCGAACGGGAAGGCGAGCATGACGATGAATAGCAGCACCAGCCAGGGCGAGTTGCGGAACAGCTGGGTCGTGAACCAGGCGAACCGGCTGACCCACTTGTGGGGTGAAATCTGCCACAGGCCGAGGACGACGCCGGCAAAGGTGCCGATCGCCATGGTCAGGAAGCTGATCAGGACATTGAGGCCGAAGCCCTTGGTGACGAGGAAGGGCAGCCAGCGCCACAGGGCGTCGAAGGCCTGGCCGAGCGTATAGTTGCTCTGCGCCAGGGCTGCCATCGGCCAGAGCGTGGCGATGCCCAGGAGCAGGCCGAAGACCAGGGCGGGCCGGGAGGCGATCCAGCGGCTGAAAAGAAGGTCGTCGGCGACGCCTGCGGGCACGGCTGTGAACGGCTTGAGGACCGGCAGGTCGGTCGTGGCGGCGGCTGTGATGCCGGGTATGGCGCGCTGTTTCGTTGTCATGTGCCGTACCCCGGAATGCGCATGCCGCGTTCCCACCGGTTCATGCCGATGACGAGGATGCCGACAAGGACAATGTAGACCACGAACAGCACCAGCATGGAGGCGTACTGCGCGGTCGAATAGTCGTTGTAGATGCTGACCATCTGGTAGAGCAGTTCGGGCACCGCGATGGCGATCGCCTGGGTCGTGGTCTTGACCAGGTTGACCAGATTATTGTTGAGCGCCGGCAGGCATACCCGAAAGGCGAGCGGCAACACCACGTAGCGGTAGGTCTGCAGCCGCGACATGCCCAGCGACTCGGCGGCCTCCTTGGTGGAGTCCGGCACCGCCTCGATCCCGGCACGGAAGATCTCGACATTGAAGGCGCCGGCAAAGAAGGACAGCGAGATGATGGCCCATCCGACATTGGAGATGATCGGCACCTCGAGCCAGCCGTCGGGCGAATAGGTCGGCGTGAACTGGCCGAGCGCGAAATAGAAGAACAGAAGCTGGATCAGCGGCGGCGTGTTGCGGAAGAATTGGATGTAACCCTGCACGACATTGCGCAGGATGACCATCGGCGAGCCCTGCAGCCATGCCCCGACAATGCCGATGATCACGCTCAGGATCACGCAGACGATGGAGAGCTGGATGGTCACCCAGAGACCGGTGACGACGCGGTCCCACTGGGTCGGGTCGTAGAAGAAGATGAAGTTCCACTTGGGAGTGGTCTCGGCCAGCTCCCGGAAGAACGTCTGGAAGGACTCTATCATCGGCCCCGCACCCCTCGCTGCGGTTCAGGATCCGGTCCCCTCGACCGGGTGGCCGGGGCGCTCCCCAGGAGCGCCCCTGACCGGTAACGATGGCTCTCTTACTTGCCTGCGAGCCAGTCCTTGAAGCGCTCGTTCTGCGCTTTCAGGTAAGCGGTGGGCTGGATGCCCCACTTCTTCTCCAGCTCGATCAGGCGGCCGGACTGGTGCCAGTTATAGGTCATGCCGGACATGAAGTTGCCGAACACGCAGTTCAGTTCCTTGAGCGGAACGGCCAGACCCCACGGGTTGTCGTCCTCGCTGCTGAGCGGCATTTCGTAGTCGTTGTAGTTGCCGGACGACAGGTCGGACATGATCGACGAGTCGTCATAGACCCAGGCGATGCACTTCTTGTCGCGCAGAGCCTGCTTGGCTTCGGCGTTGCCGGTGAAGGCGACAACATTGGCGCCGTGCCGTTCGGTCACGATCTTGTTGTAGAAGGCGCCCTGCTTGCCGCAGACCGGCTTACCCTTCAGATCGGCCCAGTTCTTGATGCCGACGGCCTTGGGCGACATCACGTTGGTGCCGGACGTGTAGTAGTTCGGCTGGGTGATGCCGACGATCTTGCGGCGGTCCTTGCGGTCCGACATGGTGGCGATCATCATGTCGATCTTGCCGTTCTCCAGGAACTGCATGCGGTTGGACGACTGGACGGCCACCACTTCGAGCTCCACGCCCATGGCGCCGGCCACGTCCTTGGCCATGTCGACTTCCATGCCGACGATCTCGCCGCTCTCATTCCGGAAACCCCACGGCTTGTAGTCGGCCTTGACGCCGACCACGATCTTGCCGCGCGACATGACCTTCTTCCAGACATCGTTGGTGCAGGCCGCGGCGTAGGCCACGGATGCGGACATGCCGAGCAGCGCGGCTGCGGCAACAGTTGTTTTCAGAAACCTCGACTTCATGACGACTCCCTCTTCTCTCTCTACTGTCCTCGTTGGACCGTCCTCGTTGGTCTTCTTGACGTGCCTTGAGGCAACGCGAAGGATCACCCGTTCCGCCGTTGCACATCAAGATCAAAATTGGGTCCGGATACGGCGGCGGGTCCTGACATTTCCCTTACGCGGCGTCCTCCCAATTCTCTCCCAGCACCTTCTTGGTGCCCTCGATCGTCCGTACACGTTCCGCGACCGTCTTGCCGCCGCGCCTGATCAGCATGCCCATCAGGGCCTCGAGCAGCACCATCGCCGCGACATGAGACGGAAAAAACTGCGGACTCTGCGTTGCGGTCAGAAGCGCGCAGTCCGACACGCGGCACAGCGGGCTCGATGCCGTGTCCGTGATTCCGACGACGAAACAATTCTGGCCGGCCGCAAGCTGCGTGACTTCCACCGTCCGCCTGGCATAGGGGTCGAAGGTGATAGCGATGATGGCGTCGCGGGGCCCAAGGCCGGCGAGGCGTGCCGCTCCGGCCGCTCCGGGATCCGTGATGCAGTGCCATTCCGGCAGCGCCATGTCGGCCATGTATCCGATGTAGTCGACCAGGGCCGACGCACTCATCGTTCCGATCACCGTCACCGACCGCGCCTCGGCGAGGCGGTCGCAGGTCCGGCGCAGTTCCTCGATGTCGAGCGTCGACAGCATGGTCTCGATATTGGCGACGGCGGCCTGCGCCTGATCGATGACGAAGGGCGCATCGCTCGCCGTATCTGTCCCGCGTCTCTGCAGGGCCGCAACCTTGTCCGACAGGCTCACACGTCTCCGGCGGGTCTCGGCCCGACAGCGGTCGCGCAATTCTTCGTAATTCTCGCAGTCGAGCGCGCGGGCAAGCCTGGAGATTGTCGGCGGCGTGACACCTGCGCTGCGGGCAATGGCCCGGAGCGAGTGCATGGCCACATCGTCCGGATGATCCAGGATGTACTGCGCGGCATGGCGCAATTGCGGGCTGAGGGAGGGCAGGCGGGCTGCAATGTCGCTCAGCAGCGGTGTCTTGTGTGCCGTCGCCATTTATTCGCCTCGACCTGCCCCAGGAATTGATATAAACGTTTCGTATTGTTTCATTGATTGAAACATTTGTAACATAACTTGGCAACCCCTGGATTCAGAATTCCCAAGGTTACCGGTCATGACCGCCTCCAACGCCCTTCCGTCCCATGTCTCCGTCGTTGTCATCGGCGGCGGTGTCATGGGCTGCTCGACGCTCTATCACCTTGCAAAGGAGGGCGTGAGCGACGCGATACTCCTTGAGCGCAACAAGCTCACCTCGGGCACGACCTGGCACTCGGCGGCGCAGGTGCGCGCACTGCGTTCGACGCGCAATCTGACCGACCTGATCCGTTATTCGGTGTCGCTCTATGCACAGCTCGAGGAGGAGACCGGACAGGCGACCGGCTGGATCAATAAGGGTTCCCTGTCGATTGCGACGTCTGAGGACCGGCTGACGCACATCCTGCGCCAGGAAGCGCTCGCCAACCTGTTCGGCGTCAAGGCCGAGTCGATTCCCGTCGGCGAGGCGAAGGAGCGCTGGCCGCTGATGAATGCCGAGGACGTCATCGGCGCGGTCTGGTCACCCGACGACGGACGGGTCAGTCCGTCGGACCTGTGTGCTGCCCTGGTCAAGGGCGCGCGGTCGCGGGGCGCAAGGATCTTCGAGGACACCGGCGTCACCGGCATCGTGACCGAGGGCGGCCGGATCCGCGGCATCGAGACCACGCGGGGGGCCGTGAAGTGCGACGCCATTGCGTTGTGCACGGGCCTGTGGAGCCGCGAGGCGGCCGCCATGGCGGGTGCCGCCGTGCCGGTCTGGCCGTGCGAGCATTTCTACCTCCTGACCAAACCCGTCGAGGGCATTTCCGGCAACACGCCGACGCTCTCGGATCACGACAGCCATCTCTATATCCGTGACGATTCCGGCGGACTGCTGGTCGGCTGTTTCGAGCCCATGGGCAAGCCGATCGCTGCGGAAAGCCTGGGTGAGGATTTCGCCTTTCAGCTGCTGCCGGAAGACTGGGATCACTTCGAGCCGATGATGATCAACGCACTGCACCGCCTGCCGGTCCTTGAGACCGCGGAGGTGAAGACGCTGCTCAACGGGCCGGAAAGCTTCACGCCGGACGGTTCGTTCCTGCTTGGAGAGACGGCGGAGACGCGCGGGCTCTTCCTCGGCTGCGGCATGAACTCGGTGGGTGTGGCTACCGGCGGCGGGGCCGGCATGGCGCTGGCGCATACCATCGTTCGCGGGGTGCCGCCCGCCGATCTGCACGAGGCCGATCCGAAGCGCTTCCCGGACTGCTTCAATTCCGCCGGCGCGCTCACTTCGCGGGTGCCCGAAGTTCTCGGCAAGCACTACGAAATCACCTATCCGGGCCGGCAATGGGCAACGGCACGGGATCTGCGTCCGACACCGCTGCATGACCGGTGGCGCGAAGCCGGCGCTCATTTCAGCCAGGTCTACGGCTGGGAGCGTCCGCTCTATTTCGGCAAGACCGCCGAACCCGCCATGACCTTCGGCAGGCCGGACTGGTTCGACCAGGTCGGTGCCGAGGTGACGCAGGCCCACGAAAAAGCGGCCCTCTTCGACCAGTCGACTTTCGGGAAGATCGAGGTCGAGGGCGCGGATGCCGCGCGTTTCCTCAACCGTATCTGCGCCAACGACATGGACCGCGCACCGGGCCGGGCGATCTATACGGCGATGCTCAACGAGCGCGGCGGCATGGAGAGCGACCTCACGGCAATCCGTATTGCCGATGATCACTACCGCCTGTTCGTCGGCTCGGGCGCCATCCGCCGGGACATGGCCTGGCTGAAGCGTCACCTCGACGGCGAGCGCGTCACGCTGACCGACAGTACGGAAGACTATGCGGTGCTCGGCCTGATGGGACCGGATGTGGCGCGCATCATCGAGGCCGCAGGCGCCCCGGAACTCAACGGCTTGCGCTATTTCGAGGCCGGACCTGCCCATATTGCCGGCGCGCACGTGCGGGCCGTGCGGCTCTCCTATGTGGGTGAAGCGGGCTGGGAAATCACCTGCAGGGCGGAGAATGCGGGATCTATCTACGACGCGCTATTCGAGCAGGGCGCGCGTCCGGCGGGCCTGTTCGCCCAGACGTCCATGCGCGTCGAAAAGCGGTTCCTGTCCTACGGACACGATCTGGATACGGATATCTCACCGCTCCAGGCCGGGCTCGGGTTCGCGGTCGGCTGGGAGACGGATTTCATCGGCAGGGATGCGCTGCTCCGCCAGCGCGACGACGGCGAGGCCTGCCGCATCGTATCAATCGTGCTTGACGATCCGGACGCCGTGCCGCTCGGCAGCGAGCCGGTCTATTGCGGCGGACGGATTGCCGGCAAGATCACCTCGGCGGCCTTCGGCTACCGGGCCGGGCGGCCCGTGGCCATCGCCGACATTGCAGACGCCGAAGTACGGGCCGAGGGCGCGGAGGTCGAGGTCGACATCGCGCGCGTCCACTTCAAGGGCCGCGTTACGCTCGCGCCCGCCTTCGATCCGAAAGGCACGCGCATGCGGACGGCGGCCTCGCAGGCGGCGTGAGCACCGTTCCCCGGACGAGCGTCCCTTCCTGATGTTCTCCGGTTGCCCGAAGAGCAGACCGGCGTACCGAACGTAGGCTTCGATCTGAAACGGTCCCGGACAGCCCTAACGGGCTTCCGGGAAACGGGTACTCTCGAAATCTCTTCTACCGTTCCCCGGGCGAGCGTCAGCGAGATCCGGGGCCGTCAGGAACTCAGGCTTCAGATTGGTAGGCTCCCGGATAGCCCTGACGGGCTTCCGGGAAACGGGTTATGCGTTCCCCGGCTACCCGCCTTCGCGGGCACGGGCTCTGCGCCGGGGCCCATTGGCATTTGCTGCGGCTTGAAGCACCGATAAATGGGTCCCTGGTCGGGGCCAGGGAAACGGGTGCTCCTGATCTCTCATCCTTCGTTCCCCGGGCGAGCGTGAGCGAGGCCCGGGGCCGTCAGGAACTCAGGCTTCAGATTGGTAGGCTCCCGGATCTGCGACGCAGCGTTTCACGCTGCATCGCGTCCGGGAAACACGATCCCGTAGTTTGACATCACCGCCGCCGATCCCTATCTCAAGGGCATGGCGCGAACAGCCCCATATCCCCCGTCCTAGCGACACACCCTTCTCCATTTTCGAGATGCCTCCGGACCACGGGAGACGTGCGTCCGGAGCCGCGGCCGTCTCCCGTTGACGGGCGCGGCGGTTCATCTCGGAAAAATGGAGAGATCCATGACAGAGAAGCAGAAGGGCCCGGCGGCCGGCAATGGCGGCCGTCGTGATGCTGGCCGCAAGCCCGCCCCGGAGACACCGGAACAGGCGCGCCGCCGCCGTTTCGCCGAAGCGCTGGCGCGCCAGGCCTTCGGACGGCACTACTGGACGGACGATCAGGGCGAGGAGGTGCAGCGGTCGCTCGACGCCAAGGGCAAGCCCCGGAAGCGTACATAATATGGGGAGAAATGGGCCGGGCGACATGCCCGGCCCTTTAACACTGAGCTTTGCTTTCCCGCATTTGTAGCTGTCATTCCCGCGAAGGCGGGAATCCAGAGCAGGATCGCGCCGTCCCGGATTTGAGCTCCTGGATCCCCGCCTTCGCGGGGATGACGCACAGGCTTGGGTGATGCGAGGCGATTTGGCCTCGGTCGAAAGGAGAACCAATTCCGGCTGCATTGGTCGGAGAATCCATGTAAAAACCGTTCACATGAGCTGGTCCGGACATGGCGGCAAGGGGCGCCGCGGCTATCACCACGGCAATCTGCGCGAGGCGCTGATCAGGGCCGCACTCGACCTGATTGCGGAAAAGGGCCCGTCGGGCTTCACCTTTGCCGAGGCCGCGCGCTCGGCCGGTGTCAGCGCGGCCGCTCCTTACCGGCATTTCAAGGACCGCGATGCCCTGATCGCCGATGTCGCCCTGCGCGGGTTCGAACGTTTCGAGGCCGACCTCACCAAGGCCTGGAATGAGGGCAAGCCCAACCCGATGCGGGCGTTCGAGAATGTGGGGAAGGCGTATCTGGCCTTCGCCAAATCCGAACCGGCCTTCTATTCCGCGATGTTCGAATCCGGCCTGCCGCTCGATACGAGCGCCGATCTGGCACGGGCCAGCGACCGCGCGTTTGCCGTGTTGCGCGAGGCGACGGAGGTTCTGTGCGCGGAACTGCCCCGCGAGCAGCGGCCGCCATCGATGATGATGAGCCTGCATGTCTGGGCGATGACCCACGGTATTGCCGACCTGTTTGCCCGCGGCGATGCGGCCCGGCGCAAGCTGCCCATGAGCCCGGAGGAGCTGCTCGAAGCGGGCATGCTGATCTACCTGCAGGGCCTGGGCTTGGGGGACGACCCGGATTCGTGAGAATTCCGGCAAAAACACACGGTCATACCCGGTAATACCCTTGAAAACCCTCGTCCGTCCGCCAGGAATCCGCATGTCAGAGAGATGTCCCCGGACGGCGGCGGAATATCGCACTTCCGTAAGCCGATTTACATCCCATGTAGGGGAAGGCAGACATTCACAAACCCCAGTTTTCCGGGAATCGCCGGTTAGCTCTTGACAGGGCAGCATTGCTTCCCCACATATGTGAATGTAAAAAACATTTACATGAGGCTCAATCACATGGATTTGGTGGCAAAGATAGACGATTACGGCAAACCGGCCTGGATCGTACTTATGGTCCTCGGCTTCATTGTCTTCTGGCCCATCGGCCTCGCTCTTCTGTTCTACATGATATGGAGTGGACGAATGGGATGCTGGAAGAACCGAAGCCGGAAAAAGGGTCCGGGAACGTGGTATCACCCCGGCCAGTTTGGCGGCTCGAGCGGCAATGCGGCTTTTGACGAATACCGCGCCGAGACGCTGAGGCGGCTGGAAGACGAGCAGAAGGAGTTCGTCGAGTTCCTGGAGCGTTTGCGCAAGGCCCGTGACAAGGCGGAGTTCGATCAGTTCATGAGCGACCGAAAGCGCCGGGCGGCGGAGAAGTCCGATATCCCGGATACGCCGGAGAAGCCGGACGACACCGACGGGTTCGGCGATCTGGAGCCGGAGGCTCCGCGGGCCTGATGCTCAGCTGCGAACAAGACCGGAAGCCGGGCACGACCATGCCCGGCTTTTTTGTGTCCGCAATCGTGCATACGCAGCGGAGTACCTCCAATGACCCGGTCCCGGTTCCGGACTTATCCGCAACACCCGATCACAATTGCCGTCAAAAATGGGCTGGGGCATTGACACGCACGAAACCGCGCGCGATGATTTTCGCATGGTCGCTCCGCGGTCTGCCTAACCCGCCAGGACGCAATCCGGCGTCTGATCCTGGGCAGTCTGAAGCGGACACTCGATTTCACGAGACATGTGCTTACGAAACTTGAGTACTGAGCGACCGATGTGCAACACGCGGCGAGGAGGGAGCATGAGTCCACCGGACAGTCCATACTGGCTCCGCCATGTTGCGGAGCCACGGTTCGGATCGTGAACTGCAGTGTTTGGACCACACGCGTCTGAACTGTTTCAATCCAACATCGTTGAGTATCACCCGAGGGCGAAACGCCTGGGCCAGGATGTTTCAGAGCCTCGATACATAGACCGGTTATAGTCCGGATCTGATAGAAGATCAGAAGCAGCCCCGCCGGCGCCATCGATAGTGCGCGGCGGGGCGTCCTTTTTGGGGCTTGCGAAATTCTCTCGCCGTTAAGGTTTTTTCACAGAACTGATCGTACCATGCCGCATGCGGTTGTATCTTGACCGCGGGGGCCTGTTTCCGGCCACGGCTGGATGCGGATCCGCGTCCCGGGTGTTTCCGGTAGCGCGGCGGGGTGGGGCGTCAGACTCCATGCCAGCAAGTTGTCGATTAAATGCGTACGCATTAGTGTGTATGCATGTGTAGAAATTAGTGTGTACGCATGAATCTGAATTGTACCTGTTTTCGCGT
The DNA here is from genome assembly GCA_965198845.1 of Hyphomicrobiales bacterium. GTDB lineage: Bacteria > Pseudomonadota > Alphaproteobacteria > Rhizobiales > JAJFHC01 > CBDAQD01. Next base: position 677,878 of record CBDAQD010000001.1, read on the forward strand.
CCGCAAATTGTCCCGTCAGATCACGCAGCTCTACGACGATGCGCTGCGTCCGACCGGTCTCCGAATCACCCAGTACAGCATGCTCTCCGCCATCCGCGATCACAGCCCGCTGTCCGTTGCGGCCCTGGCTGAAGGCCTGGGGGCTGACCCGACGTCGGTGTCCAGGGCGCTGAGGCCGGTCATTGCCAAGGGATGGGTGCTGCTCAGTGACGGAACGGACGGAAGATCGAAGCTTGTGCTGCTGACAGAAGAAGGCCGGCGCAAGCTGATCGAGGCGGATTCGCACTGGCGGGGAGCGGAAAGGGCCGTTTCGCGGCTTTTGCCGGGTGACCTGAAGGCGGTCTTCAACGACAGCCTTGACGAAATTGGCACCAGGATCGGCCGCGAAGACAGCGCCAACCTCTAATTCCGTCCGATGCGGTCGTCGGCGAATTGTCCGGCGAATGCCGGTGCAGGCTCCCATGCGGATGACGCTTCACCGGCGGCGATTCCGAGTCGGTTCCGAAATCATCCAGGATATTTCAGACAATCTCCGGCGTTGTGCCGGCATCCGCGGTATGGCCAGATCCGACATTGCGGCGGTGGTCCGGCCGGCATCGCGGTCCGCAGCCCGGTCGACGTCCTGGTTCGATCGATTCCGATTTTCCGTGCATGCCGGAAAGACCGCAAATTCAATTCGAGTCGGCTCCGAAATAAATCAGCCGGCCACCTGATTTTTATATCACTTCCGTAACAACCATTATTCAGCCTAGACAAATTACGCGTGCCGGCAATCCGCAATGGGGCCGTCGCCTGATTGTGGTTATCACGATTCGGGTGCAAGAATCGGGTGTCGGCCGATACGCCGAGCACATAGGTCTTCTGTCCCAGTTGTTGACCAGTACAAGAAAGGACAGGACATATGGACCTCATGGACAAATGCGCTGTTGTCACCGGCGCGAGCTCCGGGATCGGTAGGGCCGCGGCCATACTCTTCGCCGAACAGGGTGCGAAGGTGGTGATCGCATCGCGGCGCAAGGATCAACTTGAAGCGCTCGAGAGGGAGATTGTCTCCGCCGGCGGCATCGCCGCTGTCTGTGCCGGCGATGTCCGCGATGAGGCGTTCCATGCGGAACTGGTTGATGTGGTATGCACCAGGTTCGGCGGACTCGACATCGCGTTCAACAATGCGGGCATCCTCGGCACGCTCGCGCCGCCGACCGAAATTTCGGTTCCGCAATGGCACGAAACGATCGACACAAATCTCACCAGTGCTTTCCTGGCGGCCCGGGCGCAGATCCCGGCAATGCTTGAACGCGGCGGCGGATCGATCGTGTTCACCTCGAGTTTCGTCGGCAATGCCGCAAGCTTTCCGGGCATGTCCTGTTATGCCGCAAGCAAGGCGGGACTGATCGGCCTGACCCAGACGCTTGCGGCGGAATACGGCGAGCACGGCATCCGGGTGAACGCCCTGATGCCGGGCGGCACGGATACGCCAATGGGTGCAACCGTGGCCGATTCTCCGGATGCCAGGACCTACGTGGAAAACCTTCATGCGATGAAGCGCACTGCCCGGCCGGAGGAGATTGCGAAGGCCGCCCTGTTCCTGGCGTCCGACGCCTCGAGCTTCACGACCGGCTCAGCGCTCTATGCGGATGGCGGCGTTTCGATCAGCCGCGCCTGAGCGACGCGTCCGGAAGGTGCCGCGCCGTCACGTTTCGCCGACGGCGCGGCGCAGGGCGGCCCGGGCGAGCAGCCTGGTCGAATCGAGCGTCGGCAGCGGCGAATTGTCGTCGTTCATGAGCAGGGGGTGCTCCGTGCATCCCAGGATGACGGCCTCGCAGCCCTGGTCCTTGAGCCGGCCGATGACGCCCCGGAAATAGGCGACCGCTTCGTCGGTGAAGGTGCCGTAGACGAGCTCGTCCATGGTGATGCGGTTGATCTCCTCGCGCTCGTGCCGTTCCGGGATGACAAGGTCCAGTCCCCTGGCCTTGAGCTTCTCCGGGTAGACATCGCTCTCGACCAGCCACTGCGTGCCGGTGAGCCCGACCCGTTTATAGCCGCGTTCGACCGCGGTTCCGGCCACCACGTCCGCAATGTGCAGCCAGGGCAGGGGCGAACGCGGTTCGACATGATGGAAGGCCTGATGGATGGTGTTGTCCGGGCAGATCAGGAAGTCGGCGCCCGAGCCCGCCAGCTTCTCCGCCGAGGCCAGCATCAGATCCGCCACGCCTTCCCAGTCGCCGTTATATATGGGCGTCATGTAGTCGGCGAGCGACGGCGTGTGCATCGAGACCTCCGGGTGGGCGTGCGGACCCAGATAGGCGGCACCCTCCACGCAGATGGTCTGGTAACACAGCGACGCACCCTCCGCGGAGCAGGCGACGATACCAATATGCTGCGGCATGGCGTGGCGATCTCCATCGGATTGCAAAGCCGGACGGCAGATCTGCTGTCACGTCCTGCGGGCAATCATGTCGGAGCGCGGTATCGGGCGCTACAAGTTTCTCAATGCCCCGTCCCGGTGGCCCGATGGCATGGCCGATGCTAGCCTGATCCATTCACATGGGGTCAGGGAGCGAGCATGCGGACATTCGAGATCTTGTGGATCGTCCTGTTCCGCTTCAGGCCGTTGCCGCGGCTCTGGGCCATCGCGCTGATCCTTGTGAATGCCGGCGCGCTGTTTTTCCTCGACACGTGTTACGGGCTCGCCGTGCTTGGCGCGGCACTCGCCGGCGTTGCGGTGATGGCCGTGATCCACGCGCGTCTCGGCTTTGTGCGCCTGCTCGGAATCGGGCACGGGTTCTGGATCCCCATGCTGATCTGGTTCGCGGCTGATCTGCCGGACCGGACGGCGACGCCGCTGCTGCATGACTGGGTGATGACCGTGATCGTGTTCAACGCGGTGTCGTTGCTGATCGACGCCATCGATGTCGGCCGCTACGTCGCGGGTGAGAGGAGGCCGCACTACGTTTGGACCGATACGGCCGGTTAGCAGGCCCGACGGTCATCCTAAGGCAATTCGCTCTCGACCTTTGAGAGATAATCCTCCGCGAAGTCGACCTCGAGCGCCATCCACATCGGGAGGTGATCGGACATGTGGTATGTACGCCAGGTGGTTGCGAACCATTCCCGCTGCTGATCGCGGGTTCGCGGATCACCCTTCTTCACCTTATTGTTGCCTACAAATGTACGGGCCTTGTCGTGTGTATCCCGCATGGCGGACTCGCCCATCTGCTCGAAATAGGCATCGAAGTCGGAAACCGGCGCGGCGGGAAATTCCTCGCCCCTCTTTTTCTTTCGCACGGCGACATCCTGGGCGGATGCCCTGTAGACGACCTGGTAGAAATCAAGGACGCCAGCCGCCGTGTCCCTCATGCGCACATTGCCATGGTTCTTCAGGACCGCGATCTGATCGTAGTATTCCGTCTTGAACATGTTGGTCGGCTTCTTCTGCAACTTTTCGTGCATGCCGAATCCGTTCTTCAGAAGTGCGTTGAGCGTCTCGCTCTCGCCAGTCCTTTTGCTGGGAGCAAGGATGTTGAAATCCCCGAGCACGAAATAGGTTTCGAGAGAGCCGAGATCGCGTCCCTGCTTGATCGCTGTATCCTTCTCCTTCTTGCCGCGCTTCTTGAATACTTTCGCGATCTGTTCGATCTCCTGGCGGCGTTGCTCAAGGCCCGCAGAACTCGAACCGTAGTACATGTGAACGGTGCAAAGGTTGAACTTGAACCATCCCGCCTGAAACGAAACCATGAATGGAGTGCGGTTGAACTGCTTGCCGCTGAGAACCTTGTTGCCGCGGGGCAGCTCGAGTGACGCACCCTCGGGTATCGCGACCTCGTTGCCGTCCTTGTCCCGAAGGAAAGACTTTTTGGGCAGCTTTACGGTCTGCTTCACACGGATGAGCTCGTTCTCGAGCAGGGTGATTTCGCCTACGATAGACCGGAAATAAACCTTCCGCTTGTCGTAAACGAAAACCATCCGTTCCTGGTTGCCGGTCACGTCCGTTGCAATGAAGTCCCAGTTGTGGCCCAGCACGTCCATGAGCTGGCGAAAGATTCTCAGATCGCTGGTGATCTCCTGCAACGCTACAAGATCGAATGCCGAGATGATCTCGGCAATGTAATAGACCGGCTCAAGCGTGCGTTTTCCGAAACCCTTGTCCTTGCCGAAGTCGCGCAAGTTCCACGTCGCCAGCAGCAGCGTCTTTCCGGAGTCCTTCGGTGGAACGCCGCCGCCGCCCTGGGCTTCGGGCCTGCTGACCCAGCTCCGGATCGCACGCAGCCGATCGATTGTGCGCCGTGTAATATCCGGGTTGTCCTTAAAGAATTTGAGATAACGCAGCTTAGTATAGTTCATTCCCGGCCTCTATTTGTCTTTGGTGGCGACAGCGCAGACACGCCGAAGACAGTATGAATTCGGACGTTTCGTGCAGTCAAATCGAAGAGCCGGCGTGGCGGTTCCCGGAATACTTGGATAGCAACATGAAATGACCTTCACGTGTATCCGCAGACACCGTCTCCTGCGCGCGATTCGCCGCCACGCGTCCGATCGTACGGTTCCCAGGAAAATGCAAAGGCTCGGGGATGAAATGGGAATGCGGGTGAGGACGCCCCAGTCCGGGGCCTTCAGCTGCAGCCGCGCCCCGCGGCTGCCAGAGGAGAGTGTGGCGTTCGATTGCCACCGGGATTCATGTTGGGAAAGCGACGCCGTGCGGGGACGTGCAAGCCGGAGCAGTCGTCACAATGATCGTTGTGATTGAGCCGCCCGGTGCTCTGGATCGGGCGCTCGCTGGAGGCGTGGACCCCGCGAAATCAGGCACGGGGTCCACGGGTTTTCAGGACATCAGCTGCTCGGCTGCAGGGCTGTGATCAATGCGCCGAGATTGTGTTCGAACATCGCGACATAGCTGGTCGCGGGTCCGCCCTTCTCCGACAGGGCATCCGAGAACAGACGTCCTCCGATCTTCAGGCCGGTTTCGCGCGAGATCTGCTGGACCAGGGCGGGGCTCGTGATGTTCTCGACAAACAGGGCGCCCGCGCCGGTCTTCTTCAGATGGTCGATCAGGTTCGCAAGATCGCTGGCCGACGGTTCGGCTTCGGTGTCGATGCCGACCGGCGCCAGGAAGTTCAGACCATAAGCCTGCGCCAGATATCCGAACGCATCGTGCGCGGTCACCACAGTGCGACGGTCCTTCGGCAAGGCCGAGAACTTGGCCTTTGCGTTTTCGTGCAGCTTGCGCAGCTGCTTGATATAGGCCTCGGCGTTGGCGTTGTAGGTTTTCGCGTGCGCGGGGTCCGCTTCAGCCAGGCCGGCGGCGATGTTCTTGACGTAGATCTCCCCGTTCGTCAGGGCGTTCCAGGCATGAGGATCGATCTCGCCGTCGACACGCAATGGCTCGACACCCTTCGTTGCAACAAACACCTTCGCGTCGCCACCAGACGTTTCGATCAGGGCCTTGGACCATGTCTCGAATCCCAGACCGTTGACAAAGATGACGTCTGCATTGGCGACAGCTTTCGCGTCGCTGGTGCTGGGTTGATAGACGTGGGCATCGGCATCGGGGCCGACGATCGTGGTGACGGAGGCGAGGTCTCCGGTCACCTGGCTTACCATGTCGCCGAGGATGGAAAAGCTCGCCACGACCTTCATGCGGTCGGCGGCGGATGCCGGCCCGGCGATGGTCATGGCAATCAGGATCAATGCACTCAGTAAGGCCTTCATAGTATGTTCTCCTTTAGCGAAGGTCTGATTGACTGTGATGGACAGAAGAGGCTGACGATGACCGCCGCGCCTCGGATTTCCGCGAATTCAAGAAACCGAGCCCTTGTGGCGCCAGAAACAGGCTGACGGCGAAAAAGCCGCCGGCCACCAGGACGATGGCGGGCCCGGACGGGACCTCGGGGGCGTAGTACGAGATGATCAATCCGAACCAGCAACTGGCAAACGCGAAGACGAATGTGAGGATGAGGTAGCCGGTCAGCGTGGAGACCCAGTAGCGGGCGGCGGTGGCGGGCAGGATCATCAAACCGACCGCCATCAGGGTGCCGAGCGCCTTGAAGGCGCCCAGCAGATTCAACACCACAAGAAACATGAACCACTGGACCACAAGGCCCGGCCGTTTCGTCTGGCTCTCGTAAAACACCGGGTCGATTGTGTTGGCGATCAGGGGACGCAGGATCAATGCGAAACTTACAAGCGTGATCGTCGCAGTGGCCCCGATGAGGATCAGCGTTTCGTCATCGATGCCGAGGATCGAGCCGAACAGAAAACTCTTCAGCGGAACGGCGGAGCCTGAGGCCGACAAAATGAAGATGCCAAGGGCCAGTGCGATCAGATAGAGCGAAGCGAGGCTCGCGTCTTCGCGGATGATCGTGAACCGGGCCAGCAGGCTGGTCAGGACGGCCACGGTGATTCCCGCACCCAATCCCCCGACGATCATCGACGTCACCGACAATCCGGCGATCACGAAGCCGATCACGATGCCGGGCACGATGGCATGCGCCATCGCCTCTCCGGCGAGCGAAAGGCGCCGCAGCACCAGGAACGCACCGACCGGCGCGATCGAGAAGCTGAGCACGCTGGTGGCGGCCAGCGCGCGCAGCATGAAATTGTATTCCAGCCACTCAAACACGGGGCTCTCCTGCCGGGTCAGGTCCGGTGCCCCGGTACATCGTTTCCTGCCACTCGGCCTGACTGGCGGAAAGGTAGCCGTGATGGATCAGGTTGGAGGGCGTCAGCGTTTCGCGGGGCGTACCGAACAGCGCCGTTCCGCGTCCCAGCAGCAGTGCCGACGTGCAGTGCTGCAGGACGGCGGACAGGTCATGCAGAACCAGGATCGTCGCCCGGCCCTCCGATGCCCAGTCATCGATCAGTTTCAGCAGGTCCGCTTCCGTGGACTGGTCGACGGCGGTGAACGGTTCGTCGAGCAGGATGACCGGTGCGTCCTGAACGATGGTCCGGGCGAACAGGGCCCGTTGCAGTTGGCCCGCTGAAAGCGTGTGGATCGGCATATCCGCGATGGCGGCCGTGCCCGTGCGTTCCAGTGCCTCGGCGATACGCGCGCGGCCTGCCTTATCGACCCGTCCGGTGAACCCCAGATCGCTCCAGATCCCCATTTCAGCCAAGTCGCGCACACGGACCGGAAACCGGTTGTCGAACTCGGTGCGTTGACCAAGGTAGGCAATCGTCGCAGGCCGGCCCGACGGCCAGTCGATCGACCCCGCGATTGCCGGCAGCGTGCCCAAGAGCGTTTTGACGAGCGTTGACTTGCCCGACCCGTTATGGCCGACAACGGCGAGCACGTCGCCGCGAGCAACCTCGAACGTAACATTGCTAACTACGGGCACACCCCGATAGCCGAGGGTCAGCCCGCCAGCCGACAGCATCATGATCAGGACCTTTGGGCGTTAGATGCCGACGGTGGTCGCGATCACGGCCCAAACCGCAGCGCAGGTGCAGCCGACGCCGATCAGAAGCCTGAATGTGCTGAGTTCTGTGAAATTGAATTCGGGGCGTATGCGGCCCGACAGGTCAATCGAAGGCATCTTATTCTCCTTTTCGGGGACACCCGCCCCAATCGAGGATTACAAAATGCCTGGTAGGTCTTCTGGCTCGCGGTCTTCGGGTTCTGTGCCCACCTTCCCGGGTTGTCCCAGTGGCGTTGATCGGCACCCCTACCGCATACAGTTGCGGGTACAGCCCCGGCTTTGCTCCCTGATGGGTACAGCGTACCGGGTTCCCTTTTAAGCTTTGGCCTTAGGCCTTCGGCAACCAAGCGTGCGTCATGAAACAGGATGATTCGATCTTAGTCAATGGCAACCAGGCGCTTGTCCAGCCTGCAGCCAATGCTGCTCATTACGTCGTAATACGACGGCTTGCGTTGGCCGAAAGCAGCGCCGCGAGAATCCGCGCAACGTGCTTCGGTCACGCAACGCCGTCCGTCTTGTCCGGGCGCTGATGTTGACCTTCAGGCCAGTTCGATGTTCAGGGGCACGGATCTGTTGAGCGTATGACCCACCGGCGACGTGCTCGTCACCTTGTCGTGCAACGCCTGGATCGCTTCCGGTGAAGCGTCGCTGTCGAGTTTCACCCTGACCTCGATGTTGCTGAAGCCGGCATTCCCATCCTTGAGGCCGAGAAACGTGTGGAGATCGAGATCGCCTTCGACCTCGATCGTCAGGTCATCGATCTTGATTCCGGCCGCCGTCGCATTGGCCGCATAGCCGACGGCGAGGCAGTTGCCGAGCGCGCCCAGGACCTGTTCGACCGGGTTCGGGCCCGTATTCGTTCCGCCGAGCTGGTCCGGCTCATCGGATTTCGATGACGCGAAATCCCGTATCTTCGCCTCCGATCTGAAGCCGCCATTCCATCTGACTTCCGCGCTCCACGTGGTGGCGGCGACGTCCGGCTCCTGCTGAATCTTCTCGGCGAGACTGGCGACGCTCTGAATATCGACGTCATTCAGCGTGGTTGTGACACTCTCTGTCATCGGCTGTTCCTCCCTCAGATTACCGCATTGCCCAATGGGAGAAACATTGTGCATCTTTCGCGCAAGGATTGTCGAGGCAGCGCCACGCAAGTGAAAGTTGGATGCGCGCGTGCGGGGACGCGGGCACGACAGGCGCGCCCTTGTATTACCGATGCGTTAGGTCAAGTTGGACGGGAGAGTGTGTCAGCCCATGTCGACGACGTTGCGGAACCTGAGGCCGATCTCGTCGCCCTCGCGCCAGACATATTCGCATTCCGCGATCACGTCGCGTTCGGGAATGCAGAGCTTGAACAGTTTCGGCACGAAACAGTCTGCGGAAATCATGATCCGCGCGCCGGTGTCTGAAATGTCTTTCACGACACAGGCGATGGCGTTTTCGCTGCCCTGAAGCAGCGTCAGCGCATATTCGTCCGCATCCTTGCGCGTCGAATCGCGCCGTTCGTCATCCGCAACAATCGTTGCCGCCAGTGAAGTATTGCCCATCCCGGCCCCCTTCTTAACTGTCCCTGCGTCGGTGCACATGTATCCCAACATGCCCCATCCGGACGCCCTAGCTCTTCCAAGCATAGCGGCGTTTGGTTAAGCGGGAGATAATCGGCCGGGCATATTTTCAAGTTTGTGCCTACGCCCCGGCTGATGTGCCCTTTTTCGCGGGCCAGCGGCAGAAACATGAGTCTAGCCGACGCTGTTTTTACATCTATTTATTCGTTCTCTTGTCTGAAATTCCTGAATATACACGGATTATGTGAGTAAAATCACATACTTGACTGTATTTAAATGCAAGAACGACCGATATGCGCGGATTCAAGCTCAGTTATACCTACTGCAGGGAGTGAAACATGAGTGAATCAAGCGAAAGACGATCCGTGATCGTCACCTTCAAGCCAAAAGACAAACGGTCGCAGAAGAAGAAGGACAAGACCGATATTGTGCGTGCGGAAATCTCTTCCGACATTCAGTTCTATACGGCCGACGACCTGTCTCGCGGAGTGACGGTTCCGTCGGGGATGCCGGAGGAGAAGATCGGCTACGACGTCAATCTCTACGAGGCCCCGATCGTCATGGCCAACCTGACGGACAACGAGGTCGCGGCGCTCAAGAAGAACCGGAATGTCGAGGACGTCGAGGAGGACGGCTACTGTTACGCCGTCGACGCTCCCTACGAACTGCGCCAGATGGTCGTCGAGAACCAGCCTTCGGTCCAGTCGGAAACGATTCCTGCCGGTGTCCATCAGATCAAGGCGCCGGATGCCTGGGGCTGCTCGCGCGGCAAGGCGATCAAGGTCGGCATCTGCGATACGGGCATCGACTTCAATCATCCCGATCTCAAGCCGAACTACAGATTCGGAACCAGCTTCGTGCCGGACGAGAGCACCGCCATGGACCATAACGGTCACGGCACCCACTGCGCTGGGACGGTCGCCGCGGCCATCAACGGAAGCGGCGTGGTCGGTGTCGCGCCGGAGGCCTATCTCTATGCCATCAAGGTGCTGAGCAAGACCGGGCGCGGCAACTGGAGCTGGCTTATCGCGGGCATTGACTGGGCCATAAACAAGAAGGGCCTCAACATACTCAGCATGAGCCTGGGCGGCGCCGGAGCGCCGAACGCGCTGAGGAACATGTGCGATGCCGCGTGGCAGAAGGGCGTGCTTCTGATCGCCGCGGCCGGCAACAATGCCGGGCCGGTGGGCTTCCCCGCCCAGTACGACAGCGTGCTCGCCGTGTCGGCAATCGACAGCACCAACAGCCTGGCCTCGTTCAGCAATCGCGGGCCCGAGATCGAGCTTTGCGCGCCAGGCGTGGACGTCCTGTCGACGACGCCGGGCGGAGGGTACCGCAAGCTCAACGGTACGAGCATGGCGTGCCCGCACGTGTCCGGCGCGGCCGCCCTGGCCTGGGGCGCGCACCGCTACGCCGACAACAAGACGATCCGGAGGCTGCTGGCGTGGCGCGCCGACAATCTCGGAACGCCCGGCCGCGATCCCAATTTCGGTTTCGGCCGGGTCGATGCGGAACAGTCCGCCTGCGAGATGACTGAACCGCCTGCGATCCCGGGTATCCCCTAGACCCCGGAACCGGAGTGCCGGCGCCCGCAGGCGCTTGCGCCCATCCACGACGTAGCCGGAGCGGCGGGAGACAATCCCGCCGCTCCGGCGCCATTCGGTCGTCGCGCGGTCAGTCCGTCGCGTGCATCTCGCCGTCGAACTCGACCATTTCGACTTCTTCCCGGGCCACCAGGCCCTTGAGGTCGCCGAGCCGGATGCTGCCGGCTACGGCCGAGATATTGGTGAAGGCGTTCCTTACGGTCAGGCCGTCGGCCTGGAATGCCGACGTATCGGTGCCGGACCGAAGCGTCACGATGACCGGGACAATCCGGTCCATTGCCGCTTCATCCGCCGCCGCCAGGGCCTCCGCGAGGTCACCGTCCAGTTTGTCATCCATTGTCCGGTCTTTCCTGTGAGCAGTTTCATCTGCTGGGGGCGAACAGTCAGTCTATGTCTGCAAGGGCTCCGGCAGAACCCCTGAAAGGCAGATGCCGACAAACGGGATATCAGAAGGCCCCGGCCATGAGGGCGCGGAGCGTCCCGGGCAGTGCGCCGGAGCGGATGATGGCGCCATGGCATGGGATGATCATGCCCGGCTTGTCCGCCTCGATCTGTTGCTCGACCCAGGGCCTGTAGATGCCGGCGTCCGCCACGCCGAATTTCGGAAAGGTGCCCAGAAGTTCAGGCGTCTCCGTGACAGGCGTCCCGGCGTTCTTCTTCGTGGTGCAGAAGGCATCGACGACGATCCATGTCACCGCGCCTGCCTCTTCGACACGGAGCCAGATCTCGCCGGTCTTGAGCCCCTCGGTGTGCACGACCGTGACCGAACCGGGCAGGGCGGCAGTGAGCCGCCCGAGCGGACCGAATGCGTGCCCCGTGATCTTCTCAAGCCTTGGTATCGCCCCATCCGGTGCGACCAGTTCGGCGTCCGGAAAGGCGGCGGCGTACTCGGCAACGGCCTTGTTGTGATAGTGATTGGGGGCCAGCAGGTACCGCACCGGGCCCAGGCCTTCGAGGCTTGCCCTGGCCGCGTCGCCCAGACCCTGGACCGGGCTGAACAGGCACAATTCCCCTGACTTGAGACCGATCGCCGTGCACCGCAAGGTCCCGTTGCGGGCGCAATGAACCCCGGGCAATCCCTCGACCGGTTCGAATTCCGAAAGCCCTTTTGCCATGACACATACCTAATTCTTGAATGAACACTCAAAAATAGTATCATGGACGGACGGAACCGCAAGTGGGCAGAAGAGGGCAGTCATGGCGCGTCATGCCGAATTCGACAGGGACGAGGTTCTCAGCCGCGCGATGGAGGTGTTCTGGACCAAGGGATACCAGGCCACGTCGCTGGTGGATCTGGAGCATGCCACCGGCCTGAAGCCCGGCAGCCTCTACAACGCCTTCGACAGCAAGAAGGGCCTTTTCCTGGCGGTCATCGCGCATTATCGCGAGACCGTTGTCGGCGTGCGCCTGTCGACCATCCTGGACAACGGGCGCCCGCTTGCGGGGATCGAGGCCTTTTTCCGGACTGCCTATGACGGGTTCGAGCGGGAACAGCTGATCGGATGTCTCCTGACCAATACGGCTACGGAGATGGCGCCCGACGATCCGGAGATCCAGGAAGCCGTGGCTTCGGGGATCGCGATGATCGAACAAGCGTTCTGCCGCCGGCTGCTGGAAGCGCAAGGCGCGGGCGAGATCGATGCCGGCCTCGACGCGGCGGCAACGGCCGTGCATCTGACATCCTGCTTTCAGGGGCTTGGCGTGATGGGACGCCTGACGCGCGATCCGGAGCGCCTGGAAGCCATCACGGATCAGGCGCTGGCGGCGCTCAAACCGCCCGGCCGAAACTGAATTCTGTGAAAATCCGGCTGTTTCGCTTGCTGAACGGTCGTAATCAGTTTCTAACCATTCAGGGTTAATATAGCGCCGAAAAGACAGTTTTTTGCGGAAATCGAAGGGTTCTGCAGAGCCCTAATTCAGCGGAAAGGCTAGAATCCGTGAGTCTGCCTGAACAAGCCGAGGCCAGGACGGCCCAGCGTCGCCGGGTCATCAAAGGTGGTGTCATTGCCTATTCGTCGAGGTACGTGACGTGCCCCTGCGTGGTGCGCGACCTTTCCGATACCGGTGCGCGGCTTCAGGTCCACCGGGCTATGGAGGTGCCGGATACGTTCGAGCTGCTTATCGAGCTTGACGGGTTCGAGGCAGAATGCGTCGTGGCCTGGCGAACGGAGAAGGAACTGGGCGTCAAGTTCAGGGCCCAGCCCAAGCAGGTCGCGCCGAAGCGGATCCAGATCGTTTCCGACCTCGAGAAACCCATCCAGCCATCGCTTCGGCGCAAGGACCCGGAGGCTGACGCGGATGTGCGGTCAGAGCCGGCGCCGAACCGTGAATTGCCTGTTCCGGACGTCATGCCGGCCGAAGTTCAAAGTCCGGAAGCGGCTGCCGCTCCAGTGGTGGAACCGAGCCCGAATCAGGTCTCCGAACAGGCACCGGTTCCGGCCGTGGAACCAAGCCCGGATCGGGTCTCCGAACCGGCAGCGGTACCGGCCGCAGACCCTGTTCAGGATCCGGTTGCGGCGCCCGCGCAGGCTGCCGAGGCCGATGTTGTCCCGGACGCCGAAACCGCTGCGGTTTCGGCAAACTCGATCCCCGTGCTTATTGCCGAGGACGATCCGGATGACCGGCTGCTGATCGGCGAAGCCTTTGCGGAAAGCGACTTCGATCACCGGACCGAATTCGTCGGCAACGGCGAGGAACTGTTGCAGTACCTCGAACTGGCCGGCTCGACTCCGGACCGTCCCGTGCCGCGGCTGATCCTGCTCGATCTCAATATGCCGAAGATGGACGGCCGTCAGGCCCTGCAGCGCCTGAAAGCCAATCCTGCGACACGGCGCATTCCGGTCGTGATCTTCACGACATCGAATGTTGAGCAGGACATCGACGACACTTACGATCTGGGTGTCAGCTCCTACATCACCAAGCCCTCAACGTTCGAGGGCCTGAAGGACGTTGTCCGCGCCCTCGACATCTACTGGAGCGGCATGGTCGCCCTGCCGTCGACGGACCGCGGCTGACGAGCCCTTCATTCCCCCAACTTCAATCCTCTGAGTAGCCCCTCGGACGGATGCTGCGTGCGATAATGTGTGCCGGATGCGGTCGCACGCCGGACGCTCCGGCCTGCCGCCATCAAACGCTTCCGTATATGGAAGAAAGGGTCTAACGTAGCCGGCGAAACGACCGCGCCGGACAGAGATGCACGCCGGATTCGTTCTAGGATCACAACCCCATACAGCTCGAAAAGACGGAACAAGAAATGCGATACGAAGCTCCCGGATCGACCGAGGCTGCGGTTGATCTGCTGGCCAGTGAAAGCGGCCATGCCCGCGTGCTGGCGGGCGGCACGGACCTGCTCGTGCAACTGCGCGCAGGCCATGTCGAGCCCGACCTGATCGTCGATCTGAAACGGATCGACGCCATGCGGGCGATCACGGAAGAAGACGGGGCCTTGCGCATCGGCGCGGCGGTGCCGGGTGCGGTTCTGGGCGAGCACGAACTCGCCTGTGCGAAGTGGCCGGGCGTGGTCGAGGCCGTCGAACTGATCGGGTCGACCCAGATACAGGGCCGGGCCACCATGGTCGGCAACCTGTGCAATGCCTCACCGGCGGCAGACAGCGTGCCGGCAATGGTTGCGGCAGGTGCGGTGGCCACGGTCGTCGGCAGCAACGGCCGCCGCGACGTGCCTGTCGAGGAGATCGGCACGGCGCCGGGCAAGACATCGCTTGCCCGCGACGAGCTTGTGGAGTCGGTCCTGCTGCCGGCCCGTCCGGGGCGTTCGAGCGACGCCTATTTGCGTTTCATTCCGCGCACGGAGATGGACATCGCCGTCGTCGGTGCCGGTATCAGCCTGACTCTGGATGACAGCGATGTCTGCACGGCCGCCCGTGTGGCGCTGGGCGCGGTCGCCGAGCGCGTGCTCCTGGTCGAGGACGCCGCCGCCGCGCTGATCGGGACGAGCCTCGATGACGCCGCGCTTGACGCTCTCGCCGCCGCCACCTCGGCCGCCTGCCGGCCGATCGACGACAAACGCGGCACCAAGGATTTCCGTATCAAGGTCGCCGGCGTGCTCGCGCGCCGGGCGGCGAAAATCGCATTCGAACGCGCACGAGGCAACGCATGAGCCAGATTCACGTCACGACATCCATAAACGGGGACGCGGTCGAGTATCTCTGCGACCCGGAGGAAACGCTGCTCGATGTGCTGCGCGACCGGCTCGCGCTCACCGGCAGCAAGGAAGGCTGCGGCTCAGGCGACTGCGGGGCCTGCAGCGTCATGCTCGACGGTCGTCTGGTGTGTTCCTGCCTTGTGCTGGGTGCAGAGGCCGAGGGCCGCGAAGTCGAGACCATCGAGGGCATGGCGACGGGCGAGAACCTGCATCCACTGCAGAAGAAATTCCTGGAGCACGCCGCCCTTCAGTGCGGCATCTGTACGCCTGGATTCCTGGTCGCCGCCAAGGCGCTGCTGGAGCAGAACCCGGATCCGAGCGAGACGGAAGTGCGCTACTGGCTTGCCGGGAACCTCTGCCGATGTACGGGATATGACAAGATCGTGCGCGCCGTCATGGACGCCGCTGCCGAAATGAGAGGAGCCTGAGACCATGCCGCTTGACGCAAAACCAGGCATCAACGAAGACCGCGATTTCAAGATGGTGGGCACGCGCCCGCTGCGTCCCGACGGGGTCGACAAGGTCACCGGCCGCGCCCGCTTCGGCGCCGACATGACGGCACCGGGCATGCTGGTGGGGCTGATTCTCCGCAGTCCGCATGCCCATGCCCGCATCCGCTCGATCGACACGTCGAAGGCCGAGGCGCTCGCCGGCGTGAAGGCGGTCATCACCCGCGACGATTTTCCGGGCGATGTCGACCGCTCGCTCAAGGACACGCTCTACAACATCATGGCGCGCGAGAAGGCGCTCTATGACGGCCATGCGGTCGCCGCCGTCGCCGCGACGTCGAGGGCCGTGGCGCGCAAGGCGCTGAAGCTGATCGAGGTCGACTACGAGGTGCTGCCGCACGTCATCGACGTCGAGGACGCCATGGCCGCGGACGCGCCGGTGCTGCATGAGGACATGTTCACGCGCCGGGTCGAGCCCAAGCCCGACACGCCGTCGAACGTGGCGAGCCGCTGCGAGTTCGGCCACGGCGATGTCGACAAGGGCTTCGGCGAGGCAGACGTGGTTATCGAGCGCACGTTCCGGACGGAAGCGACACACCAGGGGTACATCGAACCGCATGCGTGTCTCGCAAGCGTGAGCGCGGACGGACTTGGCGAGCTGTGGTGCTGCACGCAAGGCCACTTCATGGTTCGCGACACCTGCGCCGGACTGCTCGGGATGGACGTTTCCAAGCTGCGTGTGACGGCCTCGGAGATCGGTGGCGGTTTCGGCGGCAAGACCACGGTCTTCATCGAGCCGGTGGCGCTGGCGCTCGCGCGCAAGGCCGGCAAGCCGGTCAAGGTCGTGATGACCCGTGACGAGGTTTTCCGGGCCTCCGGTCCGACGTCGAGCACCGTGGTGCGGGCGAAGATCGGTGTCAAAAACGATGGCAAGATCACCGCGGCTGAAGCCGAGCTCAAGTACCAGGGCGGCGCCTTCCGGGGCTCGCCGGTCGATCTCGGCGCCATGAGCGCGTTTGCCTGCTACAGCCTCGAGAATGTGAAGACCGTCGGCTACGACGTCGTGACCAACCGGCCCAAGCAGGTCGCCTACCGGGCGCCCGGCGCGCCGATGGCGGCGTTCGCGGTCGAGAGCGTGGTCGACGAAATTGCGGCCAAGATCGGCATGGATCCGATGGAGCTGCGTCTCGCCAACGGCGTGAACGAAGGCGACCAGGCGTCCTACGGTCCCAAGATGCCGCGTATCGGCTTCAAGGCGACCGTCGAGGCGGCCAGGGCGCACGAGCATTATTCGGCACCGCTCGGTCCCAATCAGGGGCGCGGCGTGGCGAGCGGCTTCTGGTTCAACTTCGGCGGCCAGACCTGCGTATCGCTCAACCTCAATGTGGACGGCACGCTGGTGCTGGCTGTGGGGACGCCCGATATCGGCGGCTCGCGCGCGTCCATGTCGCTTATGGCAGCCGAGGAACTGGGCATTGATTATGACAATGTCCGCACCATCATCGCGGACACGAGTTCGCTCGGCTACAACGATGTCACCGACGGCAGCCGGGCGACCTTCGCCAGCGGTCTTGCGGTGATCAACGCTGCCCGCGACGCCATCGACAAGCTGTGCGCCCGGGCCGCGAAGGTCTGGGATATCGAGCCCGAGGCCGTGGTCTGGGAGGACGGCCATGCACGGCCGTCCGGACCGAACGCGGGTGACTTCGAGCCCATGTCGCTGGCCGAGATCGCAGCCATTGCGGAGAAGACCGGCGGGCCGATCGCGGGCCACTACGAGGTCAATGCCGGCGGGGCGGGCGTCAGCTTTGCCACGCACATGGTCGACGTCGAGGTCGATCCGGAAACCGGCCGCACGGACATCCTGCGCTACACGGTCATTCAGGACGCCGGCAAGGCGGTGCATCCGTCCTATGTGGAAGGCCAGTTCCAGGGCGGTGCCGTCCAGGGCATCGGCTGGGCGATCAACGAGGAATATATCTACGGAGAAGACGGCCGGTTGCAGAACCCGGGCTTCCTCGACTACCGGCTGCCGGTGGCATCCGACCTGCCGATGATCGACACGGTGATTGTCGAGGTTCCCAATCCGGGCCACCCCTACGGCGTGCGCGGCGTCGGCGAGACGTCGATCGTGCCGCCGCTGGCCGCCATCGCCAATGCTGTGTCGGCGGCAACCGGCGTGCGCTTCACCGAACTCCCCATGTCGCCGCCGCGCGTGCTCAAGGCGCTCTCGGAGAACGGAGTCAAGGCGGAGGCCGCGGAGTAACCGCGCCATGGTGGAAGTGGTCCTCTGGGGGTCGCTGCGCTCCGCTACCGGCGGCGAGGCTTCGGTCGAGGTCGAAGCCTCGACCGTGAAGCAGATGCTGACGGCGCTTGAGGAAAACTATCCGGGGCTCAAGCCCGCGCTCGAGCAGGGCGTCTCCGTGGCGATCGACGGGCAGATCTACAACGACGCCTGGTTCCACCCGATCGGGCCGGAGAACGAGATTTTCATCCTGCCCCGGCTCGAGGGCGGGTGAGCGGGTTTGTCCATCTGGCGCCGGAGCCTCTTGCCCGGAAGATGCGCTACGGCGGCATCAAGACCGCGCGCGTGTTTCTCCGGAACGCCGATGTCAGGCGCGGGGTTTACGCTTTTCCCGTGCTGCCGAACTACACCCTCAGCCATCAGTGGCTGCGCGAACTGAAGCGCGGCGGTGCCCGCACAATCGTCGGCGTCTATTTCCGTCTGCCGGACGACGAGCCGGTGGTGCTCGGCCATTACGGGCGCAACCACATCTGGGTCACGGCATCGGTCGCTGCCGGGTTCCTTCGCCGGATGACTGAGCGGGACAAGGATATGCGCGGTTACGAGATCATCATCCCCCGCAAGATCCGGCCCAGGGAAATCCGAAAAGTGCGCGCCCTGCCGCAGAAGCTCGGCTGGCGCTACTGGCCCGAAGCCCACGGCAACAGGCCCTGCGGATGTCCTGTGTGCTGGGAGCGCGGCAGTATCCGGTCGCGCAAGATCCGCGACGAATGGCTGAAGCAGGAAGCGGAACTGGAGGCGGCGCTGGCGGCGCGCCTGGAGGGCTGAAGCCATGTCGAACGCACCGGTGGTCCGGTCATGCCACCCGGTAGACGTGGATCCGGTGGGTCACCTCAGGTTCGCCATAGGGCATGGATCGGAAGCTCGGCGTGCTGAAGATCGGCGTCCACGCGCCTGCGGCTTCGAGCCTTTCGAGCGCGGCTGGATAGTCCGGCTCCTGACCTGGGTCGTCGCGTAGGCTGAAGATCACCGGAGCGCCGGTCTGCGCAACCCTGATCAGTTCGTCGAAACTGTGTGCGGGAGCGTGACCCGGCGTGATCGTGCCGCTCGAAATGACGGCCGCGAAAGTGTTGTCCGGGAAATCGAGCGTCTCGCCGAGCGTCATCTGCCGCAGCTCCGCATAAATCCCCTTGCCGCGAGCGACCTCAAGCATGCCTTCCGAAAAATCGATCCCGGTGATCGGCCCGTAGCCTGCCATCGCGAGAGGTTCGGCCTGTATGCCGCCGCCGCATCCGGCGTCGAGGATCGGGGCGGCATCCTGGGGCACGAACCGTGTGAACATTGTCGCGATGGCCGCCGGGATCCGGTATCCCATGGCGCACAGGTCCTGCTCGTACTGCTGCGCCCAGTCATCGTAGCTGGCGCGCTGCTCAGCGGGTGTCGCTGCCGCGTAGGATTTCGAGACGTTCGTGCCTGCCATTCCGCAGTTCCTCCGGATTTACGAGACTCATCGCCTCGATTTCGAATTGTCCGGATGCAGGTTCGCATCGTACCAGAGCGGCGGCAAGCCGCGGCGTCCGATTTCGCTGCTGGCCGGTTGACCGTCAAGTCTGCCATTATCACCTCTGAATCCGGTGAAGTTCACAACAGGGAGAGAAGACGCCATGAGCTCAAGAACAACTGCGGGACGCGGACGGCTCTTCGACAGCGTGGTCGACACGATCGGGGATACGCCGTGCATCAGGATCAACACGCTGGCGCCGGACCACGTGCGGCTCTACGTCAAGGCGGAGTTCTTCAATCCGGCCGCGTCGGTGAAGGACCGGCTCGCCATCAGCATCATCGAGGAAGCCGAGCGGCGCGGCGACCTGAAGCCCGGCCAGACGGTGGTCGAGGCCACCAGTGGCAATACGGGCATCGGCCTAGCCATGGTCTGCGCGGCCAAGGGCTATCCGCTCGTGGTCACCATGGCCGACAGCTTTTCCATCGAGCGGCGCAAGCTGATGCGGTTCCTGGGCGCGAAGGTCGTGCTGACGCCGCGTGCTGAAAAGGGCTTCGGCATGTACCAGAAGGCGGTCGAACTGGCGGAAGCCAATGGCTGGTTTCTCGCCCGGCAGTTCGAGACCGCCGATAACGCCACGATCCACGAGAACACCACCGCGCGCGAGATCCTGGCCGATTTCGAGGGCGAACGGCTGGACTATGTCGTCACGGGTTATGGCACGGGTGGCACGGTCACGGGGGTCGGCCGCGTGCTGCGCGCCGAGCGGCCGGACACGAAGATCATCCTGAGCGAACCGGCCAATGCCCAGCTCGTCGGCAGCGGAATCGTCCAGGAACGCGGAGAGAACGGCGCACCTGCCGTCAGCCATTCCGCATTCGAGCCGCACCCGATCCAGGGCTGGACGCCGGACTTCATTCCGCTCGTGCTCCAGGAATCGATCGACAAGGGGTACTACGACGATCTGATCCCGGTGCCCGGCCCGGTCGGCATTGAATGGTCGCGGAAGCTCGCTGCCCATGAAGGCATCTTCACCGGCGTGTCCGGCGGCTCGACCTTCGCGATCGCTATGGAGATCGCCGAGAAGGCCGACGCAGGGTCCGTCATTCTCTGCATGCTGCCCGATACCGGCGAGCGCTACCTGTCGTCGCCGCTGTTCGAGGGCATCCCTGAGGACATGACCGACGAAGAAACCGAGCTTTCCCTGTCGACGCCGGGGTTCCATATGCCGGCATCATGACTGAGGTGAAGACCGTCCGGGTTTTGATCTCGGGCCGGGTTCAACGCGTCGGTTTCCGCTACTGGGTGGAGAACACGGCGGCGGCGCTTGGGCTGTCCGGTTGGGTCCGCAACCTGCGCGACGGCTCGGTCGAGGCGGTCTATTCGGGTGAAGCGGATGCCGTCGACCGGATGGTCGCGGAAAGCCGGCGCGGTCCCCGTCACGCGGATGTCGAGAGGGTCAGGCTGTTCGACTGCGCCGAGACGCCGGGCGACGGCTTCCGCATCGAACGGACGGTTTAGGTTCAGCCGGCGGGCCGCCCACCTCTCGTTCCCCGGGCTTCGACCCGGGGCCCATTGGCGAAGACTACGGATCGCGGTTGGTGTAAATGGGTCCCGGCTCGGCGGCCGGAACACACATTGGAATCGCATTCCATATAGTCGTCATCCCCGCGCAGGCGGGGATCCAGGGGCGAAACGCGAGATAGGAGCTATCCCGCTCTGGATTCCCGCTTTCGCGGGAATGACGCCCGGGAAAGACACATAGACAGAGCACCCCGCTGTCATTGCCGGGCCCGACCCGGCAATCCAGCGTCAATCGAAAGCTCTGTGCGTGTGGCTGGATGCCCGGGTCAAGCCCGGGCATGACAAACGGGGGGAGGGCCCACGGCCGTTTTCCCCACATTCACCGCCTGTATTGTCATCCTTGCCGGAGCAGTAGCGACGGCGAGGATCCAATTACAGGATCGTCAGTCCGCAGCCGGTGCCAATGGATCCTCGGCCTCGCTGATTGCTCGGCCAAGGATGACGCTTTGGAGTGCCGCACGGACGCACCACTCCACTGTCATTGCCGGGCCTGACCCGGCAATCCAGTGTCAATCGAAAGCTTGCGCGCGTGGCTGGATGCCCGGGCCAAGCCCGGGCATGACGCGGACGTTCCGTCCGCGTCAATTCGGTGCGCGGGTGGTCTTGCAGGACTTGGGCGCGGAGGCGTAGCGGCCGGGGTTGCGGTTGGTCTTGGCCACGGTACGGCACTGGACGCCGTTGAGCTTGTAGCACTTCCAGCCGCTGGCGCTTCTGATCCAGCAGGCGCCGGGTGCGCGCGACTGCGTCGACGACTCGTCTCCGAAGGTCACCGCGAAATTGGTGAGGATGTCGGCCTTTGCCGGTGTCGTCCATACGATCGCGCCCAGCGCGACGGCTCCAAGAAATCTCAGCATGACTGTTCCGCCTCCTGTTTTGCCCACAGACTACATGACCCGGACCGCAAGGCAACAGGCTCGCCTGTTGGCCCGTGCCTCACTGCTTGCGACAGACCGTGAGCGCCAGATAGGGCGGCATGGTGCTGAACGGCTTGCCTTCGCCGGCCGACTTGGTGGCGATCCTCCCCGGACTGACCACGAAGGCGTGCATGGTGGTGCCGTCGACGGTGCCGACCGTCTCCCAGGCCCGGTTGTTCTTCACCACATGATTGTGCGGCGGCATTTCGCCGACCGACAGGCTGTGGGTTGCCGAACCGCCGGTGCTGCCGGCCGGATAGTCGCTGCCGGCAGCGACGATGACGCGGCCCTGCACGGCTTCGAACGGCGCCCAGCCGTCCGGGCAGGAGGTGCCCGCGTCGGCAAAGGCAACGACCGCGCCGGCCGGAATTTCAGGTCCGGTTCCCGCCGGTCCCTGCGGTCCGGTTATGCCCTGTTCTCCTTGGGCGCCGCGTTCGCCCTGCGCACCGGTGTCGCCCTTTTCGCCCTGCTCGCCCTGAGGGCCGGCCGGTCCGGTTTCGCCCGTCGCGCCTTGAGGTCCGGGCTTGCCGGCGACGCCCGCGATCGCCTGTTTGAGTTCGCTGTCCGTCACGCCGCCCATAAGCGAGACGAAAAATCCGCCGCTGACGGCGTTCAGAATGAGCAACAGTACAAGTGCAATGACACCGCCGATGGCACCGGCAATGCCCTTCTCCTTGATGATCTCCGGGTCCATCAAGTTCCCCCCTGATCCAGCCTCTAGAGCGAGATGAGGTCAGATTGAACCAGTTCTGTTGGATGAAATCGCACCAGCCCACCAGGAAGGTCTTGAGAAGCGTAGTGGGGCTACGGTCGAAAGACCTGACGCCGTGGGTGGTCGATTTCATTCAACCCTATGGGCCGGATGCCTTTTTGCCACTTCCATCGGGTTTTGTCTCGACCGTACCCCCGGTATGGCCTTCGCCAAAACCCTCGATCCTGACAAAAATGCATTTCGGCAGAACGATTCAATCTGATCTCATCTCGCTCTTCGCGCCCTTTATAGCGGATTTGGCGCGGCGTGTTGGCTGCTTTCAGAGGGGCGCGGCAGTTTTGCCGTGGGGTGTGGCCTACCTGCGTCGGCGTCAGTTCACCTCCCGCTCCAGCGACATGCGGGACCGGAACGCCTCGCGGACGGCATTCGCCATCCCGTCTATGGCCTCCGTCGCCTGACCGGGTGCGCGGCGCAGCACCACGTGGGACGTGTCGATATTGGTGAAGCCGTCGGCAAGCGTCAGTTCGCGGCAGTCCTCGGGGATCTTGCTGCGCGACAGCGGCGCGATGGCAAGGCCGGCCTTGACCGCCGCCGCCAGACCGGCGGCCGTGTCGGCGGAATAGGCGATGCGGAAGTCACGCCGATTCTGCTCGAGCGACCGGATGGCCCAGTCGCGGCACCAGCAGCCGCGCTCGTACATGGCGACCGGGATCGGATCCATCTCGTGCACGCAATGCACGGTGGACGTGACCCAGACGGTCGGGTCGTTCATCAGGACTTCGCTGCCGGCCCTGAGTGTGTCCTCGAACACGACCGCAAGGTCGAGCTCACCGTCGTAGAGCGCCGTGCTGTTGTCCTCGGACGAGGCGGCATGCACCGTGATCTCCACGCCGGGATGCTGGCGGTCGAAGCTTGCCAGTACGCTCGGCAGGATGGTGTCGCTGTACTCTTCGGGAATTCCGATGCGCACCGAACCGCCCAGCGGCTTCGAATTCAGGGATTCGATGGTCTCGTCGAGCAGGGCGACAATCCGCCGGGCGTTGGTCAGGAGATTCTCGCCGGTGCTGGTCAGGCGCACTCCGCGCGGTTCGCGCTCGAACAGCGCCGATCCGATGTTGTCCTCAAGCCGCCTGATCTGCATGGAGACGGCGGACTGGGTCTTGTTCAGGCTATCGGCCGCACGCGTGATATTGCCGGCCTCGGCGATGGTCACGAAGGTGCGCAGGAGGTCGCTGTCGATGTGCATGGTCATGGCAGGGCTTGTCAGTTCGATATCACATAATTTGATGTCAGACATAATTACAATTCGTTTCACAAATGTCAAACCCTGCCCAATATAGTACCCAGTGGAAGCCCCAACCGGAGTTTGAAAAATGGCCACGACCTATCCCGTAACGCACCGCGACGTCCCGTTGCCCGTGACCGGCATGGTCAGGAAAACGGCAGAAATTTGGGCGGAATGGCTGAAGACTCGCCGGTCCTTCCGGCAGCTTCGCAACCTTGACGACCGTCATCTGCAGGATATCGGCCTGAACCGGGCCGACGTGGGGCCGTCCGACCATGAGATCGCCCAGGCGGATCACTGGTGGCTCCGCACAATGGTTGATGGCAGCCAGCCTTTCCGCCGGGATTACTGATAACGGTTCGTTAACTCTCTCCCTCCGTCGGACACAGACGGACCCCTGAACGCCGCCCGGCTCCTCACCACCGGGCGGCGTTTTCTTTTTGAGGGAGTTTGAAGGATTTCCGTTCGTCATCCCCGCGAAGGCGGGGATCCAGGGGCGACAATCAATGACGTTGCAATGCTGTTCTGGATTCCCGCCTTCGCGGGAATGACACTGAGTCTTAGCGCCAGCCAAGAAGGACGCCCCGGAATGTCGGATTGACACCCCCCAACCGTCATTGCCGGGCCTGACCCGGCAATCCAGCGTCAATCGAAAGCCTTCCCGCGTGGCTGGATGCCCGGGTCAAGCCCGGGCATGACAGTGAGGGGTATGGGGTCGCATCACGCCTGAGGGCCAAGCAGTACCGTGCAGCCTCACTCGTTGTCATCCTTGCCGGAGCGCAGCGACGGCGAGGATCCAATTACAGGATCGTCAGTCCGCAGCAACTGCCAGTGAATCCTCGGCCTTGCTTGTCGCTCGGCCAAGGATGACGTGAGGGGTTGAGGCGGGTCGGTGCCAAATCACCCTAGACGTTCCCCGGTTGCCCGAAGGGCAGACCGGGGCCTTCAGGAACTTAGGCTTCGGTCAGAAACGGTCCCGGACAGCCCTGACGGGCTTCCGGGAAGTGGCAGGGCGTGACCGCCGCTTTTCGGCAGTGCCCAGGCAGCGGCGAAGACCACCGCCGCCGATCCCGCAAGCATCACGAACTGGACATCGAAGCCGTAACCGATGCCGTGCAGTCCGGCGATGGCCGGAACGGCCGCCGATGCCATGCCGAGCGACAGCACATATTCGACCGAGACCGCACGCGCACGAAGCCCGGACCGGACATAGTGCCCGAGCAGCCAGCTCGAAATCGGAATGCCTGCGAACATCAGGGTAACGAGCAGGACGGCCAGGGGCACGACGGGCCAGCCCTCCATGCCGGACAGCAGCGCAAGAAGCGCGACCTCGCCGGTCAGCAGCGTCACCAGGATCGGACGCGCGCCGTAGCGGTCGAGCAGCTCGCCGACGGGCAACTGGGCAAAGGCCGCGATCGCGAAGACGAGGCCGGTCGAAGCACCGATCCAGGTGAGATCTCCGGCGACGCCGGTCAGCCGCTCGTCGAAGAATTTCGGCAAGGATATCGTGACCGCATTGAACACGAGGCCGCCGAAGAGGGCCGAGACGCAGATCACGGCGAACACGATGATCTGCGTGCGCCGCGCGACGTTTGCGTGAGGCGAGCACGCGGGCTGTGCGGCGCGATCTTTCCGGGCGGCCTTGCCGCGGCAGCGCAGAGCCAGAGCCACGCCGATCGCGAGCGAGATGATGCCCGGGACGGCGAAGGCGCTGTTCCAGCCCGCCGCGTCCGCCAGCACGCCCGTCACCAGTGCCGCGCCGGCGAGCCCCATATTGCCGAAGACGCCGTTGACGGCCAGCGCACGGCCGGGGCGCTCGGCGAGATCAGGGATCACGGCGAGGCCCACCGGATGATAGAGCGCGCAGAACAGGCCGAGCGCGGCAAGGCCGGTCATGAGCATCGCCGGCCCGGTGGCCGCGGCAACGGCCAGGCTCGAAGCACCGCAGCCCAGGAAGAACACGGCGATGAGCGTCAGGCGGTCGAACCGGTCGCCCAGCCAGCCGGCAGGCAGCGTGCCGAGCGCGAACGCCACATAGAGCGGCGTGCCGAGCGCCAGTGCCGCGGCGTAGCTCATGCCCCAGCCGGCGGCGATCGCAAGCGCTGCGGTCGGGAAGATCAAGAGGAAGAAGTGATCGAAGAAATGCGCGGCATTGAGATAGTGAAGGGTTTCGCGTCGGGTCATGACCGGCTCCATCGTCAGGGCGACCGGTTGCAGGATAGGGATGCATCTGATTACACTCTATCGACGAAATGACAATTTATGTCTTATAAGTGCCAAAATGGATAGCGACTGATGGGTATTCCCGGGATCGAGGGGCTGGCGACCAACTATCCGGCCGGCACCCATATCGCCCCTCATGCCCATGACGCGCACCAGATCGTGCATGGCCTCGATGGCGTGATGCGGGTGATGGCGGCCGAGGGCGCCTGGTTCCTGCCGCCGGGCCGTGCCCTCTGGGTGCCGGCCCGCGTGAGCCACGAAATCCGCTGCCCGGATGCGGTCCGCATGCGCACGGTCTATCTCACCGGCGACGATCCGGCTTTCCCCGAGGACGTCCGTGTTGCCGGGGTCAGTCCGCTGATGCGCGAGATCCTGGTCAGGCTGGCCGAAGGCGCCGCCGAGAGTGAGCTGCCGCATCTGAGCGCCCTGCTGGTCAGCGAGATCGCCGCCTCGGTCATCGAACCGCTGCATCTTCCGGCTCCGGCGGATGTACGGATCGCGCGGCTCGTGGCGCACCTGAGCGATCAGCCGGCGGACCCGGCGACGCTCGAGGACTGGGCCGACCGCCTCGCCCTGTCGAAACGCAGCCTGATCCGGAAGATCCGGGCGGAGACGGGCATGACGTTCCGCGCGCTGCGCCGGCAGGTGCGGGTCATCGCCGCGGTGGAACGGCTGGCGCGCGGCGAACCGGTGACCCGCGTCGCCTACGATGTCGGCTTCGACAGTCCGAGCGCCTTCATCCAGGCCTTCCGCGCCATCACCGGCACGACGCCGGGGAGGTATATGGGGTGACGGCGGAAAAGGCGCGCAGTACATCTGCCTAATGACCGTCGGTTGCTCAGCTGTTGCGATATCCCATGCCGTCATCCCCGCGAAGGCGGGGATCCAGAGGCCAAATGCTCACGCCGTGCTGTATCGCGCTGGATTCCCGCTTGCGCGGGAATGACGCTTTTGAGAGCAGCGCCAACGGAGAACTACCTGTCATTGCCGGGCGTGACCCGGCAATTCAGCGTTTATCCGAGGCCGGTGCGTGTTGCTGGATGCCGGATCGCGCTTCGCTTGTCCGGCATGACAATGGAGGAGTGGCGGCCTCCGGCTCAGCGGCCCGGGAACGCCGCGCTTTTTGCGGTGGCTGGCGAAAACCCAACGTTCCCTGGACTTGATCCAGGGCCCATTGGCGGACGCTGAGGCCGGCGGATCGTGTAAATGGGCCCCGGCCCGGAGGCCGGGACACATTTCTGTCGTCATTCCCGCGAAAGCGGGAATCCAGAGCAACAGGGCACTGCTGCGATCTGGAGCCCCTGGATCCCCGCCTGCGCGGGGATGACGTTGTCAGTGCAATGAACCTCTGAAATAGCCCGACGGCTGAGACACGCCCCTTATGTCATCCTTGCCGGAGCAAGGCGACGGCGAGGATCCAATTATCCGGTCAACGAAATGAAGCATCCGCCAATGGACCCTCGGCCTCGCTCGAGGCTCGGCCAAGGATGACAGGCGTGCAGCAAGAAGAGTTGCGTGGAAATGCCCGATTCAGGCCCGTGCGCGGTTGAGGGCTTCCATGATGACCGCCTCGCCCTTGGCCGGCTCGAAATAGCCGAACTCCTGGAAGCGGATCATGCCGTCGCCGTCGATGATCGCCATTTCCGGTGTGCCGCGGGTGTTGTAGCGGCGCATGGTCTCGGGCAGGCGCTGGCCGTCGATATGGCGGTCGACGCCGACGGGAACGGTGATCTCCTTTTCCTTCACGTAGCTCTTGAGCCGCTTGACGGTCTGATAGCTGTGGCCCTCGAACACGGTGTGGATCTTCACCTGGACGAGGCGCTCCTTCTCCATCTCGGCGGCGAACTTCTGCTGCCAGTATTTCATGAGCGGGCCGGAGAACTTGTTGCAGCCGGGGCACCAGAGCTGGAAGAAGTCGATGACGATGACCTTGCCCTTAAGCGTGTCGATATTGCCGCCGTCGCCGTTGATCCACTCGGAGATTTCCCATTGCGGGGCCTTGCGGGCGGCGGCCATGGCCGCTCTTGGCAAAGCGGTCACGGCCGCCGTGGCTGCGGCGCCGAGGAGTATGTCGCGCCGGGCCGGATGCTGTCTGTCGCTCACGTCTCACGTCTCCGAAAAGAAAATCCGGCTTCAGGGTCGCCGCTGCCTTGCGGTCCGGCAACCAATATTTTCGTGAGCGAAATGCGCTGATTTTGCGGTTGATCGAGCAGTGCGACGGCCCTGAATGCGCAATGCCGGACGCCGGTTATCGATCGAGCCAGCCAATGTCCCGTTTCATATGGTCGGACCAGTAGCGCAATTCGGCGCTGGCCCGCCTGATCTCCCGCCGCCTGCGGGCGCGAACCCAAAACCGGACGATATGGTCCGTCACCTGTCGCAGAAAATCAAACTTGTATGGGGTTCCTGTGCTGATATATGCCATCTCGAGACCCTGTCCTTTGTTGGCTGCGTCAGGTATAGAGATGAGGCAATCCGAGCCCGCGTTCCAATTGAATGTGGCGCTGACACATAGAGTCTCCTTATGTTTGATGTGCCCACTTTGCCGCCGCTGACCGCCGTACGAGCCTTCGAGGCGGCCGCGCGCCGCAAGAGTTTTACGCGCGCGGCGGAAGAGCTCGGCATGACGCAGGCGTCGGTCAGCTACCAGATCCGGATCCTGGAGGAGCGGGTCGGTTCGGCCCTTTTCGTGCGTCTTGCCCGCGGCGTCGAACTGACCGAGGTGGGCGCGCGGTTCTCGCGCCAGGCGAGCGAGGCGATGACGCTGCTGCGCGACGCTTACGCGGAAGCGCGAGGAGAGTCGGAAGAGACTCTGGTGATCAGTGTCATCCCGACCTTCGCCACGAATGTGCTGGCCCAGCGGCTCGGGCGGTTCCAGATCGCCAACCCGTCGATCGCGGTGCGGGTCGACGTCAGCCAGGGGATTGCGGATCTTCCGGCTGAGGATTTCGATCTGGGGATCCGATCCGGTGATGGCGACTGGCCGGGCCTGAAGGCCGACCTGCTGATTCCCAGCCTGTTCACGCCGATGCTGAGCCCGGACCTGGCGGCAACGATCGGCGGCGTGCATGAACCGGCGGATCTGCTCAAGCTTCCGATCATCGAGGCCGGCGACCCTTGGTGGCGGCAGTGGTTCGAGGCGGCCGGCCTGCCCGACGCGGAACCCGGCGACCTGGGCTTGCAGCTCGGGTCGCAGATCCTCGAAGCCAACGCCGCCATGGCCGGGCAGGGCGTCGGCATCCTGACGCCTGCCTTCTACCGCGAGGCCATGGCGCAGAACCGGCTGATCCAGCCGTTCGATCTGGTCTGCGACGACGGCCGGGCCTACTGGCTGGTCTATCCGGAGAGCCGGCGCAACGCGCCGAAGATCAGGGCGTTCCGCAAGTGGATTCTGGCGGAGATGAAGGATCTGACCTGAGGGCGGGTCGATAGAACCGGGACGACCTCAGCAGAACCGGCGGATCCGTCGGCGCTTTTACCGGGCACAGGTTCCGTGCGAGACTTCCGTACAGGGAAAAGACGGGCAGAGGACGTTCCGTCATGGGAACTGCCAGACGACTGGCGCTCGGCATCGCCGCTTTCCTGTCCCTCGCCGTTTCTGCTTTGGCCGGTCCGGTCGAAGACGGCAAGGCCGCGCTCGCGGCCAGAGACTACAAGGCGGCGCTGACAAAGTTCGAAGACGCAGCGAGCCGGGGGCTCGCCGAGGGCCTTTACCTGCTGGGGCGGATGTATTTTCACGGCCATGCCGTCAGACAGGACTACACGGAAGCCGTGCAGTGGTATCGCCTGGCGGTCAAGCGAGGGCATGCACCGGCGCTGGTCGATCTCGGATTTGTCTATGATCAGGGTCTACTCGGCATACGCGATGCGGCGGAGGCTGCGAAGTGGTTCGAGAAGGCAGCCGTCAGGAACATCTTCCCGGCCATGCGCCGTCTCGCCGAGATGTACCGGACCGGCGACGGCGTGCCGAAAGACCCGGTCAGAGGCTACATGTGGGCCCGCATCGTCGCGTCCGAAGACCATTTCGGGACCCAATACCGAGGTCTCGACGACAGGCATGCCGCCGACATGACGACCGATCAGGTCGAGGAGGGCAGGCGCATGGCCAGGAAGTGGCGGGACGACCGCCGTGCAGCGGGCGGCAGCCATTCGCGGCGACCGAACCGAAGAGACAAACCGTGACGATACCCGGCGATCCCGCGTCGGCCGAAGGTCCATGTGCGTTGCAGGATGCCCGGGTCGAGCCCGGGCATGACAATGTAAAGTTTCCCGGGCACCGACCCGGGACCCATTTGCCGGTGCTTCAGACCGCAGCGAGGACCAATGGACCCCGGCTCCAAGGCCGGGGAACGCGAAGATAGCAAGTTACACCCTGACCTGGTCCGGGCATCGGGTGCCGCTACTCCGCCGGGTCCTTGGCCGGGGCGGGCTCCGCCTTGCCCTTGCCGAACCACAAGAGCACATGGCGGATGGCGACGTAGAACACCGGCGTCAGGAACAGGCCGAAGAAGGTCACGCCCAGCATGCCGAAGAAGACGGCGGTGCCGAGCGCCTGGCGCATCTCGGCACCCGGCCCTGACGCGATCACCAGCGGCACGACGCCCAGGATAAAGGCGAAGGCCGTCATGAGGATCGGGCGCAGGCGCAGGCGGCAGGCTTCGATCACCGCATCGATCGGGTTCTTGCCCTGGTCTTCCTGCTGGCGCGCGAACTCGACGATGAGGATGGCGTTCTTGGCCGCCAGGCCAATCAGCACGATCAACCCGATCTGGGTCAGGATGTTGTTGTCGAACCCGCGTGCCATGACGCCGAGCAGGGCGGACAGCACGCTCATGGGCACGATCAGGATGATGGCGAGCGGAAGCGACCAGCTCTCATACTGGGCGGCGAGCGCGAGGAACACGAACAGCACTGAGAGAATGAAAATGAAGATCGCCGTGTCGCCTGTGGAGCGCTCCTGAAAGGCGAGCTCGGTCCACTCGAAGCTGATGCCCTGGGGCATGGTCTGGGCGGCGAGCTTCTCCATGATGTCGAGCGCCTCGCCGGAGGAGACGCCGGGCGCTGCGTTGCCCTGGAGCGGAACGGACGTGAACATGTTGTAGCGTTGCACGAGATCGGGCCCGGAAACCTCCTGGATCTCGACCAGCGTGCCCATGGGCACGAGCGCGCCGGTGGCGGAGCGCACCTTGAGGCGCTCGATGTCCTCGCGCTCCATGCGGAAGCGCTGGTCGGCCTGGGCGCGCACCTGGTAGACGCGGCCGAAGGCGTTGAAGTCGTTGACATAGGCCGTGCCGAGATTGACCTGCAGCGCCTCGAAGATGGCCGGGATCGGCACGTTCAGCATGCGGGCCTTGGCGCGGTCGATCTTGAGGAAGACCTGCGGGCTCGATGCGGAGAACGTCGTGAAGACTCCGGTCAGGCCGGGCGTCTGGCGTGCCGTACCCATGAGCTGGTAGGCGGTCGCCAGCACGCGGCCGACCTCCGCGCCGCGGCGTTCCTGAAGCTGCATCTTGAAGCCGCCGGAATTGCCGATGCCGCGCACGGGCGGCGGCGGAATGGCGATGATGAAGGCTTCCTCGATGCCCTGCAGCCGACCCAACAGCTGGCCGATGATGGCGTTGGCGGTCAGGCCCTGGGGCAGGCGTTTGTCCGGATCCTCGAAGGCGGCAAAGATGGCTGCGGAATTGGACGCATTGGTGAAGGTGGCACCGGAGAAGCCGGCGAACGCCACGGCATCGCGCACGCCGGGCGTGTCCTTGATGATCTTCGAGGTCCGCTGGACGACCGCATCCGTCCGGGTCAGTGACGCGCCGTCCGGCAGCTGCACGACGACAATGCCGTAACCCTGGTCGAGCTGGGGGATGAAGCCGCGCGGCACGGTGTCCGTGATCCAGACGGTCGCCCCGATCAGTCCGGCATAAATGCTGAGCATGATCGTCTTCTGGCGCACCATGCCGCCGACCGAGAAGGCGTATCCCTTGGCCATGCGGTCGAAGCCTGTGTTGAACCGGTTGGCGGCCCAGGTCCCGGCTCGGGCAATCGGGTTCTTGGGCTGGTTGTAGTCGTGGTGCTTCAGCAGGATGGCAGCGAGTGCCGGCGACAGGGACAGCGAGTTGAAGGCCGAGATCACCGTCGAGACCGCGATGGTGATGGCGAACTGCTGATAGAACTGACCGGTGATGCCGGGCACGAAGGCGGTCGGAATGAAGACCGCCAGCAGCACCATGGAGATCGCGATGACGGCGGTGCCGACCTCGTCCATGGTCTTGTGGGCGGCGTCGCGCGGTGACATGCCGAGCGCGATGTTGCGTTCAACGTTCTCGACCACGACGATGGCGTCATCAACCACGATACCGATGGCGAGCACCAGGCCGAACAGGGTCAGGGTGTTGAGCGAGAAGCCGAACGCGGCCATGACCGCGAAGGTGCCGATCAGCGACACGGGGATGGCAAGGATCGGAATCAGCGCGGTCCGCCAGGACTGCAGGAAGACGACGATCACCAGCACCACCAGCGCTATGGCCTCGAAGATGGTCTTGTAGACCTCGGTGACCGACTGGGCGATGAACTCGGTCGGGTTGTAGACGATCTGGAAATCAAGCCCCGGCGGGAAGTCCTTCTTCAGCTCCTCCATCGTGGAGATGATCTCGTCGGCGGCGTCGAGCGCGTTGGTGCCCGGTCGCTGGAAGATGGCGAGCGCCACCGCCGGTTTGCCGTTGAGGTAGGAGTTGGTGACATAGTCGCGCGCGCCGAGCTCGACCCGGGCGACGTCCATAAGCCGGATCAGGCGGCCGTCATCGCCGGACTTGACGATGACCTGCTTGAACTGGCGTTCGTTGTCGAAACGCCCCTGCGTGGTGACGATGAACTGGAAGGCGTTGCCGGCGGGTGAGGGCGGCGTACCGAGGGCGCCGCCGGAGACCTGGACGTTCTGGTCGCGCAGTGCGGCCACGATGTCGCCGGCAGTCAGGCTGTAGGTCGCGAGCTTCTCGGGATCGAGCCAGACGCGCAGCGAATACTCCCGCTCGCCGAAGATGATCAGGTCGCCGACCCCGTCGAGCCGGACCAGCACGTCGCGCACGTTGTTGCGGGCGTAGTTCGAGACGTAGAGCTGGTCGTAACTCTCGTCCGGCGAGAGCATATGGACCACCATCATCAGGTCGGGCGAGCTCTTGGTGGTCGTGACGCCGAGGCGGCGTACTTCCTCGGGCAGGCGCGGGGTGGCCACGGCCACCCGGTTCTGGACCAGCACCTGGGCCTTGTCGAGGTCGGTGCCGAGCTTGAACGTGATGGTCAGCGACATGGAGCCGTCGGCGGTCGAGTAGGACGACATGTAGATCATGTCCTCGACACCGTTGATCTCCTGTTCGAGCGGCGTCGCTACGGTCGCCGCGATGGTCGCGGCATCGGCGCCCGGATACTGCGTGCGCACCACGATGGTCGGCGGGGCGACTTCCGGATACTGGGCCACCGGCAGGCTGACGAAAGAGATGGCGCCGATCAGCACGATGACGATCGACAGCACCGAGGCGAAAATCGGACGGTCTACGAATGTGTGGGCGAATTGCATGGGTGCGTGTCCCCTCGTGATCCTGCAGGCGGTGGTCCGGCGGTGCTCGGTGCTACTCGCGCGTCAGCGGCAGCTCGATAGGCTTCGGCGTGATCTTGACGCCGGGCCGGACGCGGATCAGGCCGCCGACGACGAGCGTTTCCTCGCCGGTGAGGCCGTTGCGCACGACCCGGTAACCGTCGATCTTGGGTCCGGGCCGGATCACCTTCGGCGCGACCACATTGTCCTCGCCCACCACATAGACGATACGCCGGTTCTGGTCGGAACCGATCGCCTCGTCGGGGATCAGGATGCCCTTGTAGAGCGGCGACCCCGGCAGGGAGAGACGTCCGAACAGGCCGGGCTGCAGGATCAGGTCCTGATTGTCGAAAATGGCCCGGCCGCGCATGGTGCCCGTGGCCGAGTCGATGCGGTTGTCGACGAAGTCGAGCTTGCCCGTGCGGGTGCCCTCGCGCTCGTCGGTCAGCGTGACGCGGACCTCGTGCGGCGTAATGCGGCCGGATGCGCGTGTGCCCTGACGTGCCATGCGGGCATAGGCCAGGTAGGAGCGCTCATCGACATCGAAGTAGAAATGTATCGGGTCCAGCGAGACGATGTTGGTCAGCACCGTCTCATTGGCGACGACCAGGTTGCCGACGGAAATGTTCTTGCGGCTGATGCGTCCCGAGATCGGCGAATAGATGGTGGTGTAGTCGAGATTGAGGCGCGCGGTCCTGAGCGCCGACTCGGCACCGGCCAGCTCGGCCTGGGCGGACAGGTAGGCCTGCCGGCGTTCGTCGAGCGTGCTGATGGAAACCGTGCCCGACTTGACCAGGTCCTCCGCCCGCTTGAATTCCTGGGTGGCGAAGTCGAGCTTGGTCTTGGCGATGTTGACGCTGGAGTCGGCCTGGCTGAGGGCGGCCTGGAACGGGCGCCGGTCGATGGTGAAGAGCAGGTCGCCCTCCTTGATCAGCGACCCTTCCTTGAAATGGATCTTCTGCAGATAACCGGAGACGCGGGCGCGGACGTCGACCTGGTCGACCGCCTCGAAACGCCCGGTGAAGTCGTCCCACTCCATGAACTCCTTGACCACCGGTTTCGAGACCGAGACCTGCGGCGGGGGCGGTGCATTGGCGGTGGCCTGGCTTGCATTGTCGTCGCAACCGGCGAGCGCCAGCGTTGCGGCAAGCAGGCCGGCGAGGCCGATCCGGCCGTGGTTCAGGTTTGCAAGATGTGACTGGTCGCCGAAAAGGCGGAGGAGACGGTGCATCGGTACCTCGAACGTCTTAAACACCCGGCCGCCCCCGCGGGTTGCTCCCTTCGAGGTTTGCCGGGCCTTTTGCCCTCTGACAGCGCGGTCCCGCTCGCCGCTGAAATGCGCACGATTATTGGTTGGGGAACATCGGAAACGGAACACCCCCCGCATGGGCATTCCTCCAGAGACCGCGTTCCCAGCGCTTAAAGTGGACCAGCCCGGAGAAAAGTCCAGCCGGTTCGGGAAATTTAAATAGTGCGTTCAACACATGCGAATGACAGGAGGAACCGGATCTCGCGGCGCGGGAGGCCGTGAGGGCGCCCGGCGTTGCCAGCCGGACGCCCGTTGCCTCTGGGATCGGGCCGTCCCGGATGGCATCGGTCGTGGACTCTCCGAATACCGTCCGTATGGCGACGCGGTGAGGGCACACCGTGCCGACGGCCCGTGTGCAGAGACTGCACGCACGGCACACTATGAATACACCGGTGCATGCGATGTGAGATTTCTCACCAATTTCCAGAACGATCGTTCTGCTAGATAGGACAGTTTTTGTTTGGAAAAAATCATTATATCCATATATAGATTGGATATATAGGACTAATACGTCGCGTGCGGGCGGTGTAATTTTCAATACGCACGACGATGCAATCACAACAGATTCCACACTCTCCCAGCGCCGGTGAATCCCTAGATCGGATTCCTGTCGTCGAAATTGATACCTCCACCATTCCCGCGGGCGAACGGTTCGCGGCCGTGCGGGAGTTCTGCAGGCCGTTCCATGAGATGGAACCGGCTCAGAATCCACCCAATGATGCCGAGCTTGGTGCGGTGGCCGCCCGGCTGGGCCGTTGCGTTCTGACCAGGGTCAGCAACGCCGCAATGTATTTTGCGCGCACGGAACGACACCTTCGGCCGGATTGCTGCGGCTACCTGCGGTTGAGGATGTATCTGAAAGGCCGCTCTGTCGGCGTTCTCGGGGAAGACCCGTTCCAGCTCACTGCCGGACAAATCCAGATCTTTGATTTCTCGCGGCCCTACAGGTTGGTCATTACGGAATCCGAAACAATTGCCGTGCTCATCCCTCACGCAGCGGTCGGCTACGATCCGGCCCGACATCCGGGGCAGTTCAACTTTTCGCCGGAGTCTCCCTGGGGGCGTGTGCTCGAAGAGAGCACATGGTCACTGTTCAACCGTCTGCCGGACCTGCGCCAGTCCGAGGCGGACCGGCTGGCCGAAAACTACTGTGCGCTCATTCGCGGCGTGATCCATATGGAATGTCCGGACGAGGCTGCGTTCGCGGAGGCCAGACAGGCGCGGCAGGCGGCCATCCGGCGGTTCATTGACCAGAATCTGAATAATCCGGAACTGAAAGCTTCGGATGTCTGCATCGCCTTCAATATGTCGCGTGCATCCGTCTACCGTGAATTCGAGGACACCGGCGGGTTTGGCCGCTACATCACACAGCGGCGCCTGGAAGAGGCCATGCGTGATCTCGCCTGCGCCTGTCGATCCCGCGGCCTGATCAAGCGGGTGTCTGCGCGCTGGGGCTTCCATGATCCCAGCCATTTTCACCGCCTGTTCAGGGCGGAGTTCGGCTTTTCGCCGAGCGAATTCGTCGATCTTTGCGAAACAGAGGCCGCTCCACCGCGCGGCCTTGTTTCCAGGTCCGGTCGGCGAGAACGCCAGGTCCCCGATATATCGATGTGGCTAAAATGCGACACCGGGACATGCCCGGCAGATTGAGACACCCGTCCAACGACATGGCATCTGAATCCATTTAAGCAGAGACAATCGGAAGTTTCCGTAGGGGCAGCGGGGCCTTCGCACACGGCTTTCCGGCAATAGACATGGGGCTATCTGGCGCGTGGAGAGAGGTGAGGGTGAACAGGGGAGCGGTTGGCAGAACTCCGGGGCAGAGGCTGGCTTGTGCCGCACGTCGAGGCCGGAGCGCCATTGGTCCGACGAGACAGGACCGTATCGTCAGTTCCGTAAAGTGTTCGATATCGAAGAGGATCCGGAGCAGTCGTGCCGGTTCAGGCGAGGGGAATGCTAGCCGTCTTCTCCGCACCTGCCGACCATTGTCCTCCGGATGCTGGGGAAGGCTTCGGACTACGTCCGGGCCGGGCTCCGGCGGATTTCAGAATGCCGATGTGGGCCCGCAGCCGCATCCGGTACGAGAGATCCGCCGGAGTACCTGCGCTTCCCGGTTTCGGAGGCGCGCCGGCTGCCTGCCCGGCGCGCACGGATATGTTGCGAATCCCGTAGTCGGACTGACTCGCTCCTTCGCGGCTCCAGGAGATTTAAACGGTAAACGGTGGGCACCCCCAAGGCCGGACCAGGTCCGGCCGAAGCCTTCGGCGGGGACCGGAACGTCAATCGCCACTCCCAGCCACGGCCGACGTTCCATCCCCGCCGGAGCGGTCGCCCGACTGCGGCAGGGCATAATCGAGCCACGATATGCGCCCGTGGTTTCAGGTTGCAGCGGCGCCTGCACATCTGCACCCCGTCCCCGGATCCTAGCCCGGGGGCACGTTCCAGCGGAATCCAGGCGTCGAACTGGATGCCCCCGGACAAAGGCTCCCGGATTTCCGCTGGAACAAATCACCTCCCCGGCCTTTCTCGCACTCGTCCGGAGGCCGCGGTCGTAATGCGCCGGCTTGGCGTCGTCGCGATTCTGGTGTTCCTCACGTTCCCCTCTGGCATGGCGTCTGCTCAAAGCGTGCTGAGCTACGATACATGTACCGCGCTGGCTAATGCCGCGCCCTCCATCGATGTGACACCGGTAGCCAACAGTTCGGTCACGGACACCGTCAACATCGCGACCCTGTTCAGCGGCGACCGGATCGTGATTTCCATTTCCCGATTCGGTGACGCCGGAAATACCACTGCGATCGACATAAACGGTGCGACGCCGTTTTTTTCCGCAACCTACACGTCGGTGGATTCGGGCAGTCCGCTGGCTACAACGCACTACGATGCTCCGGCAACCCAGACGTCCGTCAGTCTCAACCTTGTCAGCGGGTTCACCGGGACCGCGTTGGGCCTCACATATGGTGTCACTTGTATTCCCGGGGCCGGACCGTCAACGCCGCAGTCCGTCACCTCCGCCTTCCTCGCGGAGCGGATCCGGCGTGTTCTTGAAGAAGAACCGGACCGGCCGCGCATGGTCCGCAAACGACTCGATGCGCTGTGGGGCGGCGCAGGCGGGACCGCAGGTGCTGTCGGCGGCATGGAGCAGCCCCTGGCATTCTCGGCGTCACGGAAGAGCATTCGCGCGCATGGCAGCCTGTCCGCACTTGCCCATTTCAGCCCGGGCGGCATCTCCGGGACGCCCGTCGGCGGCGCCAACTGGTCTGCGGCTAAATCCATCGTTGTCACGCCGGCATCCGATCTGCCGCCCGATCCTCAAATAGAGCCGCTCAGCCCGCTGCTTCCCGTGTTCGGGTGTTGGGATCTGTGGACCGAGGCTCACTACACATGGTTCAACGATTCCGGCGGGCGAAGGGGCGACTATGCGATCGGATATGCCGGGCTCGACTGCCAGATTCATGCCTCGATGATTGTCGGCTTTCTGGGTCAGGTCGACTGGATGGATGACAAGATCGGGATTGCCAATACGTCCACCGACGGCATCGGCTGGATGATCGGGCCTTACGCGACCATGCGGCTGACGCCGGATCTGTTCCTTGATCTCAGGGGCGCCTGGGGCCGGTCCGACAACGATATAGAGATCGGGGCGGCTAACGGGAATTTCGACACGAACAGATGGCTGGTCAGTGGTCGGTTGACCGGCAACTTCATCCTCAAGGATTTTCGTATTACGCCGGAGGTTTCGGTCGCCTATATCGAGGAAAACCAACGGTCCTACACGCTTTCGAACGGCTTGAGCGTCGGCAAACAGACGGTCGGTCTGGGGCGCCTGAAATTCGGGCCCGAGATCGCCCGGCGTTTTCTCACTTCGTCAGGCACAGTGGTCGAACCGCATGCTGCGCTTCGGGGCCTGTGGGATTTCGCGGCCACCGACGTCACGATTGGGGGAACAAGGTTTTCGCAGGAGGGATTTCGCGGCATCGCGGAACTGGGCGTCATTGTTCAAAGGCCTGACAGGATCAACTTCAGGGCTGCTGCGAAGTATGACGGAATCGGCGCGGCCGGCTTCGATGCCTATGGCGGTCAAGTCTGGATCAATGTGCCGCTGAACTAGCCGATGGCGCGTTTTGAATGTGAACCGAGATACGTAAAGGAGCGGATGCAAAGATGCGCATCGCTGTGGTGATCGTGATGCTGACGGGACTGCTCGGTTACGTCGGCAGCATCTTCTTCAAGACCACTCCGGATTACGCCGATTGTGCGGACCTCGCGCGCTCAGACGTCACCTTGCAGGCCCGTGCAGCTGACGGACCCGGGTCGGCGCATGCGGTTGTGGTCGGTGCGGTGCGTGCCTCGGACCGCATCGACATTGTCATCAGGACGACGCCAGGGAAGGGCGACGTCAAGGTGAAGATCGAAGCCGGCGACCATGTCGTGCTTGAGCCTACGACCTACAGCGCCCGGGATGCGACAACCGAGATCTACAACGTCGCCTATGTCGCAACGGAGGACCGAACGCCGCTCACTGTCGACATCGACACCCGGTTTCACCGCAAAGCCGCGTTGGATATCCGGTTTGGCATCACCTGCACACCGCTGCCGGGCTGACGGTTCTGCTGCCCGGCGAACGCCGGTTGCGGAAATCGCTTCTGCGGCAGCCTATGAACCCGGCGGCGGATATTCCGGTGCGACCGCACCGGCTCCCGGCGATTTTTCGACCGGCGGTGCCGATATCAGCCGCCGGATCTCCGGCCTCATGTCGAGGCTCTGGCTTTCCCGCAGTGTGGTCCTGAATTGCCGGGGTGTCTGCCCGAATTGCGCCCTGAACGCCCTGGAGAAGACGGTCGGGTAGGAGAAGCCGCACGCGATCGCCACGTCCTTAATGGAGAACTCCTCGTAGAACAGGATATTGCGGGCCGCCTGAAGACGGACGTGGAGATAGAGCCGCATGGGCGATTCACCGAAAGCGCGCTTGCAGACCCTGGACAGGGTGCGCTTCGGTACGCCCAGTTCCGTCGACAGTTCGTCAAGGCTGAGCGGAAAGTCGAGGTTCCGCTCCATCAGCGAGACAATGCGGCCCGCGAGCGGGTCGTGGCCGTGCTCCAGCGGCCCGTCGCCGCGCTGCCTGGTGGCTGCGTCGCGGCGCGTGTGGACCAGCGCGTTGGCCACCTCATTGGCAA
This sequence comes from Hyphomicrobiales bacterium, assembly GCA_965198845.1. Taxonomy (GTDB): domain Bacteria; phylum Pseudomonadota; class Alphaproteobacteria; order Rhizobiales; family JAJFHC01; genus CBDAQD01. Next base: position 717,605 of record CBDAQD010000001.1, read on the forward strand.
GCGCCTCGCCGTCGAAGCGCGCGATCAGGTCGAGGATCATGTCGAGGGTGGCAACGCCGCCCGCGCAGTGCACGCGGTTCTCGTCCACCAGGTAAATCTGGTTCCTGAGCGAGGCATTCGGGAATCGCTCCTGGAACGTCGGGACGGCCTCCCAATGCAAGGCGACATCCGAGGCGCTCGCCGTGCCGATGACGCCGGCCTGGGCGAGCGCGAATGCGCCGGTGTCGATGCCGCCCACCATCGCTCCAAAACGTGCCGCGGCCCTCAGCTGGCCGAGCAGGCGCTGGGAGTTTAGCTGCGTCGGAAGGTTGCCTTCGAACAGGAGATAGACATCGGCCTGCGGCATGTCCTGGATCGCGCAGTCGACCGGGACGCCCATGCCGTTGCTCGCCCGAACCGGCTCGCCGGTTTCCGACACGAAAGTCCAGCGAAACAGTTCCCGGCCAGAATTCTGGTTGGCGATGCGCAGGGCGTCGCTGGCCAGGATCAGGGCGTTCATCGGGAACTCCGGCTGCAGGATGAGATTGAATGCCGGGCAGACCGGTACGTGAGCGGAATTGGCAAGAGACATCCTCTTATGATCCCGATTTGGCAATTCATGTCAATTTCACGGCGAGAATCATCAATTCAGATCCGAATTCCGGGGTCAGACTTCGATGAGTGACAAACAGGCCTTTGTGCCGTCACGCCCATCCAGACCTCGAAATCGGCACCAAAACGGTGGACCGGCCGCACGGGAAACGTGCGCTCGGAAGGGTCCGGATTGCGTGTGGCCGAGAGAGTGCGAGCGTGAACCAGGACCAACTGAAAAAGAGCCTCGAAGGATGTTACGTGACCATCCCGACGCCGTTCCGCGACGTTGAGGGATTGCCGGTCGACGAAGAGGCGCTGCGGGCGCATGTCCGGTTCCTGATCGAGGCGGGGCTCGATGCGGACTACGCCACATTCCTTGCAGGCGGTGCGGCAGGCGATTTCTCGACCATGACCTTCGACGAGCGGGCGCATGTGGCTGCAACCGTCATCGACGAGGTCGACGGCCGTGTCCCCGTGGCGATGGGCGCGCAAACCACGAGCACCATGGAACTGGTGCGGCTTGCGCGCACCGCCCGCGAACTGGGGGCGGCGTTCATCCAGGTGTCGTGCCCCTACTATTTCACCCACACGGAAGGCGATTTCGAGGCGTTCGTCCTGGCGGCGGCCGAGGCCGAACCCGAACTCGGCATCATCGTCTACAACACGTTCTGGACGAGCCAGAACCTCTCCTTCGGCATGATCGATCGGCTCGCTGAAGTGCCGAACATCGTCGGTCTGAAATGGGCAACGCCGCGCACCGATGCCATGGAGTTCGAGGACGTCACCTCGCATTTTTCCGACCGCTTCACGATCATCGACAACAACCTGTTCTTCGCCTTCAGCGCCATGCCAGCACTCGGCGCGCGCGCCTTCGAGGTTCACAACTGCAACTTCTGGCCGGAGTGGGGGATCAAGCTGATGGACGAGGTGCGGGCGGGCAACCATCCCGAGATTGCGCGCATGCTCGTCGAGGAGGCGATGCCGTTCTACAAGCTCTGGGTGGCCATCGAACAGGATTTCACCAGCGGCGACGGCTATCTGGACAAGCTTTGCATGGAGCTGGTCGGCCTGCCGTCGAGCCGTTGCCGCCCGCCGACCCGCGACATACGCACACTCTATCGCGACGAAACCCTGGCCATGCTGCGCTCGATCGGAGCGCCCAGGATCGTCGACCAGCTCTCTGTTGCCGGGGATTGACCATGTTGGAGAACCGCATGGCCATCCCCGTTTTGAAAAGCCCCGCCATTCTCAAAGGGCGCGCCCGTTCCGGCATCACGCCGGTCCGCAGCGACGTCGCGGGGCGAAAATCGGTGCAGATCCGAGGACTGTGCCAACAATGAAAGGGAGAACGCCCATGACCAATCTGAAAATCATGGTCGCCGGTGCCGCGGCCGCAGCCCTGATAGGGCTCACAACCGTGGCTCACGCTGCCGACGACGTCAGGCTCCGGCTCAACTGGATGTATTACGGCTCCCATGCCGGATTCGCCTTCGGCAAGGACAAGGGCCACTACAAGGATGCGGGGATCAATCTCGATATCCGCTCCGGTAACGGCTCGAGTTCGGCACACAGGCTGGTCGCCAACGGCGACAGCGATTTCGCCTATGGCTCCTGCGGTGCGATGGTCACGCTTGCCTCGCAAGGCGCGCCGCTGACCTCCGTCGCCGTGATCGACGCCATGGGATCCGAGGCCGTGATCGTCAGGCCCGATGCAGGCGTGAAGTCGCTGAAGGACCTGAAGGGCAAGAAGCTGCTGACCACCGCCAATGCCGGCGTGAACACCTTCTTCCCGATCGTGCTCAAGAATGCGGGCCTCAGCAAATCCGACATCAACATCACAAACGTCCCGGACGGCGCGCTGGTCTCGAGTTACCTGCAGGGTGCGGGCGGAGCGGTCGGCATTCTCGGCGGTCTCGACGACAAGCCGTCCGAGATCAAGGCGAACGGCGGCGATGCGCCGGTCCTGTTCCCCTATTCCGACTACGGGGTCAATCAGGTCGGCTACTGCATCTCCGTGCACAACGACACGATCAAGAACAAGCCGGACCTGGTGAAACGGTTCGTCCAGGCCACGATCAAGGCCTATGCGGAGACCGAAAAGAACCCTGATGCGGCTGTCGCCTCCATGGCGGACATCGTCGGCGGCACCATGGCCGAGGACCAGGGCAAGGCGCAGGCACGCGCGGTGCTCGATGTCACTCTCGGCCTGCTCTATTCGGGCGCCAACAAGGAAAAGCAGATCGGTCTGAACGTGGCATCCGACTGGGCCGGCATGGTGGACCTGATGAAGACGTATAACGATCTCGACAAGAATGCGGATCCGGCGTCGTTCTACACCAACAAGTTCATCAAGTAGACTTCCCTCCCCAAGAACGCCGGAGGCGGATTTCCGCCTCCGGTTATCTGAAGGCATGAACTGATCATGAGCCCACTCATCGAACTCGCCGGTGTCAAGAAGGTCTTCGGATCCGGCACGGGCGCCGTGCATGCCTTCGGTCCGGTGGACGAGGTCATCGAGGAAGGCGAGTTCATTTCGCTCCTGGGCCCGTCAGGCTGCGGCAAGTCCACGCTCATGCTCATGATCGCCGGCCTTCTCGACCTGACCGAAGGCCACATCACGCTCGCCGGACGTCGTGTCGACGGGCCACAGACCGATATCGGCATCATGTTCCAGGACAACACGCTGGTGCCGTGGCGGACCGTGCGCGGCAATGTCGAACTGCAGCTCGAGATGCGCGGCATCGATCCGGCGGAACGCCGAAGTGATGTCGACGATATCCTCGCTTCGGTTCATCTCGAGGATTTCGGTGACCGGTTTCCGTATGAGCTCTCGGGCGGCATGCAGCAGCGCGCAGCCTTCTGCCAGGCCATGATACATGGGCCCAAGACCATGCTTCTAGACGAACCGCTCGGAAAGCTCGACGCCATGACCAGGGAGCGGATCCGCACGGACCTGCAGGCCCTGTGGATGCAGCAGCGCTCTACCGTGGTCTTCGTGACCCGTTCGATCGAGGAGGCGATCCAGCTTTCCACCCGCGTGGCGGTGATCACGCCGCGGCCCGGCACGATCGACAAGATCATCCCGATCGAGCTGCCGTTTCCACGCGACTTCGAAATCAAGAGCTCGCCGGAATTCATCAACTATGTGCGCGAGACGCAGGAGATTTTCCGGGGCTATGGCGTCATCTGAAAAAACCGGCATTCTTGCGCGCCTGTGGGCGCAGCTCGTTCATTCGTGGATGTTCATCGCGTTCTTCATCGGCTTTTTCGTGTTCTGGGAATGGTCGGTGGTGCTGTTCGAGATCCCGCGGTTCATCCTGACGCCGCCGTCGGTGATCGTGAGCAAAGGGTGGGCCGACCTCGACCGGCTGTTCTACTACACCTACGTGACCGGCCTTGAAGTGGTCATCGGCTATACCGTCGCAATCGTACTTGCCTTGCCGCTCGGCCTTGCGATCGCGTTCTCTTCAATCCTGCGCCGAACGCTCTACCCGTTCATCGTCTGCATCGAGATGGTGCCCAAGATCGCGTTCGCGCCGCTTTTCATTTCCTGGCTCGGCTTCGGCCTGCTGCCGAAGGTCATCATCGTGTTTCTGGTGTGTTTCTTTCCCATCGTGCTGAATGCGATCCTCGCCTTCAACTCCCTCAGCGAGGAGCTTACGCGCTTCAGCCGGTCGACCGGGGCGAGCGGATTGAGGACGTTCTTCAAGATCCGCCTCCCGGCGGCCATGCCGCAGTGCTTTGTCGGCTTCAAATACGCTGCCATCAATGCCACGGTCGGCGCGGCGATCGCTGAATTCATCGGCTCCGACGAGGGGCTGGGCTTCTACATACAGATCGTCACCGGCAATATGCGGCCCGATCTCGCCTTTGCCGGTATCTTCTTCCTTACGGCTCTCGGGCTCGCCTTGTTCGGTTGTGTGACACTGGCTGAACGTCTGCTGATTCCGTGGCACATTTCGGTCAGACGCGGGCGGCACTGACCGGCGGTATCCCGCACAAAGACGGAGCGTTCCTTAAGTGGAGATTTTCACAGCCATTGACCTGACCGAACCGCAGATCGCCCGAATGCACGAGATTGCGGGCGACGACGTCGTCCATCCGTTCGGATATTTCACCGCACGCGATCCCGTCGAACCGTCATTCCTGTCCTGCGAGGTTGCGTTCGGAAACGTGCCGGCGGCCTGGCTCACGGGGAATGCGGAACTGCGCTGGATGCAGCTTGAGTCCGTCGGTTTCGATGAATACGGCGATCTCGACTGGGACAGTCTGGGCCAACGCCTTACCGTGACAAATCTCGCAGGTTTCTTCGCCGATCCGGTCGCGGAATCCGCGCTGGCGGGCATCCTGGCGCTGTGTCGCGGGGTCGGCCGGCTCGCGAAACTTCAACGTGACCGCAAATGGCTGGGAGAGGCATTCCGGCCGGAACTGAGAACACTGAAGGGCAGGACGGTCGTGCTTTTCGGCTACGGTGCCATCAACCGGCGGCTCGAGGAACTGCTCGAGCCCTTCTCGTGCGAAATAGTCGCCTTCGGAAGCGACTGGCGTGCGGAAGCACTCGATGAAGCTCTCGGCCACGCCGATATCGTGGTGAGCACAGTGCCGGACAGGCCCGGAACCCGTGACGTGTTCGACCGGCGGCGCATCGGACTCATGCCCGCGGGAGGCCTGTTTCTCAATTACGGGCGCGGTTCGGTCGTGGACGAGGACGCGCTTGCCGATGCATTGGAAGAGGGCCGGCTCGGCGGGGCTGTCGCCGACGTGTCGATCGAGGAGCCGCTGCCCGCCGGCCACCGGTTCTGGGCGTGCCCGAACCTGATCGTCACCCAGCACACGAGCGGCGGGACGGGCGACGAAATCGACCGGAAGATCGAGCACTTTGCCGAAAACCTCGCGCGATACCGCGCCGGCGAAACGCCTCATGGCGTTGTCGATTTCTCAAGAGGCTATTGATGTCGAAGATCGAAAAAGTCCGCTGCATTCTCCTGAGCTCGCCCTATGCGGATGCCGACGATCCGGAAATCAAGGAGTGTTTTCCGAACGGACCGAAACGCACGGTGGGCATGGTCGAGGTAACGCTCGAGAACGGCGTGACGGGCCTGGGCGAAGGCTATCTCGCCGTGTTCGCACCGCTCGTGTTCAAGTCGATCGTCGACCTCTGCCAGCCTTACGTGGAAGGCGAGGACGGCTTCGATATCGGCCGCCGCGTCCGGGACCTGCGCAGTCTGTGCGATTACTGGTCGCTGCAGGGGGCGGCGCGTCATGTCATCAGCGCCTTCGAGATCGCGCTGCAGGACGCAAAGGCCAAGAGCCTGGGCATTCCGGTCTATGACCTGCTCGCTGACGGTCCGAAGGCCGAGAGCATCCGTATCTACGGAAGCGGCGGGTGCTGCGATGCCAAGGAACAGTTTCTGCGTGAACTGGATCTCCTGACATCGAAGGGTATCGATCTCTACAAGATCAGGTCGGTGAAGACCGACATTCTGCGCACGATCTGGGCGCTGGAGGAATCAGCCGCGCGCGGTATCGAAGTCGGCGTCGACATGTGCCAGAACCTGGCCGATCCGCCGCAGGCGGTCGACGACGTCGTGGCATTCGTGGAGGCCGTGCACGCCGGAACCGAAGCGCGCATGGTGTTTGTCGAGGAGGCGATCGGCCCGGATTGCCCCGAAGGCTTCAGGGAATTGCGGTCGCGGGTCGATGTCGATGTCTGCGGCGGGGAGATCATCACGACGCCGAAGGAGATGATCGACCGCATCGGGGACGACGTCTACGACTTCGTCCAGCCCGACGCCTCGGTGATCGGCGGCATCGGCGCGGTCATGGAGATCTTCACCGCCGCAAAGGCGAAGGGCACCGGTGTCGTGGTCCACGCCTGGGGCGGGGCGGTGGCGATCATGGCGAGCTATCACGCCGCCTTTGCCGCGGGCGGGGAACTCGTCGAGTATCCCATGCTGGACTTCCCGCTGGGCGCGGACATGATCGGCGATCAGGGTGTGATCGAGGCCGGCCGGCTCAACGCCCGACCGCGCCGGGGCTCGGCGTCACGCTGACGCGCGAGATGGAGGCGGCCTATCCGTTCGACGAGACGGCGGTCTATTCCTGCATGCTGCACGACTGGGGCCCGCCGCCGGACAGCTACTGGGCAAGGTAGAGGTGTTCTGAGGGATTGCACCTCCCCCTGTCATGCCCGGGCGTGACCCGGGCATCCAGCAACACGAATGGCGTTTGTGCTCCGCTGGATTGCCGGGTCAAGCCCGGCAATGACGAATAGGATTAAAGGGAGCCCTATCGCAACTCTGAAAGGTAGTGGAAGTCCTCGGTGAGACAGCGCGAGACGCGCCACTCGACCGGACGGCCGTCGAGCGCGTGCGCGATGCGATCGATTTCGAGCAGAGGGGTGCCGGACGTGACGCCGAGGCGCGCGGCATCGTCAGGTCCGGCGGCGACCGCCTTGAGCCGTTCCTCCGCGCGGGCGACCGAGATGCCGTAGTCGTTGGCATAGACCTGGTAGACGTTGTTGGGCACGGCACCGCGCCGGCCGAGGTCCGGGAACATGGCCGCCGAGACGACGATGCGCTCGGCAATGATGGCGCGGCCGTCGACGGTACGGTTGCGGTCGATGCGCCAGACCGGCGTAGTGCGGTCGATGTCGAGGTGCTGACGCTCCGCGAGGGTGGGGCTGCCGCGGGTGACCGCCACGGCGGCGCTGTCCGGCAGTTCGCGGGTGCCGTCGTCGCGGGTCATCATGAAGAACTGGAACAGGACGCGGTCCTGGTCGTGCTCGGCCACATAGGTGCCGCGGCCCTGGCGGCGCACCACCAGGTTCTCCGCCGCCATGGCGTCGAGCGCCTTGCGCACGGTGCCCGGGCTGACGCCGAGCTGGGTCGCGAGCTGGTGCTCAGCCGGCAGGGCCTCGCCCGGCGCCCAGGTGCCGGCGATCAGGTTCTCCACCAGGCGGTCGCGGACCTGCTGGTAGAGCGGGCGGAAGCCGACGGGCGCGGCGTCTTGTGCGGTTTCGGCGATCATGCGTTGACAATATCATCTATCTTATGTCTTATACAAGACTGAACATCTCGGCCGGACTGCGGGTCTGGCCGAAAAATTCCGAAATCACTGAAAAACTCTGACGAAATCAAGACAGGGAGATGGGACAGATGAGCGTTCCCCAACTGCTCGTTCACCACAAAGGCGACAATGTCGGCGTCGTGGTGGTCGAGGGCCTGACCGCCGGCACGGACATGCTGTGCGTGGTCACCGAGGACAATTCCGACTTCAATCTAACGGTCAAGCACGACGTGCCGATCGGGCACAAGGTGGCGCTGGCGGATCTCGCCGAGGGCGACACCGTGATCAAGTACGGACAGGACATCGGCAAGATGGTGGCGTCCGCCGGGACCGGTGATCACGTCCATGTCCACAACCTCAAGACCAAGCGCTGGTAGGAGAGAACCATGAGTGACGAAACCTTCCTCGGATACCGCCGCGAGAACGGCCGGGTCGGCGTGCGCAACCATGTTGTGATTCTGCCGGTCGACGACATTTCCAACGCCGCCTGCGAGGCGGTGGCCAACAACATCAAGGGCACGATGGCGCTGCCGCATGCATACGGGCGGCTGCAGTTCGGCGAGGACCTCGACCTGCATTTCCGGACCATGATCGGTACCGGCGCGAACCCCAACGTCGCGGCGGTCGTCGTCATCGGCATCGAGCCGGGCTGGACCGAAGTGATCACCGACGGCATCGCCAAGACCGGCAAGCCGGTCGCGGGATTCTCGATCGAGCAGAACGGCGACATCAACACGATCGCGGCCGCGTCGCGCAAGGCCAAGGAGTTCGTCCACTGGGCGAGCGAACTGCAGCGCGAGGAGTGCAGCGTGTCGGAGTTGTGGGTGTCGACGAAGTGCGGCGAGTCCGACACGACCACCGGGCTTGGCTCTTGCCCGACGGTCGGCAACATGTACGACAAGCTGATCCCCAAGGGCATCTACGGCTGCTTCGGCGAGACGTCTGAGATCACCGGTGCGGAACACCTGTGCAGGGAACGCGCGGCGACTCCGGAAGCCGCCGAGAAGTTCATGGCGACCTGGCAGGCCTACATGGATGAGGTGATCGAGCCGTTCAAGGTCGACGACCTGTCCGAGAGCCAGCCGACCAAGGGCAACATTGAGGGCGGCCTGACGACGATCGAGGAGAAGGCGCTCGGCAACCTGGAGAAGATCGGGCGGCAGGTCAGCTATATCGATGTGCTGGAGCCGGCCGAAGCGCCGGCCAAGGGTGCCGGCCTTTATTTCATGGACACGTCCTCGGCGGCGGCGGAGTGCGTGACGCTGATGGCGGCGGCGGGCTACGTGGTTCATACCTTCCCCACGGGCCAGGGCAACATCATCGGCAACCCGATCGTGCCGGTGGTCAAGATCACCGCGAACCCGCGGACGGTGCGCACCATGTCCGAGCATGTCGACGTCGATGTCTCCGGCATTCTGCGCCGCGACATGACAATCGATCAGGCCGGTGATGCGCTGATCGACATGATCAGGAGGACGGCCAACGGACGCATGACGGCGGCAGAGGCGCTCGGTCACCGCGAATTCGTGATGACCAAGCTCTATCGCAGCGCATAGTCTGGACTCCTCCGGCGCCGGCCTCGGGCACGCCTGTCCTTCAGGGGCGGAAACGTGGCCGGCGTCATCAAGACGTGATTGACTGCGCCCGTGAGCAAATCTGCCGATACCATCGTCATTTCCGAGTTCATGGACGCGGAGGCCGTTGCGGATCTCGAACGGGACTTTGCCGTTGTCCATGATCCGGATCTGTCATCGGATCCGGCGGCACTCAAGCGAACCCTCAAACTGGCCGCGGCGCTGATCGTGCGCAACAAAACACAAGTGACGGCCGATGTGCTCAAGGCCGCACCGAACCTGCGCGCCGTGGGCCGGCTCGGCGTCGGACTCGACAATATCGACCTTGAGGCCTGCGAGAAGCGGGGCATCGCCGTGCTGCCGGCGACAGGGGCCAATGCGCGCTCTGTCGCAGAGTATGTGATCACCACCGCATTCATGCTGCTGCGCGGTGCTTATGTCGCAAACGATGCGGTGGTTGCGGGGACATGGCCGCGCGAGGCGCTGATCGGACGCGAGGCCATGGGATGCACGCTGGGTATCCTCGGCTTCGGGTCGATCGGGCAGGTGGTGGCGGACCTGGCGAAGATGACCGGCCTGGACGTCATTGCGCACGACCCGGTCTTGCCGGCCGAGGATCCGGCCTGGGCCGGCATGCGGCGCACGAGCCTGGAGGCGGTCCTGCGCGACAGCGATGTGGTCACGCTGCATATGCCGCTGGTCGATCAGACGCGGAACATGATCGACGCACAGGCGCTTGCCTCCATGAAGCCGGGAGCCATCCTGATCAATACCGCACGGGGCGGCATTGTCGATGAGGAGGCGCTGATCAGCGCGCTGCGTGGCGGCAGGCTCGGCGGCGCGGCGCTTGACGTTTTCGCAGACGAACCGCTCGGAGAGCAGGATGGCGAACGTTTTGCCGACGTCCCCAATCTCATCCTAACGCCGCATATCGCCGGTGTGACAGAACAATCAAACGCGCGGGTCAGCATGATCACCGCGCAGAATGTGCGCCGCGCGCTCATGGAGACACAATGACAACGACGACGATTCCCGCCGCCGACCTCGAAAGTCTGATCGCCCGTGCGATTGAGGCGAACAATACCTCTCCCGAGATCGCCCTGTCGGTCGCCGTCGCGCTGACGGCCGCCGAAGTGGACGGGCACAAGGGCCACGGCCTGTCGCGTGTTCCGAGTTATGCGGGCCAGGCCAGGAGCGGCAAGGTGGATGGGCATGCAAAGCCCGATGTCGATCAGGGGCGTCCGGGCCTTCTGCGGGTTGATGCCGCGAACGGGTTTGCTTATCCGGCGTTCGATGCGGCTTTCGAGCGTCTGCCAAAAATGGCTGCGGAAAACGGAATCGCGGCGGCGGCCATTACCCGGTCGCACCATTGCGGCGTTGCCGGCTGGCACGTGGAACGGCTCGCTGATTCCGGTCTCGTCGCGATCCTGTTTGCCAATACGCCGAAGGCGATCGCGCCCTGGGGCGGCAATCAGGCGCTCTACGGAACAAACCCGGTCGCCTTTGCCGCGCCGAGACATGATGCTCCGGCGCTCGTCATCGATCTTGCCACATCGCAAGTGGCCCGCGGGCTGATCCTCAAGGCCGCGCAGGCCGGCGAGCCGATCCCGGAAGGTTGGGCGCTCGATGCCGACGGTAATCCAACGACAGATGCAGAGGTCGCATTGACCGGAACGATGCAGCCGCTCGGCGGTGCGAAGGGGGCGGCGCTTGCTCTCATGATCGAACTCATGGCCGCGGCGCTGACCGGCGCCCATTTCGGTTACGAAGCGTCGTCATTCTTCACCAGCGATGGTCCTGCTCCCGGGGTCGGGCAACTGGTGATCGCGATCGACCCTGAGGCGGCGGCGGGACGCGAGAACTTTGCTCAGCGCCTTGAGGTAATCATAGCAGCGATCGAGGCTCAGGACGGCGTGCGCCTGCCGGGCACACGCCGGCTGGCCGGCCGCGCCAAAGCGGCGTCCGAAGGCGTCACCGTAGATAGTGCGGCACTGGAACGTGCGGAAGCCACGGCCCGCGGCGAGGCGGTCTAGCGCCTAGAGAAAATCCCGGAAATTCGAGAAAAACCGGCGTCCGTCGGCGGTACACTCACGCGGTCATGCCAGAATATGGCCCGATTTATCGGCTTGCCTGCGCGCCGGGAATGGGCCAAAAGTCGGCGCGGCTTCGGAGCGATACCACGGGAGAGGCGGATGATCCGTTTTGCAGCACGTCTTTGTCTGATCGCGCTGCTTGCGCTGTCAGGCGCACCGGTAGCCGGTACAGCATTTGCGCAAGACACATCGACGGAAGAAGCCGAAAGCGGGGCCAAGACCCAGGCCGTGATCGATGCGCTCAGCAGCCTGCTCCGGTCGCAGGCCGAGAAGCAGGCGCGCGTCGAGGAACTCAACCAGGCGCTCAAGAATGTGGCTCCGCTCGACAAGGAGGCGCTGGAAAAGGAACTCAAGGCCGTCCGGGCGGATCTCGACCAGATCGACCGGCAGTTCGACGCCCTTTCGACCGGAGGGGCGGCGTCAAAATTCTCGCTGTCGGACGACACCAAGATCGATCTCCAGAGCGAACTCGAACAGCTCGTCCAGCCATTGGTCGTCATGCTGAAGATGGCGACTGCGGACTCGCGGCGCATCGAATTGCTGCGCCATAGTCGGTTCGTTGCCGAAACGCAGTTCGAGACCGCGGCGGCGGCTGTCGAGAGCCTAAGAACACTGGCCCGTCAGAACGACAGCCAGGAGCTGGCCAGTCGGCTGATCGAGCGCGTCGAGCAATGGGAGAGCCGGCGCAAGAGCGCGCGCGATCTGATCACGTCGATCGACCGCCAACTGGAAGCCCGGCTGGAGGGTCGTGAGACAGCTGTCGGTCATGCGGGCGCGGTGTTTACAGGGTTCCTGCGCAACCGCGGGCTCAGTTTTCTTTACGGTCTCGGCGCATTCTTCTCGGTGATCATCGTCATGCAGTTTGCCCGGCGTATTGTCGCGCCCAGAGTTCCGCGGCGTATTTCCGGCGGCCGTTCGTTCCGCGGACGTCTGATCGGCCTGACGTATCATCTGGCAACCGTCCTCATCGCGATCGGGGCGATGCTCTACATCTTCAACATGCGGGACGACTGGCTGCTTCTGGCGCTCTCGACGATCTTCCTCATCGCCATCGGCTGGATCACCATCAAGATGCTGCCGAACCTGGTCGAACAGATTTTTCTTCTGCTCAACCTCGGTGCCGTGCAGGAAGACGAGCGGGTGGTTTTCAACGGCGTGCCCTGGCTCGTTACCGAACTCAGCTATTACACGACCCTGGAGAACCCGCTCCTGAGTGCGGGCACGGTGACGCTTCCGGTGCGCGAGCTGATCGGTCTGCACTCACGTCCGCTGGCGCCGGACGAGGAATGGTTCCCGTGCCGGGAGGGCGAGTGGATCAAGCTTGCGGACGATCATTTCGGCGAGGTCATTTTCCAGAGTCCGGATATGGTGCAGGTCCGTCTCCTGGGCGGCGCGGTGATCACCTACACGACGAGCGGCTTCCTCGAGCAAAACCCGATCAACCTGTCCCGCGACTTCCGCGTCGAGCTCGAGTTCGGCATCGACTACAAGCATCAGGCCGTGGCGACGACCGAGATCCCGGAGCAGATCCGGGAAATGGTCGAAGAGGGCCTGCGCGAGATTCTGGCTGAAGGGGAACTGGTCGGTGTGCGTGTCGACTTCCTCAGGGCCGGGGACTCGTCACTCGATTATGAGGTGGAGGCCGATGTCCGGGGCAGGGCGGCTCCGCTCTACGAAGAGATCGAGCGCGCCATGGCCAAGCTTCTCGTCGAGGCTGCAAATCGCTACGGTTGGGTGATTCCGTTCCCGCAGATGACTGTCCACCGCAGCGCGTGATGCAATTTTGGGTTCGAATTTACTTAGAGTGCAGTAATTTAGACTAGCATTTCGATGTGCGTCAGCTTAATTTTTTCAACGCTTGCCGCTCGATTTCAATTGTTCAGCATCAATTTCATCATCTCGGCCAAGTTGGGATAATAATTTCATTTAGTTATAAGAATTTACGAAATATGGATAGTAAAACCCTCTTGAACCTCTAAATACTTCATAATACAATTTTTTCGGAGTTCAGATGCAAGAAATTCGGCGATATTGTGGATTCAACAAATACATCGCAATCGCAAGGGATTAAGCCTGAAGATTTGCGGGAAAATTTAGGCTTATTTGAACTGATTTTTACTCCGCTTGGGAGGGCGAGCACGGCACTAGCAATTGGAGCGATTCTATCTGCAGTATCGTATTACGGTTTTTTTCGAGCGTCTCCGATCGGAGATCCATTTGTACAAATAGAGAGGAACTTCTGGGATGCTATTGTCAGGCGCAATCACGATCAAGCCTACGCCGAACATCCCATCAGGCCAGTAAAGCCGCGACATCAGTTCTTTAATCGAGCATTTCTTGAGCTTTTCGAATCCAAGCAGCCGCCAATCAATGGTCTTTTATACGACATTGCCGAAAACACGTGGCGATTAAATTTTGCACTCGAGGGTGCGCCTTTAGACCGAATGAGAGTTCGTAGGTTATTTTCTTCCCGCGACAGGCAAAAACTGGGAGCAATTACATTATCGCGTGACGTGTACTTCTTCGAGGATGGTCGCTGGCGCAGTAAGGGCGCTGAAACACGCGGTGACGTCATTCATGTCGAAACTGAATTTGTACTCAAAGGTCACAAATCTGTACTGAATGCTGCTGTGTTCTCCGGCGATGGATCGCGTGTTGCAACCGGTGATGCCGATGGTGAGGTACGGCTATGGGACGCTCAAACAGGCAAAGAGGTAGCAACCCTGCTGCAAAAAGGGGCGTCGATCTTGAGTCTGCGATTTTCGCCCGACGATAGTCGTCTTGTTTCTGCCGACGCGAAAGGTATGGTGAAACTGTGGGATGTGAATTCGAGCAAGCAAATTGCCACGTTATCGGAACAAGAAGGTGCCGTTAATGAAGCAGTATTCTCGAGTGATGGTAGTCGTATCGTAGCAGCATCTACGGATAAGACGGTACGCATATGGGATACTGTGACCGGGCACCCGCTATCGGTTTTGCAAGGTCATACCGGATCTGTCGAGTACGCGGAATTCTCTCCTGACGGCAGCCGTGTTCTGTCGGCATCAACCGATGGAACGGCACGATTGTGGGATACAAGTACTGCAGCGCTACTTGCAGTTCTAAGTGGTCATAGTGACTCGATAATGCATGCGGCCTTCTCACCAGGTGGCCGCCTCGTTATGACCGCTTCCAAAGATTCTACTGTTCGAGTTTGGGATGCCGATTCGGGTCGTCTATTCAGAACCTTTAGCGGTCACGAAAAGTCGGTCATTAGTGCCAACTTCTCGAACAACGGCGAGCATCTCGTTTCAGCCTCTGCCGACGGCACTGCGCGAGTCTGGAGCGTGGAGACAGGCGAATTGACAGCTGTCTTGCGAGGCCACCCGTCGACGGTTTACCAAGCGGAGTATTCAGCTGACGACAGAATGATTGCAACCGCATCTGCGGATAACACTGCGCGAATTTGGGACGCAGAGTCTGGTTTATTGCGCAGTGTGCTATCGGGCCATTCTGATGAGGTTATTAAGGCCAAATTCTCAAGTGACGGAAGACGGGTCATTACGACGTCTCATGATAGTACTGCTCGCATATGGCAACTTTCATTCTCTGGAGATCAAACGGTAAATGCGACGGCTCTCGACATGACGTCTGGAGTGATATTCGGCGAACAAAAATTACTTGATTTGAATCGGAAGGATGGACAGTCAATTCCATCATTCTTTCCCAATACAATACGATCGGTTACTGAATTAGACAGTGGTAGCCGACGGGTTGCAGTTGGTGATGAGGGATCTATTTACATTGGGTTTCATGTCGAATTGGAGGGTAAAAATCTAACAGACTCTCAAAATTCAACAGCATTGCGAACAATAAATGTCAAAAAATCTGAGTCAACTGATCAATCTGATTCAGATCAAACGATCCCAAGATCTTCGACGATAACTATTGTAGATTCAATTGAAGCACTCAGTCAAAAACTGGGCGATCCGATTGGAACCATTGCGGGTTACCAATGGTACTCTGTCAGCGAAGCCAGGAATGATCTTGACTCCGCAAGCGCTTTGCGGGCGGTGGCTTTTTCAGCGGACACTGGGGTGGCGGTTGGCGACAATGGTTTAGTCAAAGTTACTTTTGACGGAGGCATTACCTGGCAGTCTCGGCGTGTTGGCGGAGAACATGCGCCAGACCTTCGGGACGTTCGTGTAGACGGCGCGAGAAACTACGCGGTTGCTGTTGGTCTCTCCAAATCGCAAGACGCGCCGCCATATGCCATTCTGTTTTCCACAAATAGTCTTCGTGCACAAAGGCAACAGCAGCGGATTGGGTGATTGGAAGCACTTACCTTGGGCGGCAGGTGCTCCCATGATGGCATACGCCGCGTTATTGCTGGCACTGATTGCCTCTTTAGTTGCCCTCTATTCCGTGCGCCTGTGGTGGATCACCAGGCCTACAGAAGCTAGGCCTGTCGCTGCAGGGAAATCTGACCGCGAGATCGGTTGGGACGATGATGACGCACTTGGACTCAAACAGCTGGCTATGCAGGTCTCAAAATTCTTGCGCAACGCACAAACCGAGCCCCCGCTCGTCCTTGGTGTTGTCGGTGGTTGGGGATCCGGCAAGAGTTCGCTTATGAATCTGCTGCGCGAGGATCTGGCGAAGCGAGGGACATCAGCCGTTGAATTCAACGCTTGGCATCATCAGAACGAAGAACATTTGCTTGCGGCATTGTTTGAAGCAGTACGATCGCGGGCGCTTCCCAGACTTTGGACCTTACGAGGGATCTGGTTTCGTCTGCGTTTGATTGGCCCGCGACTTTGGCGGCAAACGGTTCGATTCCTGCCATTTTTGGTGATCGCTTCGTGTTTCGCAATCTTAGCATCTGCCTGGCTAACGGATGGTGACCTCGCGGCACTCCGAAGTTCGTCAGATCCGTATCTGAAAATGATCAAGGGAGATGATGGGGGGATATACGGACCTGCCTACCTAGTAGGGCTTGTGCCGGCCGCAGGCTTGGCGTTGTGGTTACGAACATTGTGGGTCGCTATGCCGGCGCAACCGGCAAAGTTGTTGAAAAAATTTGGCGCTCTTGCCCGAGTGAATGATTTTCGAGACAAACTAAGTTTTCGATACAGTTTTGGTGAAAGCTTTAAAGAGGTTTGTCGCGCTTTGAGAATGCCAGGAGTGCCTGGACTGGTCATTTTCATAGATGATCTTGACCGCTGTCAGGCCAAGAGTGTGTTGACGATTTTCGAAGCCGTTAATTACTTCGTTTCTGTGGGCGACTGTATTGTTGTCATGGGATTCGATCGCGCGCAAGTGGAGCACTCAATTGGGAACGAACTCAAAGACATTGCGGACGGAATGCCAGATGACGAAGTACCATTTGCGTTTGGAGGCGATAGGCGTCGTGCGTATGCACGCCACTACATGGAGAAGCTGATCAATTTAGAAGTTGCTATACCGAGAACGACGCCAAGAGCCGCTGTGAGGCTTGCCCAAGTCGTAGAAATCAAGAATTTTGCGCTCAGCGATAAGGAAAATAGATGGTTAGGTGAAATCCGACCGCGCATCCTTAGCGCATTAGAGGCTTGCAGATCAACAATCTGGCTTATCTTTGTAGTTGCTGCTGTTTGGTTCGGGTTCACGCAAAGTGAAAATCTGTATGGGCGGGTAACCTCAAAACCAATTAATGAGTCTCAAACTCAAAACACGATCAGCCGGGTTGATCGAACCAATTCAATTCAAACTGGTAACGCTCAGCCATCCTCGCGAGCTACTCCGAAGGTTGAAGCGCAGCGAAATGCGCAAACTTCAGTTAGTGAGGATCTGGACCAAAAGGTGCTGATTCCCCAAGAGGCGGAAATTGCACCCGTGTTCAAGAAATACGACAAATCCGATTTGTGGGTATTGTGGCCGCTGTTTGTAACGATTGGCTTTTTGGTATTTTGGGTTTTTCTGCGGCGTGCCTACACGATCTCGAAAGACGTCGAGCACGATCCGCAACCGTTTGTTGATGCCCTGAAGGAAGCAAATCAAGTTGTTGAAGGAGTAAATCCGACGCCGAGAGCCATCAAGCGTTTTATGAACCGTATGCGTTTCGCTTCTGCCAGAATGAGAAAGGTCAATTATCAAACCGGTCTGGTCGACTGGATCGCCCACAAAATTGGTTTTGTCACCGCCGATTTTGAGAAGCATGCAGAAAGCCCGCCCTCGATGAGCGATGCGAAGGTGGTTGCCCTCGGAACTTTGGAGGCGTTCGCGCAGTTGCCTCCAGACTCGAAAAGTGACAATCGCAGCCCAGAAATGATCGTCGATGAGCGGATTGCTCTATCTGGAAATGACCTTGAATCAGTTGCGATTGGCGAGAGGATCAAAGAATTGTTGAGGAGTGCGAGAGTAGATCGCGATTCGATGCTCATTTATGCCGAAACATTTGGTTCAACGGGGGCCACTTTGCCGTCGGAAAGTGGCGATCAATCAACTGACGTCGAAACGTTGAATGTTCGAAAGCTGAAGCCAGAAGTTGGAAGTTGATGGTCGAAGCTGCAAATCGCTACGGTTGGGTGATTCCGTTCCCGCAGATGACGGTTCACCGCAGCGCGTGAGTGAAGCGAGGTCAGAGTTGAACAGCGATGGCGAGCCTGGACATCTCAAGAAAGATTCTCGACATCCTGCGGCGCGAGCGGGCGCAAAGCGGGTTCCATATCCGCGAGCAGTGGCTGGCCGACGCTTTGGGCGTTTCCCGTTCACCGGTCCGGCTGGCGCTGAAGCAGCTCGAAGGCCTGAACGTTGTCCGATCGGAACAGAAGAAGGGCTATTTCCTGGAGCTCGGGACCGACTCTTCCGAGTTCGATCAGATCGATCTGCCATTGCCGGAGCCGGAACGGATCTATCGGCAGATTGCCAGCGAGCGGTTTGCGAACCTCATCGGCAACCAGATCTCGGTCGGCGATCTGGTCCGGCGCTATGGCGTCAGCCGCAGTGTGATCCAGAAGGTGCTTGCCCGGATGCAGGAGGACGGGCTGGTCGAAAAGACACCGGGCCATGGCTGGATCTTCGGCCCGGCGCTCAATGACGAAGCGTCCTATCAGGAGAGTTATCGTTACCGGCTGCTGATCGAGCCTTCGGCTTTGCTGCAGGATCAATTTCTGCTCACTGCTGATCGTTTAGGACACCTGCGCCGAATTCATCTGAGCGCATTGTCCTCCGGGCTCGTCAATGAGAGCATTGCTTCGCTGTTCGACATCGATGCCGAGTTCCACGACACGCTCGCCGAGGCCTGCGGGAACCGCTTCCTGGAGCAGGCGATCCGTCAACAGACCCGTCTCCGGCGCCTGTCCGAATACGAGAAATACATTTCCCGCGAACGGCTCGAAGAATCGTTCGCCGAACACCTCTCAATTCTCGATGCGATTGAAAACGGATCCTATGCCGAAGCGGCAGAACGCATGTCGCTGCATATCCGCATGTCGGACGCGACACGCCCGGATTTCCGCGAAGTCCGGGTTCTGGCCCACCGCCGCCTGACCCGCCGATAATCCCGCAGGAAACCCAGCTACTCGCTCTGGGCAGCATTTTTTTGTTGTCGATTGTATCTTTTTCGCAAAAAATACAAAACGCATATGGATGGACCGTCGATCAGGGGCAAAGGGACGGTCCAATCGTCAACGTCCGGAGAGCCGGGCGAAATCGCAGGGAGGAATAGATCGAATGCAAGTTTCGAAGACGTTTATGCGCGCAGCAGTGATGGCGGTGTCTCTTGCCGTCGGCGCCGGCGCAGCAATGGCGGAAGGCAAGATCGTCATTTCGAACTGGGACGGCTACATGCCCAAGGATCTGCCTGAGAAGTTCAAGGCAGCGACGGGTATCGAGGTCGAAGTGGCGCTGCATGCCACCAACGAAGAGATCATGGGCAAGGTCGTTGCCGGCAAAGGCAAGGGCTATGATGTCCTGTTTGTTTCCTCGCCGTTTGCCGAGGCCCTGAACAAGCTCAATCTTGCAGCAAAGATCGACGCCTCCAAGGTCCCGAATCTGTCGAATCTCTATCCTGAGGCTAACAAGCTCGCCTACGATCCGGGCAATACATTCTCCGTGCCCTATGCCTGGGGTACGACCGGTCTTTGCTACCGCTCCGACCTGGTGAAGGGTAGTCCGGAAAGCTGGAATTCACTGCTGAAACCGGCGGCGGATCTGAAGGGCAAGATCACGATGCTGGCGACCGACCGCTGGCTCATGGCGGCTGGCATGCTCGCCCGCGGATATTCGGTGAACGAGACCGATCAGGGCAAGATCGATGAGGTGAAAGGCCTTCTCATCGATGCCAAGAAGAACCTGCTCGCTTATGACGACACCACCTTCTACTCGAAGCTGGTCTCGGGCGAGGCGAGCCTGGTCCATGCCTGGGACGGCTGGTGCAACTACGGAATCGCGGAGAACAACAAGATCAAATACGTGATCCCGAAAGAGGGCACCGATCTCTGGGTCGACACGATGGTCGTGACTGCGGCGTCGGAGAACAAGGAAGCCGCTCACAAGTTCATCGACTATGTGCTGAGTGCGGATACCGGCAAGTGGGTTGCCGAGAACATCCTGTACAAGGTGCCCAACAAGGCTGCCATGGATGCGCTCGACAAGAAGCTGTTCGAAACCTATCCGAACCTCGGCATGAAGCCTGCCGACATGATGAAGCAGGAACAGCTCCGCGATCTCGGTGCGGCCCAGAAGGCCTATTCGAAAGCCGTTACCGAAATCACTGCGTCCAACTGACAGTTGTTTCTCCCGAGGAGGCCGGCGAGGCAGACAGTGAAGACTGTCTGTCCCGCCGGTTTTCCAAACTGGCGGTGATGGGGCATGACCCGGCGGCTCGACACGTTTCTTCTCATCCTGCCCGGCGTGGGCTGGCTCACGGTCTTCATGATCGTGCCCTGCCTGATCGTGTTTTTCTTCAGCTTCTTCGAGCGCGGTGTCTACGGTGGCATCGATTACATCTTCACGCTGGAAAACTTCGCGCGGGCCGGAGAGCCGATCTACCGTTCGATCTTTTTTACGTCCGCGCGGATTGCGCTGACGGCGACTTTCGTTGCCGTCCTGATCGCCTATCCGGCGGCCTATGCGATTTCGCTGGCACCGAGGAACAGGCAGACGCGATACCTCTTCCTCATCATGCTGCCGTTCTGGAGCAACTATCTGATCCGGACCTATGCCTGGATCGTGCTGCTCAACCGCGAAGGCCTCATCAACAAGGGATTGGGCTCGGTCGGTCTGATCGATCAGCCACTCGACATCCTTTACAACGAGTTCGCCGTGATTGTCGGGCTCGTCTACAACTACCTGCCCTTCGTCATTCTGGCCATCTACGCCTCATTGCAGCGCCTGAATCCGGAGATCCGCGAGGCGTCCGAGGACCTCGGCGCACCGGCCTGGAAGACGTTCCTGCGCGTGACGCTGCCGTTGACATTGCCCGGAGTTGCCGCGGGCTCGGTCTTCGTGTTCGTGCTCTCGATCGGCAATTTCATTACGCCTGACCTTCTCGGCGGCGGCCGTATCGTGATGGTCGGCAATCTGATCTACGACCAGTTTCTGTCGGCACGTGACTGGCCGTTCGGTGCGGCGCTTTCGCTGGCCCTGATCTTCATCATGATGCTGCTGCTGTTTGCACAGGCCGTTGCCGTCAATCGCGCCCAGCGAGGCAGGGAGCTGGCGCATGGCTAGACCCGCTACTGCCCGCAGGCTGCTCGGAGCCCATCTGTGGCTGACTTACGTGTTCCTCTACGGACCGATCCTCGTGCTCATGGTTCTGAGTTTCAACCGCGCCGGCCTGCCGACCGTATGGACCGGATTTTCGTTCGAATGGTACGGGAAACTCGCCGAAAGCCCGGAAATCCTGGCGGCTGCGATCAATACGCTGATCGTGGCTTTCGTTTCGACGATCATTGCCACGACGCTCGGCACATTGCTGGCCCTGGGCGTGGAACGGAGGCGAACGTCCAATACGCTCGATGCCTTGCTGTTCGCGCCGATGATCATTCCCGACATTGTGCTGGCCATAGCGCTCTTGTCTTTCTTCACACTGCTCGAGGTCACGCTTGGGCTGCATTCGATCATCCTGTCCCATGTCGTCTTCAACATCGCGTTTGTTTGTGCGGTCGTGCGAACGCGGCTGAAGCATTTCGACCATTCAATTGTCGAAGCGTCGATCGATCTCGGCGCCGACCGGTTCACGACGTTCAGGCGGATAACCCTGCCGGTGATCTTTCCCGGCGTCCTCGCAGGCGCACTGCTTGCCTTTACGCTGTCCTTTGATGAGTTCATCATCGCCTTCTTCACGGCTGGTGCGGGTGCCAGTTCCACGACGTTGCCTATGCGGATTTATTCAATGATCCGGTTCGGAGTGACGCCGGAGATCAACGCCATGGCGACGATCATCATGTTGATCAGCTTTACGCTCGTGTTTTTCTCGCAGCGGCTCAATCGGGATGCGGTGACCGGCGGATGAGTGGCAACGCGGTCATAACCCTGGACCGGGTCACGAGAAGATTCGGCACGCTGACGGCCGTAGATGCGGTCTCCGTCGACTTCCGGGAAGGTGAGTTTTTCGCGCTGCTCGGTCCGTCAGGCTGCGGCAAGACCACGCTCCTGCGCATGATTGCAGGGTTCGAAGACCCCGACGAAGGGCAGATCATGCTCGACGGCGAAGACATGACGGGCCTGAGGGCCAATCGCCGCCCGGTCAATCTCATGTTCCAGTCCTACGCCTTGTTCCCCCACATGACGGTTCGCGGCAATGTCTCGTACGGGCTCGAAATGGAGCAACTCGACAAGACGGAGATCCGGCGCCGCGTCGATGAAATTCTGGAGATGACGGAGCTTGCCGCGCTGGCAGACCGTAAGCCTCACCAACTGTCGGGCGGGCAGAAACAGCGTGTTGCTCTTGCGCGGGCGCTTGTGAAGCGGCCGAGAGTGCTTCTGCTCGACGAGCCGCTGGGCGCGCTCGACAAGAAGCTGCGCGAGCAGATGCAACTGGAGCTGAAGCGGTTGCAGCACGATCTCGGCATTACGTTTGTCGTCGTGACACACGATCAGGAGGAGGCGCTGGTCATGGCCGACCGGATCGCTCTCATGAAGGACGGCCGTATCGAACAACTGGCCGATCCGGTGAGCCTGTATGAAGAGCCGCGATCCCGCTTCGTTGCCGGGTTCATCGGGGTGACCAACCTGATCGAAGGCGAGATTTCGGCGGATGGCTTCGCCGTTTCCGGACTTGGAGTGCTGCAAGATTGCGGTCAGGGCGACGCAGGATCAGCGGCACTCTCGATACGCCCCGAACGCATACGGCTTTCAGCGGACAAGAGCCTTGACGGGCATACTGCCGTTCAGGGCTCGATTGCGGACATCGCCTACCACGGACAGGACCGGAACCTGCTGGTCGCCGTCGACGGTCTCGATCACCCGCTGACCGTCCGCGTGCCGGCAGGAGACGAAAGTGCCGTCGCTCTGAAAACCGGCGACACGGTCTGGTGCAACTGGCGCCCGGAGCACGCGCGTCTGCTAAAGGAATGACAAGGAAAGAGAGGACACCATGAGCCAGAAGACAATCGCATTCTTTCCCGAAGCCGCCTTCGGGCCAGCCCTCAATTCGGTAGGCATTGCCCAGGCGGTGGAGAAACTCGGCCACAAGGCCATATTCCTTTCCGATCCGGGATTTGCCGAGGTCTACGAGGGATACGGCTTCGAATGCCGTCCTGTGAACCTTTCCGAGCCCATGCCGGCGGAGGAAATGGCGAAGTTCTGGGAAAACTTCATCAACGGCCATATCCCGAACTTTGCCAAGAAACCGATCGACCAGATCGACAACTATGTGAAGGACTGCTGGGAAGCGATCGTCGACAGCGCCAAATGGGCGGAGAAGGATCTGCCCGGCATTCTCGCCGACATCAAGCCGGATGCGGTCTGCGTCGACAATGTCATCCTGTTCCCGGCCATCAAGCGCTACGCAAAGGAGAACGGCAAGCCTTGGGTGCGGATCATTTCCTGCTCGGAAAACGAGATCGAGGACCCGGCCATCCCGCCGCATCTTTCCGGGTGCGGGGAGAACGATACGGCGTGTCACTCTGCATTTCGTGCCCGCTTCCATGACGTGATCAAGCCGATCCACGATGACTTCAACGCGTTTCTGGCGGAGTGCGGCGAAGATGCCTATGAGCTCGGCGAGTTCTTCGAGGCGTCGCCCCACATGAACATGCTGCTTTATCCCGAGCCCGTGAAATTCAACAGGTCCCGGCCGCTCGATCCGGCGCAGTTCCAGTATCTCGAAGGCTGCGTCCGCCAGGATGAGGCCTATCAGGTGCCGGAGTTCAAGGCCCACAATGACAAGCCACTCATCTATGTCAGCTACGGGTCTCTCGGTGCCGGCGACACAGACCTGCTGAAACGCGTCATCGACGCGGTGTCGTCAATGGAAGTGCGCGCGCTGGTCAATGTCGGCGATTACATGGAGTCCTACGACAGCGTGCCGGACAACGTGCACATTGCCGGCTGGTATCCGCAACCTTCGGTCATGCCGCAGGTCGACATGGTGATCCATCACGGCGGCAATAACAGCTTCACGGAGTGTCTCTATTTCGGAAAGCCCGCGATCATCATGCCGTATGTCTGGGACGGCCATGACAACGCCACGCGCGTCCAGGAAACCGGCCACGGATTCAAGCTTGACCGCTACAACTGGACCGGAGACGAGCTCGCGGAGAAAATCAATACCTGCCTGAGCGATGCCGCCATGAAGGCGAAGCTCGAAGCCACGTCGCGGCACATGCAGTCGCAGCATGGGCCCACCAAGGCGGCCGGTATCCTCAATGACCTGATCGGAGCCTGATCTTGCCGACCAATCTCAACTCCACTGCCCCGCATATCGCCGGTGCATCGGTCTGGGACGAGGACCTGGTGGACTGGGGCGGGCACCTCGAGCCCATTGACGGCCGGTCCATGAACACCGGCCGGCTGCTCTGGAAAGGCGAAGAAGACGGACTGCCGGAGGCGGGGGTGTGGATCTGCACGCCCGGCAGCTGGCGGCTCGATCTGCCGCGCGACGAGCTCTGCCATTTCGTTTCGGGCAGAGCCACCTATTCCAGCGACGATGGCGAGGTGATCGAGGTCGTTCCGCATACGGTCGTGCATTTCCGTGAGGGCTGGAGCGGAACCGTGACCGTGCACGAGACAATCCGCAGCGTATACATGCTGCGTTGAGGGAGATGCGACATGAGTGTTGCAAGCAAGACCAGGACAACCGGCCCCACGCCGGTGATGAATGACCCGCGGGGCCTGACAGACACGGTCGACTGGGGCGCGATCCCGACCATGATCGAGGGTGAGAGCCGCACGTCCGGGAAACTGCTCTACAAGGGTCCGGACAACAGCCCGGAGTCGGGCGTGTGGATCTGCACACCCGGGTTCTGGGAATGCCACGTCACGTCCGACGAGATGTGTCATTTCCTGGAAGGGCGCTGCACCTATACACACGAGTCCGGCGAGGTGATCGAGATCGAGCCGGACACCGCGGCCTTCTTTCCCAAGGGCTGGAAGGGTACCTGCCGCGTGCACGAGACCGTGCGCAAGGTCTACATGATCCGCTGAAGGAACCGATGATGGCGGCTTTCGATCCGAATGCGGCACAGGTGTTCCGGCAGAATGTCTTTGCCGATGGCGAGGGCTGCGAGTCCCGGGAGATCGTCAATCCGGCGACGCTCGAGATCGAGGGCCGTATCGCCCTCGTGACGCCGGATCTGGCAGAGGCCACGGCGCAGGAGGCCGTCGAGGCGCAAGCAGTCTGGGGTCAGGTCGACGCCAAGACGCGGGCAAAGCTGCTGCACGATATTGCGACCCGTATCGAGGACACGAGCTTTCACGACGTCGCCCGCCTGATGACGCTGGAAATGGGCAAGCCCTATCCGGAGGCCGTGGGCGAGTTGCACAACGTCGCGCCTGCGTTTCGCTATTTCGCGGAGATGGCGCGGGACGAGGCAGGCAAGATCGCCGGCACGACCCAGAAGGGATCGTTCCAGTTTGCCCGCTATGAGCCTTACGGTGTGTCGGTCCACATCATGCCGTTCAATTTCCCGATCCTGCTCATGGTCTGGACGGTGGCCGCGTCGCTTGCCGCCGGCAATGCCTGCATCGTCAAGCCGGCAGAGGACACGAGCCTTTCGACGCTCAAGTTCATGGAACACTTCGCGGCCGTGCTTCCGCCGGGTCTGGTCTCCTGCGTTACCGGTGGCGTGGAGACCGCGCAGGCGCTCATCCGGTCGTCCAATACGCATGTGGTGGCGTTCACAGGTGGCGTGACCGCGGCGAAAGCCGTCAACGTTGCCTGCGCCAAGCAGCTCAAGCCCTGCATCATCGAGGCGGGCGGCAATGATCCGATGATCATTTCGCAACACGCGCCGATGGATGCGGCGGTGGCCGGGTCCGTTACCGCGGCTTTCCATCTCTCGGGCCAGATCTGCACGTCCTCGGAGCGGTTCTTTGTGCACGAGGCGGTTCACGACGAATTTGTCGGACGGTTCGCGGAGATGACCCGGGACCTGCGCATCGGCAACGGCATGGATGTTGCCGAGATCGGGCCGGTGGTTTCCGAGGCGGCGCGGGCCCGCGTGATCCGGCTTGTGGACGGGGCCGTGGCCGAGGGGGCGAAGATCGTCTGCGGCGGCCGGGTGCCGTCTGCTTTCAACACCGGCTGGTTCTACGAGCCGACGATCCTCACTGGAGTGACGCCGGACATGGAGATCATGCGCGGGGAAGTGTTCGGGCCGGTCGCCTCCGTCTGCAGGGTCAGTTCATTCGATGAGGCTGTCGAGCTTGCCAACGCCTCCGAATTCGGGCTTGGCGCATCGGTGTTCACGACCGATCTAAAGGAAGCCATGCAGGCGGCAGAGACGCTGCAGTCGGGCATGGTCTGGGTCAACAACCCGCTGATCGACAATGACGCCCTGCCGTTCGGCGGCTGGAAGAATTCGGGTCTCGGGCGGGAACTCGGCCGCCAGGGGCTCGACGCCTTCAGGCAGTCCAAGATGGTGATCATCGACCATGATCCTGTCATATCGGACTGGTGGTATCCTTATGACGATGATGCATTCAAAAAGCCGTCGGACTGAGTGCGAGTGGTAGACAGGGGCGCGATTTCAGATTGACATCATCGATGTCATTATGACATCTATGATGTCACTATGCGCAGCGATACCGATTCACTCTACGACCTCATCCGGCTTGTGCGCCCCCTCTACAAGGTGCTGGAGACGGCAGTGGCGCTGGAACTGGAGTCGACCGGCGTCGGGGTCCTGCAGCGGGCCATTCTCGAACAATTGCTGGACAACGGCGCCCTAACCGTGCCGGCGATCGGACGCAACCTGATCCTGCCGCGCCAGTTCATCCAGAAGAATGCCAACGAACTGCTCGGGGCGGAGCTCGTTTCCAAGCAGGAGAACGCGGCGCACAAGCGCTCGGTGCTGTTTGCCCTTACGCCGCGGGGCCGGGAACTGATCGAGCGGATCAGGGCACGCGAGGCGGAGGTGATGGCGCCGATTGCGGACGTGCTCGACGGGCGGGACGTGACAGCGGCCAAGGCGGTTATGAGCGAAATGATCCGGGGCTTCGGGGAACACAACAGGCGGCGTGAGCGTGCCGGACGGAACCAAGGAGAAACACCATGAGTATTCGCGAGGGCGGTTGCCTGTGCGGTGCCGTTCGTTTCAAGGCGGAAGGCGATCCGATCGCGTCGGGGACCTGCTATTGCCGGCATTGCCAGTATGTTTCCGGCGGCGGTGCGGCCTATGCGATGTTATTTCCAAAGGAAGCCGTCACCGTGGTCGCCGGCGAGGTGAGCCAGTTCACCGAAACGGTGGAGAGCGGCGCAGAGGTCTTTCGCCAGTTCTGTCCTGCCTGCGGGGTTCATCTGTTTTCCTACAACAGCGGGATGACCGAGTTCAGGGCGATCAAGGCGGGTGTGTTCGACGATCCGGCGGAGTTCAGCTCGCAGATCAGCATATGGACGTCCTCGGCGCAGCCTTGGCACGAAATTCCGTCAGACGTTCCGGCATGGGAAAAGAATCCGGAAATGTAAGGCGGCATTGATAGTCTGCGACCAGCCGAGCGGCCAGAATTGATATAAATCAAGGATCGGCCGATTGGGCATGGATACAAGGGGGTAATGCGCACAGCGTCCTCGACCGAGGGCCTTACGCATGGACCCGGTCAGGTGCAATGCCCTGTCAATCGCGCGGATGCCGCCGGCCCAGTTGCCACCCGCAAGTCGGCCCTCCCGGTCGGAGGCATCCGTCGGGTTCCCGCCCGCGGCGGCGGTTACATTTTCCAGCAAATCATTCTGAATTTGAGCGAGGCGTCTTGCGCGTTCAGACCGCGAGCGAATGGCGCGCGGCGTTGGCTCCGAAGTAGCTGTCGAACCACGAGCACACCGTGCGGGCGAAGGTCCGGCCCCGGGGCGTGATTTCGAAAACGCCGGGACGCATCCGGACGAGGTCGTCGGCGTCTGCTTTCGCAAGCTGCTGCGCCTCGTTCTGAATCCGGTCGGCCTGGTTGCCGAATTTTTCCCGCAGATCGTCGAACTGGAGCGCAAAGTCACACATCAGGCGTTCGATCACGTAGGCCCGGAGCCGGTCGTCATCGGAAAGCGTGATGCCCTTCACGGCGGCGAGGCCGTGTTCTCCGACCAGCCGCCGGTAGGTCGGCATATCGGGTGCGTTCTGCACATAACCCTGCTGGAGGCTTCCGATCGATGAGACGCCGAGCCCGATCAGCGTGTTGGCATCATCGACGGTGTAACCCTGGAAGTTCCGCTTCATCGTTCCGCTTCGCGATGCCATGGCCAGCGGGTCGTTGGGCAGTGCGAAGTGATCGATACCGATTGCCTGATAGCCGGCGTCGACCAGCCTCTGTGCCGCGCGCACCGACTGAACGTACCGCTCGGTCGGTGTCGGCAGTGCGTCGGCGTCGATCATTGTCTGATGACGCTTCATCCAGGGAACGTGGGCATAACCAAAGAGCGCTATGCGGTCCGGTTCGAGGTCCAGCACCTTGTCGACGGTCTGCTCGATGGCGCGCACGGACTGAAAGGGAAGCCCGTACATGATGTCGATGTTGATCGATTGCACGCCGCGGTTTCGCAGGCCCTCGATCACGGACGCCGTCGTTTCGAATGTCTGGACGCGATTTACCGCACGCTGGACCCGGGGATTGAAGTCCTGGACGCCGATGCTGGCACGGGTCAGGCCGGCGGCGGCGAGGGCGTCGAGCTGGGCCGGTGTGACGCCGCGTGGATCGATCTCCACGCTGAATTCCGGACTGGCGTCGAATCCGAAGGACTGACGCAGAAGGTCATGCAGGGCCGTGATGCTGTCAGGCTCGAGAATGGTCGGCGAGCCGCCGCCCCAGTGAATGCGCGCGACATGCGCGTCTTCGGGAAGCGCCTGGCCGACCGACCGGATCTCGGTTTTAAGCGTTTCCAGGTAAGCGGCGACCGGCGCATACCGCCGTGTAATCTTGGTGGTGCAACCGCAGAACCAGCACAGCGTGTCGCAGAACGGGATGTGGATATAGAGTGACAGAGCATCTGTCCTGGGCGCATCGGCCAGCCAGTTCCTGTACAGATCCGGCGAAATGCTTTCGCCGAAATGCGGTGCCGTCGGGTAGCTCGTGTAACGCGGAACGGGTGCGGCATATTTGGAAATAAGATCGAGGCTCATGGCGGGACGCTAGATGGCCGGAAATCAGCGATCCTTGATCTGGGTCAAGCGCACGGGAGATGCCGTCAATTTGCCGCAATCGGATCGGCTACCGGCAGACCGATACCCGGTATAGTGTGCGGGAAACAGGATCATGTTCCACTCCATTGCCACTGTTTGGGGCGCGGTCTGAGAGGGGCCATGTCGGCGAGAAGCGAACTTGTCATCGAAATCGGGCGCTGCAATGCGTGCGCCATCCGTCACCAGGCGGTGTGCGGCGCACTCAGTGCGGCGGAGCTTATCGGGCTCAACCGGATTGCGCGCCGCCGTACCTTCGCGCCCGGCCAGGTCATAGTGTCGGATGAACAGCCGGCCGAGTTTTTCGCCAATGTGGTGTCAGGCGTAATCAAGCTCACGAAGACGCTGTCCGACGGACGCCAGCAAATCGTGGGCCTGCTGTTTCCGCCCGATTTTCTCGGGCGTGCCTACAGCAGCAACAATCCCTATTTCGCCGAAGCAGCCAGCAAGGTGGAGATTTGCAGTTTTCCGCGCGACGGTTTCGAGCGGTTGCTGAAAGAGTTTCCCGGCATGGAGCACCGGCTGTTCGAAAAGACGCTTGATGAGCTGGATGCGGCGCGTGATTGGATGGTCCTTCTCGGCCGCAAGACGGCCCGCGAAAAGGTTGCGAGTTTTCTCCTGTTGCTGGCACGCCGGTCACCGGTTGTCGGCTGCAGTCATATTGCTGCGCCGCCGGATCCCAGTTTTGAACTGCCGCTCACGAGAGCTGATATTGCCGATTTTCTCGGGCTGACGATCGAAACCGTGAGCCGTCAGATTACCCGCCTCAAGACGGCGGGAGTTGTCAGAATGGTCGAGAACCGCGTGTTCGTCGTGCCGGATACCGACGCGCTCGCAGCGATTGCCGGACAGGACCTTCAGCCGTCCCATTGACACAGGTCAAAGCACCGCCGTTGTCCGTTATGCACCGTATGCCGGAATGAAAATGCCGAGCATGACGAGGTGCGTATGGCCTACAAGACGATTGTCACCTATTTCACCAGCCCTGCGCGCGCCGACGCGCTGATCGAAAGCGCGACCGCCGTTGCACAAAGGTTCGACGCCCATGTGATCGGGCTTTATGTGCTGCCAGCGGTCGAAGTCTATGTCGCGGCGGAGGTTCCAATAACCGCTGACATTGCCGATGTGAAGCGGCGGCACTACAACGAAGAAGCCGAACAGATACAGGCGTCGTTCGAAAAGGCTTTCAACGCGGCAGGAATCTCCTCGGAATGGCGGGTTGCCGATGCCACGGGATCCACGGTGCCGGAAACGATCATGGCGCACACGCGCTGCGCTGACCTGACGATCGCAAGCCAGGACCAGGGGCTCGAGGAATACGGCAGCCGGCACAAGGTCGCCGAAGAGATCATGTTTGCAAGCGGCCGACCGGTTCTTTTCATCCCGACCGCAGGGGCCTATCCCAACATCGGTGACCACGTGACCGTTGCCTGGGACGGGAGCAGGGAGTCGGCGCGCGCCAGTTTCGATTCACTGCCCTTCCTCAAGAAGCGAAGGACGTCAGAATTCTGTGTGTCAATCCGGATGAGACGGCCATGAACGACGCAAATCTGCCCGGCAGCGAGCTGGCGACCGCGCTCTCGCGGCACGACGTCAAGTGTGAGGCTGGTTACACGCAGACGGATGACATCTCTGTAGCCGATGAGCTGCTCTCCAGGATCTCCGATCAGGGCAGCGACCTTCTCGTCCTGGGCGGTTTCGGCCATTCGCGCGTCCGTGAACTCGTTTTCGGCGGGGTCACGCGGCATATTCTCGGACACATGACGTCTCCGGTTCTCATGGTGCACTGAATTCGGAGTGGTCTGGCATGGCGATTAAGAAGATCAGGCTGGAGCTGGCCCGCGATCATGATTTCCCGAGCGGCAGTCCGTTGCATGGGTACGAATTCACCGCCCCCGTGGATTCCAACGGACACATCGTCGCGGACGAATGGCGGACAAACCGGAACAAGTGCCGCGTCAAGCGGTTCTGGGGCAGAGAACCTGAAGAACTGGGCCATGTCGTCAGGAAGCCGGGCGGAGCCTGGGCGTTTCATTACGATATCAATGGCGACGAGGATGATGACGAGACGGGCTACAGGTTCGCCAGTCACAAATTCGAGCCGGGGGAGTATGTTTCCATCATGGAGCACGATGATGTGCTCAGGACTTTCCGGGTCGTCTCCGTAACCGATCTCGGTTAGGAAAACCGGGTGCTCAGCGACCCGGCTTGTCGGGATTGCAGGCACCGCAATCGCCGTTGCAGTCCTTGGATTCGGCCTCCCGGTTGCCTGATAGCCTGCGCTCGATCATCCGGTCGGCCAGTTGCTTCATGTCTTCATGCGAAAGCCGTCTTCGGGCAAGCGGCAGTATCACGCTTTGTTCCCAGACGAGATGACGCCGGTAACCCTCGAAGAACCCCCGGAGCATGTATCCGACCATATTTGGATTGTCGGGGCGGCCGCCAGCGGCCATGAGCTCGAGATGGTCGATGAGCTCTGTTGCGAAACTCTCGTCAGCGGCGTGCTCCAAATTGAGTTGCTGGAGGATGTCAGCAATTCCATCTTCCGGTAGAGCGCGCGAGGCGAGCATCGGAAAGAGAACATCCTCCTCGTCGCGATGATGCACCGGCACGTCGAATCGCAGCGTCTTGATAATCGATGCGCACAAGTTCGGATCTATTTCATCCGGCAGGCCGTCGGCGACCGTCTCCAGTTCGTCACAGAGCCGATGATGGTCCGCATGTTCGTTGTCGAGGACATCGATCGGATCCCACCGAAGCGCGTTGTCCGACGCTGAAAGCTTACCGGTTGCTTGAGCCATTTCGATCCCCAGATTCCTCACCTCAAGTGAAATATTCGCTTCTTTGAATGCGCGAATTGACGCGCGGCGTTTAGCGATTTGATTGTGGATATCAATCCTGTTCCAATCGACTACGGCGTCGTTGATCCAGATCAATGTCGGTGTAATGGGCTGGTGCAAATGTCCCGACGAATTTGGGATCATGTACTTGCGGGATCCGTCCGCCATCCAGGCGGGCGGACGGCGCGCTCTGAAATAGAGGGGAAGGCTGATGGCTGTAGCTGCCCAGATTGTGATTCTTGGCATAGTGTGCCTGTTGGCACTTTTGCTTGCAGGGAGATCGAACGATCCGCTGCTGGTCGCACATGCGTGGATCATCTTCGCGATGGCCGGCGGGGCGCTGGTTTACATCGCCCGGACGTTCAAGTTCGGTGTGACACCACCGGAAGACGACGGGAAATATCTCGACGGTGTTGTGAAAGCCGGCGCGATTGCCACAGTTTTCTGGGGTGTCGTGGGCTTTCTCGTCGGCGTTGTCATCGCTCTCCAACTCGCCTTTCCGGTTCTTAATCTGGATCTGCCGTGGACCAGTTTCGGACGCCTGAGGCCGGTCCACACGTCGGCGGTCGTCTTCGCGTTCGGCGGTAACGCGCTCATCGCGACCAGTTTTTATGTCGTTCAGCGCACGTGTAGCGCGAGACTGGCGCTCGGCAATGCGGCCTGGTTCGTGTTCTGGGGCTATCAGGCGTTCATCGTTCTGGCGGCCACCGGCTATGTGCTCGGGGTTACGCAGAGCAAGGAATATGCCGAACCGGAATGGTACGTCGACCTCTGGCTGACGATTGTCTGGGTCGTCTATCTCATGGTGTTCATGGGCACGCTGTTCAAGCGCAAGGAACCCCACATCTACGTG
The DNA here is from genome assembly GCA_965198845.1 of Hyphomicrobiales bacterium. GTDB lineage: Bacteria > Pseudomonadota > Alphaproteobacteria > Rhizobiales > JAJFHC01 > CBDAQD01. Next base: position 750,395 of record CBDAQD010000001.1, read on the forward strand.
GCCAACTGGTTCTATCTCTCGTTCATCGTGACCATCGCGATGCTTCACATCGTCAACAACCTGTCGATGCCGGTATCGCTGCTGGGCGTGAAGAGCTACTCGCTCTTCGCAGGCGTCCAGGATGCGCTCACCCAGTGGTGGTACGGCCATAACGCGGTCGGCTTCTTCCTGACCGCGGGCTTCCTGGGCATGATGTATTACTTCGTGCCCAAGCAGGCCGGACGGCCGGTCTACTCATACCGGCTTTCCATCATCCACTTCTGGTCGCTGATCTTCCTTTATATCTGGGCGGGCCCGCACCACCTCCACTACACGGCATTGCCCGACTGGGCACAGACGCTTGGCATGGTGTTCTCGATCATGCTGTGGATGCCGAGCTGGGGTGGCATGATCAACGGTCTGATGACGCTCTCCGGTGCCTGGGACAAGCTCCGCACCGACCCGGTCATCCGCCTGATGGTTCTTGCGATCGCGTTCTACGGCATGTCGACCTTCGAGGGTCCGATGATGTCGATCAAGGCGGTCAACTCGCTCAGCCACTACACGGACTGGACGATCGGCCATGTGCACTCCGGTGCGCTGGGCTGGGTGGGCATGATCTCGTTCGGCGCGGTCTATTACCTGGTTCCGAAGCTCTGGAACCGTGACGGCCTTTACAGCCTGCGGCTCGTCAACTGGCACTTCTGGCTGGCGACGCTCGGCATCGTGATCTACGCGGCCTCGATGTGGGTCTCGGGCATCATGCAGGGCCTGATGTGGCGGGCTTATGACTCGCTCGGATTCCTCCAGTACAGCTTCGCAGAATCCGTTGCCGCGATGCATCCGTTCTACGTGATCAGAGCGTTCGGCGGATTCCTCTACCTCCTTGGTGGACTCATCATGGCCTACAACATCTATCGAACCGTGCTCGGGCATAAGCGGGCAGAGACGCCGATGGGTATTCCAACAACGGCGCAAGCCTGAGAGCGGGGAGCAGAGCAATGAAATTCAGTCACGCCATTGTCGAGAAGAATGCCACCCTGCTCATGGTTCTGAGCCTGGTCGTGGTGTCCATCGGAGGTATCGTCGAGATCGCACCGCTGTTCTACCTCCAGAACACGATCGAGAAGGTGCAGGGCATGCGGCCCTACACCCCCCTCGAGCTTGTCGGCCGTAACATCTACATCCGGGAAGGCTGCTACACCTGTCATTCCCAGATGATTCGTCCGTTCCGCGACGAGGTCGAACGCTACGGTCACTACAGCCTCGCTGCGGAGAGCATGTACGACCATCCGTTCCAGTGGGGATCGAAGCGCACCGGGCCGGATCTGGCCCGCGTCGGTAACCGCTATTCGGATGAATGGCACGTTCAGCATCTGATCAATCCTCGTGCCGTGGTGCCGGAATCGATCATGCCCGGCTACCCGTTCCTGGCCAGGACCGAGGTCCGCAAGGACGACATTGCCGATCATCTCAAGGCCAACAAGGCGGTGGGTGTGCCCTACACCGACGAAATGATCGCCAACGCTCAGGCGGATCTGACGGCTCAGGCCAATCCGGACGCGGACGGTGTGGACGATCTCGTGACCCGGTATCCGAAGGCTCAGGTCCGCGATTTCGACGGTGACCCGTCAAAGGTGACCGAGATGGATGCTCTGGTCGCCTATCTTCAGATGCTGGGTACGCTGGTCGATTTCTCGGCCTACAAGCCTGACGAAAACCTGCGCTAGGAGGCGGATGATGGAATACGAAAGCATGCGCCAGTTCGCCGATACCTGGGGTCTGGTCTTTCTCGTCGTTGTCTTTGTGATCGTTGTTGCCGCGACCTTCAGGCCCGGCGCCAAGAAAGTGCATGAGGAAAATGCGCGCATCCCGCTGAAAGAGGATTGAGCCATGAGCGAAAAGGATATTGATCAGTTCAGCGGTATCGAGACCACCGGCCACGAGTGGGACGGTATCAAGGAACTCAACAACCCGCTGCCGAGGTGGTGGTTGTGGACCTTCTATGCCACGGTCATATGGTCGATCGGTTATGTGATCCTTTACCCGGCAATTCCGCTGGTCACGGACGCGACGAAAGGCGTGCTGGGCTATTCGAGCCGGGCTGAAGTCGCTCAGGAGATCGTAAAGGCCAAGGTGGCGCAGGCGGGAACGCTCGAAAAGATCGAGACCATGCCGCTTGAAGACATCCGCAAGGATGACAGCCTGTTGCAATTCGCTGTGGCGGGCGGTCGGTCTGCATTCCAGGTCAACTGCATCCAGTGCCACGGAACCGGCGCTGCGGGCGGCAAGGGCTATCCGAATCTGAACGACGACGAATGGCTGTGGGGCGGGTCCCTTGAGGCTATTCGCTTGAGCATCGTGCACGGCATCCGCTTCGACGGCGATGACGACACCCGGTCGTCGGAAATGCCCGCGTTCGGCCGGGACGAACTCCTGACCGGCGAACAGATCAAGGATGTCACCGAGCACGTGCTTTCGCTTTCAGGCGGCGATCACGATGCCGCTGCCGCAGCACGCGGTGCGGAGCCTTATGCGGAGAACTGTGCGGCCTGCCATGGCGAAAAGGGCGAGGGCGACAGGGAGCAGGGTGCGCCTGCTCTCAACAACGCGATTTGGCTCTATGGCGGCGACCGGGATACGATTGTCGAGACGATCACCAATTCCAGAAAGGGCGTCATGCCGGCGTGGGGACACCGGCTGGATGAAACGACAATCAAGCAGCTGACGCTGTATGTGCATTCGCTTGGTGGGGGCGAGACGGCCGAGTAGGTACCCCTTAGCGGAGTGTGTCGATGACAACCGTGTTTGACAGTGTCGACCGCATTGACGTTGAAGCGGTCAACAAAAAGGAGAAGCGCCAGCTTTACGCCGCCCGGCAGAAGATCTTCCCGAAACGGGTGACCGGTACCTTCCGGTCACTCAAGTGGTGGGTCATGCTGGTGACGCTCGGCATCTACTATGTCACGCCGTGGTTGCGCTGGGATCGGGGGCCGCACGCCCCCGATCAGGCGGTTCTGGTCGACCTGCCGGGCCGGCGGTTCTATTTCTTCTTCATCGAGATCTGGCCGCACGAATTCTATTACATCGCCGGTTTGCTCATCATGGCCGGCGTCGGCCTGTTCCTGGTCACCTCTACGGTGGGCAGAGCGTGGTGCGGCTATACCTGCCCGCAGACAGTGTGGGTTGATCTGTTCATTGGTGTAGAGCGCTTTATCGAAGGTGACCGCAATGCCCGGATCAAGCTCGACAAGGGTCCATGGACAGCGGACAAGATCACCAAACGGCTCAGCAAGCATGCAATCTGGGTTGTCATCGCCATGGCAACGGGTGGGGCATGGATCTTCTATTTCGCTGATGCGCCTACGCTGGCCTGGAATTTCATCACCTTCGATGCCCCGATGGTGGCTTATACGACCGTCGGTATCCTGACCGCCACGACCTATGTCTTTGCCGGGTTCATGCGTGAACAGGTCTGCACCTATATGTGCCCGTGGCCGCGAATCCAGGCCGCCATGCTCGACGAGGACTCGCTCACGGTGACCTACAATGCCTGGCGCGGCGAGCCCAGGACGCGTCACCGCAAGCGGCAGATCGAGGCCGGCGAAACGGTGGGTGATTGCGTGGACTGCAATGCCTGCGTGGCGGTCTGTCCTCAGGGCATCGACATCCGTGACGGCCAGCAGCTCGAATGCATCACGTGCGCGCTGTGCATCGATGCCTGCAACAACGTGATGGAGAAGGTGGGTCTCGACCGGGGCCTCATTTCGTACTCGACCCTCCGTGATTACGCGGCCAATGAATCCGGTGTCGATGCGCCGACAACCTGGCGCTCCTTCATTCGGCCACGGACGGCCATCTATGCGGGTCTGTGGTCGCTGATCGGATTGGCGATGCTGGTGGTGCTCCTGACGCGCGACCGGCTCGACCTGACCGTTCTTCATGACCGCAATCCGGTTTTCGTAAAGCTCGCTGATGGTTCGATCCGCAACGGCTATACCATCAGAATTCTCAATATGAAGGCCGAGCCTCGGGACTTCCGCCTCGATCTGAAGGATCTGACCGGCGCCACGATGACCATGGCCGGCTCGGATGCGGCTCCGGCCAGCTCGATTACGGTTTCGGTGAAGCCGGATGATCTCAAGACCATGAAGATCTACGTCCGCGCCGATCCGAAGTCGATTTCCGGCAACTCTGCAGACTTCAGCTTCGAGGTCAACGAAGTGGGCGGCTCGGAGACCGCCAGCACGGACGCCAAATTTGAAACGCCGGGAGAGGGCTCATGAGCGGACAACGAGCGAAAAGTCAGGAGTGGCAGTTCACCGGAACCCATATGCTGGTCACCATCCTGAGCTTCTTCGGTGTCATTATCGCGGTCAATCTGACGCTCGCCTATTTCGCGTCGGGCACCTGGACCGGGCTTGTGGTGAAGAACAGCTATGTGGCGAGTCAGCAATACAACGAAAAGCTGGCGGAAGTCCGCCGCCAGCATGACACCGGCTGGTCGAGCCAGTTCGATTACAGCGGAGAGAAGGCGCAATTTGCGCTGCTCACGCGCGATGGCGCTACGTTGCGCGGGTTTGACGTGAAGGCCCTTTTCAGCCGTCCGACGCATGAGAACGAGGACCTTGAACTGGTCATGACCGAGGCCGCCAACGGCTATGAAACGCCTGTGAAACTTGCCCCGGGCGTGTGGAATGTCGAGGTTACGGCGATGGGCGCCGATGATCGAGGTTATCGCAAGATTTTCCGTCTGTTCGTGAAGCAGGACGGCTAGTCTCCATGACCGCTGCAACGGCCACAGAAGCGAGTTCGGAACGGGCGGTGCGTTTATCCGCCGGCCAGCCCGGACACGTCGATCTGGTCGTGCCGGGCCTCCGTTGTGCTGGCTGCATAGCCAAAGTGGAAGGTGCGCTCAACGGCCATCCGGCGGTTACCGCGGCCCGCGTGAATCTGTCGACCAGGCGGGTGGCGATCGACTGGGATGCAGACGCAGCAACGCCCGAGGACATCGTCGGTGTCGTTGAAGGCCTTGGCTACGATGCGCGGCCGTTCGATGCCAAGGCATTGAAAGAAGACGCGGATCCAGAGGGACGTTTCCTGATCCGTTCGTTAGCTGTGGCCGGATTCGCAGCCGGTAACGTCATGCTACTTTCCGTTTCGGTCTGGTCAGGCGCGGATCAGGCGACAAGAGACCTGTTCCACTGGCTTTCCGCACTGATTGCACTGCCGGCTGTCGCCTATGCCGGAAGACCGTTCTTCCGGTCAGCGTTCAGAGCCCTCAAGGCCGGTCATCTCAACATGGACGTGCCGATCTCGCTGGCGGTCGTGCTTGCGGCGGGCATGAGCCTGTTCGAGACCATCGGGCATGGTGAGGACGCCTATTTTGACGCCTCGGTCACGTTGTTGTTTTTCCTGCTTTCCGGGCGGGTTCTTGATCACATGATGAGAGCCCGGGCCCGTTCCGCCGTGACCCAGTTGCTGGCTTTGTCATCATCCAGTGCGGAGGTCGTGCACGAGTCCGGTGAAACCGAGATCGTGAGCATTGACCGCATTGAGCCGGGGATGACGGTTCTCGTCGCTGCCGGTGAACGCGTGCCGACCGATGGTGTAATTGTCGATGGAGCCAGCGAGGCTGATTTTTCGCTGGTGACGGGAGAGACCGTTCCGGAGCGCCTCGTCGACGGGACAAAGGTGCTCGCCGGCGTGCTGAACCTGAGTGCACCCGTCCGGGTGCAGGTTACGGCGACGGGGGAGGATACATTTCTTGCCGACGTCGTGCGCCTGATGGAGGCAGCGGAAGCCGGCAAGGCGCGTTACATGCGTCTGGCGGACAGGGCGGCGCGCATCTATGCGCCGGTGGTCCATATCGTAGCCGCGCTGGCATTTGTCGGCTGGATGTTTTGGACAGGCGGTGACTGGCGCGTCTCGGCGATTACCGCGATTGCCGTGTTGATCATCACGTGTCCCTGCGCGCTCGGGTTGGCGGTCCCCGCAGTTCAGGTTGTAGCAAACGGGGTTCTGTTCCGGCGCGGCATCCTGGTGAAGGACGCAACGGCGCTCGAACGCCTGGCGCTGGCGGACACGTTCGTGTTCGACAAGACCGGGACGCTGACCCGCGGCGAAGCCCGTATGATAGACGCCGATACTGCGGATATGGACGCGCTGGCGGTTGCGGCGGGGCTTGCGCGCGAAAGCCGGCATCCCCTGTCACGCGCTCTGGTCCATGCGGCGGCTGAGCTGGGCGTGACAGTCGCCGATGTTGAAAACGTGACCGAGCATCCCGGCTTTGGTCTTGAGGGGCAATATGGCGGCAATGCCGTGCGTCTGGGCAGCCTTGACTGGTGCGGGTACGGCGGTTCCGAAGCACGGGATGGAGAAGATGATGCGACACTGGCGCTGTGTCTGAGGCTTGGCGAAGACGCCCCTGTACGGTTCAGCTTTGAAGACAGCCTGAAGACAGATGCCGCGGATACAATCAATCAACTGTTCGGACAGAAGCGCAGTGTAGCGATCCTGTCAGGCGACCGTCCGGCCGTGGTGGCCAAGGTTGCCGCTGAACTGAAGGTCGACGATTTCATCGCGTCCGCCAAACCCGGTGACAAGGTCAGCCATATAGAAAGCCTGCGGGCCGACGGCCGCAATGTTGCGATGATCGGCGATGGCATAAACGATGCGCCGGCTCTCGCGGCAGGGCAGGTTTCGATGGCGCCGGCCAGCGCATCCGATGTCGGTCGCGCTGCCGCCGATTACGTCTTTCTCGGTGATCGCCTGGATCCGGTACACACCGCATTCAAAGTGGCCAAGGCCGCTCGCCGGGTGATCCTGCAGAATTTCGGAATCGCGCTGGTCTACAACCTCATAGCCGTGCCGGTCGCTGTACTGGGGTTTGCTTCTCCGCTGGTGGCGGCAATCGCCATGTCACTGTCCTCGATCGTGGTCATCGCGAATGCCTTGAGACTTCGGCTCATGTTTCCGGAAACCGGCAGGGCGGCAAGAGCCGAACCGCAAGCTGCTGGCGGCAATGGGATGACCGCACCGGCGGTTCCACTGGAGCGTACGACATGACGGCGCTGCTCTATCTCATTCCGGTGGCCCTGTTCCTTGGCCTGCTCGGCCTCGGCGCGTTCGTCTGGGCGCTGCGGTCCGGGCAATTCGATGATCTTGAAGGTGCGGCGCACCGGATTCTGATCGACGACGAGGAACCCCGAAAGGACTGAGCCGGATCAGGTTTTCCTGATTGCGATCATCTCGACCGGCGCGATACGGCCGGCGGAGATATTCTCGACCATGTTCTTCATCTTTTCCGCGCGGTCTTCGCCGAACAGGATGTGCAGGCCGAGTGGTGGAGGGCCTTCGGCGGCCGCTGCCTTCGCTCGCATGTCGGCAAAGAAGGCGAGGGCAAAGTCCCGTCGGTTGCGTTCCGCCATGATATCGAAACCTGCGACCTGAAGTGCTGTCCGGTATTCGTCCGGCGAGGCCAGCGCGCTGGTGTCGGGCGTGGTTGCCCAGGGGACTGGAAATGTCAGGTCGCCGTCGGCCGTCTGCATCACGTCATACACGCCGAACGTTGCGCCGGGGCGGAGGACTCGGGCGACTTCCGTAAACAGTTCCGCCTTCGCCGGAATATTCATGCCGACATGCATCATGAAGGCCCTGTCGAACCGGTCGGCCTCAAACGGCATGTCGAGAGCGCTGCCCTGGTGCAGGGAGATCCTGTCCGACAAACCGACCCACTCGCACATGGCTTTGCCGGTTGCGACAAACTCCGGTGTCAGATCGATGCCGGTTACACGGCTGCCGAAGCGCGACGCGACGAACCGGCTGGCGCCGCCGAGGCCGCTGCCGACATCCAGGATGTGGTGCTCCGGGCTCAGTCCGAGTTGATCCAGGAAGTCTTCCGATGCCTGCCTGCCACCGATGTGGAATTCGTCGGCCGGGGCCAGATCATCGACCGTGACGGTCTCCGTGGATTTTCCGAGTGCCTCGATTCCGGTCTGGATGGCCTGCTCCAGGGCCCCGTGGGTGTAGTGATCAGCAACCTTTTCACCGTCTGACATGGTGTTTTCTTCCGCAGAATCTGTGACCAGATTATCTCGTCAGCCCCGAAAATGCATGATGTAGGCCGCCTGGGCTTGAATTGCCCCCTGCGTCGTGAACAATCGGCGCCGTAAGTGAAGTTTCATTTCAGGGGGAGGACAACGGCGGCATGGCGTGGCGAACGGTGCGGGTTTTTGTGTTTGTCGTGGCCGGTCTTGTCCTCTTCTGCGGTTTGGACATGGCCGCGAGCGCCCAATCGCCGGTACCGAAACCGCGGGGCAAGCCGGACACCTTCGTCAAGTCGCCGGATGCTCCGCAACCGCCGGCGGCTCCGGTCGAGAAGCCTAAAGCAGTGCAGACTCCGGCCAAACAGGGGCCGGTGAGCAAGAAGCCGGTGGTGCGCGAAGCCGACGAGGCCGCAGCGCCGGAAGCCGCGGAGCAGCGAACGAAGCTCCAGCAATGCGTGGCGTCCCTCAAAGGGCTCGGCGCCACGGTGAAGGTGGAGGCACCGTTCGAAACCGAGGGCGGTTGCGGGATTGAGGATCCGGTCGCCCTGACCACCTTGCAGGTGGCGGGGAGCAAGGTGACGCTTTCGGGCTCGCCGAAACTCAGCTGCCGTTTCGCTCTCAAGTTCGTTGACTGGACGGTGAACGTGGTGGCTCCGGTCGCGCGCTTTCATCTGGGATCGGACGTGCGCACGCTGCTGACCGGGCCGGGCTATGTCTGCCGCCGGCGCAACAATTCTGCCAAGGGCAAGCTGTCGGAACACGCCTTCGGCAATGCGATTGACATCACGGGACTAAGGTTGAAAGGCGGGGAACGGGTCATGATCGCCGGGCTGAAGAACGCGTCCGGTTCCGTGAAGCGATTTGTCGGCGCCATGCGGGTGTCCGGCTGCGGCTATTTCACAACCGTGCTCGGTCCGGGCGCAGACGCCGCCCATGATGACCACATCCACTTTGACCTCGGCCGTCACGGCCGCACCGACCGATACAGGATCTGCCAGTAATTGCCGGCGATTTCAGGCGGCCTTGCTGATCTCCCGGTCGGCGGCGAAGTTGCGGCCGAACCGGTTGGCAAGGAACGACTCCAGTGCGATGTCCTCCTGCCGCACGAAGCCGCGACCGGCGATTAGGCCGTCATTCAGCAGATCAAGCACGGCGCAGATGCCGGACGCTGTCGTGATCTGGATGGCGCTGCGCATGATCCCTTCGATCTCCCGGCTGTAGACCTTGTTCGCGTAGGACTCCTGGACAAAGCGCCCGCCGCGCGTGCCGCTGACGGTCACGAAGACCAGGACCACGTCCTGATCGGTCGCCGGTACGGCGTGCTCGAGAATGTCCTTCAGGATATGCCGGCGGTCGGCCAGCCGGAGATCGTGCACAAGCGCCTTCATGATGCTGCGGTGGCCGGGATAGCGGATGGTGCGGTAGTTCATGTTGCGCACCTTGCCGGCGTAGGTCTCGCACAGCGTGCCGAGGCCGCCCGACGTGTTGAAGGCCTCGTAGCGGATGCCGTCGAGCGAGAACTCCTCCAGCCCCTCCAGGGCGCGGACCTCGCGCAGGTCTCCGTCGACGATCGCCTCGCAGGGTTCGCAATATTCATTGATGACGCCGTCGGTGCTCCAGGTCAGGTTGTAGTTCAGGGCATTGGACGGAAAAACCGGCAGTGCGCCGACCCTCATGCGCACGGTATCCAGCTGGTCGAACCCCTGCGCAAGGGCATTGGTCACGATCGATATGAAACCGGGCGCCAGGCCGCACTGAGGAACGAACGCAGTCTGGCTGTCGCGGGCCATGTCTTTCACGGCGCGGGTGCTGGCGACGTCTTCCGTGAGGTCGAGATAGTGGCTCCCGGCGGCTTTCGCGGCGCCCGCAATTTGCGCAGTGAGATGGAAGGGCAGGGCATTCAGCACGGCGAAGGAACCGTCCATCGCCCGGCTCAGGGCAGCGGCATCCGTGACGTCGACAGATGCGGCCCGGGTGTTCGGGTGATGCGCCAGAGCCTCGAGCTGGGCCTCGGACCTGTCGATGACAGTGATGCGGTAATCGCCCGTACCGGAGAGCAGGGCAGTGATCATTTCGCCGATTTTTCCGGCACCAACGAGCGTGACGTTGCGCATATCCGAACTCCAGAAGAATCACCTGTTCGTTCAATATGCTCGAGTTTTTGGCCAATTTGTATATGCTGATTGACCAATATGCTTCATAATACTTGTCAGGTTGATCGATAATTCGGCGATTTGATCATGGATGACACCGACAGAGCCCTGATCCGCCTGCTGCGGGAGGACGCCCGGCAACCGACTGCCGTGCTTGCGCGGCGCCTCGGTGTCGCACGGGCGACGGTGCAGGCCCGTCTGCGCCGGCTCGAGGACAGCGGCACGATCAGGGGCTATACGGTGCGGCTTTCGGATGACATCGCCCGGCGGCGGATTCGCGCCCATGTGATGGTCAATGTGACGTCGGGCTCGGCGGTCGCGGTCGAGCATGCCTTGCGTGCCCTGCCGGAAGTCACCGGTCTCTACGCGATCAGCGGTGTCTACGATCTGATCGCCATCGTGGCGACGGAAACCACCGAGGCCATGAACAGGCTGCTGGACAGGATCGGTGCGCTTGAGGGTGTCGAGGGAACGATGAGTTCAATCGTGCTGGCGGCCAAGGTCGAACGGTAACTTTAGTTGCCGGAGTAGGCCAGGACGGGCTGACCGCGCCGGATCCAGCCCGGTCCCCGGTGGTTGCCCAGCATGCCTTCACTGACATCGATCACATTGGTGAAACCGTGCTTGGCAAGAAAGCGTCGTGCCATGGCCGAGCGGCCGCCAATGGCGCATATGAGCGCGATCGGCTTGCTCTTGTCGCCGCCGGTGACCTTGAGTACGGCCGCCAGGAAATCGCGGCGATGCACGGTAACCATCTTGGCGCCGGCGGGCACGCCGGTCTCCTTCCACTCGCCGGGCGAGCGGATATCGAGCAGGATGATTTCGCCCTTCGCCAGCATGGCCTGGGCATCGGTTGCGGAAATGATGCCCGGCGGAAGCTGGTCGGCCCTGGCATGACCAGGGGCAAAGCCAAATGCATGGCTCGCAACAACGAGAAGCACCAGTAACATCCGCATAATCATCGATTCCCATCTGCCCGCAGGAGGTGGCGTAATTCTAACAAGCGTCCAACCGGGCCGCGATGGTCAGGATCATCACCATCGCTCACATTTGCGCTATCGGAAGGACCCGCCTGACAGCCGATTCCGCCTATTGTCCTATGCCAAGGGTGGCGACGATGGGCAAATGATCGGATCCGATCCGCGGTCCCGGCGACGCGCCCAGATTCTCTATGCCTCCGGAAACGAAGACGTGGTCGATCGGGAGGACGGGGATCGCGAATGAGGCGGGCCACGAGGGGCGCGTACCCGACAGGATGCTCAAATTCGACTTCCGGCGAAAATGGGTCAGCGCATAGGACCAGGGCGTTGCGTTGAAGTCACCAGCGAGAATAACCGGACCGCTGCGCTTCCTGACCCAGGCGGCAAGTGTCTCGATCTGTTCAATATGCCGCTGAGCGGGCGGGCGGGCGAGATGGGTGCCGGCCACCGTAAAAGCGTCCTTGCCTTTGCCGAATGTCACCCAGGCCAGTGGAGCGCGGTCCGGACCGGATCCGAGCGAACCGGATGACGACCATTTGCGTTTCGAGAGGATGGCGATGTCGCATCGCGTCTTTCGCACGCAGTTGAGTTGCCAGGGATATCGTCCTTTCAACTCCTTCAGGATCGAAGTTGCCTGCCGGCCGTATTCCTGCAGCACGATCACGTCCGCATCCGTCTGTTTCAGATACCGTACTGCATCCTCTAGGCGCCGGTTCCGCCCCCAGAGATTGAAGGTGACAATGCTCAGTGTCTGGGCTGAAGGCGCTGCCGTAGCAACCGGAGCAGTACCCGAGGGCACCATGCCGGCAAGTCCGGCTACGCCGACGAGCGCCGCGGCGATGGCAGTTCGCCTACTTCTGAGCAGCAGGAGAACAAGGGCGAGGACAAAGGCGCCAATCGCGAGGAAAGGCCGAAAGTGACTGATCAGATCAAACGGATAGTAGTAAGACCCGAGGTAGCTCAGGGTCGTCAGAGCCGCAATGCCGACAAGAGCAAGCACAGTCATGGGGCGAAGAAGTTCCAGAACTGGCAGCGGTGATCGTGTAGGCGCTGTTGCGGCATCAGTGTCCAATTTCGTCCAGCGCCCTTTGGTGGAGGAGCGCTCCCTCTTCGTCGAAACAGCAGAAGATCACCTGTCTCGGCGTTTCGTTTGCTTTCTGGAACCAGACTGTTTCCTGAACGGCAATCGTGGCCGCACGCTCGCGGGGGAAGCCGTAAATGCCGGTTGAAATTGCAGGAAAGGCGATGCTGCCGAATGCCTGGCCGTTGGCGATCTCGAGACTCTTGCGGTAGCAGCTCGCAAGCATCTCGTCTTCTTCCTCGTCACCACCCTGCCAGACCGGACCGACCGTGTGAATGATATGTCTGGCTGGAAGGCGATAGCCGCCTGTCAACTTGGCGTCGCCCGTCTTGCAGCCACCGAGCATCCTGCACTCATGAACCAGGTCCGGCCCCGCGGCACGGTGGATGGCACCGTCGACACCGCCTCCGCCAAGCAGCGACGAGTTGGCGGCATTTACGATCGCATCGACGTCAATCGTGGTGATGTCCGCCGTAATGACCTGAATTCTCGATGTCATGTGGCCTACAGTCCATGTCTGTCGTCAGACGCCGGCACCCGAAACATGGGGATGGGGAAATTTCAGACAAGACGGTAAATATCCGATTGACGCCAACTTTGGCGCGTCGTTTCCTGTTTGCGGGCCATTTGCAGGGGAGACGTTCATGACCGATTCGCACGAGTTCAATCAGCCTTTGTCGGGCATGGTGACCCCCCGGTTTGCGGGGCTTGCGACGTTCATGAGGCTTCCGCAGGTTGCGCTGGAGGATGCGCAGGGTGTCGACATCGGCCTCATCGGTGTGCCCTGGGACGGAGGCACGACCAACCGTCCGGGTCCGCGGCACGGGCCCCGACAGGTGCGGGATATGTCGGCCATGGTGCGGAAATATCATCCCGCGCTCAAGATTGCGCCGTTCGAACTCGCCAATTGTGCCGATCTCGGAGACACGTCGGTCAACCCGGCAGATCTTATGGATTCGCTCGAACGCGTGACTGCGTTCTTCCGGAAAGTGGTCGAAGCCGGAATCATGCCGCTGACAGCCGGCGGTGACCACCTGGTCTCTTTGCCGATTCTGCGGGCTGTCGGATCCGAAGCGCCTGTCGGCATGGTTCATTTCGACGCTCATACCGACACCCATGACGGCTATTTCGGCAGCACGAAATACACGCACGGCACGCCGTTCCGCCGCGCAATAGAAGAGGGTGTTCTCGATCCCAAGAGGGTTATCCAGATCGGAATACGCGGATCATTGTATGGTCTGGAGGACTTTGAGTGGGGCCTTGCCCAGGGAATCCGGATCATGGAGATCGAAGAATGCTTCGATCTTGGTCCGGACGCCATCATGGGAGAGGCGCGTCGGGTCGCAGGTGACGGGCCGACCTATGTCAGTTTCGATATCGACTGCCTCGACCCGGCTTATGCGCCCGGAACAGGCACGCCGGAAATCGGCGGGTTCACCACGTTCCAGGCACAGAAGATGGTTCGTGGTCTGCGCGGTCTGAATCTGGTCGGCGCGGACATGGTCGAGGTATCGCCGCCCTTTGACCCGAGCGGCAATACCGCGCTTGCAGGGGCCACCGTGATGTTCGAGCTGCTGTGTGTCATGGCGGAAAAGGTCGCCGAACGGCGGCAGACATAACGAGGCCGCAGCATGCGAGACACGCTGCGGCGTTCGTGTTTCCCCGGAATCGGTCTTCCCGGTATTTGAGGCTTTTCGATCAGGCGAAGTTTATGAGCGCGGCTCCGGGGAAGGTTCCATTGAATCCGTCCCTGTTCTCTGGACGCTTGGGAACAGGCCGGTCGCCGGGTTTCGTCGTGGGTTTTGACGTCGGCGCCTTGTCTTTCTTTTCCTTCTTCTTCTGCTCCTCGGCGCGCTTCTTCAGGATCTCCTGGTACCACTTGGGGAAGACGTCGAACGTGATAACCACCCCGATTCTGCTCAGCTCTCTGACCAGCTTCTTGTTCTCCTTCAGCTTCTTGTCGATGCCTTTCGGGTCTGCGAATGGCTGCTTCTTCAGCTTCTCGAGCTGATCGCTGTCTTCATTGAGCTCGCGGATCTTCTTGCGGATATATTTCTCCTGTGCGTCCTTGGTCAGCTTTTCGGGCAGCTTTTTGCGGAGCTTCTCGGCAAGCTTAGGGCTGGTCTTGGCGATCCGCTTGATCGCTTCCTGCTCGAAATCGCTCAGCTCTCTGGTCTTCTTGGCGTCCTTCTTGCCCTTGCCGCCGTCCTTGGCGTCCTTTCCCTTTTTGTCGTCTTTCGGCTCGGTCTTCGGCGTCTCCTGATCCTGCAGGAAAACCGGGGCGAATCCGGCAAAGTGTGCGGTCGCAAAGGGGAACGCAAATTCTGAAATCGTCGTCATCTGAGTAACCTCCATAGACTTTTGCTTAAACGCGTCTCGTCATCGGCAAGGGCCGCTGATCTGCGCGTCGTTATGGAGGGAACGAGACGGGCTCAGGAAAAGTTGTACCTTTTCTTCCTCAGCGATCGCCGGTTGCGAAGCATCTTCGATCTGTCTACCAAAGGATTGCGATGTTTGACTGCTGCGGAGGGTGTTCGAAACAGGGAGCTGGGTTCGAAGATGTTCTGGGGTGCGCGGTCGCCGATCGACAGGGATGATGAGGAATGGCAGCTGGAGTGCTGGCGATGGCTGGCGAACAGCTTCGCCGGCTGGGGGCCTCTCTCCGAGCGCCGTCTCGTCCTGCCGAACTCCGAGTTCTTTCCGGCAACCGACCATGAAGGTCATGCGCGCGCGCAACGTATCTTCAAGTCAGTCGCCGACTGTTTTGGCGTGCCGCCGGAACAGTTCGTCCTCAGCCCGCAGGATGAAGCGATCGATCCACGTGTCGGCAACCTCATGGTTGTTCAGAACGCACCGCTGTCACCGGCCGGTACGTTCCAGGTCGGCGACGATGGCCATTTGCACGTTACATACGATCCGGCTGCCGTCGACCGGCCTGGTGAACTGATAGCGACGCTTGCCCACGAGATCTGCCATCCGTTGTTGCTTTCCATTCCCGAGCCGCCGCCGGGCGGGGAGGCCTGTGAGGAATTCGCAACTGACCTTGCCGTCACCTTTTTCGGGTTTGGCATTTTTGGAGAGAACAGCGCATTCCAGTTCGAACAGTTTTCCGACATCGGCAGCGGGACTCAGGGATGGGCGGCGCGCCGGCAGGGATATCTGACCGAAGCAGAATGGGCATTCTCGCTTGCCGTATTCCTACTGGTCACGGGCGAACCCGAAAAGGTCGCTCTGGATTATCTCAAACCGGGTCCAGCGGCCTATCTGAATAAGAGCCTCAAATACCTTCGGGCAAATGAAGGGATCCTGGATGGAATTCTCGATACTTCAGCGTCACAGGCATGATTGGGCTCAATCCGCGTTGCAATCCAGGTTGAACTCCAGGCGTTCCTCAAGCAGTGAAAATCGGACGGGGCTGTTGTCGTGAATTGTACCCTCGATGGCGAGCCTCTGCCCGGACAGTCGCTGCACTTTCAGCTCCAACTGATAGTCAGTCCCGGTCGCAGCGGTGGTTCTCGATTTCAATTTTGCGTCGGAGGCGGGTAACTCACCGGAACGAACTTGATCGGCAGCTTTTTGCATCGCTTCCGTCAATAGTTTGTAAGCCTCGATCCGATCCATAGTCCTGAGCGGTCCTTTTTTCAGAAACTGGAAGCGCGCATTTCACACTGCGATCAGGACCTCCGCCTCGATCTCGACGGCAATGCCGAACGGCAGGCCGGCGAGGCCCACGGCGGATCGCGCATGGCGGCCGACCTCGGGTCCGAAGACGTCGAGGATCACGTCCGAGAAGCCGTTGATGACGATCGGATGGCGATCGAAACCGGGCGCGGAATTGACCATGCCGAAGACGCGACACCATGCCGTTATGCGATCCAGGTCACCCAGTTCGCGCTGTAGGCTTGCCAGTATGGAAAGAGCGGTCTTGCCGGCAAGCTGCTGAGCGTCCTCGAGCGAAACGTCGCCTCCGACTTGACCGAAAGGTCCGGCAACCGACCCGTCCGCTTCCTGGGGTGCATGGCCGGAAACGAACACACGGTCGCCCCTGACGCTGACCCAGGGGAACGGCAGGCTGACGCCTTCGGGAAGCTTCAGCGGTTTGGGCAGTTGAAGTCCTAGTTCGTTCAGGCGGGCGGCAATCTTGGACATCGCAAGCTTCCTCAGTAGACGGGAAAGTCAGCGGTGTAATGCTACCACTTCGCCGAGACGGCGCGAAACATGCGCGGCAATGCCGGTTGCGTGCTACTTACCGAGGTTTCGGTTTGTCACATCGCGAGCCGCATTGCTGACCGTGGGCGGCATAATCGATGACACCGCCGCGGCGGTCGATCTCGATGGCGCAGCAGCGCAAGAGGGCCTGTTTGAGCTTGGCGCGTCCCCGCTGAATGCGGGATTTCATTCCGGAGTGCGAGAGGCCCAGACGTTTCGCTGCCGCGGCCTGCGTGAGGCCCTGTATCTCCGTCAGCATCAGTGCATCCCGATAGCGTTCCGGAAGTGCCTCGATGAACGGCAGCAGGCAACGCGAGATTTCTGCGCTGGCGGAATTCGATTCATCTGGCGACGCATTGCCGCCGGTGTCGAATTCCCATCTGGCCTGCGCCAGGGTCTCGAATTCGGTTGCGCGCCGCCGGTGGTGATCCGCTATGGCATTCGCGGCTACGCGGAAGGTCCAGGCCATCGGATTGTCGGCGGTTTCCAGGCTTTCCCGATGCTGCACAAGTCGCAGCATGACGTCGCCGACTATGTCGTCAGCCCACATGGGGTCGACACGGCGGCGCACGTAGGCGCGCAGCCGCGTCTCGAATTGTGACCAATGCGTTCCCGGCGTCGTGCCGGTCTCTTGTGTCATGGCATAAGCGCCTTTACCCGGCGCCGACATTCTCCGTCATCCCGGCGCCGGTGCAGCATGTCTTGCCGAGTGAGTCCTTGTTTGCTTCGGGCTCATCATCGATGATCCGGTACCACTCCCAGCGTAAACCGTCGGGTTCCCGCGACCAAATCTTCTCCTGTGTGGCGTGGCAGCAGGTCGTCTCGTGCTGGACGTCATCAACGATGCCTTCCTGCGACAGCCGCTGGAGAGTGCTTTCAACGACATCCTGTCCGAAAACCTCGACGCCGAGATGGTTGAGCCGTTCCTTCGCAGCGGCATTCTCGAACAGCACAAGTTTCAGAGGCGGCTGGTCGATGGCGAAGTTGGCATATCCGTCGCGACGTTTGTGGGGTTCCGTGCCGAACAGCTTGCTGTAATAGGCGACAGCCGCGTCAATGTTTCGGACATTGAGTGCGAGTTGAAGACGCATGGGAAATGCTCCTTTCCGGTTGGTTCTGTCCTGTAAGACGCGGACGGGCCGAAAAGGACGCAAAAAAGTTGCGGGCGGGCACTCCTGCGCCCGCCCGCAACCGTTCTGCTTACTCAGATTTTGTGCCTGCGATCGCCGCGGGGGCCAGGGACTTCAGATAATCCATGAGCCCGACGCGCTGATGCTTCTCCACATGCGCGACGACCTGCTTGTAGGCTTCGTCGGCATTGGGCGGCAGGGCGTGAGCGATGCCGCGGTGACAGTCAATGCAGGTCTTGCCGGATGTGAGGCCGTCCTTGTGGAAGTCGGCCGCGCGTGGTTCCTGGGAGGCGTAGTCCATGAATTCGAACTGGTGGCAGTTCCGGCATTCCCGGCTGTCGGTCCGTTTCATGCGCGCCCATTCCCTCATGGCCATCTTTAAGCGCTTTGCTTCGAATTTCTCCTTGGTCTCGACGCTCCCCAGCAGGTGGTGGTAAAGCTCGTTCGAGGCGCGAATTTTACGCACGATCTTGTGCTGCCATTCCTTCGGCACATGGCAATCAGGACAGGTCGCGCGCACGCCGGACCGGTTCGAGAAGTGAACGGTTGTCTTCAGCTCCTGGTAGACGTTGTCACGCATTTCGTGACAGGTGATGCAGAATCGCTCGGTATTGGTCAGCTCCAGCGCCCAGTGAAACCCGCCCCAGAACAGGACGCCGGCTACGACGCCGGAACTCAGGAGAGTGCCTAAAGCAACCGTTCCGGATGGTGTGCGAAACCAGTGCCACAGCCTGCCGAAGAAACCCCGCCGCGTTTCACCGGTTTCATCGTTGGTGCTTCTGTTCATGCTGTCCTCCCCGTGAGGTCCGTCGTCCTGGTGATGTTCGCCGCGCGGCAAAGTGCCGTTTCGCTCACTTGACCTGCGCTGCGTTCTCGAACGTGTTCTCGACAAGCGGTTCCGCGTCCTGCTGCGGGACGTGGCACTGCAGGCAGAAGTATCGGGTGCCTGCAATCTGATCGAGACGGGCGCCCTGCCGGTCCACATAATGCGTCTCAGACACCTTGGGTGCCTTGGCCTCAACGTGACCCGGCCAGTCGTGGCAGCCCATGCACGCGTTGTTCGACGTGGTGATCTGGTAGTTGCTGACCTTGTGGGGAATCAGCGGAGGCTGTTGCCTGTAGGTCCGGCCGAAGCCGCGTGCCGGCGTCGACTGTTTTGTGTTTTGCGGTGCTGCGTTCAATTGCGGCAGCTTTTCCTGGCCGCCGGCGAGACCCTTAACGGAGACAGCGGCGTCCTGGGCATATCCGCCACCCATGACGATCAATCCGCCGAGCAGGGGGATGACCAGAATACTGAGCCATTTACCGAGCAAGTCCTTCATGCTTTTCCTCCCTGACTTTCAGCTTGCCGATGCAGAGGCAGGGGGCCTCGGTTCATCGGCGGTTCCAATCTGTGTCTGTGTTTCCGGAGCGGGATGCGGTTGATCCAGGCGTTGATCGGGCCTGAATGCGAAGCGGAAGACATCCTCCGGACAGACGTCCGCGCAACGGCCGCAGGCCGTGCAATCCGCGTGCAGGATTATGGGGCCGTTCCCCGACCGCTCACCCTTGAGAGCCGGACTGATGACGTGCTGCTCCGGGCACACCGCATAACAATCCATGCAGTCGTCACATCGTGCCCGCCCGGCCGCCGAGAAGCGGACCAGTGCCAGTCTGTTCAGCTGACCGTAGAATGCACCGACAGGGCAGAGGTGTCCGCACCAGCCGTGGGGCGCAACGAAAGCGTCGAACAGGAAGATGGCGACGATCGTAAGCCCGCCCCAGGACAGGCCGAAGAGCAGTTGCCGATGCACCGTCGTGATCGGGTTCACGAGTTCCCAGGCGATCGTGCCGGTGAGGGCCGATATGCCGAGAATTGCTGCAAGGAACCACAGTCTGGCGGACCGGTTCACGGTCCAGCCCTTGCCGAGACCAAGCCGACGCCTTGCCCAGGCCGCGAGGTCCGTGACGGGATTAATCGGGCAGACCCAGGAGCAGTAAAGCCGACCGCCGATCAGCGCGTAGACTGCAAGAACGATGGCCGCACCGGTGATCGCTGTCGCGGCCGGGATGTGGCCGGCCAAAAGGCTTTGCAGGAAGACCAGCGGATCTGTCAGCGGCAGGATGTCGAAGGTCATCGAAGACGCCAGTGTGCCCTTTGTGATCCAGATACCGAGCAACGGGCCGGTCGCGAATATGACGAAGAAGGAAAGCTGTGTTGCGCGGCGGGCAATCAGCCACCGGTTGGCATACAGCCAGCCATGGCGACCGCGTGCCTCAATGCCGGGGATGCGGGTGGTACTCATTTCACCGCCTCCGGCATCCGGTCCGGCAGATCGATCACATCGGGGACGAGTGCGCCGCCGGACTTGTCTTTTTCCTTCCAGCCGAACCTGTAGTGACCGTCTGCACCGGTCTTCGCTACCGAGATCGGCAGCACCTTGATTGCAGCCTCTTCGAGCACGCAGGCTTTCTCGCACTTGCCGCAGCCCGTGCAGGCGTCGGCATGAACCACGGGCTCGAAAACCGCGTGACGTTGGGTGCGGGTATTATGGCTGCGCTCGAGTGTGATGGCCTTGTCGAGCAACGGGCAGACCCGGTAACACACGTCGCACCGGAGACCCTTGAGATTGAGGCAGGTCTCGCGGCTGGTCAGAACCGCGACGCCCATTTCGGAATCCTCAATGTTCGTGAGTTCGGGGTCGAGGGCGCCGGTAGGGCAGGCCGTGACGCACGGGATGTCCTCGCACATCTCGCAGGGGATGTTGCGTGCCACGAAGTAGGGTGTTCCGACAGCCGGCCCGTCACCCATTTCAGCGAGCTTCAGGATGTCATAGGGGCAGGCCCGCACGCACAGTCCGCAGCGCACGCAGGCGGACGCAAAATCCTTTTCCCCCAGAGCTCCGGGCGGACGCAACGCCTGAGTCGGCAAAGCCCGGGACTGGGACACAAATGCGGCCAGGGCTCCTCCGGCAAGTGCCGCTCCGCACCCCACTGCCGCGACTTCCTTGAGAGCGCGACGCCGGGCAGGATCAAAGCCCTTTTCGCTCGTCTTCTTGCTGTGCCCGGCGTCATTCATTGTCTTGTTCCGTCAGGAATCCGCCGCCGTCAGGCCCTTTCGACCTTGCAGGCGCACTTCTTGAAGTCGGTTTCCTTTGAGATCGGGCAGGTGGCATCAAGCGTGAGCTTGTTGACCAGCTGGCCTTCGTCGAAGAACGGGATGAAAACCATGCCCTTCGGCAGCTTGTTGCGGCCGCGCGTCTCGACACGGGTCACGACTTCGCCGCGCCGGGTGATGACCTTGACGGCCTCGCCGCGGTGGAAGCCGCGCTCGCTCGCGTCGTCCGGATGCATGAACAGAACGGCGTGCGGCACCGAGCGGTGCAGTTCCTGAACGCGACGTGTCATTGATCCGGAGTGCCAATGCTCGAGAACGCGTCCTGTGCTGAGCCAGAGGTTGTATTCCTCGTCCGGACTTTCGGCCGGCGGATCGTAGGGGCAGAAGATGATCCGGGCCTTCTTGTCGGGCCGGCCATAGAAGGACATCCGTTCGCCGGCCTTGACGTACGGGTCGTAGCCTTCCCGGAAACGCCAGAGCGTTTCCTTGTTGCCGACTACCGGCCAGCGCAGGCCGCGCGTCTTGTGATAGAGATCGAACGGCGCCAGATCGTGGGCCTTGCCGCGCCCAAACTGGGCGTATTCCTCGAACAGGCCTTTCTGAATGTAATATCCGAAAGCCTGCGATTCCTCGTTGTCGAAGCCCTCCTGAATCTCGCTCAGCGGGTACTTGTCGACGGTGCCGTTGGCGTAGAGGATTTCGTACAGGGTCTTGCCGCGATAATCGGGTTTCTTGGCGATCAGATCTTCCGGCCAGACGTCCTCGACCTTGAACTGTTTGGAAAACTCGACTGTCTGCCACATGTCGGAACGGGCCTGGCCGTGGGGCCGGACCTGTTGACGCCAGAACTGCGTCCGCCGTTCGGCGTTGCCGTACGCCCCTTCCTTTTCCATCCACATGGCCGTTGGCAGGATGAGGTCGGCGGCCAGAGCCGTCACGGTCGGATAGGGATCGGAGACAACGATGAACGTCTCCGGATTGCGGTAACCGGGATAGCCCTCCTCGTTCATGTTGGGGGCGGTCTGCATGTTGTTGGTGCACTGGACCCAGTAGACCTTGAGCTTGCCGTCCTTGAGCATGCGGTTCTGGAGGACGGCGTGGTAACCGACCTTGCCGGGAATGGTGCCTTCAGGCAGTTGCCAGATCTTCTCGGTCAGATCGCGGTGCGGTTTCTTCATTACGACCAGATCGGCGGGAAGCCTGTGCGCGAAGGTTCCAACTTCGCGGGCCGTGCCGCAGGCCGAAGGCTGGCCGGTCAGGGAGAACGGACCGTTGCCGGGTTCCGAGATCTTTCCGACCAGCAGGTGGACGTTATACATCAGGTTGTTCACCCACGTGCCGCGGGTGTGCTGGTTGAAGCCCATGGTCCAGTAGGACGTGACTTTCTTGTCCGGATCGGCGTAGAGCTCGGCCAGACGCTTGAGCTTGGCGGGTTCGACACCGGACAGCTCGGCGACATATTCGAGCGTGTAGGGCTCGACGGCCTTTGCGAATTCTTCGAAGCTGATCTTCTTGGCGGCACCGGCCTTCTTGGCGTTCTTCGCGTTCTTCTCGAGCGGATGGTCGGGACGCAGTCCGTAGCCGATGTCGGTCACCGTGTGGTTGAAGGTGACGTGGTTGTCGACGAAGTCCTTGTTGACCTTGCCACTCTGGATGATGTGGTTGCAGATGTAGTTGAGGATCGCCAGATCCGTCTGCGGCGTGAATACCATCGCGCTGTCGGCGAGCTCGAAGCAGCGGTTCTCGAACGTCGAGAGCACGTGCACCTCGCAGCCTTCATGCGTCAGCCTGCGGTCGGTCAGCCTGGACCACAGGATCGGGTGCATCTCTGCCATGTTGGCGCCCCAGAGGACGAATGCATCGGCATGTTCAAGGTCGTCGTAGCAGCCCATGGGCTCATCGATGCCGAATGTGCGGATGAACCCGCCCACGGCAGAAGCCATGCAGTGACGGGCATTCGGGTCGATGTTGTTGGAGCGGAAGCCGGCCTTCATCAATTTGGAAGCGGCATAGCCTTCCCACACCGTCCATTGCCCCGAACCGAACATGCCGACCGAGGTCGGTCCGTGCTCCTTGAGGGCTGCCTTCCACTTTTCACCCATGATGGCGAAGGCCTGATCCCAGGTGATCGGCGTGAATTCCCCGTTCTTGTCAAACTTGCCGTCTTTCATGCGCAGCAGGGGTTGGGTGAGCCGGTCCTTGCCGTACATGATCTTGGCGAGAAAATAGCCCTTGATGCAGTTGAGGCCGCGGTTGACCGGCGCGTCGGGATCACCCTGAGTGGCGACAACCTTGCCCCCCTTTACACCGACCAGGACGCCGCAGCCCGTGCCGCAAAAGCGGCAAACGCCCTTGTCCCACCTGATGTCGGACTTCTTCTGGGCCTCCGATGTGCCCGGTACGGCAACGCCCGCGGCGGCGGCAGTTGCTGCAACTGCGCTCGCTTTCATGATGTCGCGGCGTGAAAACTCGGTCATGTCATATCCTCCCGAATTTCGGTTCTAGGCGGCCTCGGCCGGCTCCATTTCGTGATAGACGAGCGCGACGGAGCTGATGCCGTCGAGCTGGCTGATGATCGATACTGTGTCGATGGCAAGGGAATCGTCGGTGTCCTCGACGGTCACGATCAGTCGACCGGGGCCGGCGTCGCCATGCACCTCGACACCCTCAAGTGCGGCGAGTTCAGACCGTATCTGGTCAGTGTTGTCGGGCAGCATGTGGATGAGAAGACCGCAGACATTCATGGGACAAGCTCCTGTTGTTCCAGGTTCTGTAGGGTCACTGCACCGACAGGGCACGGCACCACGCAGGCGCCGCAGCCGGTACAGAGTTCGGTGTTGATGGAGAGATTCGCTCTGCCGCCCGTCATGGGACGGGCCCGGATGGCATCGCTCATACAGACGTCCTGGCACATGCGGCAGCTGACGCCCTTGCGTTCGACGCAGGCCTCTGAAATTTCGGCTTGAACGTGCCATGGTGCGGCGGCGCGATCGGACAGGAAGCAGTCATCCCGACAGGCTTCGCGGCACTGGCCGCAGAACGTGCACTCACCTTGCGAGAAATCGACGTAGGGCAGACCGCCACGCCCGCGTTTCAGGATGCCGGTCGGGCAGGCCCGAATGCAGCCATCGCACCCGGTGCAGAGGTCCTCGAAACGGTCCAGGGGCAGGGTCCACGGAGGCCTTATGGGTTCGCTCGAACCTGCTACCGCCGCAAACAGTCCCCGCCGCGAATATCGCCTTGATGCAGTCATTTCCCCTCCTGCTGAACGGGACGCTAATGAATTCATAAGGGTGTGAAATTGACTTCGGTCAATCGGCTACAGAATTGACGCTGATCGAGCGGAAACTGGCGTGAAATGAGGCTAATTCGCCCCTTCACGATCGAGGATCGCAACGGTGTCGCGATAGAACTGCTCGGCTTCCTCATGACTGCCGCCAACGCAGACGGTGCCGAGCTTGCCGAACTCCGACAGGGCGCCGATCAGATGGAAGACCACGCCGCGCTGGGTGGCGCCATGGAAATGGATGCCGTGCCTGACCGCTATGTCGATCAGGTCGACCGGTGTCAGCCCGCGATAGCTGCCGGATTCCAGATTATCGGATGCGTAATAGAACCGTTCGCGGCCGTCGGGCGTGGTGAAGATGCCCGTGTGCGGATCGTAGTCTCCGTCGGTCAGGAACTGCAGCATAATGAAGGGGTGGGTGGTGCCGCCCTTGCGCAGGTTGATCTCGATCGCGTAGTGGCGCCACGTGCCGGCTTCGCGGACCGAAATGAAATCCACCCCGAAGCGGCCAAGGACGCCCCGGTCGCGCAGCAGCTCCGCGGCTTTCATGCCCTCTGACTGGATTTCGAGGCGATAGTCCCGGTCTGCAGGAAACCTGCACCCCAGAAAAACCTGGCCCGCATTGCCGCCGAGAACCTGATCATGGGTCGAGATGGCCGACAGATCGCCGGAAGGATCTGCGCGGAACTGGGCGGACGGCGAGCGCTTGTCGTCTCCTTCGACAAAAGCCTCGACGATGCCGCCCATCTCCAGCACTTTTTCGCGGTACAGATCCCACGTCATGCTCGCAGCCTCGAACGCAAGTTCGGGAATACGTTCGCGAACCCAGCGCTTGAGGCCGCTGCCGGACGGCGCGTCCGCATAGGAAAACACGGCATTTCCCTCGCCCGAAAAGCCCTCGTTGAGTTTGACCACCGCCTTGCGCAGGCCTGGGTTTCGAAGCTTGAGATCGGCCAGTGCATCCGAGACGTCGTGTTCGTCCCGCAGATCTTCAAATCCGTCCGGCATCAGGACGCCGGCTTTGCGAAACAGCGCCCGGCCACCGCTTTTCGATCCGAACGCGAGAAGGTCCGGATCGCAGCCGTAGATCGGAATACCGAGTTGGACCGCGAGAGTCCGCTCGAGAGCGGACACGTTGAAGCAGACCATGTGGGCGAGCGCCCGGTCGCCCAGTGCGTCCGCGATACGCCCGAGCAGGCGAGGGCGGTCGAGGATCTTTTGCGTGAGGGGACGGGACGACGCGTCGTGGCAGGACAGCAGTGTCAAGCGGTCGCGCGCATGTTGATGCGGAATGCCCGGCAGCAGATGCAGGAAATAGTCGATGATTGCTTCGGATATGTGCTCACTCGTGACATAGATCACCCGCGTGCGCGGCATCCTCAGGAGAAGCAGCAGACACAGCATCCGCTCTTCATAATGGTGGGCGCCGGCGATCTTCGAGAGCACATCGGCGTCCAGGGTGAGACTCGGAACGATCAGGACCGTACGAGGATGCAGGCGGTCCGGAAAGACCGTCTTGAACATTTCCGGCAATTTGGCCTGGAGCCGGTGGAATGCCTCGCGCTCCTGCTGCAGGTCCGGGCCGTTTGCCGTCGACTGCATGATACGGTTCGGACGGTCCGGGACAGCCGTTCAGACTGCCGCAGAGACTCCCGGTTCTTTGCCCCCGGCCAGAAGCTTTTCGAAGTACTCCGAATTGGGACAGAAATCCGGCGGCAGCGGCAGGGCTTCCGACGCGT
Organism: Hyphomicrobiales bacterium; assembly: GCA_965198845.1. Classification (GTDB taxonomy): domain Bacteria; phylum Pseudomonadota; class Alphaproteobacteria; order Rhizobiales; family JAJFHC01; genus CBDAQD01. The sequence continues at coordinate 776,097 of CBDAQD010000001.1, forward strand.
CGAGCCAGTTCCTGCAGGTTTCGACCTCAGGGCATGACGTGCAATTGTCGCGTGCGTCGATAAAGGTCTTCTTGTTTTCGAGTACGGCTGCTGATGCCGGATCGATATTGAGCTGTTCCATCATCTCGTCGATCAGCATGGCATTGCGGAAAATCTGATCGAACCAGGACCGGTGTGTCGGGTGAATAGCCATCAAACGCCTCCCATCGATGACGGATACTTGGATCAGAGAATGATAGGGGGTCGGCGGTTCGGGTCGTTGACCTGGATCAAAAGTCCTGCTGCTGGAGTATCAGTGCAACAGTGAGGGCGATCACCGAAACGACGATGAGAAGCGGAATTGCAAGCAGCCCGAAATTGGTCCGGGGCGGTTCAATTGCGAGGCCCAGCCGTTGTGCCGTTGTCTGGAGCGCGGCCTGCAACCGTTCACGATATCTGTTCGACAGGGTCGCATTGACCGTCCCCTTGAGCCAGTGGCGGTCGAACTGCTGCAGCGCGCCTGTCCAGTTCTCGTCGAAATGAACCAGCCCCGCAAGATCGCCGGCTTTGTTCTTGCTCTCAAAACCGCGGGGCAGGTCGGGCATCCTGATGTTCAGGCCGGATGAGGCGGCGGTGGCTGCGAAATGCTCGTAGGCCGGCCTGTCATTCGGCACGAGCAGGACGAGGCGATAGGGATGGAGCAGCTGGATACATTGCCCCAATTCCCAGTGCAGGCCCTCGGTTGCGCCGATGCGCAGGAATACCAGTGACGCCCGGTTGAGCAGGTCCGTCACCGACTGTTGCCAGTTGTCATGATCGAGGTAAAAGCGCGAGGCGGCAAACACGCGCGGAACCGGATCGCCGGGACGTCCGATCGCGACAAACGGACCGCTGTCGCTCACAACAGACTGCAGCGCCTGTTCGGCCACTTCGCCGGAATCATCGTCAGTGAAGGACCGCAGGTAGATGATCGGCGGCCGGCTGTCGTTGGCAAGCGCCTCCTCGCCCGACATGGAGGTCGCGTTCAGATACATCGGAAAGACGATGACGAGAGCGAGAAAGGTGAGGGCGGGCAGCCAGTTGGCGATGGTGGCAAAATCGCCGGCGGCTTCCTGCGCCAGAAGCACGAAGGCAAATGTCAGCACGGTCAGGATACCGCAGATGACACCCAGCACCCTGCGTTTCGTCCTGCCCGCGAATTGCGGGCTCTGAGTTTCGGGCGTCGGGGTCCCAGCCATACAAATCCCCCAGCCGGCAACGGTTCAGAGTGAGAATAGCCTCCCGAATTCCGGGCGCTTGTCGTCGACGCCTGCGAGCCTCAGGCAGTGCCAGGCCATGGCGTGGTTCGACGAGGTGACGGGAATGCCGATCTCGTCCTCGATGGCCCTGGCACACTCGGCGAGCCTCAGACTGGTGCAGGACACGAAGACCGCATCGATTTCGGCGAGCCCTGCAATTTCCTTGGATGCGCTGATCAGCGAGTCTGGCGTGATGCGTGCCACCGTCGGGTCCCATTCCTCGTTGAACGAGCCCATGACGGCAACGTCGTAGCCTTTGCCCTCGATGTAGCTGCGCACCACCTGATTGACGTCATCGCGGTAGGGCGTGAGCACCGCAATCCGCTTCGCTTCGAATGCATCGAACGCAGCGAAGGCCGCCGTGATCGGGGTGGTGCAGGCGACACCCGGACGTACGGACCGGATCTGTTCAAACACGCCCTCTTCCCCGATCACCATCGAGGCGGAAGTGCAGCCGAAGGCCATGACATCGAGATCGGTCGACGGCAGGATAACCTCTGTGCAGGCCGGTATGCGCGCTTCCATTGCCGCGAGGGTCTCCGGCGTGACCTGCGCGTCCATGGCAATTCGGCTGTGGTAGAATGCCACGCCCGGCATATCCATAAGCACGCGGAACTCGTGCTCGATCGTGTAATCGCTGGCCAGAACGATGACGCCGATCGACGCGCGGCTGGCAATGCCGCCATCGGTGTCGAACGGCAGATGGTAACGGGTGATAGGACCGGCTTCGGTAGTCTCGAGTGCGGTATCGCTCATGCCGTCCTCCCTCTTGGTTCCGTCAGGCTGCCAGCAGCATGCCCGTCAGGTCGATCTCCGGCGTCTTGTCCGCCATCAAATCCGCGACGATGCGCGCCGACCCGCAGGACATGGTCCAGCCCATATGCCCCTGGCCCGTATTGAACCACAGATTGCGATATTTTGCCCGGCCATAGATGGGGGTGCCCTCGGGCGTCATCGGACGCAGACCCGCCCAATACGTGGGTGACGAAAAATCGCCGCCGTTCGGGAACAGGGCTTCCGCCACCTTCAGCATGTAGCTGAAGTCGGAAGGCTTGTGGGACGTGTCGTAACCGGCAAACTCCGCCGTCGCCGTGATGCGCAGCCGATCGCCCATCGGGCAGTAGGCGACGAGGTTATCCTCGTCGACACCGCCAATGGCGGGCGGATTATTGCGCCCGGCGACAGGGACCGTCACCGAATAGCCCTTGACCGGGTAGATCGGCAGTTCGACACCCAACTGACGCGCCAGATGCGGGCTGTAGACGCCCAGCGACAGCACGATGGCATCGGCGGTTTCCTCGCCTTGGTCCGTGACAACGGCGGTGACCTGGTCGCCGTCCGTTTTAAATCCGGTCACAGTTGTCTCGAATTTGAATGTCGCACCCATCTCCTCGCATTTCCTCGCGAGTTGTTGCGTGAACAATCGGGCATCGCCGCTCTCGTCATCGGGGGCGTAAAGCGAGCCCGCGATCTGGTCCTTGACCGGCTCCAGGGCCGGATCGATGCGCGCCGCACCGTCCGCGTCAAGGATCTCAAGGTTGATGCCGTTGTCGGTGAGGAGGCCGGAGCGGCCGGCACCACGGTCGAACGACTCCCGGGAACGATAGAAGTAGAGCAGCCCGCCGTCGCGCCCGTCATACTCGACGTTCGTCTCGCCAACGACCGTCTGAAGCCGGGACTGCGAATAAAGGCACAGGCCGACCTTGTGGATCGTGTTGGCGGCCGCCCGTTCTGCCGTGCACTGGCCCCAGAACTTCCACATCCAGCGCCAGAGCGCCGGATCGAGATTGGGCCGGAACCTGAGGGCCTGATCGTTGCGCCACAGCGAACGCAGCAGGATTCCCGGGGCGGCAGGCGATGACCACGCGTAGGCGTGGCCTGGCGCCACAAGTCCCGCATTGGCGTGACTGGTGAACATGGCCGGTGCGTCGAGTTTCTCGAGCACGGTCACCTCCCAGCCATCGCGCAGGAGCTCGTAGGCGGTCGTTACGCCGATGATGCCGCCACCGAGAACCAGTGCCTTCATTGGATTCACGCTCTAGATCGCGGCGATGACGCCGATCTCGACAGTGAACTGCGGGGCTGCGAGGCGCGACTCAACGCATGCGCGGGCAGGCGTGTTGCCGGGTGACACCCAGGCGTCCCAGATCGCGTTCATTTCGGCGAAGTCGTCCATGCTGGTCAGCCAGATCGTTGCCGAGAGCAGCTTCGACTTGTCGCTTCCCGCTTCCGCGAGCAGTTCGTCGATACGCGCCAGAATGTCCTTGGTCTGGTCGGTCACCGATGCACCGGGTGCGCGTTGTGCCACCTGGCCCGCGGTATAGACCGTGTCACCATGCACCACGGCCTGGCTCATGCGGTCTCCGATATCGATTCTCCTGATTGTCATGGCTTTCCGCCTCCCTGATGTTCTGCGAGCGGCGAGTATAGGCGTATTCCAGTCGTTCGATGCATTGAAAAAATTGAAGTGTCGGCGAATTCGGGACCGGGAGTCCGGACCGCCCGCCCAAGGTTAGGCGCCGGTATCACGCGTTTGTTAATCAGAACGTTCCTTGTAAAAGAACGAAATGTTCGTTATATCAAACAATCACAAATAGTGGTTCCAGCAGGTGGCAGAGTCATGACCGGTCAAGCGAAAGTCTACGTCATTCACGAGAACAGCGAGTGGCTGCCGCCACTGCGCAACGGATTCGAGGACCTGGGCACGCCGTACGAGGAATGGCTTCTGGACAAGACCACGGTGAACCTCGCCGAAGCGCCGCCGGAGGGCGTCTTTTTCAACCGCATGAGCGCGTCCAACTACACGCGCGGGCATTATCACTCGAACCAGAGCACGGATATCGTCCTGCGCTGGCTTGAGGCGTATGGCCGGCGCGTGATCAACGGCTCGAGCGTGCTGAGCCTGGAATTCTCGAAGGCAGCCCAGCAGGTGCTGCTTGACCGGTTCGGGATTACCACGCCGCGGACGATTGTCGCCGTCGGTCGGGACAGGATCGTAGAGGCGGCGCGCGAATTCGGCACGACACCATTCTTCGTCAAACCGAACCAGGGTGGCAAGGGCCTCGGCGTTCAGCTGTTCGACTCTGCCGAAGACCTGGAGGCAGCTCTTGCTGGAGGCCAGTTCCCGGATTCCGTTGATGATGTCTGGCTGATCCAGGACCAGATCGAGACGACCGACGACTTCATCACGCGGGCGGAGTTTGTCGGCGGCAAGTTTGTTTACGCCGTGAAGGTGTTCTCAGGAGGCAGTTTCGAACTGTGCCCGGCGGATGCCTGCAATGTGGATTTTGCGGACTTCTGCCCGGCTGAGTCGAATGAAGTGGAGGCAGCGCCTGTCGAGGCAGGTCCGCGCTTTGAAATCGCCGAAGGGTTCGAAGATCCGCTGATCGAGCAGCTTGAAGCCTTTCTTGCCGCCAACAGCATCGAGGTCGCCGGTGTCGAATTCATCAGACGCCCGGATGGCGTTCCCGTTGTCTATGACGTCAACACAAACACCAACTACAATGCCGGCGCCGAAGAGACAGCCGGAATTGAATCCGGGGGCATGAAGGAAATCGCCCGTTTCCTGACCGGCGAACTGGCGACAGAGAGCGATACCCGGCAATCTCTGGCGGCGACGGCCTGATCGCCGACCTCGCAGCGACGTATCCTCTTCCATCCGACAGCGTGGCGGCAGAACGCCGCCTGAGCGTGTTCATCAGACCGGTATTCAGCGGTTGACGGCCCGGCGCGAGACCTATCTATAGGCATAGGTCAATCGACGCATCGGGACGAATTGCATGAGCGTGGTACGGCGAAAATCGGTTGCGGTTGATATCGGCGGCGTCGTGGTCGGCGGGGATGCGCCGATCGTCGTGCAATCCATGACGAACACGGATACAGCCGACGTGGACGCAACGGCCAAACAGGTCGCTGCCCTGGCCCGGGCCGGCTCTGAGCTTGTACGCATTACCGTGGACCGTCCCGAGGCTGCTGCAGCCGTACCGCATATCCGCGAGCGGCTCGATGCAGAAGGCGTTGGCGTGCCTCTGGTCGGTGACTTCCATTATATCGGTCACAAGCTGCTGAAGGACCATCCGGCCTGTGCAGAGGCGCTGGCGAAATACCGGATCAATCCGGGCAATGTCGGTTTCAAGGAAAAGCGCGATACCCAGTTCGCCACCATGATCGAGGTGGCGTTGCAATATGATCGGCCGGTGCGCATCGGCGTCAATTGGGGCAGCCTCGACCAGGATCTGCTGACCAAGCTGATGGACGAAAACGCCACTGCCGCCAATCCGAAGACGGCGGCCGAGGTCACGCATGAGGCAATTGTACAGTCTGCATTGCTGAGTGCCGAACGGGCCGAGGAACTGGGAATGGGGCGCGACAAGATCGTCCTGTCGGCAAAGGTCAGCAAGGTCCAGGATCTCATCGCGGTTTACACCGCGCTCGCTGCCCGCAGCGACCATGCACTGCATCTCGGGCTGACGGAAGCCGGAATGGGTTCCAAAGGCATCGTGGCGTCGACCGCCGGCATGGCCGTGCTTCTGCAGCAGGGGATCGGCGATACGATCCGGGTGTCTCTGACGCCTGAACCCGGCGGTGACCGGACCCAGGAAGTGATCGTCGCACAGGAGATGCTGCAGTCGATGGGCCTGCGTTCATTCATGCCCGTTGTCGCCGCGTGCCCCGGCTGCGGCCGAACAACGTCGACCGTGTTCCAGGAACTGGCACAGGAGATCCAGGGGCATATCCGGGAGCGGATGCCGGTCTGGAAGGAGCGCTATACGGGTTTCGAGTCGCTGGAACTTGCGGTCATGGGCTGCATCGTCAATGGGCCGGGCGAGAGCAAGCATGCGGATATCGGTATCAGCCTGCCGGGGACCGGCGAAATGCCCGCTGCACCCGTTTTCATCGATGGGGAGAAGGCGATGACGCTGCGCGGCGAGGACATTGCCGAGCAGTTCAAGTCCATCGTCGAGGACTATATCGAGAACCGGTACGGTCGCGGCTAGCCTGCTCAGCAGTGTGATCTACGCCCGTCGTTCGACAACGTAGGTCGCGGCTTCCCTAAGGATGTCGGCGCGTTCGTCGAACATGTCGAGCGACTGGATTGCGGCATCGATCAGCGAATTTGCCCTGTCCCGCGCGCCGCTGACGCCCAGCAGGCCGACGAAGGTGGCCTTGCCGGCGTCCGCATCCTTGCCGGCACGCTTGCCGAGATCATCAGCGCTGCCTTCCGCGTCGAGCAGATCGTCGGCAAACTGGAACGCCAGGCCGATATTCGCGGCAAACTCGCTCAATGCACTTCTCACTTCGCCATTCGCACCGCCCAGGATTGCTCCTGCACGGCAGGCATATTCGATCAGCATGCCGGTTTTGAGCCGCTGCATGGCGATCACGTCATCGGTTTCGCGCGCCGACTTCTCCATTTCGAGATCGAGCATCTGACCGCCAACCATACCGTTGGCGCCCGCGGCGAGCGCCAGTTCACGGATCAGTTCCACGCGCACTTCCGGATTCGGATGCGTTTCCGGCGACGTCAGGATCTCGAAGGCAAGCGTCAGCAGTCCGTCACCTGCGAGGATTGCTGTTGCCTCATCGAAGGCCACATGGGTCGTCGGCCTGCCTCGCCTCAGGTCGTCATCGTCCATGGCGGGCAGGTCGTCATGGACGAGCGAATAACAGTGTATGCACTCCAGCGCTGCTGCGGTGCGCAGCGCGCTGGTCGGGTCGGCATCGGCAAGACGCGCGCATTCGGTGACAAAGAACGGCCGGATCCGCTTTCCACCACCAAGTGCCGCATAGCGCATGGCTGAAATGACGCGCGGTGCGCGGGCGTCCTTGTCGGACAGCAACTCGTCAAGCAGGGCCTCGATGCGCGATGCGATATCACGCAACTTCTGCTCAAAACCAATTGTCAAACTGAACTCCACATCGTGGCAACGCAAGTATTGGGTGTGTGCCTGTCTCCCTGTATATCAATATCGGCGCTGTTCGTCGCCGTCATTAATGTGGCTATATGCAGACGCGATAGAAAAAGCCGGAAGTTGCAACAATCAGTCATGGCGACAGCGCGCAGTTCACGCCGCTTTATGCGGAGTGGCCTCGGGAAGGCCCTGAAACGGTTCCTCCGCATTGGAGCGTTGGCCACCGGGGCGATCATATGCGTCATCCTATTCGCGATCGTCCTGTACAGGTTCGTGCCGCCTCCAGTGAGTAACTTGATGATCTGGCGGGCGGTCGAGGGCCAAAGCATCGACTATCGATGGGTCTCTCTTGACGAAATCTCCGCAGCGCTGCCGCGGGCGGTGATTGCGTCGGAAGACAACCGCTTTTGCGCTCATCACGGCGTTGACTGGGATGCTGTTTCACTTGTCATCGAAGATATCGTCGAAGACGGGAACGGGACGCCACGCGGCGCCAGTACCATCGCCATGCAGACCGTGAAGAACCTGTTTCTGTGGCCGTCGCGTAGCTACATCCGCAAGGCTTTTGAGATCCCGCTGGCCTATGTCGCCGATGCAGTCTGGTCGAAACGACGTCTCCTGGAGATCTATCTGAACATCGTTGAATGGGGGCCGGGTGTGTACGGTGCCGAGGCGGCCGCACGCCGGCATTTCGGTAAATCGGCAGCCAGGCTCAATGGCGGCGAGGCGGCGCTTCTGGCTGCGGCGCTACCAAGCCCGATACAACGTCGCGCAGGCCGGCCGGGACCTCAAACGAGAGCAATTGCACAGAAGGTGCTTGCACGGATGCGCGGGATCCGGCCGTACATGTCCTGTCTCGGCAAGCTCTGAATCTCTGCCGTTTGTCAGTTTGTCGGGCGGCGCAGGTGAGCAAACATCCGGAATTCGATCTTCTTGAACAGGAAGACGATCGCGAACGTCATCACCAGATAGACCGCGCCGGCGGCCAGGAAGGCCTCGTAGGGCGTGTAGTAGCGGGAGTTGACGATCCGCGCGGCGCCCAGAAGATCGACAATTGTGATCACACTCGCGATGGCGCTGCCATGAAGCATGAAGATGACTTCGTTGCCGTAGGCCGGCAGCGCCCGCCTGAACGCACCCGGAAGGATGATACGCCGCATGATCTTCTGACGGGACATGCCGAATGCGCGTGCGGCCTCAACCTCGCCGTGCGGGGTGGTTTCGATCGCGCCGCGCAGCATTTCCGTGGTGTAGGCGGCCGTGTTCAGCGAGAAGGCGATGAGCGCACACCAGGTGGGGCTCTTCAGAACCGGCCAGAGGAAGCTCTCCCGGACGGCCTCGAATTGTGAGGCTCCGTAGTAGATCAGGAAAAGCTGAATCAGCAGTGGCGTACCGCGGAACACGTATACATAGAGCCAGACCGGCCAGTAGATGGCGGGATTGCGCGACGTATGAAGGATTGCCAACGGGACGGCCATGATGAGGCCGACGACAAGCGACAGGGTCACAAGATAGGCTGTTGTGACGATGCCTTCACCGTAGAGTCCCAGATTGTCGATGATGACGCTGAAATCCATGGCTCAGGTCTTCCTCACGCCGACGTTGGCACGGGCCTCGGCCCATTGCAGCAAAATGGTCGATACGCTTGTCAGCGCCAGATAGATGATGCCTGTGGCCAGATAGAAGCTGAAGCTGTCGCGCGTCGCGCCGGCGGCGAGGCCGGCCATCCGGACGACGTCTTCAAGTCCGATGATCGAGACGAGTGCGGTCGACTTGAGCAGAACAAGCCAGTTATTGCCGAAGCTCGGCAGGGCGTAACGCACCATTTGCGGGAAAAGTATGCGGTAGGTCACCTTCCAGGGCGTCATGCCAAAAGCGCGGGCGCACTCAAGCTGACCTTCGGGCACGGCGAGTATGGCACCGCGGAACGTTTCACCCATATAGGCGCCGAAAATGAATCCGATTGTCGCCACGCCGCTCGTGAACGGATCGACGTCGATGTAGTCCTCGTAGCCGACCGCTTCCGCAATGTTGTTAACCGCGACCTGAAGGCCAAAGAAGATCAACAGCATGAGGACGAGGTCCGGGACCCCGCGGATGATGGTGGTGTAGGTTCCGGCGATGGCCTGGAGCGGCTTCGATTTGGACAGCTTGGCCATCGCGGTCAACATGCCCAGAATCGCGGCTACGATTAGCGACAGTGTCGCGACCTTGATGGTCACCCAGGTTCCGGCGACGAGAGTCCATTCATAGCCGTAGAGGTTGATCAAATTCATCTCCCCCGCTGTTCACCGCCGCAGCATGCCGAATTCCCCGAGGCGTGCTGCCGGTAAGAAGACGCCGCGGCCCGGAGCAAACTGCCTGGCCGCGGCGCAGTCACGTCAGTCTACGAGCCGTAGGCGCTGCCGTAGATGTTGTAGTCGAAGTATTTGTCCTGAAGCTTCTTGTAGGTGCCGTTCTTCAGGATATTGGAGATGGCGTCATTCAGCTTCTTCTTCAGATCGCCGTCCTTCTTGCGTATGGCGATGCCCGCGCCCTCACCGAAGTACTTCTTGTCGGTGTAGTTCGGGCCCACGAATTCCCAGTCACCACCCTTGTCGGTTTTCAGGAAGCCGCTCGAAAGCGCTTCGGAATCGGCGAGCAGGGCGTCGAGCCTGCCGGCGGTCGCGTCCAGATAGGCTTCGTCCTGCGTACCGTAACGCTTGATGTTGGCATCCGGGAACTCGGCGGTGACGAACGTATCGTGCGTGGTCGCACGCTGTACACCGACGGTCTTGCCCTTGAGGCCTTCTTTCGTGATCTCGATACCGGACCCCTTCTTGCGGGCGAACTTTGCAGGGCTCTGGTAGTACTTGTTGGTGAAATCGACCTTTTTCTTGCGCTCTTCCGTGATCGACATCGACGCGATGATCGCATCGTACTTCCTGGCGAGAAGTGCCGGGATGATGCCATCCCAATCCTGCTTGACGAGCGTGCATTCAGCCTTGAGCTCGGCGCACAGGGCGTTGGCGATATCGATGTCGAAACCCTTCATCTCACCTTCCGGCGTGGTCTCGCTGAAGGGCGGATAGGCACCCTCGACGCCGATCCTGATCTTTTTCCATTCCTTGGCGGTCGCCAATGAAACGGATGCGGCCACGATCATAGTGGCAGCAAATATCTTGGTAAGCGTTTTCACGTTTTGTTACTCCCTCTTTTGCCCATACAAGCCGGGCAGATAATTGGCCACTGCGGCGATTGACAGAAGGATTCGTATCCTTCAGAGATTTGCGGCCAAAAATTGCTTAAACCGTTCCGAACTCGGATTGTCGAACACCTTTGCCGGCGAACCGTCCTCTTCGATCCGGCCCTCATGCAGGAATACCACCCGGTTCGAGACCTCGCGGGCGAAGCCCATTTCATGGGTGACCACGACCATCGTGCGACCTTCATCGGCGAGATCGCGCATGACCCGCAGGACTTCGCCGACGAGTTCCGGATCGAGCGCCGACGTCGGTTCGTCGAACAACATCACTTCAGGGTCAACGGCCAGTGCGCGGGCAATGGCCGCGCGCTGCTGCTGGCCGCCCGACAGGTGAGCCGGATAGCTCGACGCCTTGTCGCCGATGCCCACCTTTTCCAGCAGCCTCGTCGCGGTTTCCGTGGCTTCCGCCTTAGAGATGCCAAGCACCTGCGTCGGCGCCTCGATGATGTTCTGAAGGATGGTCATGTGAGTCCAGAGGTTGAAATTCTGGAATACCATGCCGAGCCGGGACCGAATTCGTTCGACCTGCCGGCGGTCCCCCGGGACTGTTTCACCGGAAGAATTCTTGACGAGCTGTATCTGTTCTCCATGAACCGCGATCGAGCCGCTGTCCGGAATTTCGAGGAGGTTGATGCAGCGCAGGAATGTGCTCTTGCCCGATCCGGATGAACCGATCATGGAGATCACGTCACCCTGCATGGCTTCGAGCGAGATTCCCTTCAAAACCTCCAGATTCCCGAAGCTCTTGTGTAGGTCTTCAACGCGCAACGCACTTGGTTCCGCAGACGCTGCCGGTTCCGCCATAGCCATCCCTGCCTACCGCCCCTCATGCCGAATGCCACGTCCTTATTGATGTTTAGGCATTCGGTTGAACTCTCTCCGCCGCAACCCTAGCGGGCATTGGGCCTGTGCGGCAAGCGGAAAGGCCCAATTTAGTGAACATGCAAAAGGGCATCCCAAGCCGGGGCGCCATGTTATCTTCGCGGCCGCAAGAACGCCTTTGCTGGGGAGTGAGATCAATTGAGACCCGTCAAATTCCTGCTGCTTTCCATATTCGCCCTGACTGTGGGGTCTTTCGGCACGCTCGGTGCGACCACTCCCGCCGTGGCGCAACAGGTTGACCGGAAATCGGTGGAAAAACAGTTCCGGCGCTGGCTCGCGGACAACATCTGGCCTGAAGCCCGCGCCGCGGGCGTGACGCGCAGGACATTCGAGGCTGCCCTGTCCGGCGTTTCGCTCGACTGGTCACTGCCGGATCTTTCGCCTCCCGGGGCTCCGAAAAGGCCGCCGCGCGTTTATTCGCAAGCCGAATTCAGGAGTCCCGGGCGCTATTTCAATGAAGGCAGCCTGAATACGCTGGTCAAGCTGGGGCGTCAGAGGCTCAATAAGTGGCGTGATACCCTGAGCGCGATAGAGCGCAAGTACGGGGTTCCGCGACGGATCGTTGTTGCCATCTGGGGAAGGGAGTCCGGCTACGGACGCGCCCGCACACCTCACAACGCGGTTCGGGTCCTTGCGACAGAAGCATTCATGGGACGGCGCAAGGGACTCTTTCGACCGGAACTGCTGGCTGTGCTCCGTGTCGTTCAGGACGGCCACATACCTTTGTCACGCCTCAAGAGTTCGCGTTTCGGGGCGCTCGGGCAGCCGCAATTCCTACCCTCGAAGTTCCTGCAATATGCGGTCGACTTCGACGGCGACGGCCGTCGGGATATCTGGCGGTCCGTGCCGGATACGCTGGCCTCGATCGCGAATTACCTGCGCGCGCACGGGTGGCAACCGGGAAGGGACTGGGGCTTTGAAAGCCGTATTCCGGACAATGTATCCTGTGCGCTTGAAGGGCCGGACAAGGGCGCGCTGATCAGCGACTGGGTCCGGTCAGGCGTGAAACGTGTGAGCGGGAGGCCATTCCCGAGCGCCGAGACCGGAAAGAAGGGCTACTTGCTCATGCCGGCCGGCAGGGCCGGCCCGGCCTATATCGCGACCGAGAACTTCTACGTCCTCAAGAAATTCAATGAATCGGACCTGTACGCCCTCTTCATCGGTCATCTGGCTGACCGGTACGGGGCCAACCGGCGGTTCGTCGGATCCTGGTCTGCGGTGAAGGGCTTTTCCCGGCGGGATGTTCAGGCGATGCAGCAGCGGCTGGAACGCAGAGGCGTGAATGTCGGCGGGGCAGACGGGCTTGTCGGCTTCAGGACCCGTGTCGCCATTGGCGAGTGGCAGATGTCCAACGGTCAAAAGCCGACATGTTTTCCGAATGCCGGCCTGTTGCGCCGCATCCGGTAGGCCGGAGAAAGCTGTCGCTGAAGTCGATATCTTCGGCTATTGCAGACCTCCGAGCAAACCAGTATAAGTCCGGCCAGCTTGAAGAAGAGCGCAGTCGGGGCGCATGAAGCCGCGCCGCGTTCGCACCCTTTAAATCTTGGAGTTTGCGCCATGGCAGTGCCGATGAAAAAAGTGTCGCGCTCGAAGCGCGGCCATCGTCGTTCGACCGACGCGCTCAAGCAGCCGGCCTATGTGGAAAACAAGGAATCCGGCGAACTTCACCGTCCGCACCATATCGATCTGAAGAGCGGTATGTATCGTGGCCGGCAGGTTCTTGAGCCGAAGGACGACTACTAGACATTACGTTTGAAACCGAAACGGTTTTGACGTGCTGAGGGGCGGTGCGGAGTGATCCGGCGCCGCCTTTTCGATTCCAGGGTCGACGATCCTGTTGTTAAATGCCGCCACGGGGCTGCGGTCGAACACGGAGAAGAACAGCCATGATGCTTCTGAATTTCCCCCTGCTGATCATTGTCGTCATCGTCTACAACGTCGTGATCTTTTCCGGGGGCGGATCGCTCGATACCGTCGTGTTTTCCCAGAGCATGATTTCAGGGGCGTTCTGGACGCTGACTCTTTCGGATGTCCTCATCGTTCTGGCCCTGGGCCTGCTGTTCATCGAAATCCTGAAGTCGACCCGGACCGGCGCCGGATCGATCATCGATCACCTGCTTTCCACGCTGCTGTTCATCGGCTGCCTGGTGGAATTCCTCGTCGTTCAGGCGGCCGCCACCTCGACCTTCTTCCTGATCACCGTCATCACGCTGATCGACGTCATGGCCGGCTATTCCGTGACCATACGCTCGGCGCGCCGCGACTTCGCCGTCGGCGGCCAGGACGGACCGTTCTAGATGGACGCAGCGCTGCTCACGAATGTAGTGATTCCGGCATTCGCGACGCTGTTTGTCATCATTGATCCGCTGGGGCTCATGCCCCTGTTTCTGGGCCTGACCGCGGGCGCCACCGACCGGCAGCGCCGCGCGGTCGCCGTGCGGAGTTGCATGGTTGCGGTCTGCGTGCTCGCGGTGTTCGCCCTGCTGGGGGAAAAAGTGCTCGGGTTCCTGGGTATCGGCATGCCGGCGTTCAGGATTGCCGGCGGACTGATGCTGTTTCTCATCGCGGTCGAGATGCTGTTCGAGAAACGCACGGAGCGCCGGTCCAGGAATGCGGACGCGGCGCATTCCGATGACGGCGGTTCCAACCCTGCGGACGAGGTGGCCGTCTTTCCACTGGCGATCCCGCTTATCGCCGGTCCCGGCTCGATCGCATCGATCATTCTTCTCATGAGTGCCAATCAGGGCAACTACCTGGCGCAGGGCGCGATCGTCGCCGTGATGCTCTCCGTGGTTGCCATCACCTTTGTGCTGTTCCTCCTGGCCGGACGGTTCGAGAAGCTGACCGGGCCGACCTTTACGACCGTGGTGACCCGCCTGTTCGGGATCATTCTGGGCGCGCTTGCCGTTCAATTCGTACTTTCGGGCCTTGCCGGAGCGAAGCTGCTGGCCGCAACTTGACGGTCCGGTTGTCGGAATTTGCCCACAAGCGTCGGAAATCTGGCCGAGGCTGACGGTAAAGTCGTTATTTTGAGCGCCAACCAGAAGGCTTCCCCAGGGAGGGTTCAGCGATGAAAACCCAAGCACGCGCAGTGGTGATCGGTGGTGGCGTCGTCGGCGTCGGCACGCTCTATCATCTTGTCAAAAAGGGCTGGTCCGACGTCGTTCTGATCGAACGCAAGGAACTGACATCCGGGTCGACGTGGCATGCAGCCGGTCTGCTGCCGCTGTTCAACATGAGCTACAGTGTTGGTCAGATTCACAAGTACTCGGTCGCGCTTTACGGGAAGCTTGAAGAAGAGACCGGCCTGAACGTCGGCCTCAAGACCGTTTCCAACATCCGGCTCGCCAATACGCCCGACCGCATGGACGAGTACAAGTACTATGCCGGTGTCGCCAAGACGATTGGCGTTGACGTCCGGTTCCTCACGCCTGACGAGGTCAAGGAAATCTGGCCGCTGTGCAACACGGAAGGCCTGCTCGGTGCGATCCAGCATCCCGAAGACGGCTATGTGCAGCCGGCGGACCTGACCCAGGCCTTCGCCAAGGGTGCGCGTGACGGCGGGGCGGAGATCTACCGCAATACGGCCGTCATCGGCATCGAGCAGAAGCCCAATCTCGAGTGGGTGGTGAAGACCGACAAGGGCGAGATCACCTGCGAGCATGTTGTTTCCGCGACTGGCAACTTCGTACGCCAGACCGGCCAGATGGTCGGTCTCGACATTCCGGTCATTCCGGTCGAGCACCAGTATATCGTGACCGAGCCGCATCCCGAGATCGTGGAACGCCACGCCCAAGGGTTGCCGGAGATGGGTGTTCTGCGCGAATCCGATGCGTCCTACTACATGCGCGAGGAGAACCGCGGCCTGCTGCTGGGCCCCTATGAGGTCGGCGCGCCGTGCTGTTACGTCGACAGTCCGAGCGCGGACTCCGAATACGAGCTGTTCCAGGAAGACCTTGACCGTCTGGAGCCGCATATCGAGGCGGCGATCAACCGTGTGCCCGCGTTCGGCGAGGCCGGCATCAAGCAGGTTTACAACGGCGCGATCTGTTATACGCCGGACGGTTCGCCGATCATCGGTCCGGCCTGGGATCTGAAGAACTTCTGGCTCAACGAAGGGCACAGCTTTGGCGTGACGGCCGCCGGCGGCGCGGGCTGGCAGCTTGCCGAGTGGATTGTCGAGGGCGAGTCGACCATCGACATGATGGGCGTGGACCCCCGGCGTTTCGGGCCGTATGCCTCGCGCGGCTACCTCAGGACCAAGAACGAGGAAGCCTACGCCAACGTATTCACGGTTCACTACCCCGATGAAGAGCGTCACGCCGCGCGGCCGCTCAGGCGCACGCCGTGCTACGACCGCATGAAGGACCGGGGTGCCGTATTCGGCCATGTCTACGGCTGGGAGCGTCCCAACTGGTTTGCGCCGGAAGGTGTCGAGCCCAAGGACGTCTGGAGCTTCCGCCGCTCGAACTATTTCGAGCATGTCGGCAACGAGTGCCGCCACGTGCACGAAAAGGTTGGCCTGCTCGATATGTCGGCGTTCTCCAAATTCTCCGTAACCGGACCGGGTGCGGAAAGCTGGCTCGATGGGCTGGTGGCCAACCGTATTCCGAAGAGCCCGGGCCGGCTCAACCTGTGCCACATGCTGACCCAGAACGGCGGCGTGCGGTCGGAATTCACGATCTATCGCGAGGGACCGCAGTCCTTCTATCTGGTATCGGCCGGTGCGTATGAGCGCCACGACTTCGACTATCTGCTCAAGGCTCTGCCGGGTGACGGCAGCGTGCAATTGCAGAAAATCACGACCCAGATGGGCGTGCTTGTGCTTGCCGGACCGCGGTCGCGCGAACTGCTACAGAAGGTGACGGACACGGATCTCTCCAACGAGAACTTCAAGTGGCTGTCCGGTCAGTTCATCAATGTCGGTGTGGCCCAGGCCACCGCCATGCGGGTCAACTTCGTTGGCGAGCTTGGCTGGGAACTGCATCATCCGATCGAGATGCAGAACTATATCTTCGACCTGCTGATGGAAGCGGGCGAGGAATTCGAGCTCAAGCCGTTCGGCATCCGGGCCATGGACAGCCTGCGGCTGGAGAAGTCCTACCGTCTCATCCCGCGCGAGCTGTCGATCGAGTATTCCGCATTCGAGTCGGGCCTCGACCGGTTCGTGCATCTCAACAAGGGTGAATTCATCGGCCGGGACGCCCTGACGGCGTGGCAGCAGCGCGGTTTCAAGAACGCTTTCGCGACCATGGAAGTACACGATGTGACCGACGCCGACGCGCGCGGCAACGAGGCGATCTATCGCGACGGCGAGCTGGTTGGTCGGGCCACGAGCGGTGGTTTCGGATGGCGGATCGGCAAGAGCCTGGCGCTGGCCATGGTGCCGCCGGACATGACCGAGCTTGGCACCGAGTTCGAGATCGAGATCCTGGGCCAGCGGCACCGTGCGACGGTGATCGAGGAATCGCCTTTCGATCCGACCAACGAACGCCTGAGAGCCTAGCGTCTAGGCCGACGCAATTGCCCTGACGCGAGCGGCATCGATCCGGGTCGGACTGTGGTCCGGCCCGAACGGCTGCTTGAACGTGAAGCAATGGGCGCTCGAGCCGTTGTCGTGGAGGTGTTCGTGCCGTCGCACCGCATCGGCCCATTGCGGCGTTTCTTCGTCGTCTACCCACCATGCGGCATAGGGTGGCCACGCGGGCTCGTCGAACCATTCGCGGGCATGCCGCATCGCCTCGGCGTGGAGGCCGTGATAGGCGAAGGCCATCGCCGATTCCATATCGACCCAGAGTGAAAGCGTGGACGGCGACCACTCGTCGCCCTTCTCGACATAGAATCTTGGAAAGACCTGCGTGCCCCAGCTTTCCGGTCCCGGTTCGTCCTCGTAGCCCGAACGGGCGATGAGACCAGGACTGCGATCGACCAGTTCGAGGAGCGGGTCGTTGCGGTCGTGGAACCCCTGATTGACCGGATCGTCGGCGGGCAGCCGGAAAACGCCGAACGTGTAGAGGGCGAGCCTCATGAGATGCCTTTCCGGCCCCGCCGCTAGAACAGGCCGACGACGGCTCCGTCGTCGTCGACGCCGATGCCTTCCGCAGCCGGCTTCCTCGGCAGGCCTGGCATCGTCATGATGTCCCCGCAGATCGCGACAACGAATTCCGCCCCGGCCGAAAGCCTGATCTCGCGGACCGGCACGACATGGCCGGTCGGTGCGCCCTTGAGATTCGGATCGGTCGAGAAACTGTACTGTGTCTTGGCCATGCAGACCGGGAAATTGCCATAGCCTGCGTCTTCGAACTGCTTGTACTGATCCCGCACCTTCTGGTCGGCGATGATGTCGTCGGCATGGTAGATGCTCTGGGCAATCCGGCGGGTCTTCTCCCACAGGCCCATGCCGTCCTCGTAGAGCGTCCTGAACTGGCTGTTGCCGCCTTCCGCGACCTCGACCACGGCGTGCGCCAGATCTTCGGTACCGGCGCCGCCATCGGCCCAATGCGTGCACATGTGAGCATCGACGCCGAAATCGCGGCAGTAGATGCCGACTTCTTCAACTTCGGCGTCAGTGTCCGCGGAGAACCGGTTGACCGCCACGGTGACCGGTACACCAAACTGCCCGACATTGCGGATATGCCGCCCCAGATTGACGAGGCCGGCCTTGACCGCTTCGGTATCCTCGGCGTCCAGGTCTTCCCTGGCGACGCCACCGTGCATCTTCAGTGCGCGGATGGTTGCCACGATGACGACCGCATCCGGTTTTAGGTCTGCCTTGCGGCATTTGATGTCGAAGAATTTCTCCGCGCCGAGATCAGCGCCGAATCCCGCTTCCGTGACGACATAGTCGGAGAGCTTGAGCGCCAGCCTTGTCGCCATGACCGAGTTGCAGCCGTGGGCGATATTGGCGAACGGACCGCCGTGGATGAAGGCCGGATTGTTCTCGAGCGTCTGGACGAGATTGGGCATGAGGGCGTCCCGGAGCAGGACGGTCATGGCGCCCGAAGCATTGAGGTCGCGCGCCGTCACCGGTTTCTTGTCCAGGCTGTAACCGACGACGATGTTGCCCAGCCGGCGTTCGAGGTCGGCAAGGTCCGTGGCAAGGCAAAGGATCGCCATGATCTCGGAGGCGACCGTGATGTCGTAGCCGGTCTGACGCGGAAAGCCGTTCGCGACGCCTCCGAGCGATGCAACCAGATCCCTGAGTGCCCGATCGTTCATGTCGACGACACGACGCCATGAAATCCGGCGCGCATCCAGCTTGAGCGCATTGCCCCAGTAAATGTGGTTGTCCAGCATGGCTGCCAGCAGGTTGTGCGCGGCTGAGATCGCATGGAAGTCGCCCGTGAAGTGGAGATTGATGTCCTCCATGGGGACAACCTGGGCGTGACCGCCGCCTGCCGCGCCGCCCTTCATGCCAAAGCAGGGACCGAGGCTCGGCTCCCGGAGGCAAATCGCCGTATTCCGGCCGATCCTGTTGAGGGCGTCGCCCAGTCCGACGGTCGTTGTCGTCTTGCCTTCGCCGGCGGGAGTCGGTGTCATCGCCGTGACCAGGATGAGTTTGCCGTCGGGCCGGTCCTGCAATCCGGCAATGTAGTCCAGATCAACCTTGGCCTTGGTCCGCCCGTGAGGCACCACCGCATCTTCAGGAACGCCGAGTTTTGCGCCGATCTGTGCAATCGGCAGCATCTTGGCGGCGCGGGCGATTTCGATATCGCTTTTTTGCGTTTCGGACATACCCTGATCCCCAATTAATGCGTGTTCATGGCAATTTGATCCAACCAGGCCCGTCTCACGGCGCCGGAACCGACATCTTGACCCCGGAACCGACCGATTCCGCCGACCCGGCGGTTCCGGTTATCCGGCGTCGGCAATGTATCCCGCGGATTCGATGCCGGCGATGGCGCAGGCCTCGTCATTGTCGGACGTATCCCCCGTAATACCGACAGCGCCGATGACCGCGCCTGCTTTTGACCGGATCAGCACGCCGCCGGGCACCGGCACCAGTGAGCCGCCGGCCAGAGCGTTGATTGCGGTTGCAAAATTCGGACGCTCGTCCGCGGCCTTGTTGATCGCCCGGGACCCCATCCCCATGGCCAGAGCGCCAAAAGCCTTGCCGTGGGCAATCTGCGGCCGCAGGATGCTAGTGCCATCCTGCGCAACAAATGCCTTGAGATGCCCGCCTGCATCCAGAACGGCCACGGCAATCGGGTTCATGCCGAGTTCGCCCGCTTTTTTCTGCGCGGTTCTGATGATCGCGTTTGCCTTTGACAATCGAATTGTAGTCATGGTGTGTTCCCGATGAATTCATTTGATCCCGTTTGCGTCCGGCCGGACTTCCCGGCTATTCAAGGTCGCGGCGCCGTTCTGGCGCAGGCCCGGCCAACGGTCAAGGTCATTAGCACGCGGAAGCATCTCGATCCTGCCTGTTCCGCGGCTCACTGGAGAGGAAATCGGTAATGCGCAGTTTTCATCTACCGGGGCGATCGACCGTCCATGCGAGAAACGGCATGTGCGCCACCTCGCATCCGCTTGCATCGCTGCACGCGGTGAATGTGCTCCGCGAGGGAGGCAACGCGGTGGACGCGGCGGTTACGGCGGCAGCCGTGCTGTGTGTCGTTGAACCGCATATGACGGGCATAGGCGGCGACTGTTTTGCGCTTGTTGCCAAGGACGACGGCACCGTTTCCGGTCTGGACGCGTCAGGGCGCGCGGCGATGTCATCCGATGAAGACTGGCTGAGATCCTCGGGCCTTGCGGATATCGCGTCGGACAGCATTCACGCGGTAACCGTGCCGGGCGCTCTCGACGGCTGGAACCGTCTGCTCGAAGAGCACGGAACCATGGATCTCGCCGCGGTTTTCGCCCCCGCAATCAAGCTTGCAGAGGAAGGATATGTGGTCGCGCCGCGCGTCGCACAGGATTGGGCCGGCAAGGTCGCCCTGCTGTCGCGCGACGAAGGTGCGAGCACGCATTACCTGATTGACGGCCGGGCACCGCGTGCAGGAGACATTCACTCGGCTCCGGCTCTTGCCAGGACCTTGCGGCTGATCGGTGAACAGGGTGTCGGTGCATTCTACGAGGGTGAGATTGCCGAAGACATTGTCGCCTGTGTGAAGGCAAAGGGCAGCAATCTCGAGCTCAGCGACTTTGCGCGCGTCGAGGCGACCTGGGTCGATCCGATTTCAACACCTTATGGCGAGTTCGATATCCTCGAGATGCCGCCAGCCGGGCAGGGCATCACAGCGCTGTTGCTGTTCAACATTCTGAAACAGTTCGACCTCTCCGCCATGGACCCCGGCGGTCCGGAAAGGTTTCACATCGAAATGGAGGCAACCCGCCTCGCTTACAATGTGCGTGACCGTTATCTTGCCGACCCGACCAGGGTCGACGTGCCGGCGGACTTCATGATGTCGGAAGATCTGGCGCGAAGCCTGGCCGGTGAAATCGATCCGGGCCGGCGGATGGCGGACTTCGATGCCGCGGTCGGCAAGCACCATTCAGACACGGTTTACCTGACGGTTGTCGACAAGGACCGGACCGCGGTGTCTTTCATCAATTCACTGTATGGCGGCTTCGGTGTCGGAATTGCCACGCCCAAGTCCGGGGTAATGCTGCATAACCGTGGCGCCTGTTTCGTAGCCGAGGCCGGTCATCCGAACTGCATCGGTCCTGACAAGCGGCCGCTGCATACGATCATTCCGGCGATGCTGGCGAAGGGCGGCGTGGCCGTCATGCCCTTCGGTGTGATGGGTGGTGCCTATCAGGCAACCGGCCATGCACACGTCATCAGCAATATCGTCGACTACGGAATGGACGTTCAGGAGGCGCTTGATTTTCCCCGAGCCTTCTATGAAGCGGACGGCACGGACCGTCTGACCGTGGAGGAGGGCGTCGACCCGGCGACCGTTGCCGGCTTGCGCGAGCGGGAACATCCGGTGTTCCTGCGCGAGGAACCGCTCGGCGGCGGACAGGCGATCATGATTGATCGTGATGCCGGGACCCTTACGGGCGGTTCCGATCCGCGCAAAGACGGTCTCGCGCTCGGATACTAGTCAGGGACGAACAGGGATAAACGGGCTCCGGACCGCTAGACGGTGACTGGCTTGACACGTGAAGACAGTGCTGCTCGCGCACTTTTCTTCAGCGCGGCCGCTTGCGCATAACGACGCAACGGCTCTTCCGGAAACCTGCGGGCTACGCGGGGCCCCGAGTGGCGCGCACTGTTCTGCGCGAGAAGTTGGGTCAGAAAAGCCGCCGATCTGCTGATACTCACGTTGTGCTTCGGCTTGTGCGATGTTCTCGCAGAGGCAATTACGGGAAGCTGCGCGGTGGCAGAATCGCGGGACGATGACGACGCCGACACGTCGGGCCGGGATTGTTCCGGTCCGAGCCTGCGGGAAGGAGAAACCTTCTCGATCCGGCCATTTGATACGCGCATCGCTGCCTCGTGTGCGATTCTGGGACACCTTGGTAATAGAGTCGCAAGAATGCTGCCAGCGCAAATTAACGCTTTGTTAACCAATGGCGTTGCGTTCGGAGGTCCTCGAATGCGATTGCGGATGCGTCTTTCGATTTCCCCATGTTTGATCTCCGTTTTGGCGCTTTCTTAAGACTTGTCCGATAGTTTGCTGCGAGTCGGTCGATGACGCTGCGCTCGGGGCAATGACATCTGGCCGATCCGGCGGAAGTCCGGGGAAGTTGGGGAGGACGGTTTGGAACAGCATTCCGAAAATCGACGGATTGGTGATCAAGTGGACGAGCTACCGGATGAGTCTCCGCGGCTTGTGGTGACCCGGCGCCAGGATCCGCAACTGGTCGCGGCTCAAGAAAACTCAGATCTGAGTTCGCAGTCCGGTGCTGCGCCCTTGGGTTGGGATTCCGTCAGTTCCGTGCTGGATGCCGTCGGTCAGGCTGCCTACGAATGGACGCTCCAGGATGATGCCATGCGATGGAGCGGCAATGTGAACACCGTGCTGGGTGTTACCGATCCGGCCGCAGTGGCGACCGGCCGCGGCTTTGCGACTTTCCTCGACCCTGACAATCTCACCAGCCCGTACGATACGGTTTTCAACGGCATCCAGTCGGATTCCGGGAACGGGGTCCCGTTTCAGATCGAATACAAGTTCCGGCCGCTCGGGCGCTCACAGGAACTGGAGTACTGTCTGGAAGACAGCGGCCGATGGTTCGCTTCCGGTGACGGCACGCCGGATCGCGTGCTTGGTGTTGTACGCCGTGTCGACGAAAGGCATGCGAGGGACCAGGAGCTCCGTTTCCTCAGCAGTTACGATCCGCTCACGGGCAACATGAACCGCGCAAGGCTGGCTGAAGCGGTCGATCAGGCCATCGAAACCTGCGAGCGGCATCGTATGCCGTGCGCGTTCATTCTGGCGGCCATCGACAACCTTGCTCTGATCAACGACGCATACGGGTTCGACATCGCCGATGAGGCAATCGCCAAGGTCGCGGAACGCCTGCGCGGGCAATTGCGCGGCGGCGACTCCATGGGACGCTATGCGGGCAACAAGTTCGGCGTGTTGCTATCGAACTGCAGCGACCAGGACATGCATATTGCGGCGGAGCGGCTGCTGAAGAGCGTGCGTGACGCCGTTATCTCGACTTCGGCAGGACCTGTCGCGGCAACGATTTCACTCGGTGGCGTTGCGTTGCCACGCCATGCGCGGAATGCGAGCGAGGCCATGGTCAGGGCCGAGGAGGCGCTTAGCCAGGCCAAGGCGCGCTACAACAGTTCCTTTGTTCCGTATCAGCATTCCGGCAAGCGGGAGTCGGTCCGCAAGCGCAACATTCTCTATGCGGACGAAATCGTATCGGCGCTCAATGAACGGCGGCTCGCGATCGCGTACCAGCCGATCGTCGATGCCGCCACCGGTGCCGCCGATATCTACGAATGCCTTCTGAGGGTGGTCAAACCTGACGACGTCGTCATGTCCGCCGGGCCTCTTATCCCGGTTGCCGAACAGATCGGTCTGATCCGCCTGATCGACCACAGGGTTCTTGAACTGGTCTTCGAGACCATGGCGGAAAGCCGGGACGTCACGTTCTCCCTGAACATTTCGGGCAAGACGGCAAATGACTCTGTTTGGCTGTCAAACCTTGCCGCTTTCATATCCGCAAATCGCAATATGGCGGAACATCTGATCGTGGAGATCACCGAGACCGTTGCGATTCACGACATCGAGGAGTCGCAGAAGTTTGTCCGTGCGATCCGCGACCTGGGCTGCAAGGTGGCCATCGATGATTTCGGCGCCGGATATACGTCTTTCAGCAACCTCAAGCTGCTCGATGTCGATATCGTCAAGATCGACGGGTCATTTGTCCGCGCGCTGGTCGACAATCCCGACGATCAGGTGTTCGTCAAAACCCTTGTCGAGCTGGCAAAGAACTTCGGTACGAAGGTCGTGGCGGAATGTGTCGAGGATGAAGCCAGCGCAAACCTGCTGCGCCAGTGGGGTGTTGACTACCTGCAGGGCTACCATTTCGGCGCCGCGGATCTCGGCAAGCCCTGGCTCGAAAACACTTCGGGTGAGGCAGAAGCCGTCTGACGGCGGTCCGGCGCAAGCAGCGCCCGCTTTCGGTCAGTCCTTCTTCGCGAGCGAATCCAGTTGGCGCTGCATGGCTGACAATTGTTCGCGCAAGGCCTTCAGTTCATCGTCGCTTGATGCCTTCTCCGGCGCAGCACTGTCGGTGTCGCTTTCCTTGGTCGGCGACGTACCCGAGAATGGCGAGAACATGCTCATGGCCTGCTCGAACATGGCCATATTCTGACGCACCTGCTCTTCCATCGCGCCAAAAGCGTTGCCACCGAAGGCTTCGGTCATCTGCCTGCGGAGCTTCTCCTGATCGCGGGTGAGGGATTCGATGCTGAACTCCAGGTAGCTCGGCACAAGGCCCTGCATACTGTCGCCGTAGAACCGGATCAGTTGCCTGAGAAAGCGGATCGGGAGCAGGTTCTGGCCCTTGTTCTCTTCTTCGAAGATGATCTGGGTCAGTACCGAGCGGGTGATGTCTTCTCCGGTCTTGGCATCAAACACAGTGAAGTCGGTGCCCGATTTCACCATTTCCGCAAGATCCTCCAGCGTGACATAGGTGCTGGTCGAGGTGTTGTAGAGCCGCCTGTTCGCGTATTTCTTGATTGTGACCGGTTCGTCACCGGATTCTGTTTTATTCGACAAGACTTCCCCCTCATGTGCCTGCGTTGCCGCGATCGATTGCGTTTCAGAATGCAGACCTGCAACGCGGGACCCGGGTTGAGTTTGCGATATTCTGTTCGTCCGGCGCGTTAAGCGCAAGCCTCGATATCGCTGTGCAGCAAATTGTACCGCGTAGCGAAATCAATACGCTACTTTTTGTGCATTGCATCATTAACGGAGTGTCACTATAGAACGCCTATACGTGTTAGGATTTTTGCCCGCTTGTTCTCCCCCGCGGGCGCAGGGTGGCCAACCGGCAGCCGTACCCCGGCCGCATCCCAGGATGCGGCACGGACGGCGCCGATTGCTGTTCAACAGGAAGGACTTATCTCAATGGCACAATCGGAAACCGAAGTTGTGATCGTATCGGCGGCACGCACGCCGGTCGGAAGTTTCAACGGGGCGCTCAGCGGCGTTCCGGCAAATTATCTCGGGCAGACGGCGATCAAGGCTGCGCTCGAACGCGCGGATGTGGCAGCGGACCAGGTTTCCGAAGTCATCATGGGTCAGATCCTTCAGGCCGGCGAGGGGCAGAACCCGGCGCGGCAGGCGTCGATCGGCGCCGGCGTGCCTGTCGAAGCTCCGGCCTGGGCGGTGAATCAGCTCTGCGGTTCCGGTCTGCGGGCGGTGGCACTGGGCTACCAGGCGATCGTCAACGGTGACTCCGAGATTGTCGTTTCGGGCGGTCAGGAGTCCATGAGCCAGGCCCCCCACGTGGCCCATCTGCGCAACGGTCAGAAAATGGGCGACATGCAGTTCATCGACTCCATGATCAAGGACGGCCTGTGGGACGCCTTCAACGGCTACCATATGGGCCAGACCGCCGAGAACGTTGCCGAGCAGTGGCAGATCACCCGAGAACAGCAGGACGCCTTTGCCGTCGCCTCGCAGAATAAGGCCGAGGCGGCCCAGAAAGAAGGCAGGTTCAAGGACGAGATCGTCCCGGTGACCATCAAGACCCGCAAGGGCGAGACCGTCGTGGAAGAGGACGAGTACATCAAACACGGCGTCACGATCGACGGCGTGAACGGTCTTCGTCCGGCGTTCCAGCGTGACGGCGGCACGGTGACGGCCGCCAACGCGAGCGGCATCAATGATGGCGCAGCCGCGGTTGTGCTGATGTCCAAGGAGCGCGCCGACGCTGAAGGCAAGAAGCCTCTGGCGCGGATCGTCTCCTGGGCGCAGGCCGGTGTCGATCCGTCAATCATGGGATCGGGACCGATTCCGGCGTCGCGCAAGGCACTTGAAAGAGCCGGCTGGAACATCGAAGAGCTCGATCTTGTCGAGGCCAACGAGGCGTTCGCGGCCCAGGCTTGCGCGGTCAACAAGGATCTCGGCTGGGATACCGACAAGGTCAATGTCAATGGCGGCGCCATCGCGATCGGTCACCCGATCGGTGCTTCCGGTGCCCGCGTCCTGGTCACGCTTCTGCACGAAATGCAGCGGCGCGACGCCAAGAAGGGCCTTGCCACGCTCTGCATCGGTGGCGGCATGGGCATTGCCATGTGCGTTGAGCGGGACTGACGAATAACAAACATCATCATTCGGCCCGGCGCTCCGGGAGTGCTCC
Source organism: Hyphomicrobiales bacterium (assembly GCA_965198845.1). GTDB lineage: Bacteria > Pseudomonadota > Alphaproteobacteria > Rhizobiales > JAJFHC01 > CBDAQD01. The sequence continues at coordinate 802,190 of CBDAQD010000001.1, forward strand.
TCAGGGAATGCCGGGCCGGCCATAACACAAAAGGAATTTGAAATGGCGCGAGTAGCAATTGTAACAGGGGGAACGCGCGGCATCGGTGCGGCGATCTCAACATCACTCAAGGCTGCAGGGTATACCGTGGCGGCGAATTTCGGCGGCAACGAAGAAGCTGCAGCAAAGTTCACCACCGATACGGGCATTGCGACGTTCAAGTGGGATGTCGGTGATTTCGACGCCTGCGGCGAAGGCATCGCACGGGTCGAAAGCGAGCTTGGTCCGGTCGATGTGCTGGTCAACAATGCCGGCATCACGCGCGACGGCATGCTTCACAAGATGTCGAAGGAAATGTGGGACGATGTGATCCGCGTCGACCTCAATTCACTGTTCTACATGTCTCGTCATGTCATCGACGGCATGCGCGAGCGCGGATACGGCCGCATCATCAACATCTCCTCGATCAATGGCCAGAAGGGTCAGATGGGCCAGTCGAACTATTCGTCCGCCAAGGCAGGCGTAATCGGATTCACCAAGGCTCTTGCCCAGGAAACGGCCCGCAAAGGCATCACCGTCAACTGCGTGGCACCAGGCTACATCGACACCGACATGGTGGCGGCTGTGCCTGAGAACGTGCTGCAGAGCATCATTGGCGGCATTCCGGTCAATCGCCTCGGCAAGGCCGAGGAAATCGCTCATTGCGTCACGTTCCTGTGTGACGACAAGGCCGGATTCATTACCGGTGCGACGATCGCTGCCAACGGCGGCCAGTTCATGCCCGGCTGATCAGGCCGCGACAGATCAGGCGCCGCGCGGCGTGGGACGCCAGTCGGGCGGCGCCATTTCAAATCCCGAAAATTCAAAGCCGGGTGCCACCGTGCATCCGACCAGAGTCCAGCGGCCAAGACTCTCCGCAGTCTGCCATGCATTCGCCGGTACGACGGCCTGCGGGCGCTGACCGGCGGCAAGATCCGGGCCGAGATGCAGCGCCTCTGCGTCGTGACCGTTGCCGCTGATCGTCAACACCAGCGGTCCGCCCGCATACCAGTGCCATATCTCGCTGGCATCGACGCGATGCCACGCAGAACACTCACCGGCCTCTAGCAAATAATAGATCGCTGTGCCTGCGGACCGGCCGCCGGAGACATTGGCATCGCGGAAGGTTTCCCGGAAATGCCCGCCCTCGGGATGAGGGGCGAGGCCAAGCGTGTCGATGACCTCGCGGGCCGACATGGAATTCGCGTTTTCGCCCATCGTCGCGCGGCCGATCAGAAATTGTCCTTGCGGCGGCGGATCTCGGCGAATACGTCCGCTTCGTCCGCACCGGTCATGCCAAGCGTCGCCTGAACATCCGGGTCGCCGGCGCGCAGGAACGGATTGGTGGCCAGTTCAAGCGCGATGGTCGTCGGGACCGTGGCTTCTCCCCGTGCCCGGGCCGCGTCAATCTCGGCGGCGCGTGCCTTGAGCTGGTCGTTGCCTGGATCCACCGTCACCGCAAAGCGGGCGTTAGACTGGGTGTATTCGTGGCCGCAGTAAACCACTGTTTCAGGCGGCAGGACCATCAGCTTCTTGAGCGACTGCCACATCTGTGGCGGCGTCCCCTCGAAGACGCGTCCGCAGCCGAGCGCAAACAGCGTATCGCCGGCAAAAGCCACGTTGGCGGCCGCCGAATAATAGGTGATGTGGTCGACCGTATGTCCCGGCGTATCGATGATCGAAAACTCGGTGGTGCCGAACGTGTAGGTGTCGCCATCGCCGACGCCGACATCGAGGCCCGGAATATCGCTGACCTTGGGGCCGACGATGGTGCAATCCGTTTCCGCCTTCAGGGCCAGGTTGCCGCCGGTGTGGTCGTGGTGGTGATGGGTGTTGAGAATGTGGGTCAGAGACCAGCCTTTCTCGGCCAGTGCGGCGGAGACAGCGGTCGCCTCGGGTGCGTCGATCGATGCGGTCACGTTTGCCTCGGGGTCGTGGACCAGGACGCCGTAGTTATCGCTCAGACAGGGAAACTGGTGATATTCCAAGGCACTCATTGTTGTATCGGCTCCTGCTTTCGCCGCTCAGACGGGTTGCTTGATTTTTTGCACCATAGCACCCACTCTCTCGATCTGGACAGGCAACAATCACCGCAAAAGCCGGCGGTGCCGCCGAAGCGACGGAACGGTCAATGGATGTCATCGATCTCAGAGGATTTTATGCCAGCCCGCTCGGGATCGTCGCTCGTCGTCTGATTGCGCACAGGATCAGGTCCCACTGGCATTCTCTCGCCGGCCGGAGCATCGCCGGTATCGGTTACGTCACACCGTTTCTCGATGGCTGGCGGGACGAGGCCGCGATGGTCGCAGGGCTGATGCCCGCGCGTCAGGGTGTCGTTCACTGGCCGGCGGACGGGCCGTGCGTGACAACCCTGGTCGACGAGGCCGAACTGCCTTTGCCGGATGCGTCCATCGACCGGGTCCTCGTGGTGCATGGCCTCGAGACGTCCGAGAGCCTGCCGGAGCTTTTGCGCGAAGTCTGGCGGGTGCTGACATCGGATGGATCCGTTCTCCTGGTTGTCCCAAACAGACGCGGCATGTGGGCGCGTTTCGACCGCACGCCGTTCGGTCACGGGCGCCCGTTCAGCAGGGGTCAGCTCACGCAGTATCTGCGTAATGCCATGCTGAGCCCGAGCGGCTGGTCGCAGGCGCTGTTTGTGCCGCCATTCGACCGGGGTTTCCTCAGGCGGTCGGCAACGGCATGGGAGCGGCTTGGCCTGTGGCTGTGGCCGGCTTTCTCAGGGGTGATCATCGTCGAGGCGACAAAACAGGTTTATGCCGTGTCCCCCGGACACCGCGTGCGGCGCTGGACCGGCGCGTTGCGACCGGCCCTGCGGCCGGCCGGCGCCACACCGCGACAACCCGCATTGCCACGGAATCTCCGGGATATTCCATGATGGAATCTGGACGCCCAGCATTGCAGCCGAGACCGCTGACCTGATGCTTGTCGAAAGCGTGGGTGTGATCGCGCTGACAGGGGCCGCCTTGGCCGGCTATTCGACTTTAATCGAACCGTTTCGCCTCCGGCTGAAGCACTATCAGATTACGCCAGGGAACTGGCCTCGCGGCTTCCGCTTGCGGCTTGCCGTTATCGCCGACATCCATGCATGCGAACCCTGGATGAATGCGGAGCGAATTAGCCAGATTGTGAAAAAGACCAACGCTCTGCAGCCTGATCTTGTTGCTCTGCTCGGCGACTACGTCGTCGCACACCGTTGGATTACCGGCCATGTGCCGCCTCAGGAATGGGCGGCGGTGCTGGCAGGCCTGACCGCCCCTTGCGGTGTTCATGCCGTGCTCGGCAATCATGATTGGTGGGACGACCATACGGCTCAGGAACGTGGCGGCGGACCGCTTATCAACCGTGAGGCCCTGGAAGCCGTCGGCATTCCAGTCTACGAAAACGATGCCCGACAATTGGCGAAAGACGGCCAGCAGTTCTGGATTGCCGGGCTTGGTGACCAGGTTGCGTTGTACAGGGGCCGGCAGGGCGGCCGGCGCAGGTTCGAAGGGTTGGACGATCTACCTGGCACGATTGCAAAGGCGGACGATGATTCTCCGATGATCCTGCTCGCTCACGAACCGGACATATTCCCTGACGTGCCAAGCCGGGTTTCCCTGACGCTGGCCGGCCATACGCATGGCGGGCAGGTCCGGCTCCCGGGATACGCGCCAGTCGTGCCGTCACGGTTCGGCAACCGTTACGCCTATGGGCATATTGTGGAGTCACGAGGGAATGAGCCGGATTCCCGAAGGCATATGGTCGTCTCAGGCGGTCTCGGGTGTTCGATCCTGCCGATACGGTTCGGCATCCCTCCTGAAATCGTCATCATCGACCTTGTGGGATGAGGTGGATAGGAGATTGTTCGATTTCGGCGTTCCTCAATGTTTTCTTTGATTTTGGGATGGCGCGACCTTAAGAATACGCCGCGATTTCCTGTGAAAAGCGGCGACATGGAGCGGAGGGGTCCGGGTTTGGCGGCCGATCAGAACAACACGCTGGAAGACATCCGGCGGCGCATCGACGAGATTGATGACGCCATTCTGGCGCTCATCGGCGAGCGCATGCAGGCCGTCCACGACGTTCGCGCGGCGAAGGCCGGCCTCGATAACGGCCAGTCGACGGCGATGCGCCCCGGGCGTGAAGCGGCGATCCTGCGCAGGCTTGTTGCTGCACGAGGCGATGCAGTGCCGGCCGGTCTGGTCGTCAGGCTCTGGCGCGAGGTGATTGCGAGCGCCACGCGGCTTCAGGGCCCGCTGCCTCTGCACGTCGCGGATGTGAACGGCGGCAGCGATGTTTCGGACCTCGCCCGCGAGCATTTCGGAACCGGTGGCGAAATGACGAGGCACGGGACCGCGAGCGATGTCATCGATGCCGTGAGTGCGCGGGTCACGGATGTCGGCGTGATCGCTACGGGCAGTGAGGAGGTCGCCGGATGGGTCGATCACCTTCTCTCACGACCGGATCCTGCCCCGAGGATCATTGTCGCGCTGCCATTTGTCAGTACCGGTGGTGCGCCCAAGGCAGCGGTTCTTGGCCATGCCGAAATCGAAAGGACCGGTGACGATTGCACGGTCGTAGCCGTCAGAGGTGATGTTGCAGCTGTAGCGGATGCGCTGGCGTCCCTTCGCGAGGCAGGTTCGGACAGCGTTGCGCTGGCGCAAGGCGAGACCTGGGCGCTACATGCCGTAACAGGCTGGCTTGAGCCGGGTGACATCCATTTTGAGAAACTGAAAGCGGCGCCCGGCGTGGACAATGTCCGTATCGTCGGGGCATACGCCATGCCGATCCGTGTGACGGAGAGTGAGTGAACCATGTCTGACCTTAAGCCGCGTCCGCGAAACGGTGTGCTTGGCATTGCCGCCTATGTGCCCGGAAAGAGCAAAGCGTCGGGCGGCGGGACAACCTACAAACTGTCGTCGAACGAGACCCCGCTGGGTCCGAGCCCTCTTGCGAGGCAGGCCTATGCCGACTGCGCGGAGTCTCTGGAGCTTTATCCCGACGGCGGGTCGACGGCATTGCGGGAGGCGATCGGTGCCTATTACGGCCTGAATCCGGATCGCATCGTCTGCGGCGCGGGATCGGACGAACTGCTGTCCCTGATCAGCCAGGCCTATCTCGAGTCCGGCAACGAGGCGATCCACACCAAGCACGGGTTCCTGGTCTATGAAATTTCGATCCGCGCCAACGGTGCGGTACCGGTCGTCGCTGACGAGACGGACCTCAGGGCCGATGTTGACAATATCCTGGCCTGCGTGACCGACAAGACACGGATCGTCTTCCTGGCCAATCCAAACAATCCCACCGGCACATACATTCCGTTCGATGAGGTTCGCAGGCTTCATGAAGGGCTGCCCGGCAATGTCGTGCTCGTGCTGGATGCGGCTTACGCCGAATACGTCCGTCAGAATGATTATGAATCCGGGATTGAGCTGGTTGCCACATCCGACAATGTCGTGATGACGCGTACCTTCTCCAAGATCTACGGTCTGGCTGCGGTCAGGCTTGGCTGGGCCTATTGCCCGGCCGACGTTGCAGACGTTCTGAACAGAATCCGCGGTCCGTTCAATGTCAACGCGCCGGCGATTGCCGCCGGCGTCGCGGCGATCAAGGACAGTGCGTTTACCGACGAGGCCGTGAGCTTCAATGCCAAGTGGCTGAGCTGGCTTGCCGGTGAGTTCGAGGCGCTCGGCCTCACGGTGACGCCGAGTGTCGGCAACTTCCTGCTCGTTCACTTCCCGGAAGAGGCCGGCCGGACCGCTGCGGAGGCGGATGCCTTTCTTCTGTCGCGCGGGTTCGTTCTCCGGCGGCTGGAGAATTATCACCTGCCTCACGCCTTGCGGCTGTCGGTCGGAACGGAAGAGGCCAATCGCGGTGTCGTCGCGGCGATCGGTGAATTCCTGAAGGGCGCTGACTGAGCCGATGACCGACATTCAATTTGAACGCGTTGCCCTGATCGGCCTGGGGCTGATCGGCTCATCGCTGAGCCACGCCATGCGCAGGGCGGGTATTGCCGGCCACATCACCGGGCATGCCCGAAGCGCCGAGACGCGCGTCAAGGCGGTGGAACTGGGGCTGGTTGACAGCATCCATGAAACCGCCGCCGATGCGGTCCGGGGCGCGGACCTCGTTGTTCTCGGCACCCCCGTGGGTACGTTTGGCGCCATTGCCGGAGATATCGGTCCGGCATTGGGGCAGGGTGCGATCCTGACTGACGTGGGGTCGGTAAAAGCCGCGGTGGTCGACGCCGTCGCCCCGCATGTGCCTCAGGGTGTTCATTTCATACCGGGCCATCCGATTGCCGGCACCGAGGAGTCGGGACCTGATTCCGGATTTGCCGAACTGTTCGACGGCCGCTGGTGCATTCTCACCCCGCCCGACGATGTCGACGAGACCGCCTATCGCCGTCTCGCTGATTTCTGGAAGGCCTGCGGCAGTCAGGTCGAACGCATGGACGTGGAGCACCACGACCTTGCGCTTGCGATCACAAGCCACCTGCCGCACCTGATCGCCTACAACATCGTGGGCACGGCTGCCGACCTCGAAGAGGTGACGCAGTCAGAGGTGATCAAGTTCTCCGCCGCCGGCTTCCGTGATTTCACACGTATCGCGGCATCCGATCCGACGATGTGGCGCGATGTGTTCCTGAGCAACAGGGAAGCCGTTCTGGAAGCGCTGGGCCGGTTCACCGAGGATCTGACGGCCCTGCAGCGGGCCATCCGGCGGGGCGATGGCGACAGCCTGTTCGATCTGTTCAGCCGTACGCGGGCGATCCGGCGCAAGATCATCGACGCAGGTCAGGAGACGGCCCTGCCGGACTTCGGTCGTGTTGGTGCCATCCACGGCGAAAGCGATGAGAACTGAGTTTCTGCGCTAGAAAGCGGGCTTGACGGTCGCGAACTTGAACGGGCCGAAGTAGAGCCTGCCCTTCTTTGCGCGAACCGAGACTCCGGTCCAGCCCGGGCGCTTTTCGTCCTGGCTCTTGGACAGGAGACCGATGGCGGTCGAAGCCAGCGTGGCCTGGCTGGAACTCAGGCGCCCGGTGGCGACGAATTCGTCGAACAGGTCCTGCAATCCCTTGACGAGGAGGTCGAGCCTGCCTTCAAGCCTGCCCTGATCGTCGAGCCGGATCGAACCCTTGCCCTCGGCAGCGCGGCCGTCCCTGGCGAACGAGACGTGCCGGATAGCGAGTTCGCCTTTCGCGGCCTGCCATGCGCGCAATCCGGCGCGAGAAGCCAGCTCTTCCGACAGGGCCGTGTTGACAAAGGCAATCTGAAGCCCCGCTTTTTCGACGGCGAGGGCTTCCTGTCCGAATCTGGCGCCGAGTTTTCCGGAATAGCCCAGGTTCTGCGTTTCCAATGACACGGTGGGATCTGATCCATCGACGGGCGGCTGCCAGTGCGCGGCGAATTGATCTGCGGTGGTTTCGGCTTTCTCTATTTCGACGCCTGACCGGGAGGCGGCGATCTGCCCGCGCCAGTTTTCTGTGCGTACGGTCAGCTGCTTGAGGCGACCTGACGACAGCAGGATGCCGGCACGCAACGGGGCGGTTTCCGAACTTAGCCGCATCGTGTCCGGAATTTCGGGCCTGTCCGGAGCGACGGCAAGCGTCTGCGTCACGGTAAAGGGCGCACTGATTTCAGCCACGACATGGTTGAAGTTATAGGCACGCACGCTGGCGGAAAAGCGTGCCGCTTTTCCGCTGACATTGGCCCGCCCGGATCCGCCGCTGAAATCCGGCGCATCGCAGATGACCGTGAAGCGGAACGGGAAGCCGTTCCATGTCTCCTTCGCGCAGTCGAGCCGGACTTCCGACTGGCGCAGCTTCGCAAATTCGGCCTTGGCGATATCAAGCGCGTAGAACCAGTACCAGGACCAGCCGGCGGCAGCCATCACGGTGAGGAGGAGCGGCACGGTCATCCGCCAGGGGGAGCTGTTGGTGCTTTGCATTGACTGTTTGCCGGCGAATGCGGTTGCTTTACACAGAGACGTCACATAAAGACGTCTGAAATTTCTTCACTGCACGGCCTACCCGCTGTGCCTCCGGCCGGTCAACAGCAATCATGCAGCAGCACTGGGTTTTTGGCTATGGATCACTGATCTGGCGTCCCGGGTTCGATTACCTCGAGTCGCACCCGGCCTTGCTGCGCGGCGCTCACCGCAGCCTCTGCGTCCGGTCATATTTCCACAGGGGAACACCGCAGAAGCCGGGTCTGGTGCTTGGCCTCGATCGCGGCGGAGCCTGCCGCGGTGTCGCGTACCGGGTCGACCCTGCGAACTGGGAACAGACCGTCACCTATCTTCGCGAGCGCGAACAGGTGACCATGGTCTATGTGGAAGTCGTCCGATCGGTATCGCTGCTGGGCGATGCGAGCGCCACGGTCCCGGCGCTGTGCTACGAGGTTGACCGGGGTCACGAACAGTATGCCGGTCGCCTGGACATCGAAACCCAGGTGGACATGGTGCGCCATGGCGTCGGGCAGTCGGGCGCCAACCCCGAATACCTTTTCAATACGGTCGAGCATCTGAGAGAGCTCGGCATCCACGATAGCGGTCTGGAAGCCATCTATACCCGTCTCGCCGGGATCTAGCGGTAATTGATCAGGCGGCTTCCGAAGTCAGTTCCACGGTATCGGCGATGAGATGACGGGAGGTGATATCCCGGAGAGCCTCGTGCCGCTCGGCGGGACCGCAAGCCATGAGGTGAAGGTGCAGCTCGTTAGCACCCCGCCGGCGTGCCTCGGCGAGTTCGGTGCCGTGCATGACAAGGTCGGGGGCCGTTCCGAAGTTGCCGGTTGCGATCGCTTGGCGGTGACCTCGCGAATCCCGTTTCACGGCAACGAACAGGGCATTCTCGATGCCCGGACATTCGTCGACCGTAAAGACCGTATGCAGATAGCGCTTTCCGGAATGTCCGAGCCAGTAGTGAAACCGGTCACCGGCAGGGCATTCGCGGCTGATCGAGGCGGGCATGTTGCCCAGGATTTCACGCGTCTGAAGCATGAGAACAAAAGTAGAACAAAATGACTCAGCCGTCAAGCTGAAATTCGATCCACTTGATCCTTCAGAATCCCGGAAACGTGAGAATTCCGCCGTTCAGCCGCACTTGGAGTAGCCGCAATTCAGGCAGCTGTGGCAGCCTTCCTGGAACACCAGGGTGGGGTTGTCACATTTCGGGCAATACCGCAGTCCCGAGAGCGTCTCGGCGGTGACTTCCGTTTCAGCGGCCGGTGCGAGACGCCCGTCTTCCGGCTTCAGGAACCCGGTGTCGATCATGTGCCGCTCGATCACGCCGCCGATGGCCGCGAGCAGGCTCGGGACATACTTGCCGTTCATCCATTGCCCGCCGCGCGGGTCGAAGACGGCCTTGAGCTCTTCGACAACGAAGGAGACGTCGCCGCCGCGCCGGAACACCGCGCTGATCATGCGCGTGAGCGCGACTGTCCAGGCATAGTGCTCCATGTTCTTTGAGTTGATGAAAATCTCGAACGGCCGGCGCCGGCCATCCTCGATGATGTCGTTCAACGTGATGTAGATGGCGTGGTCGGAATCCGGCCAGCGAACCTTGTAGGTGAAACCTGGCAGCACCGCTTCGCGCTCAAGCGGCTGCTTCATGTAGACGACTTCGGCATCAATGGCTGACGGCGGCGGCGGTGCATCGAGCGGCAGGCTGGCCTGGCTGTCGGTTGCGCCGGACTCGCTCACCTCCAACACCGATCCGGTCACCGCGTTCGGCCGATACGTCGTGCAGCCCTTGAGGCCCAGGTCGTAGGCCGTCGTATAGAGATCCTTGAACGCCTCGAACGCAATGTCGGGAGGACAGTTGACGGTCTTCGAAATGGAGCTGTCCACGTGCTTCTGGAGCGCGGCCTGCATGACGATATGGTCATGCGGTGCCAGAGTCTGTGCGGTGACGAAGTAGTCCGGCAGTTCGGCATCCTCGCCGAACTTGTCGCGAAAGATCCGAACCGCATAGTCGCTCACGGTTTCCTCTTCGCGCGATCCGTCCGGCATCAGGACCTTGCGGGTATAGCTGTAGGCAAAGACCGGTTCGACGCCGCTCGAAACATTGTTGGCGAACAGGGAGATGGTGCCCGTGGGCGCAATCGACGTGACCAGAGCGTTGCGCATGCCGTTCTGCTTTACGGCGTCTTGAATGTCCTGATCGAGGCGGCTGACATGGCCGGCGCCGAGATAGGCATCGCGCTCATAGAGCGGAAAGGCGCCTTTCTCGCGGGCCAGAGCGCTGCTGGTGAGATAGGCCGAACGCTCGATCACAGCCATCCAGCGAGATGTGAGCTCGGCCGCTTCCGCGCTGCCGTAACGCTCCCGGCACATCAGCAATGCATCGGCCAGTCCGGTGACGCCAAGACCGATCCGGCGTTTGGCCTTAGCCTCGTGTGCCTGGGCCTCGAGCGGGAAACGGGAAACGTCGACCACGTTGTCCATCATCCGGATGGCGACGGCAACAAGGTCGGCGAGTTCTGTTTCGTCGATACCGGCGTCATCATCGAACGGATTGCGGACGAGACGGGCCAGATTGACGGAACCGAGCAGGCACGCTCCGTAGGGCGGCAGGGGCTGTTCGCCACACGGGTTGGTTGCCGCGATGGTCTCGCAATAGGAGAGGTTATTCTCCTGGTTGATGCGGTCGATGAAGATGACGCCCGGCTCGGCATAATCGTATGTCGCCCGCATGATGCGATCCCAGAGATCGCGGGCTTTCACCGTCTTGAAAACGGTGTCGCCGAAAACGAGCGGCCAATCGGTATCGTCGCGTACGGCGGTCATGAAGTCGTCCGTGACGAGTACGGACAGGTTGAACATGCGGAGCCGCGCCGGATCCTGTTTGGCGGTAATGAAGTCCTCGATATCCGGATGATCGCAGCGGAGCGTCGCCATCATCGCGCCGCGCCGCGAACCGGCGGACATGATGGTGCGGCACATGGCGTCCCAGACATCCATGAAGCTCAAGGGGCCCGATGCGTCCGCGCCGACACCGCGCACCGGCGCGCCGCGCGGTCTCAGGGTCGAGAAGTCGTACCCGATGCCGCCGCCCTGCTGCATTGTGAGCGCGGCTTCCTTCAGGTTCTCGAAGATCGAGCCCATGTCGTCTTCGACGGTGCCCATGACGAAGCAGTTGAAGAGCGTTACGCGCCGGTCGGTTCCGGCGCCCGCCATGATGCGGCCCGCGGGAAGGAACCTGTATCCGGCCAGAGCCTGGTAGAACTTTTCAGTCCATTTTTCGCGGATTTCCGGCTTTTCGCAGGCGGCGATCGCCTCTGCAACGCGCCGCCATGTATCCTCGACCGAAGTGTCAACGGGCGTGCCGTCGGCATCTTTCAGACGGTATTTCATGTCCCAGATCTGTTCGGCGATCGGGCTGCGCGGTATCGGATCGCTGGCGGTCATGGTGCGGAGTTGCCTGATTTAGAGGGTGGAGAGGATACCTGAATATGGCCGATTGCGCAATTTGATGTTCATGTTTTGTGCTCAAGCTGGTTAATTGTATGTTGAGCTCTGCCGGCCCGGATGCTTGCGCTGCATGCTGGCGACCCTGAGCCCGCTCAGTTTACAAGTCCGAAGCCTTGCAGCGTCTTCCAGACAGTCCCTATCAGCACCGTAGTCAGCAAGATCAAGCCAACCCAGAATACGTCTGCGCCTCGCCTCATCTGCCGGACAGGAGCGTCGTCGGCCGGTGGCCGGGTATGTTCCCTGGTGAATCGTCCAAACGCGATAAATGCGATTCCGGGTCCGCCGATTAACCCCAAATAGATCAAACCAACCAAAAGTCCGTGTTTCAGTGAGCCGTTCGTCATCCCGACAATCAGGATGGTGATGCCGATAATCGCACCGGATATCGCCAACATCCAGCCAGCCGCCAAAACAAGATGCGCAGAAAAGAATGCTATCGGCTTCCAGGTCATTGGGTCCTGACGGAGAATTTTGAATTGAATCTTGCACCGGCGTTCATGCCGCAGCTTGAACATTTCAGAATTCACAGCGGGGCGGCACAACCATGACCATTATGCGATGATGTTTCTGTGTTCAGTCGGGAATACCGTTGTTCTGGTTAACCCATGGATAGCGCTGGCGGGCGTCTTCGATGAGCCTGTCGGAGGCTGTTTCGATCTGCTCTTCCAGAGTTGCCAGAAAGGTTTCGGTATCCAGACCCGGCTCGATCGGGGGCAGGATCTCGACCGTGACCGTACCGGGAAAGCGCAGGAACTTGCGACGCGGCCAGAACAGTCCGGAATTGAGGGCCACCGGGACAACCGGCAGGCCGACTTCCGTGTAGATCGCGGCTACGCCGGTTTTGTAGCGGGGTTCCGCGCCCACCGGTCTGCGGGTCCCTTCAGGGAAAATCACGATGTGGCGGTCGGCGTGACTGATTGCGTCGCGCACGGCGGCAAGGAGGTTGCTTACCGCGCGGCTGCGGTCACCGCGTTTCACCGCAATCATGCGGAACTTCATGGAGAACCAGCCGAACATGGGAATCCACTGAAGCTCCCGCTTCAGTATGAATGCGAAATTCGTGAGCAGCGGAATGAGCGCGAATGTCTCCCAGAGCGACTGATGCTTTGAGGCGATAACGGCATTGCCGGCGGGGATGTTCTCGCGGCCGCGAATCTCGACATCGGTTCCGACAATCAGCTTCAGGAGCCAGAGGCAGGACCTTGCCCAGTTGTAGACAACGACAATGCCCCAGGCCCGGGGCAGGAACAGCACCGGCAGGGCAATGATCATCTGCACGATCAGGCTCAGATAGAACGCAATATTGAAGACAAGCGACCGGACCCAGACCAAGACATCGCCCCCGATTGACGCGAAAGACCTAGTTTGTGTGCTGCAAATCGGTCGCGGTCAACAAAAAGGGCAGGTAAGGCTCGATGACGTGGATACGGAGGAAAGCCAGAGCATACTTGGAATATTCCGATAGCAGCAGGCGGAACACGGCCATGTCGGCCCACCAGCGATCAAGACGCCGACCGTTCGCCACGACCGGGTAGGCCGTCAGATCGACATCTTCCAGCAGGCGCCGGAACTCCATCATGGCGCGGGGCATGTGATAGCTGCTGGTCACGACGATAACCGAGTCGAACTTGTGCTGGCGGATCCATTCGGCGGTTTCCGACGCATTGCCGATCGTTGTCCGGGCCTCGCGGCCAAGGTCGATGCAGCACTCGAACATTGCCGCATTCGCCGTATTGTTGGCCTGGATCTCGCTGCGGGTGGTCTTCGGATTGACTCCTGAAATAAGGAGGCGGCCTCCCTTTTCGCGGGCGAGCAGGGTGAGGCCCATGTCAATCCGCGCAGCACCACCGGTCAGGACGACGATACCATCCGCCCTGGACGGCGTTTCGGGCGCATCGGTCACCAGGGACCGCGTAAACGAGACGAAGCCGCCCGCCAACACGAGCGCCAGCACGCCCGCCATGACGAGGACTGCCTTGAGAATCCGGCGCATTGCACACCCTTTTGCCCGACCGCGGGGATTCGGTCTCCAAGCGGGCAGAGAATAGCCGCAGTGATCGGGCCAAAAAAGGGCGATTACGGGTTTGTCCGGATTGTTTCAGTCGGGGATACGCGATTTCAAGGCGTGCCGTGACACGCGTCTTGAGAGAGCTGACCGCCCGGCGTGTCTCATGAGCCTCAGGAGGCGCGCCAGTCTCCGGTCAAAGCACGTTGGACAGTATTCTCATCACCGCGGCATGGGCGGTGGAAATCGTGATGATCGTGGCGGCGATCGGGACCACAAGGAACAGCATGTAATTCCAGATGCCGAATGCGGTCGGACCGTCGATCAGCAGAGTGCCGCCCTGGACAATTGTGCTCGGGAGGTGCTGGCCCGCAAGCAGCCCAAGGGCAAGAAAAGTCGCCGCTCCGGCGATCCCGCCAATGATACCCGACTTGAGTCCGAGTTTGAGAAAGTGCCACTGGACCTGGAGGGCAATGAAGCTGTCGTAGGCGCCGACGAGATGAAGGACTTCGACAATCTCGTGATTGCTCGCCAGCGCGGACCTGGTGGCGAATACCACGATCGCCACAGTCGTCAGCGAGATCAGGATCAGCACGCCATAGCCGATCAGTCTCAAGGTTCCGGCGGTGCGTGTGATCTGCGCCTGCCACTGCTGGTGGGTATCGAGCGTCGCGCCGGACACTTCGCTCTGCAGCCTGGCGGCGAGGTTGGCGAGGTCAGGCGGGCTGGCCGGATCAATGGCCACAGCGATCATCCGGGGAACCGGCAGTTCGGCGAGAATATTGCCCTTGCCGAGCCAGGGCTCCAGAAGTGCTGCCGCGTCGGTGTCACTCATGGCCACTGCATCGTCGATGCCGTCCGTAGACCGCAAAATGCCAAGAGCCTTCTTGATCTCCTCGTCAATTTCGGTTCCCGCGACCGGCTTTATCTGTACCGTGATCTGGCTGGCGATGTCTGACGTCCACTGATCCACCGCCTTGTTGATCACCATCAGTGTCCCGAGGGCAAGGCAGGCCAGATAGCACATCACGGCCATGACGATCGTCAGCGTATGGCTCGCCGTGGTCGTCTGGGGCATGATCCGCGAATGACGGATTCCTGCCGACAGCGCGAAGCTCTCGGCAGTCTGCTCCTGATCCCGCGCCTCGGGTGCGTCGATGGTCGTCGGGTTGGTCATTGCACGATATTCAGCTCACCGCGTTGCAGCACCAGCCTCGGCGCATGGTACTGTTCCATAAGGTTCAGATCGTGAGTTGCGATCATCACAGTGGTGCCGAGTTTGTTCAGTTCGACGAACAGGCGCAACAGTCTCTTGGCGAGATGCGGATCGACGTTGCCGGTGGGTTCGTCGGCGAGCAGCAACTGCGGGCGCCCGACAACCGCGCGCGCAATCGCGGCGCGCTGTTTTTCACCGCCCGAGAGAACTGGCGGAAATGCATTGATGCGCTCACCGAGCCCAACCCAGTCCAGCAGCTCGAGCACATCGCTGCGGTAGCTGCGCGATTCCAGGCCGCGCACCCTCAGAGGCAGGGCCACATTCTCGAACGTGGTCAGATGGTCAAGAAGCCTGAAATCCTGGAAAACGACACCAATACGCCTGCGCATTTCGGGAAGCCGCGAGCGCGGGAGTGTCTGCACGTCGCTGCCGAACAGCGAAATCAGGCCGCGCGTGGGCCGCAGTGCCAGGAACAGAAGGCGCAGCAGGGAGGTCTTGCCGGCGCCGGACGCGCCAGTCAGAAAGTGAAACGACCCCGGGTCAAGGTGAAAGCTGATGTCCCGAAGGACTTCAGGCCCCATCCCGTATCGCAGTCCGACATTTTCGAAATGAATCACTGTCCGGTGTTCCTGCGTTCGCCGCGTAACCTAGTTATTCCGGATTTAACCGCGCCTTAACTCTGCATGGTTTTATGTAAGGAAGCGTTAAACATGATGGGCGAAATACGGCACGGCGACCGCCGGCGCCATTTTGCCTCGCCAGGCGTCGCCGAGTGATGATCATAGCTTGTCCAAAATGCGCAACGCGCTACACCGTCAATTCACGCGCCTTCGAGCCAGACGGCCGCAAGGTCAAGTGTACAAGTTGTAGCCACACCTGGTTTCAGTCAAGCATATCGGAACACGCCGATGCGGAGGAGGACATGGACGACATGGCCACTACCGGTATCGATATCGAGTCGGCGAGCCATGCAGGCGCGCCGAATGTCGATGTCGACGTGGAGACAAGCCGTCTCTTGAGTGCGTCGCTCGAGGCTGCCGACCGGTTTCGCAAGGGGGTCGCACTGCGGCGCGGATATGCCCGTGAATGGGGTCTGCTCGCAGCCGGTGCCGCTGTCCTTGTCGTCGGCGTGATCGTGCTCCGGGAGCCGATTGTGAGAATACTGCCTTCGGCGGCCGGTCTCTATGCGATGGCGGGGATGGAGATCAACCTGCGCGGCATGGAATTTCAGAATGTCAGTTTTGAGCGCCAATACGAAAACGGCGTTCCCGTGCTTGCCATATCGGGACAGATCGTCAACATTACCGATCAAGCCAAACCGGTTCCGAAAGTGCGGTTCAGTCTGCGGGATTCATCGAGCCAGGAACTCTATCACTGGAGCATGAAGGTCCGTAAAAAACCGCTTGATCCGCGTAAGTCAGCATCGTTTGTCGCTAGGCTCGCATCGCCGCCGACCAACGCCCATGATGTGGAGATCCGGTTTGCCCGTGCAGTCGAACCAGGCATGACCTACTGACCATGACGCCAGGCGAGAATTCCGAACCCAAGATCTCCGTTCTTTTTGATTCAGAGACGATTGCCGGCCGCGTTTCCGAACTGGCGCAACAGATCGCCGGCGACCAGCTTTCGAACCTTCTGGTGGTTGCCGTTCTGAAGGGCAGCTTCATCTTCACCGCCGATCTGCTCAGGGCTATGCACGCGGCGGGAATGGCGCCCGAAGTGGAGTTCATAACGCTTTCGAGCTATCGGGACGCCACTGTTTCGAGCGGCCAGGTCAGTATCCTTCGCGACATCGAGAGTGACGTCACTGATCGCAGTGTGCTGCTGATCGACGACATTCTCGAGTCCGGACGCACGCTCGCCTACGCGAAGGACCTCATGGTCGCGCGTGGCGCATCGCAGGTGAAGTCCTGCGTTCTGCTCGACAAGCCGAAGAACAGGGCTGCGGACATATCCGCGGACTATATCGGCTTCGCATGCCCCGACTATTTCGTTGTCGGATACGGCATGGACATGGCGCACGCCTACCGCGAGTTGCCATTCGTTGGCGTGGTTGAGGTCTCGGAGTAAGCTTCGGGAGACCTGTAACTCCGCTCCGGGAGAGCTCCTACGCAATGGCCAATGTCCTGTTGGCAGAAGACGATGACGCGGTGCGTGAATTCGTCTGCCGTGCGCTCGAAGGCGACGGACATGTCGTTACGGCAACCTGCGACGGCAGCGAAGCGGCGACCGTACTGGCTCAAAATGCGCAAGGCTATGATCTAGTTCTGGCCGACATCAAGATGCCGGTCATGGACGGAATCGCGCTGGCCCTGAAGGTGGCGCGTGATCATCCGCAACTGCCTATCGTCCTGATGACCGGTTTCGCCGACCAGCGCGAACGCGCGCACGGCCTTGAAACCCTGGTGTCCGACATCGTGACGAAGCCGTTCACGCTTGAGGAAATCACCGAGCGTGTCGCAAGGGCCCTGTCGGCGCAGTGAAGCGCGTCAGAAGCGGCGCAGCAGACGTTCGAGGTAGTCGAGCTCAATGCGAGGCCGCGTTCTTTCCCCGAGCCTGCGCTGCAATTCGCGCATGATCTCGCGGGCACGCTGGATCTCGATATCGGTCGGAACCTTTGTCGACGTGCCGAAATCCGGTCCGATCGACTTCAGCGGCCGTCCGAGCGGATCGACTTCGCCCTGTCCGGCCCGTTGTCCGCGTCTGCCGCTCTGATTGGCCTGACCCATTCCTTCCAGCATCTGGCGCGCCATGGCGTTTGCGCCCTGACGCATCTGATCCAGGGCTTCGCCCTGACGGCCGGTCGCCTGGCCGCTGCGGCCATTGCGCAACTCATTCGTCGCGTCGCCCATGGCTTCGCCTGCGCGGTCGAAGGCGGACGGTGCATTTGCGCCGCCCTGCTTGAACTGGTCCATCAACTTGTCAAGCATGTCACGCAGGGCCTGCTGCTGGTCGGCAAGCGTCTGCTCGCCCTGTCCCATCTGGCCGCCATTCTGGTTCTGGTTATCCCGCGAACCCTGGCTTTGCTTGAAGGTCTGATCCATCAGCTGCTGCTGCTTGCCCATCAGATCACCGAGCTGATCGAGCCATTTCGACAACTGCGACTGCTGGTTCGGATTACCCATCTGCGGGGTGCCGGCCTGCAGGTTCTCCAGAATCCGGTTGAGCTGCGCCAGCATTTCCTGTGCTGCGTCGCGGGCTCCGCTGCGGGCGAGGTTCTCGATCATGTCCATCATGCGCTGCAGGTCCTGCGGGCGGATCTGCTGGGCATTCGGATTGGGCGGCGTCTGCTGCGGGTTCTTCTGCGCGTTGCGGATCGCCTGTTCGGCCATCGCTTTCATGAACCTGTTGAGCGCCTTGCGCAGCTCGCCCATGAGACGTTCAATTTCCTCTGGCGGCGCACCTTCCGCAAGAGCCTTCTTGAGGGCTTCCTGTGCCGCGCGCAACTCCCGTTCCGCATGCGACAGGTCGCCATCCTCGACCCGAAGTGCAATGTCCCAGAGCAGGTCGACGATCTGAGTGACCGACTCCATGTCATGCGGACGCTTGAGCCTGTGATAGGCCGTCGAAATGCCGAGGTAGACACCGGTATCGCCAATGACCTTGTCCGGAACAATCATCAGCGCATCGAGTGCACGCGCGACCCGCGACGCGGAGTCGGTGTTTCTGACGAGGTTTCGGCGCTGCTCGATGAGCGCGCGCGCCAAAGGCTTGGTGAACACGCGTTCCGGCAGTTTCAGGGCGACCGTCTTGCTCTCACCGGTCTGACCGGCTTCATCGCGGGCACGCAATGTCATGAGCACATCGAGACCGGCCCACGGGTGCGCGGTCAGGTCGCGATATGCGGCCTGGCTCGCCTTTTTGGTCCGGGCCTTGGGCAGCACCAGCGGGAAGTCCGGGGCCGTGACGTCAAGCGGTTTCGCGTCCTTGTTTGAAGCGTCACTCTCGGCCGCCTTCGGATCCAGCACAAAGGCTGCTTCGGCACTGATGACCCCGTAATCATCCTCGACCGAATACTTGAACCTCATCGCCTGATCCTGAGAAGTGGTGACGCCCTCGTCGAGACGGATGACCGGTATGAGGTCCGGGATGACGTTGAACCGCCAGGCTGCGATGTCTTCGACGCCGTCACGTACGAGCGCCTGACCGGACGATTTGATCGGCCGCCGAAGCTCCATGACGTCACCGCCGGTCTTGTTGAATGCGAGTTTCTGACCCGCTGCGGCAGGGCTGTCGTCAGCGATGACAGCCGCCGACGGATCCTTGGCGCCGGTCACCCGGATAACGAGCTCGCTGTTGACCGGAATGTCGACCGGCCGGTCCGGACCGGCCGCGGCCTTCACATTCCCTGCCTTCTTGCCGCTCGCCAGAAACACTGGTGCGCGACCGGTATACGGAGGCGGAGTAACCCAGGCGTCAATCCAGACCGCCTTGACCGTCGGGTTGGCGACCGACGGAACCACCGCCGCACGGAGGCGGTCACTGCTGTCGGGGCCGGCCCAGGCGAATGCAACGAACAGCACGAGAACCAGTGCGGCGCGAAGCGCATAGGGGTCGTGCTTCGGCAGGTTGGGACTCGGCCAGCCTGTCCGGAGATTGGCAATCTGTGCCTGAAGCCTGGCCTTGTGTACCCGCCAGATTGTTTGCGTGGTGTCGTCGCCGGCGGGCGCCGTTAGCGTATCGGCATAGGATGAGGCGGGCCTGTGCGGCAGGGCGCCGCTGGCTTCAAGGCGCCTCAGCCCGGCGCTGCGGTCCGGCCAGCGGAGCCTCAACATCGGACGCAACAGCCAGACAAAGGCAATTGCGAAAGCCACCAGAATAGCGGTGTGCAACCAGGCGGGAAGAAGCTCGAAGACGCCGAACAGCGTCAGCGAGAGCAGCAGGCCGAGGCAGAGTAGCGGGCGAAGGCAGGCAGGCCAGAATTGCTCCCAGAACGCAATTGCCCGTGCGCGGGCGATTTTGCCTTCAAGTTTGCGCGACAACCGGTCTGCTTTCATGCTCATTGCCCTGACTCGAATGCGGTGAATGTGATCATATCACAGCTCCCGCTGATTGCCGCTCACATCTGCGCCAGACGGAAAACGGGACGATAACCATCATCTTCAGCCCGAAAAACTGCCAAAATATGACGGTTTCGCCGTTGCTTCAGCCTGTGCAAATGGCTGGCCGCAGGTGCGACGAAATCACCGCCGACGCAGTCAGCAGCGGGTCAAAGCGGCTGTTTCCGCGGTTCCTGAAGGTTTCAGGTGTGCCAATCGGGCAATTGGTCAAGACCGAGAATCTCATCGTAGCTCGGTCTGCGCCTCACCACGGCGTAGTCGTCTCCGCTGACGAGGACTTCGGGCACCAATGGCCGGGTGTTGTAAGTGGAGGACTGCACGGCCCCATATGCACCGGCTGACATGATCGCCAGGAGAGCGCCCGCGTGCTGTTCGGGAAGGGTGCGCCCTTGCGCGATGAAATCGCCGGTCTCGCAGACCGGTCCGACGACATCGACCATACCGTATGCCACGTCGGCTGCGGGTTCCTCGACAGGCAGGATCTCGTGATAGGCATCATAGAGGGTCGGGCGGACAAGATCGTTCATCGCCGTATCGACAATCAGGAACGACCTGGTGTCGCCCTGTTTGTCATAAATGACCCGGGTGACCAGAATTCCGGCATTGCCGGCAATCATCCGGCCAGGCTCGAACACCAATTTGCAGCCGAGATCGCCAACCAGGCGGGTCACCATCGCGGCATACTCGTCGGGATGCGGCGGGACGTCATTGTTGCCGGTATAGGGGATGCCCAGCCCGCCGCCGAGATCGATATGGTCGATCGTGTGGCCGTCCTCGCGAAGCTGGCGAACCAGTTCGCCCAGTTTCGCGAACGCCGCTTCGTAGGGTGCCAGTTGCGTGATCTGGCTACCGATATGCATGTCGATGCCCGTGATCTCGAGTCCAGGCAAGCCGGC
Source organism: Hyphomicrobiales bacterium (assembly GCA_965198845.1). GTDB lineage: Bacteria > Pseudomonadota > Alphaproteobacteria > Rhizobiales > JAJFHC01 > CBDAQD01. The sequence goes on from CBDAQD010000001.1 coordinate 822,860, forward strand.
CGCCCGGGCATAGATCTCGCGGGCCCTGTGCCAAGGAACCCCGAACTTGTCTTCGGCTTTGCCGGTGGAGATCTTCTCATGGGTTCCGGCGTCCACATCCGGGTTGATCCTGAGCGAGACCCGGGCCGTGGCATCCTTTCCACTCGCGATCTTGCTCAGCAGCTCCAGTTCAGGTTCGGATTCGACGTTGAAACAGAGGACATTTTCATCGAGGGCGTAAGCGAGTTCGGCGGCTGTCTTGCCGACGCCGGAGAACACGATGCGCTCGCCGGGCACGCCGACGGCGCGGGCGCGGCGCAGTTCGCCCTCGGAAACCACGTCCATGCCGGCGCCCTGATCCGCGAGCACCTTCAGGACGGCAAGGTTGGAGTTGGCCTTTATGGAATAGCAGACCAGGTGATCGTGGCCGGAGAATGCGCCGTCAAAAACCCTGAAATGGTGTTCGAGCGTTGCAGTCGAATAACAATAGAAGGGCGTACCCACGTCATCCGCGATGTGGCGCAGGTCAACGTCCTCGGCATGCAGGATGCCGCCGCGATAGGCGAAGTGATGCATGGCCGGAGGTCCGCGTCAGATGATCAGCTTGTCGAGAATGATCGGTTTATTCTCGTTATTGTCGCCAGGAGGAGCTTCCAGAGCGCCACGTCGGCCGCAGGCAGACAGGCCGAAGGCCAGCACCAGTAGCGTTACGATAAAGAGCTTTCCGATCTGCACAGCACCATACTCCCAAAGGTGCCCGTCCCACTTTATTGCCTGCCGAGCCGAGCGCCTTTAATTGTCCTACCCGCTCCGCTGGGTCTGTTCAAGCTGTTTCAGCCACCGTTCGGCTTCGGTCCGCACGTTTTCCGGCGCCGTTCCACCCGTGCTGGTTCGTGAACGCACCGAGTTCTCGACGCTCAGAACATCGAAGATTTTCGCGGTAATCGCCGGTTCGACGCCCTGCATATCGGTCAGTTCGAGCTCGTCCAGCCCGACGTCGCGGCTCTCCGCGAGGGCCACAAGTTGTCCGGTGACGTGGTGAGCGTCGCGGAACGGCATGCCAAGCACTCTGACCAACCAGTCCGCGAGATCGGTCGCGGTTGCGAATCCGGTTGCTGCTGCGTCGCGCAGGCGCGCCGTATTCGGCTCGAGGTCGCTGACCATGCCGGTCATTGCTGCGAGGCACAGCGACAGGTTGCGCAGAGCGTCGAACGTGAACTCCTTGTCCTCCTGCATGTCCTTCGAGTAGGCGAGCGGCAACCCCTTCATCACGATCAGAATGGCATTCAGTGCGCCGACAATGCGGCCTGCCTTGCCGCGGATCAGTTCAGCAGCGTCCGGGTTGCGCTTCTGCGGCATGATCGACGACCCGGTCGTGAAGGCATCGCTCATCCTGACGAAGTTGAACTGCGCGGAAGACCACACCACCAGCTCCTCGGCGAGGCGGGACAGATGGGTCGCGCAAATGGCACAGGCCGCGAGGGTCTCAAGGACAAAATCGCGATCCGAGACGGCATCCAGTGAATTTTGGGCGACCCCATCGAAGCCGAGGCGCTCCGCGGTCATGGCCCGGTCTATCGGGAACGACGTGCCGGCAAGTGCGGCGGTTCCCAGCGGACACTCGTTGGCGCGGGCGCGCGCATCCGTGAACCGGCCGTAGTCGCGGCCGAGCATCTCGACATAGGCCAGGCAATGATGGCCGAATGTCACGGGCTGCGCCGACTGCAAGTGCGTGAAGCCCGGCATCACGGTCTCGGCATGCTGAGCGGCCTTTTCGGCCAGCGCTTTCTGGAGCGCGGCAATCTGCTCGCACAACTGGTCGGTCGATTCCCGGACGAACAGCTTGAAATCCGTTGCCACCTGGTCATTTCGCGACCTTGCGGTGTGCAGCCGTCCCGCTGCCGGACCAATCAGTTCCGCAAGGCGCGCTTCAATATTCATGTGAATGTCTTCGAGCTTGCGGGAGAATTCGAACGTGCCCGCTTCAATCTCTGACAGGATCGTGTCTAGACCTTGAAGGATCTTGTCGGCATCTTCGCGCGCGATAATTCCGGTGGCGGCCAGCATCTCGCAATGGGCCTTGGAGCCCACGATATCGTGAGCGTAGAGCTGCTTGTCGAATTCGATGGAGGCGTTAATCTCCTCCATAATTTCGCTGGGGCCGCTTGAAAAGCGTCCGCCCCACATCTTGTTACTCATGGGTCCGAACTCTGGGTGAATGCAGAAAGTGGATGGGTCAGTCATGGCAGATGGCAGTCGACGGAGCAACAGATACGTCATCCGCTCGCGAAGACAGTTCGTTGTGGGCGCGAGCGCCTCGATCGCGGGCCTTGCCCTGGCGGGAGTTCCGTCCGTTCAAGCGGCTGAGCCGAAGTCCTTCATAAAGGGCGCAATGACCACGTTCGTGTTCAAGAAGGACCAGCCGGCGGTGCCGGACCTGAAGTTCAAGGACAAGGACGATGCCGAACGATCCATCACGGAGTGGCAGGGCCGCGTGGTCCTGATCAACCTGTGGGCCACATGGTGTGCGCCCTGCCGGAAGGAAATGCCGTCGCTCGACCGGCTTCAGAGCAGGCTTGGCGGCGATGACTTCGAAGTCGTTGCGGTCAGCATTGACCGCAAGGGTCTCAAGGCGTCTGGCGCTTTCCTTGAGGAAATCGGCGCGAGCAATCTCGGCCTCTATGTCGACAAGTCAGGCAAGGTCGCCCGCGACCTCAAGTCGTTCGGCCTGCCGGCCTCGGTGCTGATCGGAAGAAAGGGCGAAGAACTCGGCCGGCTGATCGGCCCGGCGGAGTGGGATTCCGAAGAGGCCGTGGCTCTTCTTGAAGCTGCGATTGCCGGAAAGTTTTCGACGACAAGCTGACGCCCGAAGCTCAGCTCACCGGGTCGGGACGGGGGTCTCGCCGCGGTAATCGTAAAAGCCGCGCTGGGTCTTGCGGCCCAGCCATCCGGCTTCGACATATTTCACCAGAAGCGGGCAGGGCCGGTACTTGGTATCGGCGAGGCCTTCATAGAGCACCTGCATGATTGACAGACAGGTGTCCAGGCCGATGAAGTCGGCCAGCTGCAGCGGGCCCATGGGATGGTTCGCACCGAGTCTCATGGCGACGTCAATGGATTCCACCGTGCCGACGCCCTCATAAAGGGTGTAGATCGCCTCATTGATCATCGGCAGCAATATGCGGTTGACCATGAATGCGGGGAAATCCTCGGCGACAGCCGTCTGCTTGCCCAGGGTGTCGACGAATTCCCGCACCGAGGCAAATGTGTCGTCGTCCGTGGCGATGCCGCGGACGAGCTCGACAAGCTCCATCACCGGCACAGGGTTCATGAAGTGAATACCCATGAACCGTTCCGGGCGGTCCGTAGCGGCGGCAAGCCGCGTGATCGAAATCGAAGACGTGTTTGTCGACAGGATCGCGGACTCCTTCACCACGGAGCAGAGATCCGCGAAGATCTTGCGCTTGATGTCCTCGTCTTCCACGGCCGACTCGATGATGAGGTCGGTGGTTTCGAAATTGTCATAGCTGGGTGCGGCTGAGATGTTCTCGACCGCCGCGTTACGCTGTTCCTCGGTAATGCGCTCGGAATTGACCTGGCGGGCGAGGTTGCCGTTGATTGTCGCCAACCCCGCCTCGATACGCTCGGTGGAGACGTCGTTCAGCGCGACCTTGTAGCCCGCGAGCGCGCATACATGGGCAATACCGTTGCCCATCTGGCCCGCGCCGATAACTCCAACCGTTTCTATCTTCATCAACTCTCAACCTTTATGGCGGTCATCCGGCCGCAGCGAGCGGGCAATATAACAGCCATCTTCGAGAATCAGTAACCAGCTTTTTCCAGTTCCGCTTCGAGTTCAGGCACGGCCTGGAACAGGTCTGCCACAAGGCCGTAGTCGGCGACCTGGAAAATCGGTGCCTCCTCGTCCTTGTTGATGGCAACGATGACCTTGGAATCCTTCATACCGGCCAGGTGCTGAATGGCGCCTGAAATGCCGATGGCGATGTAAAGGTTCGGCGCCACGACCTTGCCGGTCTGGCCTACCTGATAGTCGTTCGGCACGAAGCCGGCATCGACCGCCGCGCGGCTTGCGCCAACCGCAGCGCCCAGCTTGTCGGCGATCCGGTCGAGCATTTCGAAGTTGTCACCGGACTGCATGCCGCGACCGCCTGAAACCACGATCTTCGCAGAGGTCAGTTCGGGTCGGTCGGATTCGGACAGCTCTTCACCGATATAGCGGGAAATGCCGGGGCTGGCGGGAGCAGCGACCGTCTCGACTGCTGCGGATCCGCCTTCGCCGACTCCGGGGAAGGCTGTTGTGCGGACCGTCACCACTTTCTTGGCATCCGTCGACTGCACCGTCTCGATGGCGTTACCGGCGTAAATCGGGCGTTCGAACGTATCGGCGGAGATGACCGCAGTGATGTCGGAGACCTGAGCCACGTCGAGCGTTGCGGAAATGCGCGGCATGAAGTCTTTGCCGTTCGTCGTGGCCGGCGATACCAGTGCATCGTAGCCGTCCATCATCGGGACGATCAGTGCGGCCATGTTTTCGGCAAGCGGACGCTCGAACTGGGCGTCATCCACAACCAGGACCTTTGCGGCTCCTTCAAGTTTGGCTGCGTGTTCGCCAACGGCTCCGCAATTGTGTCCGGCGACCAGAATATGGACGTCACCGCCGATTTCGAGCGCGGCGCTCAGCGCCTTGGACGTTGCGTCCTTGAGCTCGGCATTGTCGTGTTCTGCAACGAGAAGGACAGCCATCAGATCACTCCCGCTTCGTTCTTGAGTTTATCAACCAGTTCCGCAACGTCGCCGACGCGAATGCCGGCCTGCCGTGCAGGCGGCTCGACGGTCGTCACGACCTTGAGGCGCGGTGCCGCATCAACGCCCAGATCCTCTGGGGTCTTTTCGTCGATCGGCTTTTTCTTTGCCTTCATGATGTTGGGCAGCGACGCATATCGCGGCTCATTGAGGCGCAGGTCGGTGGTCACGATTGCCGGCATGTTCAGGTCGACCGTCTGGAGGCCGCCGTCGACCTCACGAACAACTTCCATCTTGCCGTCGCCGATCGAGATCTTCGATGCAAACGTGCCCTGCGGCCAGTTGAGCATTGCCGCCAGCATCTGGCCGGTCTGGTTGGAGTCGTCGTCAATCGCCTGCTTGCCGAGGATCACCAGTTCGGGCTGCTCCTCATCGACCAGCGCCTTCAGGATCTTGGCAACGGCCAACGGCTCAACCCGCTCATCGGTCTTGACCAGGATGCCGCGGTCGGCGCCCATGGCGAGAGCCGTACGGATCGTTTCCTGGCTCTGCTGGGGGCCGATTGAGACGGCAACAACCTCGGTCGCAGTGCCGGCTTCCTTGAGCCTGACTGCTTCCTCGACGGAGATTTCGTCAAACGGGTTCATGGACATCTTGACGTTGGCCAGTTCGACGCCGCTGCCGTCGGCCTTGACCCGAATCTTGACGTTGTAGTCGACAACCCGCTTTACCGGGACGAGCACTTTCATTTGGTCATTCTCCTCATGCCGGGCGCTGTCCTATTCGCGTCATCCGGCGTCAGGCAGTGAAGGTTTGAAGGGTAGGTCTGCTTGTCGCTCCCTCGGTGTCAGGCAACCAGCAGAAAACTCTGGAAAATCGACGGTTCCGGCGTGCCCCTGACAATGTGCGGCGAGACCCTAATCCCGACGATTTACAGAGTCAATTGGCGTCCCGACATTTTGCTGCCAATCGCGACATCACGTCTCGGGATCAGGCGAACGTGCAGGCATCTTTCGACGCATCACGAGGATCAGCACGAGACCGATCAGGAAGCCTGAAATGTGAGCCATCCAGGCCACTTCCGTCTCTCCGTACGCACCCGCCGCGAAAGACAGGACCTGTGTCAGAACCCAGAGGCAAATGACAATCAGGGCCGGAATCTTCAGCGGTATGCCGAAGAACAGAAGAACCCAGACCTTGCGATCAGGATAAAGGATCAGATAGGCGCCGATCACGCCGGCAATCGCTCCGCTCGCGCCGATCAACGGATTCTGGGACAACGGGATCGTCAGGGCGTGCACAAGTCCCGACCCGATGCCGCAGACCGTGTAGAACACGAGGAACCAGAAATGGCCAAGCGAGTCCTCGACATTGTCGGCAAAGACCCACAGAAACAGCATGTTGGCGATGAAATGCAGCCAGCCGCCATGCAGATACATGTAGGACACGAGTGTCAGTTCGACCGGAATCCGGTCAAGCGAGGCGGAGAGTTCCGCGGTCCCGAACAGCACAGCCGGTACAACGCCATAACTCAGTGTCTGGGCCTGATCGATATTGTTGAAAATGCCGTGCTGGACGAAGAGGAAAACAACCGTATTGAGGATGAGGATCGCGACCGTGACATACTGAAACCTCACGGTCTCAAGCGGGTTGTCGTCCTTTACGGGAATAAACACGGTCGATATGGCCTGTCTGATTCACGGCCCTGACTTGAGGCATCAACCATTTACGCGGAACTAGCGGTTGTCGCCCGGCACCCAAAGCACGTCGCCGCTTCCTTTGTCGTTCACGTACCGACTTGCCACAAACAGAAAGTCGGACAGACGATTGACATATCGTAGCACAGGTTCGCCGACCGGTTCATCTTCTTGCGCGGCAAGTTCCACGATCAGCCGCTCCGCCCGGCGGCACACAGTCCTCGCCACGTGGAGCGTTGCTGCTGCCGGCGAACCGCCTGGCAGCACGAATGATTTCAGTGGCGAGAGATTCGCGTTGAGCTGGTCGATTTCAGTCTCCAGCCGGTCGACCTGGCCGCCGGTGACACGGAGCGGCTCATAACCCAGGTCTTCACCCGTATCCGGTGTGCAGAGATCGGCACCGACGTCGAAGAGATCGTTCTGGATGCGAGCGAGCATGGCGTCGACAAGATCATTGCCGCCACCTGACGTATGCAGCCGCACCACGCCGATGGCGGCATTGGTCTCGTCGATCGTGCCGTAGGCCGCGATCCGCAGGTTGTACTTGTCGACCCGGTTGCCGGTGCCAAGCGCCGTCGTGCCGGCATCGCCCGTGCGGGTGTAAATCTTGTTCAGGGTGACCATTGCGCGGATTGCCTCCTAAATCTGCTCAAGGGCGATAGCACCCTTCAGTCAAGCGATGCAATCCATTCGCTCAATGCGGCACCGATCTCGTCTGCGCTGTCTTCCTGAATGAAGTGAAGACCGGGAACCGTCACCTCGGTCTGATTCTTCCAGGAGCGGCAGAATTCCCGCTGCGCGCCGATCAGGATCGCGGCCGGCTCGGCATTGACGAAGAGCTTCGGGATGTCGTTTTCGGCCATCCAGTCTGCGTATGCCGAGACAATGTCGACGACGTCCGCCGGCTCGCCGTCGAGCGGAATCTGGCGCGGCCATGTCAGGGTCGGCCTCCGGTCTTCGCCGGCACTGGCGAACGGCCTGCGATATTCGGCCATCTCCTCGTCGGTCAGGTCGCGCATTATCGATCCCGGCAGCACGCGCTCGACGAAGATGTTCTTCTCCAGCACCATTTCCTCACCCGCCGGAGAGCGGAAGGCTTCGAATACCGGTCTCGCCTGCTGGGAGAACTCGTCCCAGGTGAGCGGACGCACAATGCTCTCCATGTAGGCGATGCCGCGTGCCCGGTCGCGATGGCGGTTTGCCCAGTCAAAGCCGAGCGCGGAACCCCAGTCGTGGATCACGAGCGTGACCGGTCCTTCGGGGCAAAGCTGGTCGATCAGACCGTCGAGATAATCGCGATGTTCGACGAAGCGATACCTGTCGGGACCGGACTCCGGCAGTTTTTCTGAATCGCCCATGCCAATAAGATCCGGCGCCAGGCAGCGGCCCTGGTCCACCACATGAGGCATGATATTGCGCCAGAGATAGGAGGACGTCGGGTTGCCGTGAAGGAACAGGATCGGTGCGCCAGCACCCATCTCGACATAGGCCATCCGGCGGCCGTTCACCTCGGCAAACTTCTTGGACTGTGCGGTCATGGCGTCGGCTCCTCCCGGGAGTAAGAATTCATCTCTTCCGGAAGTTATAGGGCGACGCCGGGCCGCAGACCATCCGGCACGCCAATGAATTAGCGCGTCAGGCGATCAACAATTGGTGCTGCGCAGCGGTCCAGGCGTGGTGCGGCCTATCTGACGCGCTTGCGGCTGACGACACGAGCGGTGAGGGCGTCGATCGTCACGAGGTCCCAGCGTCCGTCGCGGAAACCGCCGATACGGTAGCGCCGGCCGGAGCATTTCTTCACCTGCAGGCGGGAATAGCCCAGCCGGAACCGCATGATCGCGCGTGCCCTGTAACAGGTGATGCGCCCGTCATCATGGAATTCCGCGGGCCCGGTAAACGTAAAGCCACGGTTTCGGCGGCCGCGTTTCGGAACCGCGTCGATGGTGCAGAGTTCAGCGGTTCTGAGCCCGGGGCGCTTTTCGGCCACGGGATTGATCTGTTGATCGGGGGTTGCTGCTGCGGCCGCAGGCCGGTCTGTTATTCCGGCGCCGGCCACCCCCGCCGCGACGGCAATGCCTGTCAATACGCAAGCTTTTCTGATGCAGGATGGATTCTTGGGCATGATGCAAACTCCCAGCCATGGACGGGACGTGCGCACCGCGCCGCTGGTGCAATTTTTACTGTATCCGCCTACGCACGCTCGCGTTCATTATATCCGAAGTTGACGTAACGGAAAGTTGGTCTGGTAATTTGTGCTATTTGGCGGCGAAATAGAACGCCAGCATGATGATGATCACGGCGACGAACTGGAGTCCGACACGCCAGCGCATAAGGAGCTGGGAGGTATTGGCGCTGCCGCCGCGCATCATGTTCCACAGACCCATGAGCAGGACGATCGCCACGGCCGCTACGGAAAGCGGGACCAGAATGTCAAAGAGAGTGCTCACCTGTCGGGTTCCCTGCGGTCGGTTGTAAGCGTGCAAAAATTGAGCGCCCCAACTAAGCCGTCAATCGGCTCACTCTATCATACGTTCTGCGAATTCGATCAGTTCAGGCCGTCGAGCAGGCGCCTGGTGATGACCTGCGCCTGGATTTCACCAGCCCCCTCGAAGATGTTGAGGATGCGGGCATCGCACAGGACGCGGCTGATGTCGTACTCCAGCGCAAAACCGTTGCCGCCGTGTATCTGCAGCGCATTGTCCGCCGCACTCCAGGCGACACGGGCCGCGAGCAGCTTGGCCATGCCTGCCTCGACGTCGCAACGCCTGCCCTGATCCTTCTCGCGGGCCGCGAAATAGGTGAGCTGCCGTGCACACATGGTCTCGACGGCCATCAGCACGAGCTTGTCGGCGACACGCGGGAACTCGGCGATCGGTTTGCCGAACTGGACGCGGTCATTGGCGTAGCGGAGACCAAGCTCGAAGGCGGATTGCGCGACGCCGACGGCGCGTGCCGATGTCTGGATGCGCGCACTCTCGAAGGTCTGCATGAGTTGCTTGAAGCCCTGGCCCTCGGCTCCGCCGAGCAGGTTCTCCGTCTTGACCTCGAAACCGTCAAAGCCGATCTCGTATTCCTTCATGCCCCGGTACCCGAGAACCTCGATCTCGCCGCCTGACATGCCGTCGGCAGGGAAGGGATCTTCATCCGTTCCGCGCGGTTTCTCGGCGAGGAACATCGAAAGACCCCTGTAGCCGGGCTCGTCCGGATTGGTGCGGGCCAGCAGGGTCATCAGGTCGGCGCGCACCGGATGGGTGATCCAGGTCTTGTTGCCGGTGATCCGGTAGACGTCGCCGTCTTTCTCCGCGCGGGTCCTGAGCGATGCGAGGTCTGAGCCGGTATTGGGTTCGGTGAAGACCGCGGTCGGCAGGATCGCGCCCGAAGCGAGCTTGGGAAGCCATTCGGCCTTCTGCTCATCGGTTCCACCGTGAATGATCAGTTCGGCGGCGATTTCGGCACGCGTGCCGAGCGAGCCGATCCCGATGTAACCGCGCGACAGCTCCTCCGAGACGACGCACATGCTCTCCTTGCCGAGGCCCATGCCGCCGAATTCCTCCGGCAGGGTCAGGGCGAACACACCCAGCTCGCTCATCTGATCGACAATTTCAAGCGGCACATACTCGTTCTTGAGATGCCACTGATGCGCGTTCGGAACGATTTCGGCGTCGGTGAACCGCCGCATCTCGGTGCGGATGGCCTCAAGCGTTTCGTCCAGCCCTGCGTCACCGATCGTTGCGGCGCCGTCGAGTCCCTGAATCAGTTCCATAAGCCGGGCGCGGTTCGCCGCCGTGTTGCCGTCGGCCATCATCGCGGCGACTGCCGGGCTGGAGAACGCACCGATGTCTGCGGCATTCAATCCGAAGTCGAACGGCCGGACGAATTCGGTCTGGTTCATGGGAATGCCGCCGGCGATCTGGCTCAGGTATTCGCCGAACGCAACCTTCGCAATCAGCGTCTCCAGTTCACCGAGACGGCCCTCGCCATCGAGGCGGCGCGTCCAGGCCGCCATCTGGCGCAGGGATTCAACGTAAGTTGCAAGCCATGCCAGACCGTGTGCTGCGTGCTGTTCGCGCTCGAGGGCTTCCGCAGAGACTTTCCCGTCCACAGTGGTGCGTTCGCGCAGCGCAGCAGTCGCGCGCGCCGCCAGGGACTCGGCCGCGATGACAGCTTCCTCTGCCGTGTCGGCGAAGCTCGTGCTGTCCAAGGTTTCTGCTGCAACTGTCATCCGCGATCTCCCTCAAAGCGCGTGGTGCCCAATTTGTCGGCATTGTGCACTGCAATATTCGATGATGACAAGTACCTGTGTTGGCCAAAGCACACAATTCCACTGATGGCGGCATAGGCGCGCACCCGGGCCCGCTAACCTCTTGTTTTCTCTATGTGCCGATCGAGGCTGTCTTGATCCGTTTGCGGCGATACACGACATTCCGTGGTAGCGGCCGGAACCCTTCGGCTGTGTCTTGTCCACGGAGTTGGCTTCATGTCACCGGTGATCCACGATTTCGATCTGACAGGTCAGGACTTCAAACGCGATCCGCTGCCGACGTTTGCGCGGATGCGGGAGACCGGACCGGTCGTGGTCAGCCGGATTCCCATCCTCGGGCAGATTTCATTCGTCACGACATATGACGGCGTCACGGAACTGCTGAAGTCGCCGGACCGCTTCGTGGTCGATGCCCGCAATGCAGGCAAGAAACGGGTTATGGGTGTGCAGTGGTGGATGCCGAGGCGGATCCGCCTGCTGGCGGACAACATGCTCACCAACGACGATCCGACCCATCGCCGTTTGCGCAAGCTGGTGGACAAGGCGTTCCATCGCCGCAGCGTTGAAGCCTATCGCGGCCGCATTGCCGAACTGGCCGACCGGCTGGTCGACGAATTGGAAGCATCGCCTGACCGGGATCTTGTCGGCCGCTTTGCCCGTGCGCTCCCTTTGACGGTGATCTGCGAAGTGCTGGGACTGCCGATGAAGGACCGGCCGAAACTGGTCCGCTGGATGGCGACGCTGTCCGAAGTCAATTCTCCGATCGGCCTGTTCAGGATGCTCCCGGCGATGGGCAGATTGACCAGGTACCTGACTGCCCAGTTCGAGGAACGCCGGCGCGAACCGCGCGACGATCTCATCACGGCCCTCGTCGAGGCGGAAGAGGAGGGGGAACAGCTCAGCGAGGACGAACTGCTTTCGTTGTGCTTCCTGCTGTTCGTGGCGGGGCACGAAACCACGACGCATCTCATCAGCGGCAGCGTTCTGGCCCTGCTGCAGAATCCGGACCAGCTTGAACTTCTGAAAGGAGACTGGTCACTGTCGCCCTCAGCCGTAGAGGAGCTGTTGCGTTTCGTTACGCCGGTCCAGATGACGAAGCCGCGGTTCGCGATCGAGGACACCGAACTCGCCGGGCAGGAGATTGCCCGAGGTGTACCGATGACCGCATTACTCGCTTCAGCAAATGCGGATCCGGACGCGTTCGATGCCCCGGAAAAGCTCGACATTCAGCGCGAGAAGAATCGGCACATGTCATTTGGCGGCGGGCCGCATTTCTGTCTCGGCTGGCAGCTTGCAAAGGCCGAGGCCGAAATTGCTCTTGAGCGGTTGTTCTTCCGGTACCCGGCACTATCGCTCGGCGTTGACGAGAGTCAGTTGACCTGGACAAAGCGGGTGGGCTTGAGAGCGCTCACGGCCCTGCCGGTCAGGCTCACGGCGTGAACGGGCCTAGACCGCGCCTTCGGATACAATGATGAGCGGGCGGTGCGGCCCTGAAGCCACATCGGCAAGACCTGACTGCCAGTAGGCCGCGAGACCGGCGGCACCGGACGGTGTCGTCGGCAGGCCTTGTTCGCCCAGATAGTCTGCGGCGGCCTGGGCCAGTTCGTCACTGACCTCGGCAAAACTGACATTGGTCCTGTTGAAGATCCCGTGTGCGATGAGAGACGGTTCCTTGCAGTCGAGCCGGCCCATGTTCGAGACCGGCCCCTCGACCTCCACCGGTTCTCCGGCGTCGTGGCTTGCGCGCAGGCAGGGTGCCGCGTCCGGCTCGACAATGACAATCTCCGGCTGGACGGCCCAGTTTTCCCGGATCATGTGGGTGATCGCGCCGGCCAGGCCGCCGACTCCGGCCTGGAGATAGACGTGGCTCGGCCATTCTCCGTTGTCTTCGAAATGCTCGCGTAATTCCTCGGCAATAACCGTATAGCCCTCCATCACCAGCCACGGCGGATGTACGTATCCGGGCCACGAACTGTCAGCCAGCAGGATGGCGCCTGTGCTTTCGGCGTCCGCCTGGGCTGCCGCCATGCTCTCCTCATAGTTTTCGCCGGTGCGAACGACATCTGCCGACTTCTCCCGGAGCCGCGTGGCGAAACCCTCCGGCACCTGCTCCGAGAGATAAATGCGCGCTCGCGCGCCGAAGATCCGCGCGCCCGCAGCGACCGCCATTCCATGATTGCCCGCACTGGCACAGACGAAGGTCATGTTGCGGGCGAAAGCTTGCGTGTCGCTTTCGGTCAGTGCCGACGGGTTGAGCTGGTGCCCGGTCTCCTGCTCCCACTTCTCGCAGATCAATTTTGCTACGGCGTAGACGCCGCCCAGCGCCTTGAATGCTCCGAGACCCATACGAACGATCTCGTTCTTGACGAGTATGGCTGAGCCGGACCGGTCAGGGATTGTCAGCACCGGCGTCGGTGCGTGGACGGGACAGGCGCTCAGGAACCGCAGAGGCTCTGCGGGATCGGGTGAAAAGGCTGACATTGCAAATCGGCTTCTGCGGTGGATGGTTTCGATGCACCGCTGTTTAGCATGGACGTGCAATGCCGTCGCCGTGTGTTTTCAACCTCGGTCCGGCCTCTACAACCCGTCGCGGATACGCTGCCAGGTGTTTTCGAGATGCAGCCGCAGGATCTTCTCAAGTGCCGCGCCGTCGCGCTGCGAAAGGGCGTCGATCATCTGCTCGTGCTCGGCCACTGCGCCGCGCCACTTTTCCGGTTCAGCGTTGCCGATGAACCTGATCCGTTTCATCCGGCCCTGCAGATTGCCGTGCAGCTCGGCAAGCGTGGTGTTGCCTGATGCTGCTGCGATCATCGAGTGAATCTGCTGATTGAGCTTGTAGTAGGCCATGCGGTCGCCTGTGCGGTAGAGATCCATCATCTCGTTGTGAACGGCAACGATGCCGCCAATCACGTCATCGCTTGCCCGTTCGCAGGCCAGCCGTCCTGCCAGGCCCTCCATCTCGGCGAGGACCTCCAACATGCCCTTGGCATCTTCCGGCGTGAATTTCCGCACCACGGTGCCGCGCCCCGGTAGCAGGTCGACAAGGCCTTCGCCGGCAAGCGTTTTTATGGCCTCTCGAAGCGGCGTGCGCGACACGCCGAGTTGCTCGCAGAGCCTGCTTTCGTTGATGCGTCCGCCCGGAACGAGCGAACCGTCAATGATCATGTCGCGCAGACGGGTCACGACCAGATCATGCAGCGGCTGGCGTGTGATGGGGATAGGAGCGTTGGGTTCCGCGTCCGCGGTAGCCTGAGGATTGGCTTCAATCATGGATTGCCGACATTCGTTGTCCCGCAGAAAGAGAGCTTATCCGATTCTCCTTGGCCCCGGAGCGCACATTTCCGTTGGACTGTGTATTGCATATTACATATTGTATACAGTATTAAGTTTGGAGCAACCGGACATGACGGGCACTGCAGACACCTTCGAAGGACGGCCGACGCTTGCCTTGGCGCTGGGCGATGCGGCCGGCATAGGGGGTGAACTCGCAGCAAAGGTCCTGGCTGACCCGGACGTGCGCGCGTCGGCGCGGTTCATCGTGATCGGCGACCGCAGGCAATTCGCGCAGGGCGCAGCCGAGGCAGACGTCGAAATCGAGATCCCCGATGCCGGAAATGGCGGCGAACAGGACGATCTGTTCGTGGATCTGGCCAATGTGGATCCGGCGGCGGTCGTCCCGGGCGAGGCGTCCCCTCTGACGGGCGGTGCCGCACTGCAAAACTTCTCCGCGGCTTTGACCGTTTGTCATGCGGGTGGTGCCGATGCCGTTTGCTTCACACCCTTCAACAAGTACGCGATGCGTCTGGCCAAGCCCGACTACGTCGACGAGATCGGCTTCATCAAGCAGGTCATAGGGTCCGAAGAGGACGGCAGCGAGTTCAATGTGCTCGACGAGCTCTGGAATGCACGGGTTACCTCGCACGTTCCGCTGGGCGCAGTGGCCCCGATGATTACCGAAGAGCGCGTTCTCAGGAGTATCAGGCTCACGGACGCAACCATGCAGGGGGCGGGCCGGCCTCGGCCGCGCATTGCCGTTGCGGCTCTGAATCCGCACGCGGGAGACGGCGGGAACTTCGGCGACGAGGAAGATCAGATTATTGCACCGGCCGTTCGGCGGGCTCAGGAACTGCAGCTTTCCGTTGAGGGGCCGATCCCGTCCGACACGGTATATCTCCGTGCCGTGCGGGGGGAGTTCGACGCGGTGCTGTCGATGTACCACGACCAGGGCCAGATCGCGATGAAGCTGATCGGTTTTGACCGCGGCGTCACGCTGATCGGCGGCTACCCCTTCTGGATAGCCACGCCCGCGCACGGCACAGCCTATGACATTGCCGGAAAGGGCCAGGCAAATCCGAATGCAACAAAGAGGGCGCTGATGCTGTCCGCAAGCCTCGTCAAGAGTGGCGGCGGATCGGCCGTTACCGACGACGCGCGCCGCAGCGCCATTGCCTCAGTTGTCGCCGAGCACAGCCCGGCGCCATGAGCTAACAGGGTATCGTTCACAATAATCGGGAGGAAGTCATGATACGGACGATCGCCATAACCCTCGCCAGCGCAGCCGCGCTTGCTATCGCCACGGTGGCCGAAGCCAAGGAGGAGATCATCTTCGGCATCTCGGCGAAGCCCGGATCGCTGCAGCAGCAGACCGCTGCAGAGTTTGTGAAACGGGCAAACGCGAAACTGGGCGACAAGGCGGAAGTGAAGCTGTTCGACTCGTCGCAGCTCGGCAAGGACAAGGAGCTGATGCAGAAGCTGAAGCTCGGCACCGTTCACATCGCATTGCCGTCTTCGATCATGGCGTCGATCTCGAACGAGTTTGCACTGTTCGACATGCCGTTCCTGGTTGCGGACCGCGATCATCTCGGCAGAATTCAGAAGGAGATCTTCTGGCCGCAGATTGCCCCGACTGTCGAGGACGACGGCTACAAGGTCCTCGCGCTCTGGGAAAACGGCATCCGCCACATCACGAATAATGTCCGGGCGATCAATTCGCCTGCCGATCTGAAAGGCGTGAAGATCCGGACGCCGAAGTCGACCTGGCGTGTGAAGATGTTCTCGACCTGGGGGGCGAATCCGACGCCCATGTCGTTCTCGGAAGTCTTCACGGCTCTGCAGACGGGTGTCATTGACGGGCAGGAAAACCCGTACACGAACATCTCGTCGGCCAAGCTCAACGAGGTGCAGAAATACCTGTCGAAGACCGGGCATGTCTATTCGCCCGCCTATCCGACCATGGGAAAGGCGGTTTACGACAAGATCGATTCTGCAATCCGCAAAGTGCTCGAAGAGACCGCGCGCGAACTGGAAACCTGGGCGCGCGAAAAGGGGGCTGCCGCGGATGACTCGCTTCGCCAGAAGCTGGTCGACGCCGGCATGAATTTCAACGAAGCGGATCGCTCTGCATTTGTTGAGGCATCCAAGCCTATCTACGACGCGTTCGCCAACGAGGTGAACAACGGCCAGGCCATGGTCGACAAGGCAATCTCCCTCGCCTCCGGTTCGTAGAACGGATGCCTCGGTCCGGCCCGCCGGTTGCTACATCCCGGCGGGCCGGGCTGACTTTGGAGCCTTGCCGCGTACCTGAGGCAGGCGCTCCGGATCCGTACCACTGATGCGCACCGCTGCAAGAATCCTTCAACGCGCCCTTGAGGTGATCACGATCACCCTGCTGGTCGTCCTGGCGGCTGTTGTCGTTTCGGCGGTGTTTGCGCGGTACGTCCTCAACGCGTCGTTCATCTGGTACGACGAAGTCGCCTCCGTCCTTCTGGCGTGGATCACCTTCTACGGTGCGGCCTATGCCGCCGGCCGTAGGCGTCACCTTGGCTTCGAAGGCCTTCTCGTATCGCTGCCGGTTTTTCTTCGCACAGCCCTGTTCGTGATCGGCGAGTACATTGTCGTCATGGTCTTCGCCGTGCTTGCCTATGCCGGCTGGTTCATCCTTGAGATCATGGGCTCGGAGACGCTGGTTTCGCTGCGCTGGGTCCCGCTGTGGTTCACCCAGTCTGTCGTGCCGATCGGCTGCGCTCTCTTCGTCGCCGCTCAGCTCCTGACCGCGCCCGATGCGCTACGCCGGTTGCGCGAGGGGCGCACCGTCGAGGACGAGGAAATTGCCGAAGAGATTGCCCGGGCGGAGGCCGCGCAATCGGATCGCGACGGAGATGTCCGATGATTGCGGTCGGTCTTCTGTTCCTGCTGATCTTCCTCGTTGCCATCAACGTACCCATCGCGGTGGCGATCTGCGCCGTGGCGCTTCTCGGGATCTGGGCCGACAAGGGTACGGTCGGCTTCTACGATGCCGCACTCACGATCTTTGATGGCGCGACCAGTTTCCCGCTGATCGCAATTCCGCTCTTCATCCTGGCCGGTGCCCTCATGAATACCGGCGGCATCTCGCGGCGGCTGATCGATTTCACCGCCGCGCTGATCGGTTTCGTCCGCGGCGGTCTCGCCATGGTGAATGTCGGCGTGTCGCTGTTCTTTGCGGAAATCTCGGGATCGGCGGTCGCCGACGTGGCGGCGATCGGGTCTGTGCTGATCCCGGCGATGAAACGGAAGAAGTATCACCCGACATTCGCAGCGGCGGTCACCTCGTCGTCGGCGTCGCTGGCGATCATCATTCCGCCTTCAATCCCGATGATCCTCTACGGCGCACTTGCGGACGCATCGATCGTCCAGTTGTTCATCGCCGGCGTCGTTCCCGGCCTGCTGGGCGGCTTTCTGCTGCTCTGCCTGTGTTACTGGTTCGCGGTTCGCTACGATCTGCCGCGCGAGGAGGGATTTTCCCTGCCGCGGCTCTGGGATGCCTTCAAGGCCGCCGGTCCGGCTCTGGTGCTGCCGGTGATCATCCTGGGTGGCATCTTCGGCGGGATCGTCACGGCCACGGAAGGTGCGGGGCTCGCCGTCGTTGCGGCGCTGCTGATCGGCGGACTGGTCTATCGTGAGATTGACCTCAAGGAGTTCCATGCCGCCCTGGTCGAGGGCGTCACGCAAACCGCTGTCGTGATGTTGCTGGTGGCGACTTCAGCGGTTCTCGGTCTCTATCTGACAGAGAGCGAGATCCCGCAGCGTTTCGCCCGCTGGATCACCGAGGTGTCCGAGGATCGCATCGTCGTCCTGATGATGCTCAACGTGATGCTGCTACTGCTCGGCATGGTGCTGCACGGTGCGGCGGCCATCATCCTGATCGTTCCGATCGTCATGCCGCTCGTCAATCAGATCGGCGTCGACCCGGTCCAGTTCGGCATCATCCTGACGCTCAATATTGCGATCGGCCAGCAAACGCCGCCGGTCGCCAGCGTTCTGGTCACGGCCTGTTCCATCGCCCGAACCGACATCTGGGCCACGACGCGCACCAACCTGCCGTTCATCGCAGTGCTGGTGGCATTGCTGCTGGTGGTTACCTACATACCCATCGTTCCGCTGGGACTGGTTGAGCTGTTCTATCGATAGGGTTCAATGCTGCGTCGCCGGGTCACCCGGCCTGCCGTCGCCCGGTCCGGGTCACCAGCATGACGCCGAAAGCGGCGATGGCGATGCCGGCGATCTGCAGGAGGCTCAGGGTCTCGCCGAATAGCGGCCAGGCCATGACGGCGGTGGCCAGCGGAACAAGGTAGAACATGCTGGCGACCTTCGAGATGTCGCCGTGCCGGATAATGATCATGAGCAGCGAGACGGCACCGACCGACAGCATGATCACCATCCACGACATGACGAGGATGAGTTCAACCGTCCATTCGATGCGACCGGTCTCGACGAGGAAGGCGCCCAGGGTCACCGTCGACGCGCCGCCGATATACTGGAACAGGGCGCCGGTGCGCAGGTCCTGGTTTCCGCAGTATGCTTTCTGATACATGCTTCCCGCCGTAATGGCGATCAGGCCCGCCGCGCTGAGGAGAAGTGCCGAATATCCTCCGACCCGCTCCACGTCGAATGTCTCTCCAAGCGACGTCCCCACAACGAGAAAGAGCCCGAAGAACCCCAGAGCAATCCCGCCCCACTGGACGGCGGATATGTTCTCTCCCAGCACGGGGCGTGCAACGAGCGCCGTCAGGGCCGGCTGCAGACCGACGATCAGAGCAGAAAGTCCCGCCGTCATGCCGTATGCGATGGCAGCGAAAACACCGCCCAGATAGATGCCGTGGAGCAGGACGCCGACAACCATGTTGTGGCCGGCCTCGCGGACGCTCTTGGGCCAGGGCGCGCCGGTCGCCACGACGATCACGAGGAACAGTGCGGCGACGATCCAGAACCGGTAAGCGAGAAGGGTAAAGGGTTCGGCGTAGGGAAGCCCGTATTTGGCGCCGATGAAGCCTGTCGCCCAGATGATCACGAATACAGCCGGCATCACGGCCAGAAGCGCCGGCGGGCGGTCCGCGGGTTTCGATGTCGTTGCCGTTTGCGACATGGGTGGGCGTTCCGATCAAGAAAACGGCCGGAGCGTTTCCGCTCCGGCCATCACCCATGTGCCACGAATGGCTCAGAATGTCAGCTTTTTGAGGCCTCGATCGCATCCTCGACCGTGCGCAGGCCCGGTTGCGGCGAAGAGACGAGCACCGCCATGTTGCCCGGGCTGTGCTGGTTGTTCCACATGCGCATGTGCGCTTTCGGGATGTCTTCCCAGCTGTAGACCTCCGACATGCAGGGGTCGATGCGCCGGTCGATGACCAGCTTGTTGGCTTGGGCGGCCTGCTTAAGGTGTGCGAAGTGGGAGCCCTGAACGCGCTTCTGGCGCATCCACAGGAAGCGGGCGTCCATGGTCAGATTGTAGCCGGTGGTGCCGGCGCAGATGACGACCATGCCGCCGCGTTTGACGATATTGACGGAGACCGGAATGGTCGCCTCGCCGGGATGCTCGAACACGATGTCGACGTCGTTGCCCTTGCCGGTGACGTTCCAGATCGCCTTGCCGAACTCGCGGACCTTCTTCATGTAGTCGCCGAAGCCTTCGCCATTGACCGGCGGCAATTGCCCCCAGCAGTCGTAGTCCTTGCGGTTGAGCACTGCGCGTGCGCCGAGCGACATAACGAAGTCGCGTTTGGATTCATCGGAGATCACGCCGATGGCGTTGGCACCGGCCGTGGCGCAGAGCTGGACACCGAACACGCCGAGACCGCCCGAGGCACCCCAGACCAGGACGTTCTGGCCGGGCTTTACCGTGTGCGGCCGGTGGCCGAACAGCATGCGGTAGGCCGTCGCCAGCGTCAGCGTAAAGCAGCCTGCCTCTTCCCAGGTCAGATGGCGCGGTCGCGGCAGAAGCTGCTGGGCCTGGACATTCGTGAACTGGGCGAAGGAGCCGTCCGGCGTTTCGTAACCCCAGATCCGCTGCGTCGGCGAAAACATCGGATCGCCGCCGTTGCATTCCTCGTCGTCACCGTCGTCCTGGTTACAGTGGATGACAACCTCGTCGCCCACCTTCCAGTTGCGGACTTTCGAACCGACCGCGTAGACGATGCCGGACGCATCGGAACCGGCAATATGGAAGTCGGCGCCGTGAATATTGAAAGGCGTGACCGGTTCGCCGAGGGACGCCCAGATGCCATTGTAGTTGACTCCGGCAGCCATCACGAGGACGAGCACTTCGTTGCTGTCGAGTTCCGGCACGTCAACCACCTCGACCTGCATCGCTGTGTCCGGCGGGCCGTGACGGTCCTGGCGGATGCACCAGGCATACATCTGCTTCGGCACGTGGCCTAGAGGCGGAATCTCGCCGACCTCGTAGAGATCCTTTAGCGGTTCGGCCGGAGGCGCTTCGTTGTCGTTTGCCTCAACGGCTGCGGCGTTCTGTGCAACCATTGCCCTCTCCCATGATGAATTGCTTCGCGGCGGTCCCGTCCAGCTGGAACTGGATACCGGGTCTGGCCAATAAGGCGCTCATGGTGTTCGATTAGAACGCCCGTAGCAAGAGAATTTTGCACTGCATCAAATATTGTGCCATGCAATATGCAAGATTATAGTGCTGCCGGTGCCAAGATTTTGGGCAGACTCCAGAGAGTATGGTGAGTTCGCCGCCGGGTGGCGTGAAAGTGGGGAGAACGCGACAATGGCCAGCAATAAAACCGAAGGTCCGAACGCCGGTAGTACGCAGGGCCCCCGGGACAAACCCTGGATCTTCCGCACATATGCCGGACATTCCACCGCCAAGGCCTCGAATACTCTCTATAGGACAAATCTATCAAAGGGCCAGACCGGCCTGTCGGTGGCCTTCGACCTGCCGACACAGACCGGATATGACAGCGATCATGTTCTGGCGCGCGGCGAAGTCGGCAAGGTCGGCGTCCCGATCTCGCATCTTGGAGACATGCGGGAACTGTTCGACGAAATCCCGCTCGACCGCATGAACACGTCGATGACGATCAACGCGACGGCGGCATGGCTGCTGGCGCTCTATGTGGCCGTCGCGGACGAGCGCGGAGTAGACCGGTCAGCGCTGACCGGCACCATCCAGAACGACATCATCAAGGAATATCTCTCCCGCGGCACCTACGTGTTCCCGCCGGAACCGTCCATGCGGCTGATCAAGGACGTGATCAGCTATACCTACAGCGAGATTCCGAAATGGAATCCGATGAACGTCTGCTCCTATCACCTGCAGGAAGCGGGCGCGACGCCGGTGCAGGAACTGGCCTATGCGCTGGCGACGGCCATCGAAGTGCTCGACACGGTGCGCGCCAGCGGGCAGGTGCCGGAAGAGGACTTCCCGAAAGTGGTCGGCCGTATCAGCTTCTTCGTCAATGCCGGTGTCCGGTTCATCACCGAGATCTGCAAGATGCGCGCGTTCGTCGATCTCTGGGACGAGATCTGCCGCGGGCGTTACGGTGTCGAGGACCCGAAGTTCCGCCGCTTCCGCTACGGCGTCCAGGTCAACAGCCTTGGCCTGACGGAGCAGCAGCCGGAGAACAACGTCTACCGGATCCTGATCGAGATGCTTGGTGTCGTGCTGTCGAAAGACGCGCGTGCCCGTGCCGTGCAGCTGCCGGCGTGGAACGAGGCGCTCGGGTTGCCGAGGCCGTGGGATCAGCAGTGGTCGCTGCGCCTCCAGCAGATCGTGGCCTACGAGACGGACCTCCTGGAGTACGGCGATATCTTTGCCGGATCGGTCGAAATGGACCGCAAGGTCGAGGAACTGAAATCAGAGGCCCGTGCGGAACTGGAGCGGATCGACGCCATGGGCGGTGCGGTCGCGGCGGTCGATTCCAGCTACATGAAACAGAAGCTCGTGGAGAGCAATACGGCGCGGCTGAAGGCGATTGAGGCCGGTGAGCAGGTGGTCGTCGGCGTGAACCGCTGGACCGAGACCGAGACGTCGCCGCTGTCAGCCGGCGAAGACGGCGGCATCCTGACCGTCTCCGAAGACGTAGAGCGGGACCAGATCGAGCGCCTGAAGTCGTGGCGCGAGGGCAGGGATGCCGAGGCGGTGGCGGTCGCCCTGGAAGCTGTGAAGAAGGCGGCGCGCGACGGCGCCAACATCATGGAGCCGTCCATAGCGGCGGCCAAGGCCGGGGTCACGACGGGCGAGTGGGGCAAGGCGCTGCGCGACGTGTTCGGTGAATACCGCGCTCCGACGGGTGTCGGGCGCGGCGGGCTGCTGCAGCCCGATGATGAACTCGACGATGTGCGCCAATCCGTGGAGCAGGTGTCTGCGCAACTGGGCCGGCGGCTCAAGTTCCTGGTCGGCAAGCCGGGGCTAGACGGGCATTCGAACGGGGCCGAGCAGATCGCGGTGCGCGCGCGCGACTGTGGAATGGAAGTGGTCTACGAGGGTATCCGCCTGACGCCGGCGCAGATCGTCAACGCCGCGCTCGAGGAAGGCGTCCACGTGATCGGGCTGTCCATCCTGTCCGGCAGCCACGTGCCGCTGGTGCGTGACGTCATGGATCGGCTGCGCGAAGCGGGGATTGGCGACGTTCCGGTCGTGATCGGCGGGATTATCCCGGAGGAAGACAAGGATCACCTGAACGCGGCGGGCGTGGCAGCGGTCTATACGTCAAAGGATTTCCGGATCACGGACATCATGGCCGATATCGTGCGGCTCGTGTCAGCCACCCACGACAGGGCGGCCTGATCAGGCGGTCCTGGATTCTGCCGTTTCGGCCTGCCCGGACAGCATCCGGTTCAGCATCTCCAGCAGGTTCGCCGCGATAATCGGCTTGGCGAGATAGTCGTTCATGCCCGCCTCGAGGTAGTTTTCCCGGTCGCCGTGCATGGCATTCGCCGTCAGTGCCACGATCGGCTGCGTGCTGAAGGCACCCTCGAGCGCGCGGATCAGGCGTGTCGCCTCGATGCCGTCCATTTCCGGCATCTGCACGTCCATCAGGATCAGGTCGTAGACCTTTGCGCTTGCCGCGGCCACGGCTTCCTTGCCGTTCGACGCGATCTCGAACGTGTGGCCGAACTTGTCGAGATAGGTCGTGATCAGCATCTGGTTGATCGTGTTGTCCTCGACCACGAGGATATGCGCCGAAACCGGTTTTCCGACAACCGGCTGACCCGGTGCCGTGGCTGCGCTCGGAGAGACTTCGCCGGACGGCTTGGCGTCCGCCGCATAGGGCTGGCACTCAATCGAGAACCAGAATGTGCTGCCACTGCCTTCACGGCTCTCGCAACCGATATTGCCACCCATGAGGTCGACGAGCTTGCGCGAGATGGACAGGCCCAGTCCGGTGCCGCCGTACTTGTTGGCGATCGTCTTGTCGGCCTGGGTGTAGGGCGCGAAGAGCTTGGTCTTGACCTCCTCGGACATGCCGATGCCGGTATCCTGAATCGAAAAGGCAAGCTGGAGCGAGCCGTCGTCGTTCTCGCGATGGGTCATCGTGATGACGATCGAGCCGTCCTCGGTGAACTTCACGGCATTGTCGCCGAGGTTCATCAGGATCTGGCGGATCCGGTCCGCGTCGCCGACCAGATGGGTTGGAACACGCGGGTCCGCTTCTGCAACGATATTGACGCTCTTCTCGGCGCAACGCGCGGCCAGTGCGCTCTCGACGGAGGAAAGAAGGCTGCGCGGATCAAACTGTGCGGTCGACAGCGAGAACTGGCCGACCTCCAGCTTGGAATGGTCCAGCACGTCGTTGAGAATGCTCAGGAGGCTGTTGGCGGACTGCTTCAGCGTCTCGGCGTAATAGCGCTGCGTTTCGTCCAGCGTCGTGCCGACGAGCAGATCTGCCATCGAGATGATGGCGCCCATGGGCGTGCGGATCTCGTGGCTGACGGTCGCCAGCAACTCTGACTTGGCCTTGACGCCCTGGCGTGCCTCTTCGAGCTGCGCTTCGGTTTCGCGCAGTCGCGCCAGCAACTTGGCGTCCGCCGTATCCTCAAGGTTGGTCAGGCCACCGAATGACTCGGACATATACTCGTCCCTCACACACTCGTCGCATCGGTCGCGCCCCTAACCTTTGCAACAGGAATACGAAAAACATTATGCACAAGGCCCCTTAACGCATCGCTAAAGCCGGCCACTTGACGTCGGGGGTCCTGCGACGTTAGCTTCGCACCATGTCTGACGTGGCAAAGCCCATTCCCGCAGCGGTGATCTGCGAGCGAATTAACGGCCCGGTCGATCAATTCGGCCGGGAAATCCGTCATTTTCGCTCAACAGATCCAAAGGGATGTGCTCACCATGTCCGTTCACGAATTCACAAGATCTTCTGATCACCCAGGCACCGTTGCGTGCCGTTCCGTTTACGTTCAGGTAACCGCAGTCGCAGCGCCCGATACGGTGTCGCGGCTTCTCGAACCTCTCGTCGTCATGCAGGCGTTGCCCCGGCGCGTCGAGGCCGTCGATCTGGGCGAGGGGCTGATGTCCGTCCATATCGATCTGGGCGGGGACATCGAGACCGCCACACGGCTGGTCCGGAAGCTGTCCGCGTTCGTTGTCGTGGCGAAGGCCGAAATGGCGATGGAGCCGTCGACGGCGTCGTCATTACCGAAGCTCGCGCAGGTCTGATCAACGCCGCGCTACATTGCTGAATCCGGAGGCCCGGCCATGCAGGCCGTCATCGACGTCATATTGCCGGTCTTCGGCCTCATCGTGCTGGGTTACTTCGCAGCCCGCGTAGGATGGGTGAAGGACTCGGCGGCCGACGGCCTGACACGCATCGTCTTCGATGTCGCCATGCCGATCATGCTGTTCCGCACCATGAACCAGGTGGCCATGCCCGAGGTGTCGCCCTGGGGACTGTGGGTCGCCTACTTCGGCGGCTGTGCGGTGAGCTGGCTAATGACGACAGCTGCAGCACGCTATGCGCTCGGCCGGCCGCACGACAAGGCTGCCATCTCCGGTCTTTCATCGGCCTACTCGAACACCATGCTGCTGGGCCTGCCGCTGATCCTGAAGGCCTATGGCGATGCCGGGGCGGTTCCGCTGTTCATTGTCGTGTCGATCCATCTGCCGCTGATGTCGTTTATCGGGGCGCTTCATGTGGAAGCCGCACGCGGCGAGAGCACGTCAATGAAGATGCTGCTGCGCGAGACCTTCAAGAGCCTGGTGCGCCAGCCGATCCTGATCGGCATTCTCGCGGGGCTTGCCTTCCGGCAGACGGGTCTCGAACTGCCCGGGGCTATCAACCAGATCATCGAAAGCATATCGGCAGGGGCGATCCCGTTTGCCCTGTTCGCCATGGGGCTGACGCTGAAACGATACGGGCTGTTCGGGGACCTGCCGACGGCGTCGCTTATCGTCGCCATCAAGCTCATCGTCCACCCCCTGGTTGTCTGGGCTCTGGCGGCGCTGGTTTTCGAGCTGCCGTCGGTGTGGATCGGTGTCGCGACCGTCTTCGCGGCAGCCCCCACG
Organism: Hyphomicrobiales bacterium; assembly: GCA_965198845.1. GTDB lineage: Bacteria > Pseudomonadota > Alphaproteobacteria > Rhizobiales > JAJFHC01 > CBDAQD01. Next base: position 848,349 of record CBDAQD010000001.1, read on the forward strand.
GGTATCAATGCCTATCTCTGGGCGAGCCGGTACGGGGTTGGAGTCGGTGCAGTATCTTCGGCCATTGCCATGAGCACCGTGCTGTCCGCGATCACGATCTCGGTGGTGCTCGTGGCGCTCGGCCTCGATCCGCAATAACGGCGCCGGCGGGGTCAGGCGGGCGCCAGACCGATCATTGCGTAAATGTCGTCCGGCGAATGGCCTTCAGTCCTGAGGCTCAGGATGCTGCGATCGCGGGCACTCTTCGAGAGCCGACGTCCGGTTTCGTCGCGGATGAGGCCGTGGTGTTCGTAGGCCGGCTCCGGCAGGTCAAGCAGCACCTGCAACAACCGGTGGATCGGCGTCGTGTAGAACAGGTCCTGACCGCGCGTGACATGGGTCACACCCTGCAGGGCATCGTCGACCACCACACTGAGGTGGTAGCTGGTGGGCACGTCCTTGCGTGCGATCACCACGTCGCCCCAGATCATGGGATTGATGACGAGGAGCCCGGTCTCGCCGCGCGGACCGCTTCCGCTTTCCTGGAAAGACAGGTCACGTCCGAGTTTCGCACCGGCAATCTCCAGCGCCCTTGCCATGTCGATCCTGAGCGAATGCGGCTTTTTGGATTCAAGTAATGTCCTGCGCTCGTTGTCGGGAATCGATTTCGAGATGCCCGGGTAAACGGGCGCGCCTTCCGGATCCACGGCGTGGTCGGGGATGCCCGCGACGGCTTCGCGAATGTCCTTCCGTGTTGCGAAGCAGGGGTAGAGAACGCCGAGTTCAATGAGCGTGTCGACGGCCTCGCGGAAATCGCCGAAGTGTTCCGACTGCCGGCGCACGGGCTCTTCCCACTGCAGCCCGAGCCAGGCCAGGTCGTCCAGCACCTGATCGACAAAGGCATTGGAACAGCGGACAAGGTCGATATCCTCGATGCGCAGGAGAAAACGCGCGCCAAGCGCCTGCGCCCGGTTCCAGGTGTAGATCGCCGAATAGGCGTGGCCCAGATGCAGGTGCCCGTTCGGGCTTGGTGCGAAGCGCAGGACTGGTGTGCCGGACGGCAAGGCGGTCTCCCGGTCGATTGTTGGTCGGCGCAATAAACGGGTGGATGGCACCGTGCTGTTTGTCAACAACGCGGTTTGACATGATAGGGTCGCGCGCCATGAAAACGATCGAGACAATGGACCATGTTCGGGAAGGCGTAGACTTCCTGTGCCGCTCTGAACGCCGCTTCAGCGACGTCCTGGCCCTGACTGGACTTCCGCCGCTGCGGCGGCGCGACGGAGACCTCGAGGGGCTGCTCAACATTGTGGTCTCGCAGCAGGTGTCGAAGGCCAGTGCGGAAGCGATATGGGGCCGGATGCGCGACCGGTATGCGCCGTTCGATGCCGGGCGGCTCGTGGACGAGAGTGACGATGATTTCAAGCTCGTTGGCCTGTCACGGCCGAAGATGCGCACAGTGAGGGCCGTGTCGGCTGCGATGCTGGGCGGCACTCTGGATTTCGGGGCTGTCTCGGCGCTCGACGATGAAGGTGTCCGGGAAGCGCTGACGGCGGTCAAGGGCATCGGACCGTGGACTGCTGATATCTATTTGCTGGCGTGCCTCGGGCGACAGGATGCCTGGCCCGCCGGCGACCTTGCGCTTCAGGTGGCGGCGCAGGAAATGCTGGCGCTGAATGAGCGGCCGGACGTCAAGGCAATGGATGCCCTCAGTGTCGGATGGCAACCCTGGCGGGGGGTGGCGGCGCGGCTGTTATGGGCCTACTATTCGGCCACGCGCGCACGCGACGTCACACCCTGACGATCCTCCCTTTACGGTCTTTTCGAGATGACGGAGTACATATGACAGTTGAACTGGACGGGCCGAGGCTTGCGCCGGCGTCCGGCGGACCGGCTAAGCAGCTCGTGATCCTGGCTCACGGCTACGGCGCCGACGGCAACGACCTCATAGGTCTGGGCAGCCAGTGGCAGGCCCTGCTGCCCGATGCGGCATTCGTCAGCCCGCACGCGCCCGAGCGCTGCGGCATGTCGCCCATGGGATATCAGTGGTTCCCGCTGACTCGGCTCGACCCGAACGAGTACTGGATCGGTGTGCAGACCGCCGCCCCGATCCTGAACGGTTTTATCGATGCCGAGCTTAAGCGCCACGGCCTCGACGAAACCGCACTGGCTCTGGTCGGCTTCAGCCAGGGCACCATGATGTCACTGCATGTGGGCTTGCGGCGGCCGACTGCGCCGGCCGCGATTCTCGGCTATTCAGGGGCGCTTGCGGGGCCGGAACACCTGTCGGGCGAGATCACGGTCAAGCCGCCGGTCATGCTGATTCACGGCGACATGGACGAAGTCATTCCCGTCGCGGCGCTCAATATGGCGGCCAACGCGCTGGGCGAGGCGGGCGTCGGGGTCCAGTGGCACGTGTCACAGGGAATCGGCCATGGAATCGACGGTGCCGGATTGTCGCTTGGCGGTGAATTCCTGCGCACCGCGCTCGCCGCGAACCGGGCGTAAGGGGTTAAATCTCTGTTCTTTCACATGAATGTCACACAATATATAGTAGGTGTCGAAATCAGGCGGCAGCCGCCGCAGTAGAGCAGAACAGGAGTGATACGTGGACGCGCATGCCGCATCCCCGGACAGTTGTCCCGCCCTTGTGCTGAATGCCGACTACCGGCCGCTCAGCTACTACCCGCTCTCGCTGTGGAGCTGGCAGGATACGATCAAGGCGGTCTTCCTTGATCGGGTGAACATCGTCTCTCACTACGATCAGGCGGTGCACAGCCCGAGCATCGAAATGCAATTGCCCAGCGTTGTTTCGCTTAAGAGCTACGTGAAGCCGGCCCGCTGGCCCGCATTCACGCGGTTCAACGTGTTCCTGCGCGACCGTTTCATGTGCCAGTACTGCGGGTCCACCGACGACCTGACGTTCGATCACCTCATCCCGCGCTCGCGCGGGGGGCAGACCACGTGGGACAACGTGGTCGCCGCGTGCTCACCCTGCAACCTGAAGAAAGGAGGTAAGCTGCCGAAGGCCGCGAAGATGTGGCCGGCCCAGCAACCTTTCAGACCGACGGTTCATCAGTTGCACGCCAACGGACGCCTGTTCCCGCCGAATTACCTGCACGAAAGCTGGCAGGACTATCTCTACTGGGATACCGAGCTCGAACCCTGAGCACCGCCACGCATTGCCGCTCCTATGGCAAGCGCAGCGAGCCCTGCCGAAATCAACGCATTGTAGCCCGCAAGCGAAAGCCCCAGCATGCGCCACGCTGCCTCGTCGCAGCGGATGACCCGTGCCGCGTTCAGGTCCGGCAGAAAGCTGCCGCCCGAGCCCAGTTCTTGCGCCGTCGAGCAACCTGAGGGCCCGGCCCACCAGCCCCATTCGACGCCGGCGTGATAGCCGGCAAGCACGGCGCCGGCCAGAATCGCAAGACCGGCGAGGCCCAGAAGGCCGCGCAGCAGGCCTGACTGCGGCGAACGCATGGCGATGACGGCGCCGATGGCCAGAAGCGGGATCGCCGCGTAATAGGCCCAGCGCTGCTGCAGGCAGAGTGGGCAAGGCGGCAGGCCGCCGATCAGCTCAAACGCCCAGGCCCCGGCGATGGTCGCCGCGGCAACGATCAGGACGATTGTGGTGGCCCGTGCGGGTGTCAGCAAAGCGGTCATCGATGCGGTCCGTCGCTCAGGATGAGTTTTCGGTCAGGGCGGATATTAGCGGCTCAGATGGCGTATTTCACAAGGACAAATCCGCCCACCAGCAGGATCACGAAGACTACAGTGAGGATGCCCATATACCTTTCGATGAACGCCTTGATCGGCGGTCCGAACCAGTAGAGCAGGGCGGAAACGGCGAAAAAGCGCAGGCCCCGGGCGAGCACGCTGGCGATGATGAAGACCGGTATGCTGAGGCCGGTGGTGCCGCTCGCGATCGTAATGACCTTGTAGGGGAACGGGGTGACGCCGGCGATGAAGACGATCCATGCGCCCCACTCGTTGTAGCGTCCCGCAAAGTCCTCGAACTTCGCCGCATAGCCGTAGAATTCCAGCAACGGCTGGCCGATGCTGTCGTACAGAAACAGGCCGATGGCATATCCCAGCAGTCCCCCGGCAACTGATGAAACCGTTGCGATGGATGCGTAGAACCAGGCCTTGGCGCGCTGGGCCAGAACCATCGGGATCTGGAGGACATCCGGCGGTATGGGAAAGACAGAGCTTTCGATGAAAGCGATGATGGCGAGGGCCCAGGCCGCGCCGGTGTGGGCGGCGAGATCCATGGTCCAGTCGTAGAGGCGGCGCAGCATCGCGCCTCACTACAGGCCCGCCCGCGATTTGTCCATTGTCGTTGTTTTTTCATGCTGTTCGCTGTTGACGGACGGCCGCGCGCCCGTATGATCGCGCGACGGTCAGGGCCTCTGACCGCGAGCCCCTGTGGCGGAATTGGTAGACGCGACAGACTCAAAATCTGTTGTCCGTATGGACGTGCCCGTTCGAGTCGGGCCAGGGGCACCAATAATCTCAATAAGCTTGCTCGAACTCGCAGGGTGCGCGTTGAAATGCCTGCTCTCAGGTAAGCGTCAGGTGAGCAAGTGTTGTTGATATTGGGAAGCGCTCAGTCGATCAACGGAACGTTCTCTTGATCTTGCACAACTCCATCTTTCTATAGAGCGTGCTGCGGGCAATCCCGATCTGCTTGGCCGCCAGTGTCAGATTACCGTTGTTGTCCTGAATTGCCTTCTTGATCAGGAGGCATTCCAGGTCTTCGAGATTCTCAGCTCCGCCGACGGGGGCAATCGTCTGCAAATCATCCCCTGATCCTTGCGATGGCTCGACCTCGACGCAGCAACCGGTGACGTCGGCGAGGGTCACCTCTGCATTGGCCTTCGTCAGGTGAAGAGACTCCACCAGGTTGCGCAGCTCCCGGACGTTGCCGGGCCACCGGTATTTCAGCAGAAACTGCAGGGCTTCTTCCGTGAAGCGCAGCGGGTCTGAGCCGAGTTCGGCGGCGAAAAGCGAATTGAAGTGCTCCAGCAGGATCACGATGTCGACGCCGCGTTCCCGCAACGGCGGAATCGAGATCTTCATCGCGCCAATACGGAAATAGAGATCTCTGCGGAATCTGCCGGCCTCGACTTCCCGCATCAGGTTGCGATTGGTCATCGCCACCAGACGTACATCCGCCGGACGGGGTTTGTTGTCGCCGAGCCGGTAGACCACCTTGTCCTCGAGCGCCCTGAGCAGGAACGGCTGGACATCGAGCGGCATTTCACCAATCTCGTCGAGGCACAGGATACCGCCATTGGCCTCCTCGAACTTGCCCTTCTTGCCTTCGCGCAACGCGCCGGTGAAGGCACCGGGTACGTGGCCGAACAATTCTCCACCGAAAAGATCCTTGGTGATAGCGCCGCAATTCACGGTCACGAATGGAACTGTACGCGGTTTGACTGCATTGGCATGGAACACGTGAAACAGACGGCTGAACAGCTCTTTGCCCACACCGGTTTCACCTTCGATCAACACGGAGCCGCGTCCCGCTGCAACGCGGCGCGCGATGTCTACGGCCTGACGGATCTTATCTGAATTTCCCAGGATGGTTGGCGATGGCACGTCAGCGTCTCCTGTGGCGCCTGGAATTGCGGCCAGTGCGTTCGGCGGCTTGCGGCGCTTCTTTTCAAACACGAGCACGGCACCCCGAACCTCGCCGTCGACGTGGAGCGGCTTGATCAACTGCGGGGCGAGCTCCTCGGGCAGGGACGCTACGATTTCTTCCTCCGTCATGTCCGCGGTCGGCGAGAACAGATGCTCGCCGGTCCGGATGACGTGTTCCGAGTTGCCGTCGGTGGCGATTCCCGACACGTTTTTGTGGCAGACAACGCGGCCCTGCCGGTCGAGAATTACGATGCCGTCCTCGTTATTGAGGGCCGGAGCGCTGCTGAAGCAAGCCTCCATCAGTTGCAATCGTTCATTGCTGCCGCGCTGGTGCAGGACCTGCTCGATCTGGCGGGCCGCAATCACCGGCACCGTCATGTTGTGGCGCTGAAATATCTCGGTCGGCCCGGAAAGATCCACGACGCCTACGACGTCTCCGCCGAACGGATCGAAGATCGGTGCCGCCGCGCAGGTCCATGCCTTGACGTCCTGGCAATAATGCTCCGCAGCGTGGATCAGGACCGGTTTACCCGTCCGCAAGGCCGTGCCTATCCCGTTTGTTCCGGCCGTTTTTTCGTTCCAGCCGCCGCCGACTTCGAGGTTAATGTCACGGCCGGCTTCGACAGTACGAGAGTCGCCGAAGCTCTCGAGGATGACACCTTCACGATCGGTCAGGATGATCATTGCCGACGCGTTGTCGAGCAGATGCTGCAGCATCGCCAGCGATCCCGCGGCTGCGGTCAGCAGATTGCGATTGTCCTCGTGAAGCTGTTGCAGATAGTCCTCATCATTGCGGAGAGGTGCACCGGAACCGTGTGCGTCGATGCCGAGAGACCTGCATCGCTTCCACGACGCCTGCACCAGCGGCCGCACATTTGAATAGTCCTGCTCGCCGCCGCCGGTCAGAAAAGATTCCCAGGCCGTCATCACCTGGCGTTCGTCGTAGTTGTATCGGCTGGACCCTCTGCTGAACTCGGGCTGAATCTCCAGTTCGGAAACGTCTGTATTGCCTCGCTTGTTCAACCTTCGGTTCATGGGACTACCAATCTGCGTACTCTATGCGTTACCCGGGACCGGTGTTCCGGGGCGTCCAACTGCGGACCGGCCGTTTCATGTCAATCCCAGCCGGTCGGCAATTTCAGCGGCCAGGTCTTCCTCGGAATAGCCGCCGCCGACTACACGGTGGTCAAAGTCGGCCAACGATGCCGACAGATCTTCTTCGAGTGGCGAAAAGAACCTGTTCTCACGGGTTGCCAGCAGAAACTTCCGGCCCTCCGGGCCATCGCGGAGTTCACCGAGAAAATGCAACTGCTTGCTCGTCTCGCCGTCGACGACGACAACCCGGCCGTTCAGGCTGACGCGGACATAGGGCTGCTGTGTTGTCGATGAGGCCGTGCCCGCCGCCAGATCGTGCAGTATCAGTCCGTCCGGCTGCGGTGCTTTCGGCGGCTGGCGCATTGCCGAGTACCCGCCTTGTGACAAATGGTTCGCAAGACGTCTTATCGTCTGGCGATTTTCGCCAATCAGCCGTTTGGCCGCCACGTCTTCACGACGCGGGCCACTTTTCTTGGAGACAATATCCACCACCGAATGATCTCCCAGGATCGCAACGAAAACAGAGCACCCGGCACGGTGATTCCGTGTCGGTTTCAGGTCCCAGCTCTGATTGCGATCATAAATGCTACCATAAGTTTCCTCTGCGTGACAGCGCACCCGCCGCAAGCGGTCCGGACGTCCTACGGCACGAGAACACCGCGCCCGGCGAAGCGCCGGTTCTTGAAGTCGTCGATCGCCTGATTGATGTCATCGAGCTTGTACTGGCTGTAGTGCATCTTCACCTTGCCGTCGGCGTTCAACTCCATGAGTTCGACCAGTTCGGTAAAGTTGCCGACCAGGCTGCCGCCGATATTGGCCTCCTGGATGACGAGGTGAACGGTTGGAACCTCGACCTGACCGCCGTAACCGACGACAAACGCCTGTCCGCCCTGGCGCACCATCTTCCAACACACATTCTCGATGCCAAGCTCGCCGACAAAATCAATAACCACATGGGCGCCGCCGCTGGTGATCTCCATCACCTGCTCGATGACGTCGGGTCCGCCGTCGAGAACGTGGTCGGCGCCGAGATCCCTGGCCAGGGTCTGTGCAGCTGGCTCCCGGTCAATCGCGATCGTGCGGCACCCGGAAATCGCGTGCAGGGACTGCAAGGCGATGTGGCCGAGACCGCCGATGCCGAACAGCACGCAGTATGCCCCCGGTCGCAGCAATTCGGCGGCCCGCTTGGCGACCCTGTAAGCCGTGATGCCGGCGTCGGCCATCGGGGCCACTTCCAGCGGTGTGATGTTCGGGTTCAGCTTGATCAGGGCGCGCTCATTGGTGATGAAATAATCGGCGAAGCCACCGTCGAGGCCCAGGCCGGGGAACAGGCCGTTCTCGCAATGCATGTCGTGCCCGTACCGGCAGTTGAGGCAGATCCCGCATGACCGGAGCGGATGGCAGATTACCGCGTCGCCGGGTTTCACGGACGTAACACCGCTTCCGACATCCTCGACCCAGCCGGCGTTCTCGTGCCCCATGATGTATGGAAGCAGCTGGTTCTCCACATCCATGATGTCTTTCCAGACACCCTCGATGATGTGCAGGTCCGTGCGGCACAGGCCCGCCGCACCGACCTTGACCACGACCTCGTCGGGCTTGTTGATCGTCGGCGGCGGAACATCCTCGATCTTGAGTTCGACGTTCATTTCCGGATCGTAATCGTAGAGACGGGCTGCCTTCATGGCGTGCTCCTTTCGTATCAGGCCTGCATGCGCGACCGTGCGGTTCAGTCACGTCCGAGTTTTTCGGCGCCGCCGCCAAGTGCGGGCCCTGCGGTCGGGTCTTCTTCTTCGCCCAGGTCACCGATCAGCGTTTCGGTCGTCAGGATCAGCGTCGCGACCGAGGCCGCATTCGTGAGGGCGCTGTAGGTCACACGCACCGGGTCGATGATGCCTGCGTCGTACATGTTCACGAACTCGCCTGTGGCCGCGTTGTAGCCGAAGCCGCTGTTGGTCTCCTTTACCTCGGTGACAATCTGCTCGGCGTCGCGGCCGGCATTGTGAGCGATGCGGGTGAGGGGCTCGGTGAGCGTCTCGCGTACGATCTCAATGCCGCGTGCCACGTCACCCTCCGCCTGGCCGGCAATCTCGTCGAGAGCCGCCGTGCAATGGATCAGTGCCGAACCTCCGCCGGAAACAACGCCTTCTTCGGCTGCCGCACGCACGGCGTTCAGCGCGTCGTCGATCAGTTGCACGGTTCGCTTCTGTTCGACCGGAGTGGCGCCTCCGGCGTAGATGATCGCGGTGCCGCCGGACAGCTTCGCAAGACGCTCGCGCAGCTTGTCCTGCTCGATATTGGGCGGCGCGAGCTCGAACTGACGCTGCACCTGCTTGCGCCGCGCGACAATGGCTTCCGGGTCGCCTTTACCGCGGATGATCACGGTTTCGTTCGGCGACACCCTGACCTGCTCGCACTGGCCAAGATCTTCACGGGTGATGTCTTCCAGACGTTTGCCCAGATCGCGGGCCAGGACCCTGCCGCCCAGAAGGATCGCAAGATCGTCCAGCATGGCCTCGCGCCACTGGCCGTACTCCGGCGGGTGCACAACGACGTATTGCCCGTTGCCGCCCTGGTCGAGCAATGTGACGACGACGTCGGGCTGAACTTCCTCGGCAATGATCAGGAGCGGCCTGTTGTCGGTTTCGGCGATCGCGCGGACAGCATCGAGCTGAGCAGGGTTCCTGATCTTCTGGTCGGTGATCACGACGTACGGATTGTCCTGGATCGCCAGCATCTGCTCGACATCCGTGACCATGTGATGGGAGATGTAACCGCGGTCGAAGGACATGCCCTCGACGATATTGAGAACGTTTTCGATGGTGACGCCGTAATCGGCGGTGATGACGCCATCGGTTCCGACGCGATTGAACGCTTCGGCGACGAGGGCACCCAGTCCAGGGTCGGTTGCCGCGATCTCGGCCACCCGCTCCAGCACCTCGCCGTTCTCGACCGGCCGTGCGCTGGACTTCAGCCTGTCGACGAGAACCGCGACCGCCTGATCGATTCCCCGGCACAGGTCGACGGGCCGGCCGCCGACTTCGAGCGCCTTGACGCCCTTCTGTATGAGCGCGTTGGCGAGAACGATTGCGGTCGTGGTGCCGTCTCCGGCTACCTCGTTGGTCTGCATCGACACTTCCCGCACGACCTGGGCGCCCATATTCTCGAACCGATCGAACAGCTCGATCTCCGCAGCAATGCTGACGCCGTCGCGCGAAATGAAGGGCGTTCCAATGGGCCGGTCGATCATGGCGTTCATGCCTTTGGGGCCGAGAGTCGGCTCCACGGCGGCGGCCAGCTTGCCAACGCCGGCGGCAAGAGCGCGGCGCGCGTCGGTATCGTGCAATAGCAACTTGGGCATCGTTCACTCCCTTCGGCCCGATGGACCGGTTACATCTGTTCTTCTTGCGGTTGCCCGACGACGGCATGACACCGCGCCGGCCGATTCTCTCGTCTTTGTCAGCTTTCCAGCGCGGGCCGCGGCGGCACCCGGTCGAGCATGAAATCGACCAGGGTCGGCTCGTCGCTGTCGCGATCGAGTTCCTTGTACCGCGTGCTCAGCAGGCCGCGGCACAACGCGCCGTTGAACTCCATGTTGATTCTGATACCCCTGAGCCTGCTCAGGTAGGCAGCCAGATCCGCGGCCTCGAAGGCTTCGCCCTCATAGCTGCGGAACGCCAGATCGCCGTCATCCGCCGGCAGGTCGAGCTCGCCGAAGATCTCCCGGTACCGCTCTTTCTGCCGGACTTCCTCATCGCCGGTGAACTGCACGTCGTCGAATTCGTGCAGTGTCATGCCGACGATCCGCTGGTTGCTGAAACCAAGTGCCTGCAGGCCGAGCAGCATGACCTCCTGGCGCCGCTGGAAGGCTTTCCTGCGAAACTTCTCGCGGATCTCGTCGAGGCCCTCGTCCGGAGCCAGATCCGCAAAAATCTGCCGGAATGACAGCCCCTCGTTGACGCCGGTGTTGACCTGATCCTCGAACATGTGATCTTCGAGCTGCACGCGCACGCTCGAAACCCAGTCTAGCTTTTCCACCTGCAATCGGATGTCACTTGCCATCAGATAGGCGAAGTTGGCGGAGCACCAGTATGTCGGAAGCCGGAATCTGACGACGACGCGGTGATTGCCGTCTATGTCCACGTTCTCGACAAACCCCATGTCGGTGATGGGCTCGTCGAGCTCGGGATCGCAGACCTTGTCGAGTCGCCGCCAGACATCACCCAGCAACGGGTTCCGGCCGTCATTGCCAGACGATCTGTTCCCGGTCGCAGCCATGACGCTCACTCCGCCGCGACGGAGATAGGCGACTTGGCCAGCTTGGCCTTGTGCTCTTCGACATCGATCTCGTACAGGTTGGCTGCATTGAGGCCGAGGATCTTTTCCTTGATCTCCGGCGTCAGATCCACGCCGCGTTCCTGCTTGATGTCGTCGGGCAGTTCGAAGGCCCAGAACTTTTCGACCAGCCATTGCGGCGTCCAGATCGCGTAATCGGAACCGAACAGGATCTTGTCTTCGCCGACCCAGAACAGAAGTTCCGCTATGACTTCGGCGAAGTAGCGCGGGCGGCCGTGGATGAAAGGCAGGGCGACTGCGAGACCGGCGTAGACATTCGTTTCCTGCACGGCGATCCAGCAGAAATCGTCCAGTCGCGGCAGGCCGCAGTGCTCGACGATCCAGTTGAGATTCTGGAAGTCGGTCGCGGCATAGTCGACGTCATGCACGTTGAAGGCGTCCTTGTTGAGGGGGATGATGGTCGGCCCCTTGTGGACGTGCATGTTGCGGATGCCCAGCTTGTCGCACAGCTCGAAGCACTTGTAGGCGTCCGGATCGTTCAGGTTCCAGCCCTTCGACGCGCCGTTCCATTCCGCCGTGTAGAGCTTGACCCCCTTAATGTCGTAGGTCTCCTTCATGTAGTGGATGTATTCCAGCGCCTTTTCGCCGTCGCGCGGGTCGAATGCGCCGTTCACGATGAACCGATCGGGGTATTTTTCCGCGACCGTCGCGTTGCGTTCGATCGTGTTGAAACCGTTCTTGTAGAAGTCCCTCAGATAGGTCGACTGGACGATCGCCACATCGTCGGGCCCCTCGATGAAGAGGTCGTTGTACAGATCGTCTTCGGTGTATTTCTCGAACCTGGGCTTTTCCCAGACCTGATCCGGCGGGCTCAGCGCGGTGTGGTACGCGTAGAAGCAGTCTATGAACTGCTTGCCGTGAACATTCTTCTGGTTCTCCGGGCTGCCATCCCAAAAATGCGTATGACCGTCGACGATGAAGATCTCTTTGCCTTCCGGTGTTGTGAACATGGCTGTTCCGCTCCCTGATAAATTCTCTTGTGGTATCGGCCGGCGGCTCCGGGCCAGGCGAACGACTGCAACACACGGACCGTTCGCGGGGCCCGGAGGGCTGGAGGAGTGAGCTATTCGATGTATGAGCGCATCGCCTCCATGTCGCCGAACAGGATCACCGTGTCGTCGTCGACGCGGACCATGCGGCCGTAGTGGGTTGAGGTGTTGACCTCGAAGTTCTCCGCGGTCATTTCCCGGCCGAGCACTTCGGAGATCTCGCTCATCTTGAATTCCAGCTGGCCTTCGCCATCGATCCGGATCAGAGCCGGCTGGTATGTGACGGTCACATCGGGGTCTTCGTTCTTGTATTCGGCGATGGCGCGCGCCTCGACCGAGTCGTTCATCGTGATGCCGCACTGATGCGAAATCGTCTGCTCGAACTTGATCGCGTCCATGCTCTTGAAAATGTTGTCCTTTGAGGCGTCACGGGCTGCAACTGACATGTCTGTTCTCCTTGTCGTCGATTGGGTCTAGAGGCCGAGTTCGCCGGTGATCCGGACAAACCGTTCAGAGGCTTGCGCTTGTGAATCCGAAAACGAGACCGGCTTGGAATGCGGCTGCGACCAGATCGGTTGCAGGCCAGTAGCGGCCTTTTCAGCGAGCGCGCTGTATTTCTGCAGCCAGCTCTTGAACAGCTTCTTGTTGGCTGCGGCGTGCTCTTCGTCGGTCACCAGCAGGTGGAAAAGATCGACTGTGTTGGCGAGGTTGCGTTCGTAGTCCGCCTCAGCGGCCGAGATGACCGGCGGCGTGATGGAGTCGCCGTTGGCAGCCGCCACCTGGATCATGAAGCTTGAGCGGAACAGCTCGCCGACTAGCGGCTCGAAGACGATGTTGATCGCGAAGTACTGCTCGAGATAGTCCTCGGAGCCCATGATGGTCTCGACCATCTCCCGGGTCGCCTGCCAGGTCGGGTCCTCCATCCAGGCCTTCTTGCCCAGGTCGTCGTCCCAGCCTTCGATCTCAAGGCCAATCTCAGCCAGATACAGGGTGATGTCCTGGGCCAGGCGGAGCTTGTAGGATGAATTGGTCAGCGTGGCGTTGTTGATCATCTGGGTATAGCCGTAGCGCTGTGCCTGCATCAGCGACGTGCCGAGACCGAATTCGGCATGTTTCCATGCACCAAGATGGGTCTGGAGGATCTTCAGCCACGTCTTGTCGAATGTCTGAGGGACGTGGAACTTGCGGGCATTCGCAATGACACCCTGGATCAGACTCTCGATCTTGGACTGGCGCTGATAGTGGGTCCGCTCCCATTCCTGGTCCGGAGCCCGGAAGGCATGCCAGTTGGAGCTCTTGGCCTTTGTCGCGTCCTTGACATAGGCGCCCTCGCCATTGGGGAAGGAGATGATCCAGTCCTGCAGCAGATAGCGCTCGGGGTCCGGCTGGACATCGACGGTTACATCCTCGTAGTGCGTGGCACGTTTGCCGCGAGGGTCGAAATAGCGGTATTTGCGGCTGTCGGAATCAACGAATACGGCGGCACCTGCTGCGCCTGATCCCACTGAGCTTGATGTTGCTGGCATTGTCATCTCCCGTCGTTGGTTGGTTGCGAGGTTGTTATCGAATGGCGGATTGCGCCTGCAGTTCCGGCACGCCTGCTTCGTTGGATGGCGTGAACCGGTCGAAGAAGGTCCGATCAGTGTCGAAATCGTTCATGAACAGAACCGGGACGAGCGCGTCGATCATCGGCGGCGGGCCGCAGGCGTAGACGTCGCCCTCGCCTTCGAGGTCGAGTTCCTTCAGATGAGCGTCCACGGCTTCGTGGACGAAACCCTTTTCGCCCGCCCATTCGTCGTCGTCGAAGGCTTCGGACAGAACCGGAATGAAAGTGAGGTTTCTGTTGTCGGCGAGCAGCCGGTCGATCTCGTCGAGGTAGAAAAGATCGTCTCTGGTGCGTGCGCCGTAAAAGAAGTAGACGTCACGCTCTTCGCCGCTGGCAATGTGATCATTCAGGATCGACCAGATCGGCGACATTCCCGATCCCGCCCCGACCAGTACTACCGGTCCGTCTCTGTCTTCGCGCCGGAAGCAGGTGCCGAAGGGTCCTCTGACCGAGACTTCCGTGCCGACTTCGATTGCTCCGTCGTCGAGCTCTCCGGAGAAGTTTCCGTCGGGGTATTTTTTGATGATGAACTTGAGTTCCTCGGTTTCGCGCGGCGTATTTGCCATGGAAAACGAGCGCGTAATCGTCTCCTCCTCGGAGGTTTTGACCGTGATGTCGACATATTGCCCGGCCCAGAATTTGAGTGGACTGTCCAGCGTGATCGCCACCTGACGGATGTCGTGTGTCAGCTTCCGGATATCGGAGACCGTGCCTTCGAATTCCTTGACGGCGATCGACTTGGACAGCAGCTCCTCGTCGTAGTTGAGCAGCTCCACATCCACATCGCTGTCGGCCATGGCGCGGCACAGGAGGATATGGTCGGTGTCGCGTTCGGTCTCGCTCAGGGCGAAAGTCGAGTATTTCTTCAGCTCGACCTCGCCTTCGAGGAGAATACACTTGCACGCGGAGCACTGGCCTTCCTTGCAGCCGTGCGGCAGGGCGATGCCCTGTCGGAATGCGGCGTCCAGAATGGTTTCACCGTCTTCGACTTCGAATTCCACGTCCACCGGAACCAGATGTACTGTGTGGGTCTCACTCATTTGCGAGCCTGTCCGTTGCAATCCTGGTTTGTCTGCTGGTTGGTTTGAGGTGGAAACCGGCGGCGGACCGCCGGTTTCCCCTGGTTGGCAACAATCAATCAGTGGAACGGAGTAATCGTGAAGCCGGCCTGATAGTCCGCGATATGCTGCTCGCGATCCTCGTCGGACATTTCGCGCAGCAGAGTCAGCGGCGACAGCAGCGTGTGACCGCGGACGTCGTCCAGGGTCCACATTTCCTTGTCGTCGAAGCGCAGGTGCGGCTGCGGGATGAGCGTCTTTTTATCCGAACGCACGAAGTTCAGATCTACGATGGCATCAGCCAGGTCCCATCCGTGATACAGCGTTTCCCATTCACGCTTGCCGCTGAAGCGACCCATGGCCGGCGTCGGCCGTCCCTGATACTCATCGGAGAACGCCTCGACCGCGGTCCAGCGATCGTTTTCATGGGCGAACGTGTGCAGCTTGCCGTCGATCTCGTCGACGACCATGTCCTCGCGGATGAGGCACGGAACCAGGCAGCTCCAGCAACGATGCGGATAGGCGTATCCGACTTCCTCGTTGAAGGTGATGACCTTGCTGCCGCGATGGCTGAGCTTGTCATACCATTTCCAGAAGTCTCCGAACTTGGCGTACCAGCCGGGATACTTGGCTTCGAACCATTCGAAGTCCTTTTCGGTCTGGGCCTCGATTCGCCAGAAGTTGACCGGCCAGCCGACCGCGAAGAACTGGGCCACGGTGTGCACATACATCTTTTCGGTGATGCGCTTCCACGCTTCGTGGACGTCGTCATGATGGATTTTGACGCCGTACTTCTCCAACGGCAGCATGTAGGTGCGGTAGTAATCCTCGAAGATCCACCGGTGCCACATTTCCGCGTAGGATTCTTTCTCCTTGTCGCGGTTGGTCGTGCCGTACTCGATGAAGGTGCCGATGGCGGCATCCACGATCGCGTGGTTCTGCCAGAAGGCATACTTCATGTCGCGCTCGAGCAACTGATGATTGTCGGGCTCCTTGAGCATCGACATCAGAAGCGAATGGCCGTTGCCGATGTGCCGGCTCTCGTCGGACTGGACCGACAGGAACACGGTTGGCAGCGCGTAGTCGCCGTTGCGGGCGGCTTCCGACGGCATCGCGACGAACAGGGTGTTCGTGAACGCCGTTTCCGCGACCACGGTCAGGTAGATGTTGGCCGAAGTGATGGCGTCGCCGGTGATGAAGCCTTCACCGAACTGCCGGCCGATCGTCGTGGCGTAGCACTTGCCGAAAGCTTCTTCAGTGATGTCGAAGCCGGCCGGATCGATGTAGTTCTCCATGTACCATTTCTTCAGGTTCATCTGGATCGTCGAGTGACGGAATTCATCGACCATCTGCATCGTGAAGCCGGTGCGCAGTTCCTCGCCGGGGGCGAGACGCGCGACCATTGCCATGGAGCGGGCTGCGGAGATTTCCGGGAAGGGGATGATCGCGAGAAAGAGCTTCATCCACTCGATCCAGCGCGGCTCGACATTGCGGAACATGTCTCCGCGAAGCGCTGCGTCCAGCGCACCGTAAACCCGGTTATCCTTTTCTTCTTCCATCGGGAAGTAGGACCTCAGGACCTGCTTCATCGGGTCCCTTGGCTGCTTGGTGATCTTGTAGTCGGTGGGGTAGGTCATCGCCTCCTGGACATAGGACGGGTTCCAGCCCAGATCGGCGATCTTCTTCGCCGCTTCGCCGACCGGTATGCCGCGCTGCGACGTGATCTTGTTCAAGGTCAGGGTATTTGCCATTACCAGTTTCTCCATTCCTCAGGTTTCTTTCAAACCTGCTTTGCATGATGAAACACGACTTCCGCCCAACACTGTCGGATACGAAGACGACAGGAAGTATTCACCAACGTCTATTGACGATCAGCGTGGCGGATCATGTATTTCGGCAAAGATATAGGACTAGCGACTCTACTCGGACGTAGAACTCATGAACAATCACACCGACTGCGGGCTATCTCCGGCGCGGCCGGGTCATTCCCCTCAGGACGTGTGATCGGACCCCATTCGCGTTTTCTCCCACTCTTCGTTCTTCTGGTCGCTAACCTGATGGCTCGACCTCTTGATTAACCATGATGGAAGCAAGAGGCGTGCCAATTTAGGAAACTTATGAACCCATGGGTTTTTCTTCGCCGTGGAAATCGAAACGTCCGATTATCGGACGTTTGTAGCGCAACAGTTGTTCGATCTGCGCCGGTTCCAGATGCCGATGGTGCGGGCTGACCTCGGGTCGGCGGTGCTCCTGCCACGGACATTCACCAACTGAAAACGGGTCCGGCCAGGGAGGCGGCCAGGGGAAAATTTCCGACCCCCAAACGGGCTCCCGAAGAGCGCTCCAGACGCGCCCGATTTGCATCTGATTCGGGCCGCGAAAAATTTTTGCTGTTGCCTCCCTGGAAGAAACGGACGTTTAATTTGATGTCGGATGCACCCGGAAGGCTCGGTGGGAATCCGCTGAGGTCAGACGTCCGGCAGGTGCCAGGCTGGTCGCGGTCGTTCTTCATATCTCATTGATATTGAATACGAAAAACGAGAGACAGCAGACCGGCCACGAACACGGGTTCACGACATCATGGCCACGGACAAAGGACCAAGACCGCTCGATCCCCGGCACGGCGAAATTGCCGAAAAAATTATTCAGTATGCGGATCGAGATGTTTTTTTCTCGCTCGGAATTCGCGGTGAAAGCAGAAATAAATTGCAGCAACATTTTCAGGATTTCATCCGCCGCGAACTGGGCAAGCATGACGTCTCGTTCGGCGATCATCCTTTGCTGTTGCCCTTCATCGAAACCCATGCCTCGGAACTCACCGAGTTCGTCACCACGGGCGTGGCGTTGGAGCATCAGATCTCGATTCAACAATTCGAAAAACTGTCCGGCGATCCGATGAAACTGTTTCGCGTCGACCTCTGGGATTCCCTTTCAGAGCATATCGAGAAGGCAGAAGCCCATTTCGTCTCCGGGATCGGCGGCCTCCGGAGGATTCTGGATGCCGTCGCCGAGGAGCGTGCCTTGCACGAAAAGTCGAAGCAAGCCAGGTCAAAGGATGCAAACCAATGATCCGAGACCCTCAAACGTCAGTCCTGGCGACCCGGACCGGTCGGTCCGCTCCGGGCGGCAAGAAGAGCTTCAGGATCCTCGCGCATCGTCTTGTGGACCATCTCCATGAGCGTAGCCGAGGTCTCGTCGTCGAGTGCGGCCAATTGCTCCTGAACGGCGGCAATCTCGGATGGTGCGGCCGACCGGGCCGCATGGCCGGCCGCCAAAGCGCAAGGATGATCATTGCCCAGATGCGCCTCGACGGCTTCTTTCAGCGCTTCGAAGAACCGGTTGTCAAACTGCTCGAACATCAGCGGCGTTCCTGCTTGCGGTCTTCCCAATCTCTCACAGTCGGGACGACGAGACCAGCCATGGCGCGGCCGCACCGAGACGGTGCGTCATGACAGATCGCGGCGACAATCTCGGCGAGATACTCGCTGAGCGCATGGAACTCGTTCAGGAGGCCGCCCGATTGAATTCCGAGCAGTTGCTCAACGCCCAACAGCTTTCGGGAAACCAGGTCGAGCTCCTGCGGTGCAATGATGCGATGACTGACGGAACTGCCACCGCGGAGACACGGGCCGAATTGTCTGTTGCTGAGAACCGCGATGCAGAGCTGAGGTCGAGGATCGATGAGTGCGACCGGAGACTGAAGGACCTGGAAGACAGAATTGCCGTGCTTGACCGGAAGCTGCAGGCGACATGAGACCGTTTGTTTCCGGACCGACGCGATCGTTATCTGACGACAACAGGAGTAAGTGCCCGTGACCCATCAAGATACGATATCGCCGACACTTTTTGATCTCATCGCGCGAGAATGGCGCGCGGGCGCGGATATTGGATCGATGCTGTTCAACGCGCAGCAGACAGCGCTCGCTCTTGCCCTGGATGATGGCACGCTTGCAATCGCCGAGGTCGCCGACGAAGACCCGCCGCAGACGCGGATCCACATGAGTGCTGAGGATGGCCGGGCAACGATCCGTCCGCGGTCGAGCGCGCCGAAGCCGTTGACGGTCGTCGACATAGGCGAGAACGGGGTCTTGCTGGGAACGATAGGCGACACGGATTTTCTCGCCGGCGGTGGCGCGGCACCGCTGTTCCGAATTTCGCCGAACGGAGAAAAGAAACAGGTCGCCGCGAAATTCAACGCGCCGGTCGATGCGCTGGATCATTGTCCGCAAACCGGCCGCGTCGCCTGCGTCTGCGGCACCCGGATCACGGTATTCGATCAGAATGTGACTGCTCCAGAATTCGGTCTCGAACACGGCGAGCCGATCAGCGATATCGGATTTTCTCCTGACGGCCGGTCGATCGCCGTGACGCATGACTATGGTCTGACAATCTGGTCCCTGGATTCGCCTCACGAGAACGCCGCGGAGATCGCATTTTCGGGCCGGCCAGCCGCGGTGTCGTGGAGTCCGGGCAGCGAGTGGATCGCAACGCCGCTGGCAGAGGGCGGGCTCCAGTTGACGCGTGTGAGCGGTGCCGGGACAGGTGCTCTGACCGGGTATCCCGCGCCGGCCGGTTCGGTCGCGTGGAACAGCAGGTCAGGTGTGCTTGCCACGTCCGGCGCTTTTCGCGTGGCGGCCTGGTCGCTTGACGATCCGCCGCTCGACGACCCGTCGGCCGGCGCGCTGGAAACAGGTACGGCGGGCCTGGTGCCGGTAAGTGCTGTTTCGAGCCATCCCGACCGTGACCTCCTGGTGGCGGGTTACATGAACGGTGTAATCGCGATCATGCAGGTGGGCGGGCGTGACGAACTGGTACTGAACGGTGAAGATCTCGGTGCGGTGACGGACCTTGTCTGGTCGAGGGATGGCAAGCAAATTGCAGCGGTCACAGACCGGCGGCGCGCCGCGATCATCACACTGCCGCCGCAGATGTTCAAATAGGGGGCGGAGGGATTGCGGTTTCAGGCGAGGACGCAAAGATGAGTGAAACACTGACTGACGAGGACAGGAGCAAGGACGTCTTCTTCCAGAAGCTGGCCGAGCTTTCGCAAGAGATGATCGAGGCCCACGGCAAGGATTTTTCGATGGGCGCCCTGGTTCTTGCGGCCCGTTTCATAGCGGAAGGCAAACCGTTCAAGCGGCCGGCTGACAGCTGAGCCAGCCGGTCAAGTTCCAAATTTCCTGACGACGAATTCGGCGCGCATACGAGGGTTCGGCGGCCGGGCTCGTACACAGCATGACCGGTTGACTCCATTGGTCCGAGTGGGAAGCGATCAGCGAAATCGGACGATTGCCGCGATACAATCGTTCGAAATTCGGACGCCGCGATACAACGCGCGCACCCGACCAGCGGAAAATCCGCATGTCGGACTGCTGGCACATACCTTGCTACCTGAGTCTGCAAAAATTTAATTCACAAGAACGATCGCGCTCCAAGCCGGAGCCGCGAGCAGATCACTATGGGAGGTAGGCGTGATCACCAGTACCGAGGTCGAGGACAGCAGGGTCTCGTCCCGCACGGAACCCTGTTTTCGGCTGATCTACCGCAGCCGCAGCCTGCTGCATCAAGGAGGAGAATCCGTCGAGGCCGGTTTGGGTGAAATCCTGCGTGTCTCGCGCACGAACAATCGTCGCAGAGGAGTGACCGGTGCTCTGGTTCTCTACGAGTACAAGCATTGGTTCGCGCAGGTGCTAGAAGGCCCGGAAGAGGAGGTGCGCGACCTGTTCGCGATTATCGAGCGCGACGGACGCCATGAGAGTGTCGAGCTTCGCGAAGCCGCGGCGGCGCCCAGTCGCCTCTTTGGCCGTTGGGCTATGGCGCTGGTCGCCGAACATGGTCAGCCGGATGCGCCCCTCGTTGCGGCGGAAGGCGGTGTTTCGGAAGCAGCACCCTGGCGGGTTACGCCGGAGCAGGAAGTGGTTCTGACGCAACTGAGGGATCTGACACGGGCCTATGGGCGCGGGTACTGACACACTGCCGTCAGGACCCGTTTCGCGCCTGCCGACGTGAGACTCAGTCTGACGACTGAGGATTTCTCCGACTCCACAGCTACTCCAGTGACTTCGCATCGTCTCTGGAAGGATGCAGCAATTGCAGGTTACCACGGCGTTTTGCAGCGTTGCATGTGGCAAACCCCGAACATTGTGCAATTCGATTGATCGGGTGTTACGGCGATTCAGGTGTCGCACTTTTCGATATTGCAGCCCGGCGCGAAGTCGCTGCCACGGCCGGGACAGTATCAGCGCGGATCGAAGAAGTGGCCAGTGTGCTGCGAGACGGAGGCGATGCGGAGATTACAATCCAACGCGAGCGGTTCACCTCGTTCCCATTGATCTTGTTACAAAAACGAACTTACGTGTGAATGGACGTGCCCGTTCGAGTCGGGCCAGGGGCACCATTCCTTCCGCCATCGGTGTTCAAGTTCCCGAACCACGGGAAATTGACCAGTCTGTTGCCTATGGGCAAGATGACCTGATGATAGCCGGTGTCCTGCTTGACCTGTCCGGCGTTCTCTATGTCGGCAATGACCCGCTTCCCGGATCACTCGACGCGCTGGAGCGATTGCGCAGGCTGGGTCTTCCGGTACGGTTTCTCACGAATACGACGAGTAAGCCCAAACGCCGTATTCTCGAAGACCTGCGGGGCATGGATGTCACCTGCACGGCGGATGAAGTGTTCACGCCCGCCGAAGCCGCGCGAGCCTGGCTTATTGCCCACAAGCTTAAGCCCCATCTGCTGATACACCCAGACCTTGCCGAGGACTTCGTGGGTTCGCCGGCCAAGGGAGAGCCTGCGGTCGTCCTCGGTGACGCCGGCGAAGGGTTCAGCTACCACACGCTCAACTCAGCGTTTCGAAAACTGGTCGACGGTGCGGAGTTTCTGGCCCTGGCGGGAAACCGCACATTTATGGACAAGGACGGGCAACTCAGTCTCGACGCGGGGGCGTTTGTCGCGGCGCTCGAATACGCCACGCAGCGGAGCGCCACGGTCCTCGGCAAACCATCGTCCGCGTTTTTTGAAGCGGCGTTGTCATCAATGGACTGTCCAGGCCAGAACGCCGTCATGGTTGGCGACGACGCCGAGGCCGATGTGTCGGGAGCGCTCGCGGCC
This sequence comes from Hyphomicrobiales bacterium, assembly GCA_965198845.1. Classification (GTDB taxonomy): domain Bacteria; phylum Pseudomonadota; class Alphaproteobacteria; order Rhizobiales; family JAJFHC01; genus CBDAQD01. The sequence goes on from CBDAQD010000001.1 coordinate 870,185, forward strand.
GGCGTCGGTGCCGGGCTTCTGGTCAGAACCGGGAAGTACCGTCCCGGTGCGGAGGTAGGTCTCGACCCGCCGCCCACGTCTGTGGTGGACGACTTTGCCGCCGCCGTCGACTGGATCTCCGGACATTTGGCACGATCGTCACGACGGTGAAGATCCAGCATCAAGTGAACGGGGGTAAGTCTAGCAGTCCAGCGTATTGTCGCGCTCCCACTGGCTCAGATGGCGGGTGTAATTGAGCCAATCTGCATGCTTGAGTTTTAGAAATGCGGACACGAAGTCATCGCCCATATAGCTCTTCAGCACCTTGTCCTTTTCGAGATTGCGCAGGGCATCGAGCATGTTCAACGGCAGCTGCTTGGCGCCGCGCACCTTGTGTCCTTCCGCATACATGTCGATATCCAGGCGCTTGCCGGGATCAGCCTTGTTGGCGATGCCCTCCAGTCCGGCCGACAGCAGGGCGGCGGGCAGAAGGTAGGGGTTCGCCGCGCCGTCGGCGAGACGGATCTCGAACCGGCCGGCGTCCGGGATGCGCACCATATGGGTCCGGTTGTTGCCGCCGTAGGTCACCGTATTGGGCGCCCAGGTGGCACCGGATAGCGTACGCGGCGCGTTCAGGCGCTTGTAGGAATTGACCGTGGGATTGGTGATAGCCGTCATTGCCGTGGCAGATTGCAAGATACCGCCGAGGAAGTTGTAGCCGAGCTTGGATATGCCCAGTTCTCCCTTCGCATCGTGGAAGAGGTTCTTCTTGCCGGCCTTGTCCCAGATGGAAACATGGGCGTGGCAGCCGTTGCCGGTGAGGTTGGCAAAGGGTTTCGGCATGAAGGTCGCGCGCAGTCCGTGCTGCTCCGCGATCGCCTTGACGATGTATTTGAAGAACGCCTGACGGTCGGCTGTCACCAGCGCGTCGGTATAGTCCCAGTTCATCTCGAACTGGCCGTTGGCGTCCTCGTGATCGTTCTGGTATGGCCCCCAACCCAGTTCCTGCATGACATCACATATCTGGGAGATCACGTCGTAGCGGCGCATCAGGGCCGACTGGTCATAACAGGGCTTTTCCTGCGTGTCGGCCGCGTCGGAAATGGCCGAGCCGTCCGGCGAGATCAGAAAGTACTCGCACTCGACGCCAGTCTTCAGGCGATAGCCCTTCTTTTCCGCAGCGCCCAGGACCCGTCTCAGGACATTGCGCGGCGCGTGCTCGACCTCCTTGCCGTCCATGTAGAGATCGGAAGCGAGCCAGCCGACGTCCGGCTTCCAGGGCAACTGGATGAGGCTGTCCGGATCCGGAATCGCGAACATGTCGGAGTTGGCAGGCGTCATGTCGAGCCAGGCCGCGAAGCCTGCGAAGCCCGCGCCTTCCTTCGCCATGTCGCCGATCGCCGACGCAGGAACCAGTTTCGACCGCATGACGCCAAAAAGATCGACGAATGAAATCAGGAAGTACTTGATCCCCCGCTGTTTGGCTTCCTTCTCCAGGTTCAAGGCCATCTGTTCCCCTCCTTGCTGACTCTTATGTTTGGTTCATTCGGCTTTCTTGCCCGGTATCCAGCCGGTGCCCGCCAGGGGCACCTGCGCCATGGCTGCCGCCTCGACGGTCAGCGCGGCAAGGTCTTCCGGCTCAAGATTGTGCAGGTGCGACTTGCCGCAGGCGCGTGCCAGCGTCTGGGCTTCCAGGGTCATGACCTTGAGGTAGTTGGCGATGCGGCGCCCTCCGCCGATCGGATCGAGCCGCGCCTCCAGTTCCGGATCCTGCGTCGCCACGCCCACCGGACACCGCCCGGTGTGGCAGTGCACGCATTTGCCAGGTTCGGTCCCGAGCGCCCTGTAATCCTCTTCATACATCGGCCTGTTGCAGTTCAGAGCGACCATCGCTGCAGAGCCGATGGACACGGCATCGGCACCCATGGCCATCGCCTTGGCAACGTCGGCACCATTTCTGATGCCGCCTGACACGATCAATTGCACCTTTCTGTGCATATCGAGTTCCTTCAGCGCGCGCACCGATTCTCGCAGCGCCGGCAGCGTCGGTATGCCGACATGCTCGATAAAGACATCCTGGGTTGCGGCCGTGCCACCCTGCATGCCATCGAGAACGACGACGTCGGCGCCGGCCTTCACGGCGAGGGCCGTGTCGTAATAGGGGCGGCTTGCGCCGACCTTCACGTAGATGGGTTTCTCCCAGGACGTGATCTCTCTGAGTTCCTGGATCTTGATTTCCATGTCATCCGGACCTGTCCAATCCGGATGCCTACAGGCCGAGCGCTGATCGATTCCTTCAGGCAGAGTCCGCATTCCCGCAACGCGCTCGGTGATCTTGAGCCCCATGAGCATGCCGCCTCCGCCGGGCTTGGCGCCCTGACCCACGACAATCTCGATGGCATCGGCGCGGCGCAGGTCGTCAGGATTCATGCCGTACCGAGACGGCAGCAGCTGATAGACCAGAAGCTTCGAGTGGCCGCGCTCTTCCGGAGTCATGCCGCCGTCGCCGGTGGTGGTCGAGGAGCCGGCTTCGGTGGCCCCACGGCCGAGGGCCTCTTTGGCGTTGGCGCCGAGTGCACCGAAACTCATGCCGGCGATGGTGATGGGAATGTCGAGCTCGAGCGGCTTGGTGGCGAACCGGGTGCCCAGCACGACGTCGGTGCCGCAGGCTTCGCGATAGCCTTCAAGCGGGTAACGGGACACCGAAGCGCCGAGAAAGACCAGATCGTCAAAAGTGGGTACGGGACGGCGTGCTCCGAACCCGCGGATGTCGTAGATGCCCTGATCGGCGGCGCGCTGAATCTCGGCAATGACGTGTTCCGGGAATGTCGCGGAGCCGCGAACGTTGCGTGAGTCGAATGTCATGGCCTAGAGCGTTCCCGCATTATCGATCTCGAAGTTGTAAAGTTGTCGCGCGGAGCCATAGCGCGTGAAATCACCTGGTTCAGCCGTCAATCTTGCGCGTCCCAGGAGATCAATCAGAAGTTCGATATGTTCGGGCCGCATCTCCTTCTCGATACAATCAGCACCGAGGCTCTCGACTTTGCCGCGAACGTAGAGATTTGCTTCGTAGATGGAATCACCGAGATCGGCGCCGGCATTGCCCAGTATGACGAGGTTGCCAGCCTGGGCCATAAACGCAGACATATGGCCGGCGTTGCCGCCGACGACGATGTCGATACCCTTCATCGAGATACCGCAGCGCGCCGCGGCGTTCCCCTCAATGATCAGCAATCCGCCGTGTCCCGAAGCGCCGGCGGATTGACTTGCGTTGCCTGTGATGCGGACCTGACCCGACATCATGTTTTCGGCAAGGCCGGTGCCTGCATTGCCTCTTATCGCGACGGTGGCCTGCTTGTTCATACCGGCGCAGTAGTAGCCGGTATGACCGTCAATTGTCAGGTCGACTGGTGTGTCGAGGCCGCAAGCGAGCGCATGGGCGCCGTTGGGATTGAGAATTTCGAACGATCCGGACTCCGCGTCTTGCAAGGCCTGATTGACCTCGCGAACCGAGAGCTTCGCCAGATCGAGTGTCGAATTGGAAAGCATGGCCTCCGTTGCCGACGCCGTCATGCTGAGTGGCTCCAGGAATAGACGGTCCCAGGCTCGGGTTCCCAGATCTGGGCGTCGGTTGCTCCTGGCAGCTTGGCTATGGCCCGGAACTCGGAGGACATGGCGACCCAATCGTCGGTTTCCGCAATGACGGCGGGTTTGCAGGCAATGGGGTCGCGTACGACGGCGAAGCCGTCCCGCGTGCCGATGGCGAAGGTGTAAAATCCGTCGAGGTCGTCGAGGCCGTGCTCGAGGGCCTGCTTGAGGCTGTCGCCTTCCCGCACGCGCCACGCGAGATAGCCCGCCGCGACTTCCGAGTCATTCTCGGTCTGGAATGTTTCGCCATAGCGGCGCAGGTTTTCCCTGAGCCGGTTGTGATTGGAGAGCGAACCGTTGTGTACGAGACAGGTATCCTCGCCCGTGGAAAAAGGATGCGAGCCTGCCGTCGTCACTGCCGACTCCGTGGCCATGCGGGTATGCGCGATGGCATGCGTTCCCTGTTTTCCAGCCAGGTCGAACTCGGTCATCACCTCTTCGGGATCACCGATACCCTTGAACAGCTCGATCGAACGCCCGGAGGCGAGGACAGTAATGCCGTCGCCATTCTCGATCAGCCAGCGGCGTGCCGTGGCACCGTCGGCATCGGTCACGAAAACCGCGTGATTGCCGATGACCCGAACGTCGACATCACATCGGAGCGCCGTGCCCAGATCCGCGGTCAGGGCAGACCAATCCGTACCATCACATTCAGTCAGTGCAGTGATCTTGGTTCCGCCAACCTCGTTGCCGTACACGGCGAACCCGGCCGAGTCCGGACCGCGGTCGCGCATCTCGTGCAGCATCAGGGCCGTCAGACGCCCAAGATCAGGCTGCAGCTTTTTGTCTTTGAGAAAGAGTCCAACAATTCCGCACATCGTCACGCTCCACACCAGGGAGAGTGACCGTCGCATTGCTCTCGGGAGATGTCAATTCAAGTAAACAAATTTTCATTTAAGGAAACTGACGGCATGTCCTACCCGGACTCGGGAAGTGTCACGATGACTGAGAGATATTCTGCAGGCAGCTTGCGCAACTCCTCAGGTCCGTGCGGCGCTTCGGCATCGAAGAACAGTGAGTCGCCCGGTGTCAGTCTGTAGGTCTGATCGGCATGACGATAGATCACTTCTCCCTTCAGCATGTAGATGAACTCGTGGCCAGCATGCTGGAACACCGGATAGGCGTCTGCGTCCTTGGCGAGTTTTATGAGGTAGGGTTCGATCTGGACCGGGCTGCGCACGCTGTGACCCAGCAACTGGTAGAGATGCCCGGCGCGCGTACCGCGACGCTCGATCGAAAGCCCCTCACCAGCCTTCACGAATGTGGCGTCGCGCTTTTCATCAAACGTCTGGAAGAACGTTGCAATGGGAATGTTGAGCGTGTTCGCCAGAGCCTGGAGGCTCGACAATGACGCCGAGGTTTGTCCGTTTTCTATCTTGGACATCATGCCGACCGAAAGGTTGGCGGCCCGTGCAAGCTCAGCGATGGTCATTCCGTGGCCCATGCGCAACTTGCGGATCTGGGCGCCGATCGAGGCTTCAAGTGTCCTGATGCCGGACGGAGCGGGTGCAGTTTCGTTGGATGTCATTGGGATCGTCAGCAGTTGGTGCGTGTGAGTTCGATCACCCTTATATCAGGCTGGCGCCCGCTCGAAACTTCCGCAATTGCCAACCTTGATATAACGTGAAAGCGAATGACACGAGGCGACTGCTTCAGGAGGATTGCGTCATGACCACTGTTTTCAAGGCGGCCTGCGTGCAGAATTGCGCAACTCCAGATGTGGACGAGAACATCGAGACAAGTCTGAGGATCGCCAGAAGCGCCGCCAGCGAAGGGGCCAGCCTGATCTGCACGCCAGAGTATTTTTCAGGCCTGGAAACCAAGGACGGCTTGTTTCACCCGGCGGCATTCACCGAATCCGAGCATCCGGTTCTACCGGCATTCGCTCAGGCCGCGCGCGAGCTTGGCGTCTGGTTCCTTCTGGGGTCGCTCGGTGTGACCAATGACGACGGTCGTATCTCCAACCGGTCTTATGTGATCGATCCGCAGGGCGATATCGTCGCGCGTTACAACAAGATCCACATGTTCGACGTAAACCTCGACGGCGGATCATATCGCGAGTCAGCGACCGTTGCGCCCGGCGATGAGGCCGTTGTTGCGGACACGCCCTGGGGTGGTCTCGGCCTGACGATTTGCTACGACCTGCGGTTTGCCACCCTGTACAGGACGCTCGCGCACATGGGGGCGACCATGTTGGCCACTCCCGCAGCCTTTACGAAAGTGACCGGCGAAGCCCACTGGCACGTTTTGCAGCGCGCCCGGGCGATTGAGCACGGCTGTTTCGTGATCGCGCCGTGCCAGTACGGAACGATCCACGGCGGCGGCGAATGCTTTGGCCACTCGCTGATCGTCAATCCCTGGGGCGAGGTCCTGGCTGATGCCGGCGACGGCGAGGGTTACATCGTCGCCGAGCTCGACATGGACGAGGTTGCCCGCGCCAGAGGGCGCATTCCGGCACTTACGCACGACAGGAAGATTGTTGGACGGACAGTGGCTGAAGCTGCGGAGTAGAATCGGATTCGGTCCGTCAGCTTTCGTCGAGCGCGCCGACAAGATCCTGGTGCGCCAGTTCCATGTGTCCGTTCAATGCTGAAATGGCGGCGTTGACGTCGCGGCTCTTCAGCCCATTCAGAATCTCGCGATGAAATCCGTTGTACTTGCGTATCTGCTCGGGCTGGAGGACCACCTCACGGGCGGCCTGCCACTGTGAGTGCGACCGGACTTCGTTGATCTGCTCGTAGAGATGGACCAGGAGGGGGTTTCCGGACGCCTTCGCCAGCAAGAGATGGAATTCGCCGTCCCAGCGCGTGAATTCCTCCTTGTCGTATTCGGACGCCTCCATGCGCTCCAGCACGCTCTCCATCGCATCGATATCACGGCCGGTCGCGTGCACGATGGCAAGACGGGTCATCTGCCGCTCGAACCCAAGCCTCGCGTCAATCAACTGCAGGGGGCTGATCTGGTCGATGACGGAATCGACATCCTTCTCCTGAGGTCCGGAGTAATTGACAAAGGTTCCGCTTCCGACTTTCCGAGTAACCAGGCCAGCCTCTTCGAGGTTGTTCAGGGCCTTTCGGATCGTGCTGCGGGACGTGTCGTAGGACTCCGAGAGTTGCCGCTCTGGTGGCAACTGGTCACCATTGGCATAGGCTCCGGTCTCGATTGCACGACGAATACGGGCGGTAATTGAACGCGCACCGCGTACCTGCCGTCCTTCTGAAGAAAACGCATTCACCCTGATTCCCGAACCTCCCCACAGCCCCGAACAGCCATCCAGACTGTCCAAATTGATTCGAAAAACCCCTTATCTGTCAGCAGTTTATCGAAGTTCCCAGCAGCCGAGCTCTCGAATATCTTATACCAATCCGCCATGCCGTTTGCCAATCCCAATCGACTATTGGGCCCCGGACTCACGAGCGTGAAAACGTCGCACTCAGCCTTCAAAAACAGCCTTTATCGACAAAAAAGCGCTGGCCCAATCAGAATCCATATTGTCATAATTGGTACGGTATTGGTAGGATATTGGTTAAGTCGGTTAAACAACAGTCTGGATACCAGGGAGGGGATTCGTCGTGGCAATGGACATCGAAAAATTCGTGGAGGCTGACGGCCGCGACGAGTTGGTAAAGCAGGTGCGTGAGAAGATAGATGCCCTGGGCATTGAGTATCTCTACCTCCAGTTCGTTTCCGTTACCGGCAAGATCATGGGCAAGGGGATTCCCGCCGATCACTGGGAGACCGTTGCCAAGAAGGGGTTCCAGCTGGTCTATGGCGCCACGGTGAACCTGTTCACGAACCGTGCTGGTGACTACCTGGGTTATGGTCCGGAAGCTGCCGAACTGGTCGGTATTCCTGAACCTGAGACGATGATGCAGTTGCCGTGGGACAAGCGCATTGCCCGTTTCTACTGCACGCTGTTCCGGAACAGAGAGGAACGCGAGAACCCGGGCGGCTATCTTACCGCGGACTGCCGCGGCAATCTTCGCCGGCTTCATGATGAGTTTGCCGAGAAACACGGCGGTCTGCGCCTGCGCATGGGCACGGAGCCGGAAATGATGTGGTTGAAGTTCGACGAGAACGGAAAACCGAGAGACGGATACTCCAAACCCTATTGCTATCATATCGACCAGTTCGAAAGCCTTCGTCCGGTCTACATGAAGGTCATGGAATACGCCCGCGCCATGGGTCTGGACATGATCCAGGGGGATCACGAGGACGCGCCGGGCCAGCTTGAACTGAACTGGATGTTCGACGATGTGCTGCGCAATGCGGATCGTCTGACGACCTACCGCCAGCTCTGCGCGCAGGTGGCGCGGGAGTTCGGCATCTTTGCCTGCTTCATGACCAAGCCGTTCATGGGCGTTTCCGCCTCCGGCTGTCACCACAACATGTCGCTCTGGCACGGCGGCGAAGATCATCTTCGCCCGACCGGCAACGACCCGGACAATCTTCCGGGCATGCCGCAAAATTACATGTATGTGAGCGGCGGTGAGAACACCTTCATGCCGGACACCGACGATCCCCAGATGCCGGGCAAGGCCGGGCTCGAGGCGATCGGCGGCATCGTCCATCACTTGCGCGCCCTGACCGCGATCGGCTGTTCCACCGTGAACTCTTACCGCCGTCTCTGGGACACCGGGTTCTGGGCGCCGGTCTTCGCCGACTGGGGATTCCAGAACCGCACGACCGGCCTGCGGGTGTCGGCACCGGGACGTTTCGAATACCGGTCCGTGGACTCCATGGTGAACCCGTATCTGATGGGTTCGACAATCCTGGCGGCCGCCGACGACGGCATCGACAACAAGCTCGATCCGGGCGAGCCGGAAGAACGTAACATCTACGAGGCGATGGAAGCCGGCAAACAGGTCAAGAAACTGCCAATGTCGCTGGGTGAAGCACTCGAAGCACTGGAGCAGGACGAAGTCGTGCAGCGTGGCATGCCGGGCGAGATGTACCGGCTCTATCATGAGTACAAGCACGACGAATGGGCCCGGTTCATGTCCACGGTGACGGAATGGGACAATGAAACCTACATGGAGTGCCTGCCGTAGCGGTGGCGCTCTAGACAACATGTTTGGCGGCTTGCCGCTGATTCCGAACTGACAGGAGACACTTGCCCATGTGTGGTATTGCGGGGCTCATTCACCGAAACGGCACCAGCAATGTGGGTCAGGAAATGACCGACATGCTGCAGGCGCTCAAGCATCGGGGCCCGGACTCGACAGGCTTCGCCATCTACGGCGAACCGGAAGAAAACACCTACGTCATGCGGTTCAAAGTGGCCGAACAGGAAGACCTTCATTCCGGCCTCAAGATTCATGACGAGATCATTGAGCGCAAGCAGAAGGTCGATGAGACGCTGAAAGCACTCGGCGTCAAGGTGACCGAACTGGAAGAGGCGACGGAATACGCTTTCCGTTACGAAATCCAGTACGACGGCGACATGAAGAAGCTGGCTGATCATGTCGAGGACATCGAGGGTGCCGAAATCCTCTCGATGGGGTCAGCGCTTGAGCTGATCAAGGACCTCGGTGATGCCGCGGTTGTTTCTGGGGCGTACGGGCTGGACGACTTCACGGGGACTCACGCCATCGGACATACCCGCATGGCGACAGAATCCGACGTTGATATCCGGTCGGCCCATCCTTACTGGGCCTATCCCTATAACGATATCGCGGTTGTCCATAACGGCCAGATCACCAATTACTGGCTCATGCGGCGCGACCTCGAACGCCAGGGCCAGCGCTTCGTCTCCAACTGCGACTCGGAACTGCTGGCGGTCTACACGGCGGTCAATCTTGAAAAGGGCATGACCCTGGAAGAATCGCTGAAACTGTCGATTGAAGAAATCGACGGCGTGTTCACATACCTGGTAACGACCAAGGATCAGCTCGGCATGGCAAAGGACTCAATGGCCGCCAAGCCGATGGTGCTCTACGAGAGCGACGACATGGTTGCGCTGGCCTCTGAAGAAGTCGCCATCCGCGCAATCATCCCGCATGAGATCGATACGTGGGATCCCTATGACGAGGAGGTTCGGGTATGGCAGGCGTGAGTACCTCCCATGAAATGGGCATGCACACCGAGCCGCTCAAGGGCAGAGACATCAAGACGATGTTCTCGCTCGAGAATGAGGGCAGCTATGCCTATGCGTTCGCGCGCGACGTCGACTTCAACAAACGGGCGTCGGTCGATTGCGAAGGCAAAGAGGCAGTCGAGATCAACAATGAAATTCGCGACCTGATGGACTCCGGGCACGGCACGATCGTGCTCGAAAAGCCGGGGGCGAAACACTCGGTCATTGTCGGCATTCTCAATCGCATGAATTTCATCGTGAACGGTTCGCTCGGCTACTTCGGTTGCGGCCTCCTCGATGGTCCGAACGTGCGCATCTCCGGGCGGGTCGGCTGGTCGTTTGGCGAGAACATGATGGCCGGCGTCTGTGTCGTCGAGAAGAACGCCGGTTCCACGTTCGGTGCCGCCCTGCGCGGCGGAGATCTGGTCTGCAAGGGTTCGGTGGGCTCCCGCACCGGCATTGACCAGAAGGGCGGCACCATCATCGTTGGCGGCGATACCGGCGCCTTTTCGGGCTTCATGATGCAGCGCGGACGCATGGTTGTATGCGGCAACGCGGGTAAGAACCTCGGCGACTCGATGTATGACGGCACAATCTACATCGGAGGTGAAATCCAGGATCTCGGTGTCGATGCAGTGCCCGGAGAGCTGACCGATCTCGACAAGGCCTGGCTCACGCGGAAGCTGACCCAGTACGAGCTGATGCCGGACAACGGCGTCGACCATTTCACCAAGATTGTCGCCGGCAAGCAGCTGTGGAGTTACGACAATCTTGAACCCTCAGAGAAGAAGCTGGTTCTTTGAGTAGCGCCCCGCCAATCCCATTCGCGTAGAAGGACGAATAATGTTGGACAAATCCAAATCAGATACCGGCTTCTCAAAGCTTCAGGCGGAAAAGAAATACAAGCTGGGAACAAGTTCGGTTTTCACGCCGGAGGTCATCAACGACATCCACGTCAAGTCCGAACTCGGCCGCTACCGGATGCGCGGGTTTTCGCTGTTCAAGAAGATCCCGCACTGGGATGACCTGACGTTCCTGCCCGGCACCCTGACCCGCTTCGTGATCGAGGGGTATCGCGAGAAGTGCCTGACCAAGACGGTGATCGGGCCGCGTGCAAAGCGTCCGCTGGAGCTTGATATCCCCGTTTACATCACCGGCATGAGCTTCGGTGCGCTCTCGTTCGAAGCCAAAACCGCCTTGGCCCGTGGGGCGACGATGGCGGGTACCGCAACATGTTCGGGTGAGGGTGGCATGATCCCGGACGAGCGTCGCTATTCGTCGAAATGGTTCTATCAGTGCATCCAGTCGCGCTACGGCTTCAACCCTCACCATCTGCAGCTTGCCGACGGTTGTGAGTTTTTTATCGGGCAAGGTTGCAAGGTCGGCCTCGGCGGCCATCTTATGGGTCAAAAGGTGACCGATCAGGTTGCCGAAATGCGCTCGCTGCCGGCCGGCATCGACCAGCGTTCTCCGGCACGCCATCCCGACTGGCTGGGCCCCGACGATCTGGCACTCAAGATCCAGGAGATCAGGGAGGCAACCGATTGGCAGATCCCGATCCAGCTCAAGCTCGGAGCCGCCCGTGTCTACGACGACGTTCGCATGGCGGCAAAAACCGACCCCGATTCCATCTACATTGACGGTATGGAGGGCGGCACGGGCGCCGGGCCGCATCTGGCGACGGAGGAGACCGGCGTGCCCGGCATGGCGGCCATCCGCCAGGCGCGCAGGGCGATCGATGACATCGGCAAGCGCGGCGAAATCACCCTGATCTATGCCGGCGGTATACGGAACGGAGGCGATATCGCCAAGGCACTCGCTCTGGGCGCGGACGCCATCGCCATCGGTCACTCGGCCATGATGGCATTGAATTGCAACAAAGACATTCCCGAAGCCGACTATCCTTCCGAGATGGGGGTCGAGGCGGGCGAATGCTATCACTGTCATACTGGCCGCTGCCCGGTCGGAGTAGCCACTCAGGATCCGGAGTTGCGTAGCCGCCTGGACCCGGACGAGGCCGCCGAGCGGGTCTACAATTTCCTGCACACGCTGACCATGGAAGCGCAGATGATGGCGCGGGCCTGCGGCAAGACGAACATCCACAGTCTGGAGCCGGAGGATCTCGCGGCACTGACCATGGAAGCATCAGCGATCGCCCAGGTGCCGCTCGCGGGCACGGACTACACCGTCGGCGTCGACGACTATCACCACATCTAAGGAGCAACGCGGATGGCTGGAAAAGGATACAAGGGCGCCGAAATCGAGGATGTCGACCATTACCTCAAGGGCGGCGGCATCGACTCCGAGCGCGAGCAGGTCATCGGGCAGCACATTGGTTACCGTTACGATGTCAATCTGCTCCCCGACTATGATCGGCTGACCCCGTTTCTGAAGGGCTACATCGAGTTCATGGGATGGGACGATCTGAACTGGCTGGAGGATGTTCACATGGGGTACGACGACGGCAAGGCGGCTGTCTTCGACCGAAACATCAACGGCTGGGTCGCTATTCCCGACGACTACGATCTGCCGGACAACCAGCAGGACAGGGACATGATTGCGCGCGAACTCCTGATCAAGTTCCAGATGTCGCCAGATCATCCGCTCGTCGAGCTCAACAAGGCTTACCGGAAATTCTAGGCGAGGAGAAAGCGACAACGGCCGCATGAAACGAAACGACGTCCGCTTTCTCGTCTTCCAGCATATCGACTGCGAACATCCGGGAACGTTCCGTAATTATTTCGAGGCTGACGGAGTCACCTGGACGGCCGTCGAGCTTGATGAAGGCGAACAGATTCCCGATCTTTCGGGGTTCGACGGCCTCTGGGTCATGGGCGGGCCAATGGATGCGTGGGAAGAAGAAGACCACCCTTGGCTCATTGCCGAGAAGGCCGCAATTCGCGAGGCGGTCCTCGACAGGCAGATGCCATTCATGGGGATCTGTTTAGGGCATCAACTGCTCGCCGATGCGCTCGGCGGTGAGGTCGGTCCCGCGGCTACGCCGGAAATCGGAATTCTCGATGTCCATCTGACCGAAGCCGGCCGGGCCAGTCCGTTCCTCGAAGGATTTGACGAGGCTATGCCCTGCCTGCAATGGCACAGTGCTGAAGTCCTGAGGGCGCCGGAAGGCGCTGAGGTTCTCGTTTCATCGCCTGCCTGCACCGTGCAGGCGATGTCCTACGGCGAAACGGCGTTCAGCATGCAGTATCACGTCGAGGTGGAGCCCGGGACGGTGCCGACATGGGGTGAAATCCCAGCCTACAAGGTAGCGCTGGAGAAGGCCGCCGGACCGGATGCGCTGGCACGGTTCCGGCAGGATGCCGACGCCCGCATGGAGCAATTTCAGGCCGACTCACGGCGGCTCTACGAGAATTTCATGACAGCTTGCGGTTGGGCGGCATAAGGACTCGAGAGCGGCTCAGTCCAATATTTCAGCCGCCGCAGTCCAGTCCGGCTGGAATCCTAGAATCTGGACGTCGTCGCTCAGCGAGACGTTGAACACACGATTGTGCCATAGCGTTGCCTGGTAGGACGGTTCCAGGGGATCAAGGCTGCGCACCTTGCACGGCAATACGTATCTCTGCGAAAACTGCTCGAATGCAAGCGTGCATTGTCCGTCCCGGAGCAGGCTCGCCGCCAGCGAGGAGGTCGGCCCGAATAATGCCGTCATTTCTTCACTGAACTCGGCGGCGCGATGATAGTGCGTCGATTGCAGGAACGTCAGGGACTTCTTGTAGACGTCCTGCGGGTCATTGTGTTTCTGGACCTGGAACTTCAGGAAGGCGGTGCTCTCTGCCGGATCTTCCCGGATGATGAGCACTATGATGCCAGGCGACACTTCGGTGCCGCTTTGATCGAAGACCCGGGGTCTCATCCCCTGGGAGGGACGACCGTCGTCTTCGCGCATCGCGATCTGGCGGATACGGCACTGCCAGGCAAGAAAATGATCCTGCAGCTTCTGAGCTTGCTCAGAATTCATGAAAACCCTCCCCGACAGTGCGATCATTAGACTTATTCGACGTCCTGCATCTGTCTTGCCGACCAATCGATTTGACCATTTTTTCCCCAATTCATCAATAATGGTTTGCTTATTGAGTTAAATTGGTTTGCTTTTGGCCTGAATTGAAGGCAAACTTCGGTCTCACTTCAAAGAAAGGAAAAAAAGCGAGGCTGGCATATGGTCGGCCCGGTCGCCGTAACCTCTTACCGGAAAGCCTGACCGATTTTGAGAAACGCCGGGATCGGATAAAACGGAAGTTTCCTGTAAAGAATATTTTTTCACTAACATTGACATTGGATGGGCGGGATGCGACCGTCTTTATCCAAGTCCGGCGACAAGAACCGGCAATCAGGCAAATGGGAGGATAAGCCTGTAAGCGGTAGGCGCGGTTCGTGCCCGCGTCCTCTCTGCATTTGCGGCCTCCTCCCCTTGCTCAAGATTAGAGGGGAGATTCCATGGGAAATAATCTGGACGCACTTACGACGGTGTTCACCGAGTTCTATTACTGGGTCACTGTCGTCTTCATGTTCCTCATTCATGTGGGCTTCTGCATGTATGAGGTTGGCGCGAGCCGTCGCCGCAATCACATGCACACTCTGATGAAGAACACGATGCTCATTCCGCTCGTGACAATCACATTTTTCTTCTTCGGATGGTGGATCTATTGGGCCTTTCCGAATGGTCCGTTCATTACTGGCGGACTTGACACCGCGGCGGCAGCGGCCAACGCGCCCTGGTCGTCAACAATGGCCACCAATCTCGGCGATCGCATCACCGGGGTTTTCTGGGCGGCCTTCCTGCTCTTCTCGTGGACGGCGGCTTCGATCGTTTCGGGATCGGTCATCGAGCGAATTCGCTCAGGCGCGTTCTGGATCCATGCCGTGCTGATCGGCTCGGTCTTCTGGATCATCGATGCGGCTTGGGGCTGGCATTCCGGCGGCTGGATGGTCAAACTGCTTGGCTATCACGACGCCTATGCTTCTGGCGTCATCCATGCGATTGCCGGCGGTTACGCCCTTGGCGTTCTCGTTGTATTGGGTCCGAGACTCGGCAAGTTCGCGGCCGATGGGACGCCGCGGGATATCCCGCCGCAGAACACGTGGCTTGTTACGATTGGCCTGTTCCTGATTTATACCGGCTTCTGGGGGTTCTACGCGGCCTGCAACGTCCCGGCGATATCACCGGAAGCAATTGGCGGGCTGATTACCGGCGAAACCTGGACGGCCACCAACATCTATCTCGGACCGACAACGCTCGGCGCCATCACGTTCAACTTCCTGATGTCGCTCTCTGGCGGTCTCCTGATGGGTTACATGGTCTCGAAGGGCGACGCATTCTGGACCTATTCGGGCGGCCTTGCCGGCATCATCACAGCTTCGGCGGGTAACGATCTCTACCATCCGATTCAGGCCATGATCATTGCCGGTATAGGTACGTATTGCGCTTACAAGCTGCATTTCTGGGTCGAGAGGAAGTTCAAGATCGATGATGCAGTTGGCGCGGTTGCCGTCCACGGTTATGCCGGCTTCATTGGGCTGATCATTGCCGGTTTTGTGCTCTGGGGCGCACCGTCCTCGCCATACGAAGGCTATGCATCGATCAATCCGCTCGGCCAGTTTGCCGGCGCGATCATCATGTTCTTCGTGCTCGGTTTCCTGCCGGCGTTCATCGTATCGAAGATCATGGCCGGCGCGGGCATGCTGCGTGTGCCGCGCGAGGTCGAACTCGTCGGTCTCGACTACAGCTCACAGGAAGCCTACGAGGCGGCTCTGGAGGAAGTTCGGACCGCTGAAAAGGCCGCGATCTAGTCCACGAACAGGAAGATAAGGAGCAAATCAATGTCTACCATCGGTATTGACAGCTGGGCCGTCGACCTCAAGGACGTGGGTGCGGTCTATCCTTTCCAGGGCGCGGAAGTCCTGATGGTCATCGTTGCGGTCGCACTCTGGATCGGATGGCACATCTGGCAACTGCGTAATGAGGAAGAGGAGATCAAATCCGAAATGAAAGCCAACGGTGACCGGGAGACAATCGAGCGAAGTATCGAAAGATACTGACCATTTTCGGACCGCGATTCAGCGGGCGCCAGCCATGGGTGGCTGGCGCCCGTTTTTGTTGAAAATGCTGGCTATTCCGGAACTTGAAACTGATTGCCAATACCGGTCTTCGGGTCGTTGACCCTGTAAAATGGTCCGTTAAAGGTCTAAATAGGTATGTTTTTGGATTGATTTGGTCCGCCTCTTGGCCAATACTGTCTGACGGGGATCACACGAGGCGAACTTCAGGTTCGCGGGCGCGCGTCACGCGCGCGGTGGGGTCTGTAAGAGGGTCCGGAAAAGGGCCCAATCCAGGGGAGAAAATCATGTTCTCAAAGTCACTGAAGCTAGCGGCTGCGTTGTCTCTCGGCGTGGCGCTGACGATGCCGGCGGCCCATGCGGCTGCTCCGGAATCGGATGATCCGATCATCATCGTCCAGAACAACTGGACAAGTCAGCTTGTCCTCTCGACGGTTGTCGGCAAGGTCCTGGAAGGCATGGGCTACACGGTCGAATACTCACCGTCGGATTCGCAATTGCAGTTCAAGGCGATTGCCGATGGTGACATGCATTTCCAGATCGAGGCCTGGGAAGGCTCGATGAAGGCTGCCTTCGAGAAGGCCATGAAGGAAGACGGCATGGTTGATGCCGGCACCCATGACGCGGTCACCCGCGAAGAATGGTGGGTGCCGCAATACGTGGCCGACAAGTGCCCCGGATTGCCGGACTGGAAGGCGCTCGACAAATGCGCCGAGATTTTCGCAACTGCCGAAACGAAACCCAAGGGACGGTTCGTAGGTCCGCCGGCCGACTGGGGCAAGAACTACGCCGAGCGCGTGAAAGCCCTGAAAATGAACTTCGAGGCGATCAACGTTGGTCAGGCCGCAACGCTTTGGGCCGAGCTCGATGCAGCGGTGGCCAAGAAGGAGCCCATCGTGCTCTTCAATTGGACGCCCAACTATATCGAAGCGAAATACAAGGGCATGTTCATCGATTTCCCGGAACCGGAAGGCGACAAGTGCGCGAATGATCCCTCCTGGGGGATGAACCCGGACATGGTCAACGATTGCGGTGCGCCGCGGTCGGGCTGGCTCAAGAAAGCCGCCTGGTCGGGACTTGCCGACAAGTATCCGGCGGCCTGGAAGGTTCTGAAAGCGATCAATTTCAACAATGAACAGATCGCAGCCGCGTCCCTGCTGGTGGATGTTGACGGCATGACGACTGAAGATGCCGCCGACAAGTGGATTGCGGACAACGCAGCATTGATTGCCAAGTGGAAGGGCAACTGAGGACAGGTTCGCCAATGTTGCACTGACCGAAATCAGGCCGGGCATCGGAGCATATCCCATGCCCGGCCTTTTTCTTTCGAACCGAAAATTCGCGCCGGGTCGACAATGATCGCGACCGAAGGGGAGCCGGATGCAGGGATCTGTCCAAATCGAGTGCCGGAATGTCTGGAAGGTTTTCGGCCCCGATCCGATCGACTTTCTGAAGCGACACAATGGGGCGCCGGAGCCGGAGGCCTTCGCCGACGAGGGTTATATCGGCGCCGTCCGGGACGTTTCGTTCAATGTCCACGCCGCCGAAATCCTGATCATCATGGGGCTTTCCGGTTCCGGAAAGTCCACGATGATCCGCTGCATCACGCGGCTGAACGACCCGACTGCCGGTTCGATCAGGTTCGAGGGCAGCGACCTTCTGGCAGCAGACGACAAGGAACTCATCGAGTTGCGCCGTCACAAGATGGGCATGGTATTCCAGAATTTCGGACTGCTGCCCCATCGCGACGTGATGTCGAATGTTGCCTTCCCGCTGGAGGTGCAGGGCATCGACCGCCAGGAGCGTGAGAAGCGTGCCCGCGAGATGATCGAGCTCGTCGGGCTGGGCGGACGGGAAAGCTATTTTCCAAGAGAGCTGTCCGGCGGTCAGCAACAGCGCGTCGGGATAGCGCGATCTCTCGCCGTGGAACCCGATGTCTGGTTCCTCGACGAGCCATTTTCTGCGCTCGACCCGCTGATCCGTTCGGAAATGCAGGACGAGTTTATCCGGCTGCAGAAGATGCTGAAAAAGACCATTGTCTTCATCACTCACGATTTCGAGGAAGCGACCAAACTTGCTGACCGGATCGGCATCATGAAGGACGGCATGTTGGTGCAGCTGTCCACACCGGAAGAGATGGTTCTCAATCCGGCGGATGATTACGTCGCCGAATTTGCAAGAAATGCACCGCGAGACAGGATTGTTTCCGTCAGAGCGATCATGGATCCCGTACAGAACGGTGCTGGTGACAAGGCGGATGGAGTTGACGCGGGTGCAAAGATCGGTGAGGTCGCCGAACGTGTTCTGAATGCCGATGAAGCTGTGAACGTGGTCGACGCGGAAAACACGATCGTCGGCACTGTCACGCGTCAGAGGATGTCGCGGGCGCTCTTCAGCAAGGAGGCTGTATGAGCCTCACGGTCCCCGCGAGCGATACCGCAGGTTTCGTGCGAGCGTCGTTGAGACCGGACTCGCTGCTGCTTCAACTGTTGATCGCGGCCGGCATCGCTCTCGTCATTTCACTGATGTGGGAGTGGGCACGAGACTGGCCGACCGACTGGGTCATCCCGGTGAAACGATGGATATCAGAGTTCTTCAGGTGGCTCGACAAGGAAGCCACGTTCGGGCTGTTCACGGTAAAGGAACTGACCCGATCAGTCGCCTGGCTCCTGAAGCAGCCGCTGATCTGGTCGGAATACCTGCTATGGAAGGGCGCGAAGCCGTTTGCCTTTCTGCCTGTTTTCTGGATCGCCGTGGCTGCCGTTGCAGCCGTGGTGACGCACAGGATGCGTGGCGGCGGCGCCGCGGCATTGGTCGGCCTGGGCATCCTCGCCGTGGTGACAATCGACGCGATGCCGTATGTCCTGCAAAACCTCGCCAAGTCGCTCAGGGTTCAGCCCTGGATCGAGCCAGGCTCCCTGACCGGCATATCCCAGGCTCCCGGTTACCTGCTCGATCTGGTGACGCCGGGAAGCAAGATCAAGCACATCCCCTGGATCGCGGTTGTGCTCGGCTTCGGCATATTCGGCCACTGGGTGGGTGGGTGGCGGCTTGCGGCGACCGTGACCCTCTGCATGAGTTACCTCGCTTTCACCGGACTGTGGCGCGAGTCGATGAAGACATTTTCGCTGGTGGTCGTCGCCGTGCCCTTCTCGGCTCTACTCGGCCTCTGGCTCGGTGTGTGGGTAACGCGATCAAAAACTGCGGCTCGGATCATTACGCCCATGTTCGACCTGATGCAGGCAACGCCGCATCTGGCCTATCTCGTGCCGGTGGTCGTCATGTACGGTGCCGGGCAGGTGCCGGCTCTCATCGCCACGGTCATCTTTGCCATGCCGCCGATGGCGCGCTGTACGATCCTTGCCATCCAGACGGTTCCAAGCGACGTGGTCGAATCCGGCCGAATGAGCGGGTGTACACCGCGCCAGCTGCTCTGGAAGGTGCAGCTTCCGGCGTCCCAGAAGACCCTGCTGCTCGGCCTCAATCAGGTGATCATGCAAACCCTGGCGATGGTTGTGATCTGCTCGCTCGTCGGTGCGCAGGGTCTCGGGCACAAGCTTCTGTTTTCGCTACAGCAGCTTAAGCTCGGGTTTGCGACGATGCAGGGGCTTGCCATCGTCCTGATGGCCGTTGTCCTCGATCGAATTACACAGGAGTACGCCAACCGGTCGGTCGATTACGAGCACCGGGATCAGGCGAGCTTTGCACGGAGGCATGTGCATCTGTTCGCATTTCTGGCTGTTCTGATTGCCTCGATTCTTGCCGCTTATGTTTTTCGTGACGCATCCATTCTTTCGCGAAAACTCCTGCTGATCGACAGCAAGGATGCGTTGGAGTTCGACAAGCTGATAAAGGCCGTGACATTCGAGCTGATCGATTACATCCGGCCGATCCGTGACTTCCTGACCGTCAATGTTCTGATCCCGATCCGCGATTTCTACCAGGCCCTGCCGTGGACAGTCGTCATCGCAGCGGTCGGCGTTCTCTCTTATCGATTGGGTGGCTGGTCGCTGACCGCGCTGAACACTTCGCTTCTGTTCCTCGTCATCGTGATCATCGGCAACTGGGAATTCGCCACGACCACATTCTATTTCGTGTCATCGGCACTTGTCGCATGCGTGATGATCGGTGTGCCGGTGGGGATATGGGCCGCACGTTCCCCGCGGGTTGCCAAAGTCGTCATGTTCATCTGCGACATGCTGCAAACCTTCCCGTCCTTCATCTATCTGGTACCGGCGATCATGCTGTTCCGGGTCGGGGAACTGGCCATCATCTTTGCCATCGTTCCCTACGCCACCGTCCCGGCGATCCGCTTTACATATCTGGGGCTCAAGCGTGTTCCCGAAGTGACCATAGAAGCGGCCCGCATGGCCGGAACGACACCCATGCAGCGGCTCTGGAAGGTGGAGCTTCCCGTCGCGCTGCCCGAGATCATGCTCGGCATCAACCAGACCATCATGATGGCGCTCGCCATGACGGCGATCACTGCGCTGATCGGCGGTCAGGATCTGGGACAGGAAATCTATCGCGCTCTGCCGACCAGCGATGCGGGCCGCGGCGTCATGGCCGGCCTCGGCATCGCGACGATCGGCATCATTGCCGACCGGTTGATCGGTGCTTGGGCCGACAGGAGAAAACGGGATTTGGGAATCGTCTAGAACAGGAGGAACAGTAGATGTCCAAGCGTGTTGCGGTGATTGGGGCAGGTCCGTCTGGACTGGCCCAATTGCGTGCTTTCCAGTCAGCCAGACAGAAGGGAGCCGAAATTCCGGAAATCGTCTGTTTCGAAAAACAGGAAAACTGGGGCGGGCTCTGGAATTACACCTGGCGTACCGGTCTCGACGAATACGGTGAGCCGGTTCACTGCTCAATGTACCGCTATCTCTGGTCGAACGGCCCGAAGGAAGGCCTGGAGTTCGCCGACTATTCCTTCGAGGAACATTTCGGCAAGCAGATCGGATCTTATCCGCCTCGCGCTGTGCTGTTCGACTACATCGAGGGCCGGATCAAGAAGGCCGACGTACGCGACTGGATTCGTTTCCGGACGCCCGTTCGCCACGTCGAATGGGATGAGGGCAAGGGCAGGTTTCTCGTGACCTCCCATGACCTGAAAAGCGACACGGAATCGACGGAAGAATTTGACGACGTCGTCGTGGCAAGCGGGCATTTCTCGACACCCAACGTTCCGCATTTCGACGGGCTTGACCGGTTCAACGGCAGGGTGCTGCATGCCCACGACTTCCGCGACGCGGTGGAGTTCAAGGACAAGGACATCCTAATCATCGGTACCAGCTATTCGGCCGAGGATATCGGATCGCAATGCTGGAAGTACGGCTGCAAGTCCGTCACCGTCAGCTACCGGACGGCGCCCATGGGATACAAGTGGCCGGACAACTGGGTGGAACTGCCGCTACTGCAGAAGGTCGAAGGCAATACCTGCACGTTCAAGGACGGTTCGACCAGGGATGTCGACGCCATCATCATGTGCACCGGCTATCTGCATCATTTCCCGTTCATGGCTGACGGTCTGCGACTGAAATCCGCAAACCGGCTCGCCACTGCAGACCTCTACAAGGGTGCCGTCTGGGCGCATAACCCGAAGGCCTTCTATCTGGGCATGCAGGACCAGTGGTACACCTTCAACATGTTCGACGCACAGGCCTGGTATGTCCGTGACATCATCATGGGCAGGATCGACGTGCCCGACAAAGAGACCATGCTGAAGGATGTCGAAGACCGGATCGCGGCCGAGGATGCGCTCGAAGACGATTATGGCTGCATCCGCTACCAGGGCGATTATGTGAAGGAGCTGATCGCAGACACCGACTATCCGAGCTTCGATGTCGATGGTGCGAACGAGGCGTTCTTCCAGTGGAAGAAGCACAAGAAAGAAGACATCATGACCTTCCGCGATAACGCCTACCGGTCGGTCATTACCGGCAGCGATGCGCCTCTCCACCATACGAAATGGAAGGAAGCGATGGACGACACCATCGAATCCTACCTGCAGAACTGAGCCGGGTGGGGGCCATGCGTCAAGCAGCCGGCCTCTCAATCCTGACCACGTTGTTGACCTTCTTCTGTCTGGTGACCGCCAACTCCCTCGGCGATGCCCGGGCAGAAGAGGTCGACCTCGAAATTGTTCTCGCCATGGACGGCTCGGGCAGCATCAATGCCCAGGAGTTCGCCCTTCAGCTTCAAGGCACCGCGAACGCCTTCCGCGATCCGTCAATTCAGCAGGCAATCCTCTCCGGTCCTCTGGGCAGAATTGCCGTGGCGGTGATGATCTGGGCGGACGCGGCCTTCCCCAAATTTCAGACCGGTTGGTTCGTGCTCGATTCCGCAGATGCCGCGAACGGGTTTGCCTCCACCGTTCTCGGCTTTCATCAGCATTCGGGCCGCAAATTCGGAATCGGCGGAGGCGGGACCGGGATTGGCGACGGCGTCGCTTTCGCACTCGAGATGATCCGCACAAATGGACATGACGGTTTGCGAAAAGTGGTCGATGTGTCGGGTGATGGCATCGAGACCGATCCCTGGTTCAAGCCGGCAATTCAGCTTCCCGAAGCCAAGCGCCTTGCCCAGCAGCAGGGCGTTACCGTGAACGGACTCGCCATCCTTACAGACTTTCCCAAGCTCGATATCTGGTACCAGCAGAACGTCATTACAGGGCCGGGATCCTTTGTCATCGAGGCAAAGGACTTCAACGACTTCGGCAGAGCCATCCGTGAAAAACTCTGGCGCGAGATTTCATACTCAATCAGCCAGGACCACCGCCCGGCTCCCGCCAGGCAACTTGCCGGCGGATCGTATATGCGCTGAGCCAATTGCGGTTTGACTCAACTTCTCGGGCGTTCTTTGTCCGGATCGTAATGCGGAAAACGCACGATGCGTGCCGGAAGGCGTTTCAAGTGACCGTCGAGTTTCCCGACTTCGACTTCGGTGCCGATTTCCGCGTGGACAACGTCTATTCGCGCCAGCGCGATATTCTTGCCCAACGTCGGTGATTGCATGCCGCTGGTGACCTCGCCGATCTGGGCGCGCCCGATGTGAATGCAGTCGCCCTTGCCGACCGGTTCGCGGGAGTCGATCTCCAGCCCGACCAGTTTCTTCTGTGGATGGGCTTTGCGTTCGCTGAGCGCGGCCTTTCCGATGAAGTCTTCGTTGGCCTTTAGCGCCACCGTGAAGCCGATGCCGGCTTCGAAAGGATCGGTAGTGTCGTCGAATTCGTAATCCTTGAAGATAAGGCCGGCTTCGATGCGCAACATGTCGAGCGCTTCGAGACCGAGCGGTGCAAGGCCGTATTCCTGGCCGGCCTCCCATACCGCGTCAAACACCGTCACGGCGTCCTTGGGATGGCAGAACAGTTCGTATCCCAGTTCTCCGGAATATCCGGTTCGCGACACAACCACCGGAGCGCCTTCAAAATCTCCAATGCGCCCGACCGTGAAACGGAACCATTCAAGCTCCCCGACTTCTGCCCGGGCCGGCGGTGTCCAGATCACGGCCTTCAGAATGTCGCGGCTGTTCTGGCCCTGAACGGCGATATTGTGCAACTGATCGGTGGAAGATCGGACCCATGTTTTGAGTCCGAGTTTTTCGGCCTGGTCCCTGAGCCAGATGCCGGAGATGTCGGATCCGCCGACCCAGCGGAAGTTCTCCGGGCCCAAACGGTAGACGGTGCCGTCGTCCACCATGCCGCCGTGCTCGTAACACATTGCCGTATAGACGACCTGGCCGTCGGACAACTTGCGAATGTTGCGCGTCAAACAGTGCTGCAACAGCGTCTCGGCGTCCGGGCCGGTGACCTCGAACTTGCGGAGCGGTGACAGGTCCATGACCACCGCTTTCTCGCGCGCCGCCCAATACTCCTCCGTCGGCCCTTCATTGTTGAAACGGTTCGGCAGCCAGTACCCGTTGTATTCGGTGAAATCCCTGGTCAGTTTGGAGAAACAGGGATGAAAGGCCGTCTCCTTGGTCAGGACGGCGTCGGATTCTGGGGTCATGCGAAAGGCCGTTGCTCGTTTGAAATCTTCGTTCGCGCCGTAGACGCGCACATGCATGTCGGTCGGATTCCATCCGTTGGCGGCGTCGATGTCGCAGGGGCAGGCGGACGCCACGCAAACGAGGTCGGTGAGCGCGCGCATCATCACGTAGTCGCCCGCACGCGACCAGGGTTCGTCGAAATAGATCTGGTTCGCCGCGTCTATGTTCGTGTTGTAGAAGTAATTCAGCGCTTCCCAGCCCCGGCGTTTGACGATGCCGTAAGCATCAAGCGCCTCGTTGAAGTTGTCGGTGCAGTTCACGTGGCCCGGATAGCCCATCTCGTCGTAGTACCGGGAATTGCAGGCGGTCATGAACACGTCGTGCCGGCCGCATGTGTCCTGGATAACTTCAACCAGCGGTTCCATCTCGTGGTCAAACGCCTTCGACGGCAGGCCGGGTACGGGATTGGCGAGCCCCAGCAGCGACCGGGTGATTGTCGCGTCGAGTGCTTGCTCGTTGCCGGCATCGAGCTTGCGTCTCGAGAAAGCCTGGAAGTCCGAACACTGACGTCCTTCCACATCGATGATCTGGATGTACTCGCCGGCCTTAACCACGAAGCTTTCCGCCGTCGCTTTTGCGATGCGGATGTCCTGGGTCATGTCGGCCAGGGGATCGGGGAGGCGCGCCTCCGGACCCGTGCGGACCGTTTTGCGATGAATGAAGATCTCGACTGGGGTTGCCGTGTTCTGCAACTCAAGGTCCATCGCGCCGCCCGGTACGGCCACAACCAACGATCCATTGCGTTGAGCGGTGAAAGAGGCGCTGTCGCCCGCCGGCGAATCGGCGCCGAAAATGCCGATGGACCTGGCCATTGCGAGATCGATGCCGCGCCGTTGCAGTGACGCAAGAGCGCGTTTGGCGCTTGCGTCGCCGGATGTCAGGATGGCCTTGAAGCCCGCCGCATCCCCGTCTGCTGTCGCGTCGAGCACCGAGCTGTCGGCCCGGCCGTCAGCACCAAATCCGATCAACTCGCAGCGTTGGCCGCCTTCCTTGTTGATCACCTCAATGCGATCGCCTGCCTCGATCTCGACGATTACGGAACCGCCGCCTTCCGCCACATATCTCTCCGTGCCGGTGGGAAGTACGGGCGCTCCGGGACGCAGAATGATTGATGGCCTCGGCGAAGCCGCGGCAGACCCGTTTCCGTCCGGATCAGCAGGCATTGCAGTATTCCCAATCGGCTAATTTCAAGCCGTAGCACTGTAGATTGGATCGGAAAGCGACACAACCAATTGGTTCAAAATTGGCCTACATTTGGTATGGCCATTTCTGTGCAGTGCGGAGAGTACTGCCTGGTCATCGGTTCCGGGTCGATAATCAGCAATGCTTTGCTCGCCCCCGGACGAGGATCACTGGCTCAAAGCTCCGTGGGCCGCGGTGTCCTTGGTGCAATCGCTTCCTTGCGCAGCGATGCCTCGCGGTGGGCGATATAGGCACCCGCCACGAAGATGATGCCGCCGCCGATCCAAGTCCAGAGATCGATGATCTCGCCAAATGCGAGATACCCGTAGAGCACGGCAAACGGCAATCTGGCGAAATCGATACCCATGACAATGGACGCCTCGGTCGCCGCGAACGCGCGGGCAAGAGCGACGTGCCCCAGCGTTGCGAGGGGTCCGAAGGCGATCAGATACGGCCAGACCTCCGGTTCCGGCCACTGCCAGACAAAGAGTGCCGGTACCAGCGTCACCGGAGTCATCAGCATTGTGGTGATGAACACCACCTTGTCGGGATCATCATCGTTTGTCAGCCGCTTAATGTAGGTCATCGACAGACCCATCAGGATGGCCGAAAACACGATGATCCACGCCCCGACGGAAATCTCGGAAACTCCGGGGCGCAGGATGACGAGAGCACCGCAGAATCCGATCAGCGTTGCCATCCAGCGGCGGATCCGCACTACCTCGCCGAGGAGCAGCGCGGCGAAGATCGTGGCGAACAGAGGGGCCAGAAAGCTGATTGCCGTCACCTCGCCGACGGGCACCAAGGAAAGTCCGATGAACCAACTCGACATGGCGCACACGCCGAGCGCAACGCGCACAAAATAGATTCTCCACTGCGCGGTCCGTGCCAGAGAGGGTCCGCGCCACATCAGCAGCGGCAGAAATGTGATCAGCGCGAACACGACGCGCAGGAACACCACCTGCATGGGCGGGACGCCGGCCAGCGTGGTGTATCGACCAAGCGCTGCAACGCCTGCGATCAACGCGCAGGACAACAGCATCCACAGCGCGCCCGCGACGGGATCATTTCTGCCCGTTGAAATTGAAACTTGCATCGGTGGTTGTCGCTGTACAATCCTTGACGGTCATGACGACTGGGGAGTTTGCGCTTACCTTGACCTTGCTTCGGCTTCATCTCAAGCATGTGTTCAGGGAACGACACAAAAAGATCATTCTCTGAGGAGGGGCGCATCCTATGGAAGTCGCAGGACCACTGATGCCGGCTGCACTTGGCGCGCTGTCAGCTCTTGAAGCAGACGAGGTGTCCGCCGGCAAGGCCGGCGATACCCTGAATTGGATGACGGCGCGCGATGCCCTGCCGGTCATGGCCGGGATCTACTGGGACATCGGCGCGGGCGACTATCCCGGGGGAGGCGCGCGATGAGTGCCGCATGCGATCTCACCGCCGTCGAGGCGCGCAGGCGTATCGGCGACCGCAGCCTGTCACCGGTGGAACTTCTCGAAAGCTGCCTCGGCCGCATTGAACAGGTCGACGGAAGCCTCAACGCCATCGTCGCATCGGACGTGGACGCCGCGCGAAACCTGGCCAGAGAGCAGGAGGCCGCCGTGATGGCGGGCGAAGAGCTCGGCATCCTTCATGGCCTGCCGGCCGGGATCAAGGATCTCAACGAAGTCAGGGGCCTGCGGACGACATTCGGCTCGCTGCTCTACGAAAACCATGTACCCGATCAGGACGACAGCATGGTGGCCGACGTGCGGGCCGCCGGCGCCAACATCTTCTGCAAGACCAACACGCCCGAATTCGGCGCTGGCGCGAACACGACCAACCGGGTCTACGGCGCGACCGGTAATCCGTTCGACCCGGAAAGGACGTGCGGCGGTTCCTCCGGCGGTGCGGCGGTCGCGCTGGCCGCGGGCATGGTCTCGTTGGCGACCGGATCTGACTACGGCGGCAGCCTGCGCACGCCGGCAACCTTTTGCGGCATTGCCGGCTTCCGTCCTTCACCGGGTCTCGTACCATCGCCCGATCGCGCGGTTGCGCTCAATCCGTTCGCGGTCAACGGGCCGATGGGGCGCACCGTCGAAGACGCTTACCTGCTGCTGCGCGCCCAGATCGGACATGACAGTCGGGACCCCTTTTCAAACATTGATGCGGACACGATCACCGATGTCCTGCACGAGGTGGATCTTGGAAAGCTGAGCATGGCCTGGTCGGCGGATCTGGGCTGCGCACCGGTTGCTGCGAACATCCGCCGGGTCTTTCAGGACCGGATGCCGGCGATTTCGTCAGCATTCGGGGAAAGCGGTGAGCGCGACCCGGATATGGCAGGTGTTCACGAGACTTTCGAGATCATCCGCTGCGTGAATTTCGTCGCCGCCCACGGTGAGCGTCTCGAGCAGAATCGCGACCTGCTTGGCCCGAACGTCATCGACAATACGGAGCGGGGCCTGGCCTATTCGCTGGCGGATGTTTCCCGGGCCCATGTAGCGCAGACCACGATCTATCGCGCGTTCATTGAATTCTTCCGGGACGTTGACATTTTGATCTGCCCCGCGGCATCGGTTTCACCGTTTCCGCACAGTGAGCTTTCCGTGCGCGAGATTGACGGCGAAGTCATGCCGACATATATGCGCTGGCTCGCGATCACCTATGCCCTGACCATGGCCTTGCCGGCAGCCTGCGTGATCCCCTGCGGCGTCGATGATCTGGGTATGCCGTTCGGGATCCAGGTTGTCGGACCGAACGGTTCTGACGCTAAGGTCCTGCAGATCGCCCACAGTCTTGAACGGGTCCTGGCGCAGTCGCCGGATACCCGAAGACCGGTTCTGCAGCCAATTCAGGCGGAGTAAAGCTACATGACCGCAACAAATTCAGCACAAGCCCTTGACTGGCTGGCGAACCGGCACTCTGCCATGGTCGACCTTCTCGAGGCGATGGTGAACACTGACAGCGGCAGCTACGACAAGGCCGGTGTCGATGCGGCGGGCGAATTCATTCGCGTGTTCCTGGAGGAGCACGGCATTCCGGTCGAAACGACAGAGATCGAACAGCATGGCGACGCGCTGCGGGCCACCGTTCAGGCTGCGGGCGGCGGAGGCAATCGGCCCGTCCTGCTCATGGGACATCGCGACACGGTCTTTTCCGAGGGTGAGGCAAGCCGACGTCCGTTCACGGTGAGAGATGGCATCGCCTATGGTCCGGGCGTGGCGGACATGAAAGCCGGCCTCGTCATGAACGCGTTCATCCTTGCCGCATTCGCCAGCACGGGCGGTGCGCCCGTGCCGCTGGTCGGACTGTTCACGGGCGACGAGGAAATCGGTTCGCCGTCCTCGCAACCGCACATCGTGGCGGAAGCGCGCAATGCCCGCGCCGTGTTTAACTCCGAACCCGGGCGGCCTTCAGGCAACATCGTCACCGGCCGCAAGGGCGGGATCTTTTTCCGCTGCGCGGTCGAGGGTAGGGCAGCGCATTCCGGTGCGAACTTCGCCGAGGGCGTGAGCGCAATCGAGGAATTGGCCAGAAAGATCCAGGCGTGGCACGCACTCACCGACCTGGAGATGGGCCTGACGGTCAATGTGGGCCTCGTTTCCGGCGGCCAGTCGGTCAACACGGTCGCGCCATCGGCAACCTGCGAGATAGACGTGCGCTATGTGGAGCCCGGAGACCGCGACGGGATTGTCGCATCGATCGGGCGGATCGCCGAGACCTGCCCGCTTGAAGGCACTTCTGCGAGCCTGGTGATCTCCGGCGAGTTCCAGCCTTTGCAGCAATCGGAGGCGGGCAAGGCGCTTTTTGATCACTATGTCGCCGGTGCCAGCGAATTCGGCCTGGAAATCGGGGGCGAGTTTTCCGGAGGCTGCGCCGATTCCGGTTTCGCGGCGACGGCGGGCGCCCCGGTTCTGTGCGGCGTCGGCCCGGTCGGCGGCAAGGCGCACAGTCCCGACGAATTCCTTGAGGTTGCCTCATTGGTGCCGCGTGCCCAGGCCATCGCACGGGCCATTCTCGACATTGAAACGATAACCTGATCCGGATCGCGCCGATGACCCAGTATGACAATGCCATGATCGTATCCGCGCAGCCGGAGGCGTCGGAAGCCGGTGCCCGCGTTCTGATGCGCGGCGGCAATGCGGTCGACGCCGCCATGGCCGCGGCTCTCGTGCAGGGCGTGGTCGATCCCCAGATGTGCGGCATCGCCGGCTTCGGCACCTGCCAGGTCTACGATCCGCGCAACGGCGTGCATGAATGCATCGACTTCCACGGCAAAACGCCGCTCGAGGCGGCTCCGGACATGTGGGAGCATTTGCTGGAAGGCGAGACCCGCGACGGCTTCGGGTTCATCCTCAAGGACAACGTCAACGATCTGGGCTATCAGGCCGTCACGACGCCGGGCTCGCTGCTGGCCTATCACACGATTGCCGGTGATTATGGCAGCTGGGCCTGGAAGGATATCTGCGCACCGGCCGTGGCCCAGGCCGAGGCAGGCTTTCATGTACGCCCGCACGTCCATTACTGGTGGACTCACGGCGCCGATCTCGGCCGTGTGCAGGTCACCGAGCGCCTGGCGCTCTCGAAGACGGGCCGGGAGATCTATTTCGGCGCGGACGGCCGGCCGAAGAAGATCGGCGAGCATGTCGCCAATCCGGACCTTGCCCGGACCTTGCGCCTGATCGTGGAGCACGGCGCGGATGTCTTCTACCGGGGAGAGATCGCGGACCGCATCGACGCGGACATGCGGGCGAACGGCGGACTGCTGCGCAAGCAGGACCTCGAAGGTTACGCGCTGACCCGGAACGCGCCGCTTGAGGGCACATACCGCGATTTCACCATTGCCACCTGCCACCCGCCCGGCGGCGGAATCATGCTGGTCCAGATGCTGAACATTCTGGAGAACTTCGATCTCGCCGGCATGGGCCACAATTCGACCGATTACATCCGCACGGTCTGCGAGGCCATGAAGGCTGCAACCGCGGACAAGGACGCCCATGTGGGCGATCCAGCCTTTGTCGAGATACCCGCTCACCTGGTGACCAAGGACCACGCGGCAGGGATCGCGGCCCGCATCAAGGACGGCGAACGCATGCAGGTGACCCGGCTCGGTCAGCCGGAGCCGAAGGACACGACGCATGTCGCCGTGGTGGATGCCAATGGCATGTGCGTGACCATGACCCATTCGCTTGGCATGCCGTCGGGCGTGATCAGCGACGGTCTGGGCTTTATGTACAACGGCTGCATGGCGGTGTTCGACCCGCGTCCGGGTTCGACCGGCTCAATCGCTCCGGGCAAGAGCCGTTTCAGTTCCGTCTGCCCCGTCATCGCCTTCCGTGACGGCGCGCCGCTTTATGTGGCGGGTGCTCCCGGCGGAACGCAGATCGCCATGGGCGTGCTGCAGGCGCTCCTGAACGTTCTGGACTTTGACTTCCCGGCCACGGACGCCGTTGCCGCCCCCCGGTTTTCCTCGACCTCCAACGCCATCGACATCACCAATCGGATCCCGGGCTATGCCTTGGAACCGCTGGAGGCGGAGGGCTACGAGGTCATCCGCTCCGCGCTTACATTCGGAATTGCCGCCGTGCACGGCATCCGGATCGACGGGCGTTCACTCAGCGGCGGTGCGGATCCGGGCCACGACGGTGTCGCGCTGCGTGTCTGAAAGCGCGGCTCCAGTGCCCACCGGACTGGCACTTCTCCGTGCCCGTTGACCGCTGCCCCGACGGCGTCCTGTAAATCGTGAAACCGGATCGGCCATTGACAGCGCTACCCGTGCCTCCAGGTGTTTGGCGGGGCATCCGGAACACGCATCGAAGGCTGCGGCATGGAGTGGGATGATTTGAGATATGTGCTGACGGCGTCGCGCGCGGGGTCTTTCGTGAGCGCTGCCAACATGCTGAAAGTTTCGCATACGTCCGTCAGCCGGCGGATCACGGCGCTAGAGCAGAGCAGCGGATTGCATTAGGCCCCCCAGTTCCGACTGCTGCATCGGGCGGAATCAGCTGTGCTGATGGCAGACGCGGGTACATCAGAGGCCTTGCGGTAATCGCCCGACTGCCGAAGCAACCAATCCTCCTGCCTGATTTTTGATCTGAATCCCGGCCACGTTGATTGATTTTGATTGGATTTTTGTGTCAATCGGTGAACTGTTCTCTATTGGAGGCCGGTCATGGACCACATCAGTTCAGCTTATTGGAAGCTCAGCAACAATCTTGTCGGCTTGTGCGCATTCGACATTGTGGCGCAGCACGGGAACTTCACCGGCGCGGCAGAAGCCCTAGGGATCTCCCAGTCAGCGATTTCCCAGCGTATCAAGGCACTTGAGGTCGAGCTTGGGGTGGTGCTGTTCAAGCGGGAGCATCGCGGCGTTTCCCTGACGCTCGAAGGGATGCGGCTGCTCAACGTCGTGCGGCCCGCAATGAAGCAACTGGGCACGTCGGTCAATTCCCTGCTCGAACGGAAACTGAAGCCGCGGGTCCGTGTTTCGGCTGATTTCGCCTTCTCGACCTTCTGGCTGCTGCCGCGCCTTCCGCAACTGCGCTCCGAACTGGGCGAGGAGATCGAAATCCAGATACTCGCCTCGCAGGCTCCTCCGGCCGAAAACGATGACGAGTGTGATCTGTCCATTCACGTGACGTCATACGACAAGATCCTCGCGGACGACGTCCTGTTACTGCAGGAAAGGGTCGCGGCGGTGTGCAGTCCGGACTTTCTTGAACGTAACGGGCGGATCGGGTCGGCCGCGGAATTGCTGAACACTCAACTGATCAGTCTGTCGAAACCGCCTTCGGCACAGTGGCAGACGTGGCAGGACTGGTTTGACGGTCTGGGCATTACCGGCGGACGTTCGCGTAATTACATAAGCTTCAACAATTACGACATGACGACCCAGGCGGCGGTTGCCGGTCAGGGCGTGGCGCTCGGCTGGCTCGGACTGATCGATTCCCTGTTGCAGAACGGATCGCTGGTTCAGGTGACCGATGACGTCGTGGCGAGTGAGGCAGGCTACGTTCTGTCGCGCAATCCCGCTTCGCTGCCGCGCGGCACGGACCTCGTGTTTGACTGGATTGTCGATCACGCCGCAGGGGCAGCGGTGTGAGGGCAGTCGGACTCCGCCGGTGACCTCAGTTCGACGCAGCCTTTGCCACCGTCAGCCTGCCGGCTCAAGCGGCATACTATGGCTGCCGGGTTGCCAGTGCAGTTTTCACGCCGAGGCCGATAAAGACGCTGCCGGTCAGGTATCTCGCCATGGGACCCAGGAGGACACGTGAGTCGAACCAGTGCCGAACACTGCCGGCAAGGATGGCATAGGCGCCGTCGGTCAGAAAGGCGAGCAGGGCATAGATCGTTCCAAGCAAGAAAAGTTGCAGCGAGACCGAGGCATCGCCCGCTACGACGAACTGCGGCAGGAAGGCGAGAAAGAAGACGGCGATTTTCGGATTGAAGATGCTGACAATTACGCCATCCATGAACAGGCGATAGAGCGTCGCCGGTGTCGCAGGTTTCGGGCCGGCGATCGGGCGCCCTGCGAAGACTGTCCTCAGCCCCAGATAAATCAGGTATCCGGCGCCGAGGAGCTTGACCAGATTGAAAGCGGTTGCGGACGTCAGGAGAATGGCCGAGATCCCGACGGTCGCAGCAGCGACATGAAAGAAGACCCCGGCGGCCAGGCCCAGTGCCGATACCACGCCGGCCCGCCTTCCCTGTGCCAGGCTTCGCGCCACGACATAGAGAACCCCCGGACCTGGCGTTACCAGGACGACAAGGGATGCCGCAACGAATCCCATTAGCACCACCGGTTCGGGCATGATCGTCATGAAGGCATCCGGTTACGGTGCTACCCGGCCCGGGAACAGCGCCTCCCAGGCCTCTTTCGGGCTGCCGGTCAGCAGCCAGTGCAGCCCGAAGGCCGCACCTGCAAAAATCGAAACGAGCGTGATCATCGGTGACAAGGCGAGGGTAGATACACCTGAAATGCCCTGGCCGACCGTGCATCCGAGTGCGGTGACGCCGCCCGCGCCCATCGCAGCCGCGCCCAGCATGTGGCGGCGCATCTCGCGCATGTCCTCGAATCCCTCCCAGCGCATTTCGCCGCGGTAGGCGGCCACGACCAGCGCGCCGCCGAGCGTGCCGAGCACGACAGCAACGGCGAAGGTGAGCGAAGAGCCGGTGAACGTCATGAGCCACACCAGAGTCTCGCCCAGCGGCAGGACGTAGGTCAGGGACTGGACCCGGATTTCGTCGAACGGATCGGCACCGATGATGCCGGTTGCCAGAAAGCCGCCAGCGACAGCGAGGCCGATCAGAATGCCTGACGCGACGTCGCGCCGGCTGACGCGGAATTCATGGTCGCGGAGACAATAGAAAATGATCGCGCCGCCAATCAGCAATCCCATGGGCAGCCAGAGGCTCTGCAGCTCGGCTCCCGTCGCCCAGGCGACAAAATGCGGGATGCCCTGTCCCCCGACCGCTTCGGCGTCGAGGGCAAGCGCGTCCACCGTATGGACCTTGACGAGGGAAGTCAGTCCGCGCGCGGTCATGTATCCGGCAAAGCCGAGGACCATGAAACTCGAGAGCGCCTTGAGGTCGCCGCCTGCCATCCGGATGATGATGCCATAGCCGCAGGTGCCGACCATCGCCATACCGAGCCCGAACAGGAGCCCGCCGGCGATTGAACCCGCAAGGCCTATGTTTGGCCCGAGATAAAAGACCTGGTCGATCCGGGCCACGCCGAAATGATGCATGATCTGCACGCAAATCATGGCGACGGCTATGGCCAGAGCCCACGCTTTCAGGCGGAGGGTCTTGCGGGCGAGAATGTAATCCTCAACCGCGCCGAAGGTGCAGAAACGTCCGGCGCGTGCGGTCGCGCCCATGACGATGCCCAACGCCAGTCCGGCGAGCGACAAAAGCACCGGCGTTGAAATCGCATCCATGTCTCACCAGAGTTGTCACCGCTGCTTCAGGAGCAGCCTTCCGCATCCTTGCAATAGAGGTCGTAGAGCACGGTTATAACCTTGTGGGCCTCGTCGCTGCCCAGCGCGTAGTAGATCGTCTGGCCCTCACGCCGGGTCTGCACCAGACGGTCGGCCCTCAGCCGTGCGAGCTGCTGGGAGACCGCGGGCTGCCGCAGGTTGAGCAGTGCCTCCAGTTCGCCGACCGACTTCTCGCCTTCGGCCAGCATGCACAGGATCATCAAACGGGTCTCGTTGGCCAGTCCGCGCAGCAGGTCGCAGGCCGCCTTGGCGCTTTCGGCCATGGCTTCATGCTGGCCCTCCTCCATAAGCGCAGTCGAGATGTCCATACGTCCAATCCTCTTCAAATCATTCGATTCCGGCTCAGCCTGCATCGGGCTGCCCGGTCTTGAGCCCCGCCTTGCTGAGCAATTGCTGCAACAGGCCCCAGAAGAAATCCTCTCCAGGATACCCCTGGATTCGCCCGATCTCCTTGCCCTTGTCAACCAGCACGAATGTCGGTGTGAAAATAAGCCGCGACAGGTGGGCCAGGTCGGCCGGAAGCGGATCGTGAATGTTGATCCTTCTCAAAGGGGCGGCCCTGCCTTCCGGCGTCTTCTCATAGATCCCGCCAACCTCTTCGTTCCAGGTCTCGCACCACTCGCAGGCATTCTGCTCGACCATGACCAGTTCCGCGCCGCGGGCCGGGCTCGCGGCGCTGAGCAGCAACGCAGTCAGGAGTATCAGAAAGCGGTTCATCGGTTGATCAAACATCGCTTCTCGAATATTGCATTATATGAATATACGATCCGGCAGGGAAAGGCGAGGGCTTTGGATTTCAACGTCGGCATAGGTGCAGCGTTCCTGGCAGGTATCCTGTCCTTCGTATCGCCCTGCGTTCTGCCGATCGTGCCGCCCTATCTCTGCTATCTCGCCGGCGTCAGCATTTCCGAGTTCCATGACGACCGGACACCGCCGCTGGTCAATCTCCGCATCTTTGCGTCGGCGCTCGCATTCGTTACTGGCTTCACGATCATCTTTGTTTCGTTCGGCGCCAGCGCGACCTGGCTCGGACAGTTCGTACAGGGACACATGCGCTGGCTTTCGATGCTGGCCGGCGCGCTCATCATTCTCATGGGGCTGCATTTCCTCGGCCTGTTCCGGATCGGGCTCCTCTACCGGGAGGCGAGACTTGACGTGCAGCGCAAGCCTGCCGGCTTGCCGGGTGCCTTTGTCATGGGGCTGGCCTTTGCCTTCGGCTGGACGCCGTGTGTCGGGCCGGTGCTCGCCGCGATCCTGTTCACAGCGGGAGGGCAGGAGAATGTGGGCGAGGGGATAAAGCTGCTTTCGGCATACTCACTCGGAATTGGCGTGCCGTTTCTCATCGCCGCTGCATTTTCCGGAGCGTTCATGCGGTTCATGGGCCGGTTTCGCGCCCACCTGGGCTCGGTCGAGAAAGTCATGGGCGGCTTTCTCGTACTCACCGGGTTGCTGTTCGTCACCGGAAGCATGAACCGGATCGCCAACTTCATTCTCGAGTACTGGCCGACGCTCGGGCGCATCGGGTAGATGCCGTCGAGCACGGCTTCGAACGTTGTTCATTCAATCATTCGAATATACCTATTGATTTCAACTTTCATCTCTGCCAGTCTTGCCTGGCGTCCGATCGACAAAAAATCCTCCAAATTCAAATCGACGGTCGCATGTGGAGGGAGAGGGAACACCGGAATGGTTCACGCAATCAAACGTATTGCGGTTTGCTCGGCCGTATTGTGCGCGTTCGGAGCAAATCTCGCACTGGCCGGCAATCTGGCGCCGGATCAGGTCAAATTCGAAGAGCTTGAAGTCAAGGCTTCGCTGACCGGTGCAAACGGCAGCGCGGCAGACGGAAAGAAATGGTTCGCCAACCGCAAGCTCGGCAATTGTCTGGCTTGCCACGCCAACAAGGACATGGCGGACAAGCCGTTTCACGGAGAAGTCGGTCCGACGCTTGACGGCGTTGCCGACAGATACTCCGCCACACAGTTGCGCGGCATCCTCGTGAACTCGAAAGCCGTTTTTGGCGATCAGACCATCATGCCCGGCTTCTACCTGGTCGACTCCGGAGCCCGGATCGCGAAGAAGTTCAAGGGCAAGACGATTCTGTCCGGTCAGCAGATCGAAGACATCATCGCCTATCTGCTGACCCTGAAGGAATAGGGATACACGATATGAAGGTCTTTACACGTAGAGACACACTGGTTCTCGGAGCCGCGGTAACCGCCGTAGCTGCGCTGAATCCGTCGCTCACCCTGGCGGAGGCCAACGAGGCACAGGCCGTCATCGACAAATTCACCGGTGGCAAATCGGCGGCCGAGGGCAAGGTCACCCTGTCCATGCCGGAGATTGCGGAGAACGGTAATACCGTGCCGCTTTCCATTTCCGTCGACAGCCCCATGACTGCCGACGATTACGTCAAACGCGTGATCGTTATCTCTGAAGGCAACCCGCGTCCTGAGGTCGCGACATTCAATTTTTCGCCACGGAGCGGGGTCGCTGAAGCGTCCTCGAGGATGCGTCTTGCGAAGACGCAGAACGTGATTGCGGTCGCCGAGCTTTCGGACGGCTCGTTTCATATGACCAAGCGACAGGTCAAGGTCACAATCGGCGGCTGCGGCGGCTGATCGGCGCATCAAGGAGCGAATCATGGCAAAGCCGAAACCACGCGTGAAAGCGCCCAAAAAGGCCGACAAGGGCGAGGTCGTCACGATCAAGACGCTAATCTCGCACAAGATGGAAACCGGGCTGCGGAAGGACCGCAAGACCGGTGAAATCATCCCGCGGCAGATCATCAACAAGTTCATTGCCAAGTTCGATGGCGAGGAAGTCTTCTCGGTCGACATCGATCCGGCGATTTCAGCCAATCCGTATTTCCAGTTCTCGATGAAAGCCGAAAAATCGGGCGAGTTCGAGTTCATCTGGGCAGACGACAACGGGGAGCAATACTCGAAGAAGTCAAAGCTGACGGTCAACTGACGATTGGCATGCCAGCGGCCGGATAACAGGCCGCGGCAGGGGAAGGAAAAGCACAATGAAGGTAACAGCCAAATCCGGACTGGCCGCCGTGGCGGCAGTCGCGGTGATCGCCTCAGCCGGTTTTGCAATATCGGGAGAGTCGCTGCCGGAAGGTGTCACAGCCGTCAAGGCAGAGCGGCCGTCCAAGGACCATCCGCTCGATGAGCTGATTTCCGGATGGCATTTCCGGTCGCCCGAAACCCAGGCGCTGCAGCAGGATGATTTTGACAATCCGGGCTTCCTTTGGGTTGAGCAGGGCGAAGGCCTGTGGTCAACGGTCGATGGTACGGAAGGCAAGTCCTGCGCCTCATGTCACAACGACGCGGCCGACTCGATGAAGGGTGTCGGAGCGCAGATGCCCAAGTGGGATGCCAAGCTGAAACGGCCGTTGACTCTTGAGCAACGCGTGAACAACTGCCGCACCAAGAACATGGGTGCCGAAAAGTGGAAGTGGGAATCGAGCCAGATGCTGGCAATGACCTCCTATGTCCGCAATCAGTCTCGCGGCATGCCGGTCAACGTTCAGTCGGACGGGCCGATGAAGGCCTGGGCCGATAAGGGCAAGGAGATCTACTACACCCGGGTCGGACAGCTCGACATGTCCTGCGCCAATTGCCACGAGGACAATTACGGCAAGTACATCCGCGCCGATCACCTGAGCCAGGGCCATTCGAACGGTTTCCCGACCTATCGCCTGAAATGGCAGAAGCTCGGGTCGCTGCACCGCCGGTTCAAGGGCTGCATGCGGAACATTCGTGCCATTCCGTTCAATCCGGGATCGGATGAGTTCGTCGCGCTTGAAATCTATCTGGCGCAACGCGGCAAGGGACTGCAAGTCGAGGCGCCTGCGGTCCGCCAGTAGGTCACTTCGGATTCTGGGCGTTTTCACCGGGCCGGACAACCGGCCCGGCCGACAGGACAGGTGCGCACTGGTCGCAACAACGGGATTGCCACATGCTGTCACGCAGAGAGTTCATACAAGCCGCCGGCGCACTGGCCGCCATCTACGGCGGGTCGGCATCCTGGTCGTCACTTGCCGCACAGCAGAAACTCTCCCAGGCCGACCTGCTGTCCTTCGAGGCGTTCGGCAATGTGACAATCGCCCATCTTACGGATATCCACGCGCAACTCATGCCCGTGTGGTTCCGTGAGCCGTCCGTCAATCTGGGCGTCGGCGAGGCCGAAGGGAAACCGCCTCACCTGACCGGTGATGACTTCCTCAAGCACTATGGAATCAAGGGCGGTTCTCCGGACGCCTATGCGCTTCAATCGGAAGGCTTTGTTGCATTGGCGAAGGCGTACGGGCGCATGGGCGGCATGGACCGGATCGCGACGGTGGTGAAGGCCATCCGTGCCGAACGCCCGGACCGGACACTGTTCCTCGATGGCGGAGATACCTGGCAGGGCAGTTACACCTCGCTCAAGACGAACGGCGCGGACATGGTCGAGGTGATGAACGCGCTCGAGCCCGATGCCATGACGGGGCACTGGGAGTTCACGCTTGGCGCGGACCGTGTCAGAGAAATCGTCGATGAACTGCCGTTTGCCTTCCTCGGTGCGAACATCTTCGACAATGAGTGGGAAGAGCCTGCGTTTGAGCCTGTCAAAACGTTCGAGCGGGGCGGCGTGAAGATCGCCGTGATCGGTCAGGCATTCCCCTACACGCCAATTGCAAACCCGCGCTGGATGTTCCCGAACTGGTCGTTCGGTATCCGCGAGGATGAGATCAAGAAACATGTCGCGGCTGCCCGGGACGATGGCGCGCAGCTGGTCGTTCTTCTGTCGCACAACGGTTTCGACGTGGACCGCAAGCTGGCGCGGCAGGTCGATGGTATCGACATCATTCTGTGCGGGCACACGCACGATGCGATCCCAAGACCCTTCAAGGTCGGCAAAACCCTACTCGTCGCAAGCGGATCAAACGGCAAGTTCGTCTCGCGCATCGATCTCGATGTCGGCGCGGACGGCCTACGGGATTACCGGTACCGGCTGATCCCGATCTTCTCGGATGTTATCGAGCCGGACCCGGATATGACGGCGCTGGTGAAGAAGGTGCGGGCACCGTTCGAGACCGAGCTCAAGCGGATCATCGGCCGGACGGAGAACCTGCTCTATCGCCGCGGCAACTTCAATGGCACCATCGACGACCTCATCTGCGATGCGCTGCTTGATGTGCGGGATGCCGAGATCGCCCTCTCGCCGGGCTTCCGCTGGGGACCCAGCCTGCTTCCCGGTCAGGAGATATCGGTCGAAGATCTCTACAATGCGTGCGCCATGACCTATCCGGCTGCCTACCGGACCAAGATGACTGGCAAGTTCATCAAGGAGGTGCTCGAGGACGTCGCCGACAACCTGTTCAATCCGGACCCCTATTATCAGCAGGGTGGGGACATGGTCCGTGTCGGGGGGCTGGGCTACACGATCGATCCGAAGCAACCGATCGGTAAACGTATTTCGAATCTGACGATGCTCAAGGCTGGCGAGGCCGTGGATCCGTCGCGCGAATATGTCGTTGCGGGCTGGGCGAGCATCAACGAAGCCACGGAAGGCCCTCCAATCTGGGATGTGGTGGAGAGCTATCTCAAGGCAAACAACCCCGTTCGGGTCGATCCGAACGACACCATAAGGATTGTCGGTGTCTAGGCAGATTGTCGCATGGGTATATTCAAACACATGAATATAATGATCATCCCCATGAATGATTGCGAGCAAGGCGATGGATAAGACATCGAAATCACGTGCAATTTCCCGCAGAGCGGTGCTTGGTTCGGCAGCAGCCGGAAGTGCCGCACTGCTGGCCGGCGCTGCAGGTTCGCAGGCCGCAGGGAACAGCGAGAATCTTCCGCCCAATGTTCCTGACTGGTCCAAGTCGCTCGGCGACGGCGTCGATGCACGGCCCTACGGAGTGCCATCGGAATTCGAGAAGGAGGCGGTCAGGCGACATGTCCGCTGGCTCACCGCTTCGACCGAGAGTTCCGTCAACTTCACGCCGCTGCACGAACTGGACGGGATCATAACCCCGAACGGTCTCTGTTTTGAGCGTCATCATTCGGGCATCGCCGAAGTCGATCCCGCAGATCACAGGCTGATGATCAACGGGCTTGTCGACAAGCCGCTGATCTTCACGATGGACGACATCAAGCGGTTTCCGCGTGTGAACAGGATCTTCTTCCTCGAATGTGCAGCAAATTCCGGGATGGAGTGGCGCGGAGCGCAGCTCAATGGCTGTCAGTTCACGCACGGGATGGTTCACTGCGTCATGTATACCGGCGTTCCTCTCAAGGCCATTCTCGACGAGGCCGGTCTCAAGACGAACGCCAAGTGGCTGATGCCGGAAGGCGCTGACGCGGCCGCCATGAATCGTTCCGTTCCGCTCGAGAAGGCGCTGGACGACTGCATCGTCGCGTTCAAGATGAACGGCGAGGCGCTACGCCCCGAACAGGGCTATCCGCTGCGTCTGGTCGTGCCCGGCTGGGAAGGCAACATGTGGGTCAAATGGCTGCGCCGCATCGAGGTTGGCGACATGCCGTGGCACACGCGCGAAGAGACGTCCAAATACACCGACCTTATGGAAGACGGCAAAGCGCGCCGCTTCACCTGGGTGATGGACTGCAAGTCGGTCATCACCAATCCAAGCCCTCAGGCGCCTTACAAACACAAGAAGGGATTCACGATCGTCTCGGGCCTGGCGTGGTCGGGTCGCGGAACGATCGAACGGGTGGACGTGACCATAGATGGCGGCAAGAACTGGCACACGGCCCGGATCGATGGCCCGAGCCTGCCCAAGGCCCTGCACAGGTTCTATTACGAGTTCGAATGGGACGGAAAGCCGCTGCTGCTGCAATCCCGCGCAATCGATTCAACCGGCTACGTTCAGCCTACCAAGAACGAGCTGCGCGCGGTCCGCGGCACCAATTCCATCTATCACAATAACGGCGTTCAGACCTGGCACGTGCGCGAAAACGGGGAGGTCGAAAATGTCGAGATCTCGTAACACGGTTTTGCTTTTTCTGGGATTCGCGCTAGTCGCCGGTCCGGCCTTTGCGGGCAAGCTCGGTCTCGGCCGGGAGGCAACACAGGCGGAAATCGCCGCCTGGGATATCGATGTCAGGCCGGACGGGCAGGGGCTGCCCGAGGGCAAGGGCGATGTGGCGACCGGCGAGGAAGTGTTCCAGGAGAAATGCGCTTCCTGTCACGGCGAGTTCGGTGAAGGGATTGATCGCTGGCCAGTGCTTGCGGGCGGACAGGACTCACTGAGTTCGGATGACCCGGTCAAAACGATCGGGTCCTATTGGCCTTATCTGTCGACTGTTTACGATTACATTTACAGGGCCATGCCGTTCGGCGATGCGCAGTCGCTTACCGCGGATGAAACCTACGCGATCGTCGCCTATCTGCTGAACCTCAACGATGTGGTCGAGGATGACTTCGTGCTCTCGAAGGAGAATTTTGCGAGCATCCGTCTGCCCAACGAAAAGGGCTTCACCGAAGACAACCGACCGGACATTGCATCGAAGTCCGAACCTTGCACGAAGAACTGCAAGACGGATGTGAAAATCACCATGCGGGCACGAATTCTCGACGTCACGCCTGACGACGAGAGCAATCCGTCCGCCAACATCGAGTAGCTACAAAATGCGGGTGGCAAGAAAAGTCCTGGGAATGGCGGTCCTGCTCGGTGGCAGCGGAGCTGCCGCAGCTGATCCGGATCGCGTCGCCTATGGCGAGTATCTATCGAGCCAGTGCGTGACCTGTCACCAGGCATCCGGCGCTGAAAAGGGAATACCGTCGATCATCGGCTGGGACATCGCGTCTTTCGTTAATGTCATGGCGTCCTACAAAAAAAAGGAACGCGAAAACCC
Source organism: Hyphomicrobiales bacterium (assembly GCA_965198845.1). Classification (GTDB taxonomy): domain Bacteria; phylum Pseudomonadota; class Alphaproteobacteria; order Rhizobiales; family JAJFHC01; genus CBDAQD01. The sequence continues at coordinate 912,052 of CBDAQD010000001.1, forward strand.
GGTCATGCAGTCCATAGCGGGAAGCTTGTCTGACGATGACATCTTTGCTCTGGCCACCTATTTCGCGACGGTCAAAACGGCCGAAAATTAAACCGCAGGGAGGAAGCAATGAAGTTTACCCGGAGACAGTTCAGCACACTGACCGGCGCGGGCGCGCTCACCTGGGGCGTGTCATCCATGGCGCCGGCCCTACACGCGGCCGGCAAGCCCAGAGTGGTGGTTATCGGTGGCGGAGCCGGTGGGGCCACGGCTGCACGGTATATCGCAAAGGATTCCAAGGGGGCGATCGACGTCACCCTGATAGAACCGAGCCGCAAGTATTACACCTGCTTTTTCTCCAACCTCTATCTCGGCGGGTTCAGAGACTACGAATCCATCGGTCACACCTACAACACGCTGGCCACCGATTTCGGGGTCAACGTCGTGCACGACTGGGCCGACGGGGTCGACCGGGACAAGAAGACGGTGACGCTCGCGTCCGGCGCGTCGGTGCCTTACGACCGGCTCGTTGTCGCGCCCGGGATCGATCTGAAATATGAGTCGGTGCCCGGATATTCTGTCGCGGCATCGGAATCGATGCCACATGCCTGGAAGTCCGGCACTGAAGTGGCACTTCTCAAGCACCAGGTGGAGAACATGAAGGAGGGCGGCACGTTCGTTTTCGTCCCGCCGCCCAATCCCTACCGTTGCCCGCCGGGACCATACGAGCGGATCTCGATGATCGCTCATATCCTCAAGCAGAAGAACCCGAAGGCGAAGATCGTTGTTCTCGATCCGAAACCCAAATTCTCCAAGCAGGCGCTATTCCAGGAAGGCTGGGGCCGGCACTACCCGGAGATGATCGAATGGTTCGGTCCGGACGTACATGGCGGCATAAAGTCCGTGGATGCCGCGGCTATGACGGTCACGACCGACTTCGATACCTTCAAGGCGGATGCGGCCAGCGTCGTGCCGGCACAGAAAGCGGGGACGATCGCAGAACGGGCCGGGCTGACGAACGATTCCGGCTGGTGTCCGATCAATCCGGCGACGATGCAATCGACCATGGACGAGAATATTCACGTGCTCGGCGACGCTTCGATTGCAGCCGCAATGCCCAAATCAGCATTCTCTGCGAACAGCCAGGCCAAGTCGGCGGCCATGGCGGTGCGTGCGGCCCTGACCGGATCGAAAGCGTTCCCGGCCCGCTATGCAAATACCTGCTGGAGCCTCATCGCAACCAATGATGGCGTCAAGGTCGGCGCCGCATACAAGGCCGGCGAGGCGAAGATCGAAGCGACATCGAAATTCATATCCAAAACCGGCGAAAACGATGACCTGAGAAAGCAGACCTACGAAGAGTCCGAAGGCTGGTATGCCGGAATAACCAAGGACATCTTCGGCTGATTCTTCGCGTACTCTCCCTCGGTGTAGCCCCGCTATGATCTGATCGGGTTACGCCGCTGAGGCCAGCCGCCATCCTGTGCGGCTGGCTTTGCCTTGGGCGGACCAACCGCCTCTACCGCCGAAGCAATTCAGGTAAATTCTCGCCCTGTAACCGGTGACGTGTTCGTCGCCGGCGCGACTGCTCCGGGTCGGAAGAAACAAAACCTTTCGTTCCAAAACGATGACCCCGTTCTTGCCATTATCGCTGTGCACAGTGGACCTTGGGCAAGAGCGGGTCTGAGCGGACATGGACAGCCGGAACAAAAGAACAGGTGTGAATCGCCGTCAGTTCTCTAGCGGTCTCGTCGCAGGCTGCGCGGCGGCGACTGCGTTCCCTGCCTCCAGCGTCCTGGGGCAGGCGAAGCTGCGCGTTGTCGTAATCGGTGGCGGTGTGTCCGGCGCCACTGCCGCCCGGGGTTTGAAGCTTCTGACCGGAGATGCGGTCGACATCTCGGTGGTCACGGGGCAACGGCCCTATAACGCGCCATTCGCGATACACGCATTCGACGCGACCGGCGGATGTGCGACCGAGGCCATCGATCTGCCGAAAGCATTCTCCGGAATGGGCCTTCGAGCGGTGCCAGCCGATGCGATTTCGATCGATCGAGACAACAAGAGTGTAATGCTCACGGCCGGCAGCGGCGAACACTCCTCGATCAGCTACGATGTCCTCATTGCCGCACCGGGGATCGAGTTGCACTGGAAAGGTTTCGGAGAAGTCACTGGCTCCACCGCGGATCCTCTTTGGACATCCGACGCCACGTGCCTCGGCATTGAGGCAATGCTCAAGCGGGTCGGGCGGGGAGGACGCCTTGGGATCGCGGCGCCGGACGGCTCGCATCGCTGTCCGCCGGCTGTCTATGAGCGTGCCTGCCACGCGGCAGCCTGGTTCAAGCGTCACAATCCGGGCGCGTCTGTTGTGATCGTCGACCAGAAGGACGCCTATCCGCTACAGGTACAGTTCGAGGCCGCTTACGCGGAATACTACGCGGGACTGATCGATTGGGTGCCGAGGAAACTCCATGGCGGGATCGTCGGCGTGGATTTCAACACACAGGAAATCAGGACTGAAGGCGAAGTGTTCAAGGCCGACGTCCTGAATGTGATACCGCCTCAGACGGCAGCAGAAATCATCGTGGAAGCGGGGCTCACCGATAGCAGCGAGTATGCGCCGGTCGATGCCGCAAGCATGCGCTCGGCAGTGGATGGGGACATCTACATCATCGGTGATTCCGCATCGGTCGGCGAAATGTCCAAATCCGCTCACGCCGCACAGGTCGAAGCGCGGCTTGCCTGCGCAGACATCATCCTCAGCAACCTGAATATGAAACTGGCGAAGCCGATCGAAGTTTCCGACATGTGGTGGTCGCGTCTGGGGGCTGACGATGCGGTTTTCATGTCAGCGCGCTATGCGGCGGAAGGGGCAACGTTCAAGACAACCGAGCGCAAAGCGAGCAGTGTTGACGACGATGACGCCGTGCGCCGTCAAAACGCCGGAACGGCGGCGCTCTGGCCGCTCCAGATCCTGCAGGAAACCTACTCTCCCGTGTGAATCCCGAGCGACCGCACTCGTTTGTCGTCGGCGCGTGCTTCCAGGTTCGTTTCGTTGTCTCTCCAGTCTTTGCATGTTAATATTCGTATAAATGAATAAAAGGGAGGAGATCATGTTCAACCACCCCCTGGAGTTCTGCCTCAGCCGCGGAGGTTCCCTATGATTGACCGTCGCTTTTTCACCAAATCCGCGCTGGCGACAGCAGGTTTCGCTGCTGCGCCGGGGATCCTGCACGCGGCGGGCGATCTTGAGGTCAACGACGATGGCCTTCACGTCCAGCCCTGGTTCATGGAAACATTTCTCGATCTGCGTGAGGATCACCAGGAGGCGGCGGACGGCGGCAAGCGGTTCGCGATTCTGTGGGAGCAGCGCGGATGTCCCTATTGCCGCGAAATGCATGCAGTAAATCTGCAGAAGAAGCAGATCTCGGAATTCCTGAAAAGCAAGTTCGGGGTCCTGCAGTTCAACCTCTGGGGCTCACGCAGCGTGACCGACTTCGACGGCGAGGAGATGGAAGAACGTGCGCTTGCACGCAAGTGGGCGGTCAATTTCACACCGACAATCGTATTTCTCGGCACCGAGGTTCCGGAAGGCAAATCCGGCCGCGACGCGGAGGTTGCACGGATGCCGGGATATTTCAAACCGTTCCATTTCCTTTCAATGTTCGAGTTCGTCGAACAGAAGGCATACGAAAAGCAGGGTTTTCAGCGGTTCCTCCAGGACAAGTTTGCGGACCTGCAGGCCAAGGGCATCAATCCTGACGTCTGGTAGCGACGCCGAAGCCGCAAATGGTCCGATCGCAAGACTTCAGAAAAGGTGACGTACCAGAGATGATGTTCCGAATTGCCGCCTTGCTGACAGCGCTGGTGTTGTCTGCCGGTTCGGTCGGCGCAAGCCAGTCGATCTCCGACCAGTATCCGCAGTCGGCGCTGTATTCCAAGCCCGTCGAGGTTATTCCGCACGTCTGGTCGGCAATCGGTGCGACTGCGCCTCCCGGATATGAAAACACCGGTCACAACAACAACCTGTCATTCATCGTCACCGGCGATGGCGTGGTGGTGATCAATGGCGGCGCGGCGCACGTGCTGGCGAAGGCGCTGCACGAGGAGATCAAGGCCATTACCGACCAACCCGTCAGACTGGTCATCAATGAAAACGGGCAGGGGCATGCCATGCTCGGGAATTCCTACTGGGCCCAGCAGGGTATCCCGATCCTCGCCCACGAGGACGCCGCGTCCGAATTCGAGGAAAAAGGCTACGACATCCTCGCGCGGATGAAGGGCTACAACCGGGACAAGGCCGAAGGCACGTCCGTTCAGGGGCCAACCGAGACCTTCAAGGACCGCAAGACGATTGAGATGGGCAAGTTCAAGATCGAGGTCCTCTGGATCGGTCCGGCGCATTCACCGGGGGATATCTCCGTGTGGCTGCCGGAACAGAAGCTGGTCATCGCGGGCGATATGGCGTTTCACGAACGCCTGCCTCCGATCTTCGATGACACCGACACGGCCGGTTGGCTGGAGAGCTGGGAAAAGTTCGAGGCGCTTGGTGCGGTTTATGTGATTCCGGGCCATGGCCATCCGACCAACATCGCCCAGGTCAGGCGCTATACCAAAGATTATCTGGTCTATCTGCGGGGCAAGATCCGCGAACTCATCGACGGTGGCGGCGGGCTGCAGGAAGCCTTCGAGGTCGATCAGTCGCCGTTTGCCCACCTCGACACGTTCAAGGAGTTGGCCAAGCGCAACGCCGGCCGCGTGTTCGAGCAGATGGAGTTCGAGTGACCCGCCGAGCTGTTACTGCGACTCGCCCTGGCCGTTGACGGCCTTGTAGATGTCGACGAGGCCGTGACCGAATGACGGGTCCTTGCCCTCGGGTCCGAGATCCCGCGCTGCGACCGCGAGACGGTCGTTTGCCGACGTCGTCGACATGGACGGCGAGTTCTGCGCCATCAGCGCGATGCTGCCGCTGATATAGGCGGCGGCGAAAGACGTCCCTGATCTCAGGCCGTAGCCCTTCTTGCCGCCGGCTGTCAGGACATCGACACCCGGTGCGGCCACCGCGATGTAGTTGCCGCGGTTCGACTTACGGTAGAGGCGGTCCTTCGCGTCCGTGGCCGTGACGGCGATCACTTCCGGATAGGCAGCCGGGTAGGCCGGGGGTGCTTTCGGTCCCTTGTTGCCCGCAGCGGCAACCGCGACGATGCCGCGCTCGGTCGCGGCGACAATTGCCTGCCGGAACAGCGGGTCGCTCGGGCCGGCGAAGCTCATGTTGAGCACGCGTGCACCACGGTCCGCTGCCCAGTCGAGGCCCTTGAGCAGGTGGAACGACTCGGCCGTCGTACGTTGCTTCTTCTTGTAGCGGTTGAACGCCTTGACTGAAAGCAGGCGTGCTTCGGGTGCCACGCCCATAACGCCCTTGCGCGCAGCAATAATGCTGGCGACGGCCGTACCGTGCGAATCGAAGATGCCGGGCGGTCCGCCTACGGGATCGAATTCCTCTTCGATCGCATCGCGGATCGCCGGGTGCTTGGCATTGACGCCGCTGTCGATCACGGCGACCAGAACGTCACGGCCGCGTGCGACCGTGTGTGCGTCCGGAATAGCCATTTTCGCAACGGCGTATTGGGCACGCGCGCTTTGCGATGTGGTGTAAGTGTAATTCGGTTGAACCGCTTCGAGACGCGGGTCGTTGGCGAGCTGCAGGACGCGTTCCGGCGACATGTTGGCCTGCCGCGCAACCTTGACGATCCGGCGGTCGATCAGGTCGATCAGGGCGTCGGACAGCCTCCGCAGACCATATTGCTGCGTGACCGCATCGACAATGTCGTCCGTGGTGTCGGGGCCGAACGTGATCAGAAGCTGGTACCTGCGCGCGTTGGGAATCACGTTGGGCTGGCGCTGTGTCCGGCGTGTCGTCCGCCGCGGCGTCTGCCGTCTCCTTACCCTCGGTTCGGGCTCGGCCTGGCGCTGCCTGTTGGCGCGTGACGCCTGGTTCAGAAGATGGAACACACCGATCGCAGCACCGATTTCCGCATCGTAGCTGCGGCGGCCGCCGTCATAATTGTCGTTGCGGTATTGGGCCTCCGCCGCGTCCGAAACCAACAACATGCCGACCGCGCAGGCGGCAATCCAGGCGCCTTTCACAGGTGTTCGGCGGGTCGCCTGCGATAGAGACGATCCTGACTTGTGGTCCGATGCTGGTCTTCTCATGACTCCGAAGCAGCCCCGCAGCTGGGACTGTCCCTGTTGGTTACTGGGAGCCCCCGTTAAGTGCCTTGTACGTATCGATCAGGCCGTGGCCGTAGGCGACGTCGCGGCCTGCCGGTCCCAGGTCGCGCGCCGCATTGGTAATGCGCTCGGCAACCGACGCTGCCGTGATTTCAGGACTGCCTTCAAGCATCAGGGCGATGCTGCCGCTGACATAGGCCGCAGCAAAGGATGTACCTGACATGAGCCCGAATTTCCTGAAACGGCCGGCGGCAACCACATCCACGCCGGGTGCCGCCACTGCAATGTGTTCGCCCTGGTTCGAATGCTTGTAGATCCGGTCCTTTACGTCGGTGGCGCTCCCCGCGATCACATCAGGGTAAGCGGCCGGGAAAGCGGGTGGTGCTTTCGGCCCGCGGTTGCCTGCGGCGGCTACAGCGACGATTCCGTTGTTTACCGCCGAGCTGACTGTGTCGCGCAATAGCGGATCCTGCGGTCCCGCGAAACTCAGGTTGAGCACCCGGGCGCCTTGCTCTGCGGACCAGTCGATGCCGCGCAGAATGTCGAAAGTCTCGCCGACGGTCGGCCGGTTCTTCTTCGGGCGGGCGAATGCCTGTACCGAAAGGATCGAAGCGGCCGGTGCCACACCCACCATGATCCCGCCCCGGGAGGCGATGATGCTGCTGACCGCGGTGCCATGACCGTCATACGCGCCCTTCCGCTTGCCCATGGCATTGAATTCGCCGGCGATTGCACCGGCCAAGGCCGGGTGTTTCTTGTCGATCCCCGTATCGATCACGGCGACCAGTACATTTTCACCCTTGGCGAGTCCGTGAGCCTCAGGAATGGCGAGCTTTTCAAACGCATATTGCGGCACCGGTCCTGCCGCCAATCCGTAGAGATAGTTAGGCTGGACGGCCTCGACACGCGGGTCGGCTGAAATCTGCAGGGCCAGGCCCGGCGGAAGTTGCGCAGGCCGCGAAAACTTGACGACCCTGCGGTCGATCAGTGCAATCGTCGCATCATCTATCCGCTGGAGCCCGAACTGGGCGCCGACGTCGTCGATCGTCTGATCCGGGGTGTTCGACGCGAAGACAATCAGAATCTGGCGGTCACGGAAGTCCGGAACGGTCGCGGTAATCGCCGGGAAACGGCGCAGGCGGGCCTGTGCCGCCCTCGTTTTCCTGGCCGTCGCCTTCTTCGATGTTCCTGTCTTCCGCTTTGTTCGACGGGTTTTGGTTCGCGTCGTGCGCGATGACGTCGTGGCGCCGTCGACGCCGCGTTCAAATCCGCCGCCGTCGGCCAGCGCGCCAGGCACGACCGCAATCGACCCGCTGTCTCTGGTCGGGAAAAACAGCAAACACAAAAGAGTACAGGTACTCGCGATGAACCAGCGTCCCATGCGAACCTTCCATGCAGATTGTTTGCTACGTCACAAGATTACCACAATTGCGGCCGGCAAAAAATCTCGCTTCTCTTGAGGTAAGGTCTCGACCTCTATTCTGCAACCGATACGAACTTGACGATCGCACTGCGCTTCTCGAGGTCGGAAACCAGCGCATCCGCCTTGTCAGCCGTCAAATCGCTGCCTTCGATGCGAATCTCGAAGAAACCGCCGGCCCGCGGCCCGCTGATAATGCTGGCATCGATCTCGTCCAGGAGCGCCGTGATCTGCTCGGCGGTTGCCTTCTCGGAAAAGGCGACGAGGAGCCTTGTGCCGCTGTCTTCAGCCACTTCAGCCGGACCAGACGCGGTCTCATAGCCACCGGTGGTGGGTGCGGTACTCGACATCATCGAACCGATGATGACCGCCTGCGCCACGATAACGATGGCTGCGCCCACGGTCGCAAGCTGCAATGTCGGCGTCTCGAATGCCGGAAGCCAGCCGGTCAGCCAATCCAGAATGCCGCTGCTATGCGTCGTGCGTTCCGGTCCGTCTTCCGCGTCTATGCGTGTCAGCAGGCGGTCCAGCGCGCCGGAATGCGCGGGGTTGATTTCCTCGTTCAGCGCGATCGACGCGTCCAGTTCCTCGCGCACGAGGTCAAGCTGGCGGGCCATTTCCGGGTGATCTGCGATGTACCGGTCGACGCGGGCCCTTTCGTCCTCGCTCAGTGTTCCGGTTACATACCAGGGCAGCATCATCCCAATGTCTTCTGCCACATTCATGTCTCTGTCCTCATGGTTATCGGTCATGGCCAACCACGGTCGATGCCGCCCTCTTTAAGCAATTCCGACAGGCGCTTGCGGGCGTGGAACATACGCGTTTTCACCGTGTTTTCCGGTATGCCGACAATGTCTCCAACTTCCTTGATGGACTTCTCATGGTAATAGACCAGGTCGATGACCTCGCGGTGTTCGGGCGAGAGCTTCGTAAGGCAGGCCTTGATCATCGCGGCCTTGTCGCCTTTCATCGTCGTGTCTTCGGGCGAATCGCTGTCATCTTCGATATTTGCCGCCATTTCATCGTCGAGTTCGGCATCCGACCGCTTGCGCATCAGGCTGATGGCCTTGTTGCGTGCGATCGCGAAAATCCAGGTAGACGGCGAAGAGCGGCCTTCGAATTTTCCGGCGACGCGCCAGATTTCCATGAAAGTCTCGTTTACCAATTCCTCTGCTACGGCCTCGTTTCGGGTCAATCTCACCAGAAACCGGAACATCTGGACGTGATAGCGCCCGAAAAGCGCCTGCACAGCCAGCCGGTCCTTGGCGGCAATCCGCTTCAGAAGATCGGCGTCGTCGCCGCGATCGGCTACCGACATGCCGACCTCCCGGTCGCGTCATGCATAGTTAAGTCGCGCCGTCCCGCAGAAAGGTTCAAAAGAAAGTATCCCAAGGTTCGCGATCTCCCGCGCGTTCCAAGTCCCCGTCGCTGAAAAGGGTACCGTAAACACCCCATATCGAACCACTTTTTTGGATGAACCATTGATAAGTACCTGCGCCGGCGGTTTCGGATTCATATCCGATGAAAACTTTTTTGACCTTTCTTTGAACCTTATTCGAGGTGGGCGCGACTGAAGGGCATAGCGAGGCAAAAACAGACCTCGCACCATTAAGGAGAAAAAGATTTGCCGGTAACGGCATAACAGTTCCAGGCTCAGATCGGTCAAAGTCAGACGGGGCCGGTCAAAGCGACAAAACAAGGGCGGTCTTCCAGGGCCGCCCTTTTCATTTGTGCCTATGGCCATGTGATCTTTTCCCCATGACCCATGTGATTTTCCCCGGCGGCCTTTCCTGATTGTCGCAATGATGTTCTAATTTCCGCGATGACCGAGATCTGTGGGCCTAAAAAAGTGGGCGGTCGTTTGAACTATTTCCCTTCGTGCCGCGACCAAGCATTTGTGGGCCCCAAAAAGCTTTGGTGGGGCTGGTTCCGGAAGGAGTGGGAAATATGTTCAAGAAATCGACGATCGGTGTCGCTGCTGCGGCGCTGATGGCGGCCACCAATGTTGCGCAGGCTGAGAGCAATCTGCTCTTCATCCTCGATTCGTCTGGGTCCATGTGGGGCCAGGTCGACGGTGTCGCCAAAATCACGACTGCAAAGACAGCTCTGAACCGCCTTATGGGCGATCTGCCTCCGAACACCAAGGCCGGTCTGATGGTCTATGGCCATCGCGAAAAGGGCTGGTGCGAGGATGTGGAGCTTCTTGCGCCGCTTGGCCGCGCCCAGAGTGGTGCGACGGCCAATGCGCTCAATTCCGTTTCGCCGAAAGGCAAGACGCCGATTGCCTATTCGCTCGGTCAGTCCAAGTTCGCGTTCGAAGGCACGTCGAAAGATGCCAATAATAATGTCGTCCTGATCTCGGACGGCATCGAGACCTGCGGCGGCGATCCGTGTGCCGTTGCTGCGGAGCTGGCTTCGCAGAACGTCAATGTGAAGGTGCACGTCGTCGGCTTTGACATCCCCGACGAGGACCGCAAGCAGCTCGAGTGCATCGCCGACAGAGGCAAGGGCAAATACTTCGCTGCCAACAGCACGGAAGGGTTTACTGAAGCCGTTTCCGAAGCGGTCAAGGTCGTGGTCGCAGAACCCGAGCCTGAGCCGGAACCCGAGCCCGAGCCTGAGCCTCAGGCGACCGGTCCGCTGTTCATCGATGAGTTCGACGGCGACAGCCTCAAAGATCACTGGGAAGTCCTGAACGAGGATCCCGAAGGCTACATTGTCGAGGACGGCAAGCTGCTGATCATCGGTACGAATGCTGGCAAGATCGGTACGTCTCCGATCCCCAACATCGTCCGCCTCAAAAACAAACTGCCGAAAGGCGACTGGGTCGCGACGATCAAATTTTCGGTGCCCTACCAGACTGGCCGCGAAACACCGTTCCTGGCCATCTACGAAGACAAGGATAACCACATTGTCGCTTCGCCGTATGCCCACAGCTACTACGGCGGCGTGAGAGGTGCCCGCGTCTACATGGGCAGCTGGAAACGGTCCAAAGGTAAGGATACCTCGTTCAGCAAGGTTATCTGGGGAGGTGCGAAAGGCGTAGCCTATTCCGCTGATCAGGCCCCCAATCCGTTCCTTGTGAGGATTACGAAGAGGGGACGTTCCTATATCTCGGCCTACAAGCTCGAAGGCATGGGACAGTCCGACTGGATCGAGAGTGAGAAACTCACGGCGCTCAAGCCGAGGGGCAATCTCGCGATCGGCATTTACCAGCATGAAAAAGTCAACGGCGAGACGCCGATGTCGATCGACTGGTTCAAGATCGAGGCGCTCAAATAGGCCCCTCATCGACCACAATCATAGAGACAACTCTCACTACGCAACGATTCAAAACAAACGCCGGCGGCATGACCACGAGGTCAGTCGCCGGCTGGCAAGAAGGAAGGAAATCATCATGTCATTTCGCACTGTCTTTTTGAGCACTCTCGTCGCCGGTTCCCTGGGCGTCGCATCCGCGATTTCGGGAAGCGCATCTGCAGAGCCGCTCTTTGTCGACGAATTTGATGGAGACTCTCTCAGCAGCAATTGGGAAGTGCTCAATGAAGACCCAGACGGCTATATCGTCGAGGACGGCAAGCTGCTGATCATCGGAACGAATGCAGGCAAGATAGCCAATGCTCCCATACCCAATATCGTCCGCCTGAAATCTGATTTGCCGAAGGGCGACTGGGTGGCGACGATGAAGATTTCGGTGCCCTATCAGACCGGCCGTGAAGCTCCGTTCCTGGCGATTTACCAAGACAAGGACAACCACATCGTCGCTTCGCCATATGCACACAGCTACTATGGTGGGGTGCGCGGTGCGCGTGTCTATATGGGTAGCTGGAAGAACGTCAAAGGCAAGCATACCTCGTTCGCCCGGGTCATCTGGGGTGGCGCAAAGGGTGTGGCCTACAACGCGGAGCAGGCGCCCAATCCAATCCTGGTCAGGATCACCAAGAAGGGACGCAAGTACACCTCGGCCTATAAGCTGGAGGGCATGAAACAGTCCGACTGGATCTCAATGGAAGACCTGACGTCCCTGCGGCCGAAAGGAAAGCTGGCAATCGGCATTTACCAGCACGAAAAAGTCAACGGTGAAACGCCGATGTCGGTCGACTGGTTCAAGATCGAGGCTCTCAACTGAGTACAGCTTTTTTCGGACAGGACCTCCGACACCACCAAGGCCGGCAAGCGGGTTGCGTTTGCCGGCCTTTCTTTTCGAACGTATTCTGTTGAACTCTATTCTCAGAATTGCAGCCGCAGAACGGTGCCATCGGGATCCTTTCGCTCGAAGCGCTGCCGGTCGCTCTCAAAATCGATTTCACCGCCTCGGTCGCGGTAGCGGTGGGAATTCGGGTCGGTTCCTATGCCCTGTCCGGGCGTTCCGCCCGACGGATTGATCTGCACGCTCCGGAGCTCGCCCCATGATGTGGTGAACCGGGCGCCCGGTTCGACCGATTCTGCCATCGCTGCCTGATTGGCCAGCAGGGCGACCGTCAGTATTGTCGCCGTACCCAGCAGCAAGCCGCGAAAGGTTGTCTCCTCCGATGGATTGAACGTCGTCCCCAGACTTCGCATCGTGCAGTGCCTCGTTGTTCCCACTCCCAAGGTCCGATGATCGCCAATTGCGTGCCAAATTTCAAATATGCGCTCTTTCGGCATGCTCTTTCAGAAGCCAGTCCCTTACTCTTTCGGCTTCCTCCATCAAGGGCCGGCCGGCGGGCCAAACGAGGAAGAAGCCGTCCGCGCCGCTATAGGCAATTTCGTGAAGGCGCTGCAGCAATCCCTGATCAATCAGCCGCTCGACGATATGCTCCCACCCCAGCGCCACACCCTGTCCTGCGAGGGCGGCCTGGATGACGAGCGAGTAATCGTTCAGCCGCAATCCTTCACCGGCATCATGGTAGTGAATTCCCGCGGCGTCGAACCAGTCGGCCCAATTCGGCCGCGGGCGGAACGGTTCCTCCAGGTGGACGAGATCATGACCCAGCAGATCCTCGGGCTTCGCAATTGCGGGCTTCAGATTGAGGTAAGCCGGACTGGCGACGGGGAAGATGCTTTCGCGGGCAAGCCATCCGGATTCGTATCCGGGCCAGTCACCCGAACCCCGGCGCACGCCGAGCGACGTGCCCTCGGCAACAATGTCGACATCCTTGTCGGTCGTCTGGACGCGGATATCGATGTCCGGGTAGGCCGCCCTGAACTCGGCCAGGCGCGGAACCATCCAATAGGCAGCAAAAGCGGTTGAGACCGACAAGGTGACATGCCGGTCGCCCTTGAGCCGCGTGATCGCATCGGCGGATCGTCTGATGTGAGCGAGCCCGATCGAAACATCGTTGAAGAAGCGTTCGCCCGCCTCCGTGAGTTCGATGCGGCGGTGATGGCGATGAAACAGAATGACGTCGAGCGCGGACTCCAATTGTCTGACAGCATAGCTCACCGCCGCCTGCGTGACATTCAACTCTTCCGCAGCTTTTGTGAAGCTGAGATGCCTGGCTGCCGCTTCAAAGGCGAACAAAGCCGACGGCGACTGAATCATCGTGCGAAGAGTTTGCATAAGGTGATTTTATGCTAATTCCGAGATTTTTCCATCGTCACAGAAAGTTTCGGATGATGTAGATTTGACTGAAGTCCCAATACAGGGACATTGTCAGCCCGATTGCGGAGCAGGTCATGGCCGCAAGACAGAATTCCGCCCGCGCCAAAAGGCGCAATCGCAGGGCCGAGCGAGCTGGCCCCAAGGCGCCACCTTACGTTACCCGCAAGATCCCGCATTACGCGTTGCTGGACGAGGAGGGGCTCACCCGGCTTGAAAATGCTGCGGAAGACCTGCTCTCGGAGATCGGCATCGAGTTCCGGGATGATCCGGAAGCCCTCGAACTGTTCAGACAGGCCGGCGCCACCGTCAAAGGTGAGCGCGTCACTTTCGATCGGGGGCACGTGCGGTCGATCTGTTCAACGGCACCGGTGCAGTTCTCGCAACATGCAAGGAACCCGGAGCGGACGGTCGAGATTGGCGGCGACAACACGATCTTCTCGCCGGCCTACGGGTCGCCTTTCGTCCGCGATCTCGAGGGCGGGCGACGGTATGGCACGCTCGAGGATTTCCGGAATTTCGTGAAGCTGGCCTACGCATCGCCATGGCTGCACCACTCCGGCGGCACGATCTGTGAGCCGGTCGATATCCCCGTCAACAAGCGCCATCTGGACATGGTCTATGCTCACATCCGCTGGTCGGACAAGGCGTTCATGGGGTCGATCACCCATCCGGAGCGCGCGGCGGATTCCATTGAGATGTGCCGCATTCTGTTCGGAGCCGAATTCGTAGAAAACAACTGCGTCATTCTCGGCAACATCAATGTCAATTCGCCCCTGGTCTTCGACGGAACGATGACCGGCGCCTCACGGACCTATGCGGCCGCCAATCAGGCTACCGTCGTCGTTCCCTTCATTCTGGGTGGTGCGATGGGCCCGGTGACCACCGCCGGCGCTATCGCACAGGCACACGCCGAAGCCCTGGCCGGTGTTGCGCTCACGCAGCTGGTCCGGCCCGGTGCGCCGGCAATATACGGCAACTTCCTGTCCTCGATGTCCCTGCGTTCGGGGGCGCCGACATTCGGTATGCCCGAGCCGGCGCTCGCCTATCTCGCAGTCGGCCAGCTTGCGCGGCGCGCTGGACTTCCGCTTCGCTGTGGCGGTTCGCTGACGGCGTCGAAAATCGCGGATGCCCAGGCCATGCAGGAAAGTGCCGATACGATCATGCCGGCCGTTCTGGCTGGCGCCAATTTCGTTCTTCATTCGGCCGGATGGCTCGAAGGCGGCCTGGTCATGGGGTACGAAAAATTCGTTCTGGATGTCGATCATCTGGGCATGATGCACGTGTTCATGAGCGGACTTTCCCTCGATGACAATGCGCTTGCGCTGGATGCCTTCCGGGAGGTCGGGCCCGGTAAGCATTTTCTGGATTGCGCACACACGATGGGCAATTACGAGACCGCCTTCCATGAGCCGGAGCTTACCGACAGCAGCAGTTTCGAGCAGTGGCGTGACGCAGGCGGCAAGGACTCGCAAGTCAGAGCGCATGAACGGTGGCAGGCGATGCTTGCGGAGTACCAGGCACCACCAATCGATGAAAGCGTCGACGAGGAATTGCGTGCGTTTGTCGACCGGCGCAAGGGGGCGATGGACGATGCGTGGTATTGAGGGCTGCCTCCGGGAGACACGGAAATGAAGATCACGAACATCCGCGTGACCCATGTCAATGTGCCGTTTGATGCCCCGTTCTGGTGGACGGCTGGACTTTACGGCGGGGCGTCGAAATCCATCGTCGAGGTCGAGACGGATGAAGGTCTGGTCGGGCTCGGTGAAGCGCCGTGGTGGCACTTCGGCGAAGTCATCAAGGACGAGATCGCGCCGGCATTGATTGGCGCGGATCCACTTGATCTTGCCGAGTGCGAGTCCCGGTGTGTGCCGCCGTGGCAGATCACAGCCAACACGGGGGAGAACGCCGCATCTGTGGCCTTCGGCGCCGTTGAGCTCGCGCTATGGGACATTCGCGGCAAGGCGTTCGAGATGCCGCTCTACAAGCTGCTCGGCGGGGCGGTGAAGAAGGACATCCCGTTCACCGAATATTTCGCCTTCAGGCCTGAACAGGATGGTGTCGGCGGCGAGATGACGCCCGAAGCTATTGTCGACTACTGCCTGAAGATGCGGGAAGAGCATGGCTCGACCTATTTCGAGGGCAAGTTGATCCTTGGAGATCCCGAGCTTGAAATCCGCACCGTGCGCATGCTGCGCGAGGCTCTGGGACCTGACGCGATGATCCGGCTCGATTCGAACATGCAGTGGTCGCTGACGACCGCGCGCTGGATCATGCGCGAGATCGAGCCCTGCAACATCCGGAACTACGAAGATCCTGTTGCCACGTTTGAGGAAATGGCCGCATTGCGCCAGCACACGATCATCCCGTTCTCGACCCACGTGCCGGATCTCAAGCGTGCCGTGGCGCTTGGCGCGCCTGACTACTTTGTCTGCAATTTCGCTGCGCTGGGTGGCCTGAGCCGCACGCTCGAATTCATCGCCGCCTGCCAGGCGATGGACAAGGGGTTCTGGTGCTATTCGAACGACCTCGGGATCATGACCGCCGCCTATCTACACGTCACCGCCGCGCGGCCCTGGATTACGGAGCCGTCGCAATCCCTGTTCCGCTGGCAGATCGGCGACGTGATCGAAGACGGGCCGTTCCGGCAGACCAACAACACCGTGCGCGTTCCGGAAGGGCACGGTTTGGGCGTTACGCTCGATGCAGATGCCATGACCCGCTGGAGCCAGCATTTTGTCGACAACGGCCCCATGAGCCATTTCAATGACCCCGCCATGCCCGGCCGATACCGCAGGCTTCCCTTGAATTGACAGATACACTGTTCTGAAAGTCAGCAATACGCGTGAAAAAGACATGACCTCCCAGGATCCATTGCTTCAGCCTTATCATCTCAAGCACCTGACGCTTCGAAACCGAATCATGTCGACGTCGCACGAGCCGGCGTATTCCGAGGACGGTATGCCCAAGGAACGTTACCGGCTCTATCACGCGGAGAAGGCCAAAGGCGGCATTGCGCTGACCATGACGGCGGGATCGGCGATCGTCAGCGAGGACTCGCCTCCGGCGTTCGGCAACCTCCACGCCTACAAGGACGAGATTGTCCCCTGGCTCAAGGACCTCACGGACGAGTGCCACGAGCACGGCTCGGCGGTGATGATTCAGATTACTCATCTCGGACGACGAACCAACTGGAACAAGGCCGACTGGCTGCCCGTGCTGGCGCCGTCGTCGGTCAGGGAACCGGCTCACCGTGCTTTTCCAAAGGTGGCGGAGGACTGGGATCTCGACCGCGTCGTCAAGGACTATGCCGTGACCGCGCAGAGAATGCAGGCAGCCGGCCTGGATGGCATCGAGCTCGAAGCCTACGGGCATTTTCTGGACCAGTTCTGGTCACCGGCGACGAACAAGCGCGAAGACGAATACGGCGGCAGCCTCGATAACCGCCTGCGGTTCACCAACCGTGTTCTCGCGGCAATCCGCGATGCTGTCGGGTCGGATTTCATCGTTGGTGTCCGGATGGTGGCCGACGAAGACTGGGACAAGGGGCTGTCACGGGAAGAGGGGGTCGAGATTGCCCGCCGCCTGGTCGCATCGGGCACGGTTGATTTCCTGAACATCATCCGGGGTCATATCGACACGGACGCGGCGCTGTCCGAGATCATCCCGGTGCAGGGGATGCGTTCGGCGCCGCATCTCGATTTTGCAGGAGAGGTACGAGCCGAAACGAAGTTTCCTGTGTTCCACGCCGCACGCATCAGCGATGTCGCGACCGCACGCCATGCGATTGCCGAGGGCAAGCTTGATATGGTCGGGATGACCCGTGCCCATATCGCAGATCCCCATATCGCGAAAAAGGTTGCGGAAGGGCGCGAGCATGAAATCCGGCCTTGCGTCGGGGCAACCTACTGTCTTGACCGGATTTACGAGGGTGGTGAAGCGCTCTGCATTCATAATCCGGCAACGGGGCGGGAAGCGACGATTCCGCATGTCATCGCAAAATCCGAAAGTGACGCGAAGCGTGTCGTCGTTGTGGGTGCCGGTCCGGCCGGACTCGAGGCGGCGCGGGTCGCCGGCGAGCGCGGTCACGACGTTATCCTGTTTGAGGCTGCCGACAAACCCGGCGGGCAGATCAGGCTGGCCGCGCAGCAGCAGCGCCGCCGGGAGCTGATCGGAATTGCGGACTGGAGGGCGGAGCGCTGCACCGCGCTTGGCGTCGACATGCGCTTCAACTGCTACGCCGAAGCGGATGATGTGCTCGAATGCGACCCTGAGGTCGTCATCATCGCGACCGGTGGACTGCCGAATTCGGAGTTTCTCGAGCAAGGCAGCGACCTGGTCGTGACCAGCTGGGACATTCTGTCCGGCGACGCAAAGCCCGGCAATGATGTCCTGCTCTTTGACGACAATGGCGCACATCCGGGAATGCAGGCCGCGGATCTCATCGCCGAAACAGGATCTACCCTGGAGATCGTCACGCCTGAACGGTTCTTCGCGCCGGAGGTTGGCGGTCTGAATCACGTTGCTTATGCGCGGTCCTTCCTGGAGCGAGGCGTGACGATCACGATCAATTCCCGGTTGCTCAGCGTTTCGCGGGACGGAAACGGTCTGCGCGCCGTCATCGGCAGTGATTACACCGAGATGACGACTGAACGGCAGGTGGACCAGGTTGTGGTTGAGCACGGAACGCTGCCATTGGACGACCTGTATTTCGAACTGCGTGACCGGTCGCGAAACGGCGGCGAGGTCGACTACCGGGCATTGATCAATGGGCGCCGGCAAGAGGTGGTGCGCAATGCTGGCGGATCGTTCGATCTGTTCCGGATCGGGGACGCGGTCTCTTCGCGCAATGTTCACGCCGCGATCTACGATGCCCTCCGCCTTGTAAAAGACCTCTGACCGGACACCGGCCCGAGAAACATCCTTAAGCGGGTGTTAACGGTCGATGCGCGATGATCCGTCGTTTTCTGGGAAGGGAAGAGGGCACCGCACGACGCCATGACGCTCAGTGTTCTGAACGGATCTTCGGGCCTGTTGCCTGCACCGACTGCTGAGTCCTTTTTTGCCTCGGCTACGGGCGGTGCCAATTCAAGTCAGGCCGTTGCGCTCGCCACCATCGAGGCGAGCCAGCGCGAGATCAATCGCATCCGGGGATACAAGATTCAGCTTTCGCCGGCGGACAATGCCCAGCTCCTGAAAATTCAGGAAGAGATTCAGGAGATCGAGACAAAAGCATCCGAGGGTACGGTCCGGCCGGACGAACTGGAAGACCGGCTTGAGCTCTTCAACGAGGCAGACAGAATCATCGGCAAGCCGATTGTCGATATCGAAGCCGACCAGACTCTTGCCGAATTGAGTGCCGGACTGGATCTGATCCTGCGGCCAAACCTGAGCGGCCCGGTACAGAAGCAGGTCGAGTCGCTGTCGCGGATCAAGGCGACGCTCGAGCAGCGGATCGCCGAGAACCCGAAGAGCCGTACGCTCACCGAACAGTTCCAGAGCATCGACCGTATTCTCTCAAGTCTTACACCGCTGCGCCCCGTTTCCGACCTGTCGCCTGGCGAGCGGCGCAGTTATGACGCGCAAGTGGAACTCATCAATGGCTATGTCGGCGCCAAAGTAGAATTGTCGTCGCGCGAATCGATCAAGGTGTCGCAGCTCGAATCGACCATCGCAGAGATGCGCAAACTGGCGCCGCCCGATTTCAGTCAGCAGCCGACACCGGCTGCCGTGAACCGGGCTGCCGCACGCACCGCCTAGATTCGAATTCTCCTGCTGCCCGCGTCATCACGTTTCCGGTCCGATCCGTCCCGGTGCCTCTGACCGCCGATTGATTATCACACCGTGATTTGGCGCCCGGTTGGTGGTAGACTTCTGCAAAACAAGAAGCCCGTGTTCAATATAATGAACACGCAGGGGAGTTGTCGCGTGAGGGGTTCATGACCATCAACGATCCGTCCAGGGTGCCGCAACTTGGCGCGGCCCTGCAACGGGCGCGCAAGATGCGGCAGTTGACGCTGGATCAGCTTGCACAGCGCAGTGGCGTTTCGAAGTCGATGCTGTCCCAGATCGAACGCGGCAAGGCCAACCCCACTTTCGCAATCCTGTGGAATCTGACCTATGCGCTTGGGATAGAACTCAGTTCTCTGGTCGATCAGGTGGCGCCAAAGAAACGCGACCAGGAGATCATCGATCACCAGAAGGCTTACGCAACGCCGGTCATCAAGAGTGCGGATTCTCTCTGCGAACTCAGAATTTTAAGTCCGCGGCATACAATTCTCCCGGTCGAATGGTACGAGATGAATCTCAAGACGAACGGGGTACTCCGATCCGAGCGGCACGCGGAAGGCACGTATGAGCACCTGACCTGTCTCGACGGCGAACTGAAGGTGTGCATCGGAGATCACGAAATGATCCTGGCGGAGGGGGAGACGGTGCGTTACGGCGCCGACCAGCCTCGGCAGTTCGAGAATACGACGGATGGCGAATCGCGGGCCCTTCTGGTGGTTGCCCTGCCGTCGCAATATGGCCGCAGCGAAATATAAGTGTTGCCGGATACGGCATTCGAATATTCAATATATTGAACGGCGATCGGAGTTGTGAAATAGACTCCGGACGCGGGTCGACAATTACACCGCCGGTGAGGATACGGCTTGGTGGAGGGTGCAATGGGCGAAGCAGCTGTGCGTGCGGGCAGGACGGGTGGCAGGCGAGGACGGGCAACCAGGCGGGATCGAGCGGGCGGGGGATTTGACCAACCGGCGTGGCGCCAACCGAGGATGTCCTATCCGACTGTGCCTGTGGTTTCCGCGGACGAGCTTGAGAATATCCACGAAGCCTCTCTGACGATCCTCGAAGAGCACGGAATCGAATTCCTGAACGACGAGGCGCGGGAAATCCTGAAGGCGGCCGGTGCGGATGTCGATCCGGACGGTCCGCTGGTCCGGATGGATCGGGGACTGGTCGAGAAGTGCATCGAGACGGCTCCGTCAACGTTTACGCTGCATGCCCGCAATCCAGAGCGCAACCTGCGCCTGGGTGACGGCTGGATGGCGTTCTGTGCCGTCGCGAGCGCGCCCAATTGCGCGGACATGGAAGGTGGACGGCGGCCCGGCAACCAGGTCGACTTCCGCAACTTCATCAAGCTCGGGCATATGCTCAACGCCGTCCATCTCTGGGGCGGCTATCCTGTCGAGCCGATCGACATTCATCCCTCGGTCCGCCATCTGGATTGCCTGTCGGATTTTGTGACGATGTCGGACAAGGCGTTCCATGCCTATTCGCTGGGCCAGGAACGCAATCTGGACGGGATCGAGATTGCGAGGATTTCTCGTGGCGTTTCGGACGAGCAGTTTGACCGAGAGCCGAGCCTGATGACCATTATCAACTCGAATTCCCCGCGCCGGCTCGATACGCCGATGCTGCAGGGGATCATCGAGATGGCACGGCGGAACCAGATTGTCGTGCTGACGCCATTCACGCTGGCGGGCGCCATGGCGCCGGTGACCATCGCCGGGGCTGTGACGCAGCAGAACGCTGAGGCGCTCGCAGGTCTCGTGATGACTCAGTGCGTGCGACGGGGTGCACCGTTCATCTATGGCGGATTCACATCGAACGTGGACATGAAATCCGGCGCGCCGGCCTTCGGCACGCCTGAGGCCATGAAGGCGGCCATGCTTGGCGGTCAGCTTGCCAGGCGCTACGGCGTTCCCTACCGGTCCTCCAACGTCTGCGCGGCGAACGCCATGGACGCCCAGGCGGCATACGAGTCCGTGTTCTCGCTCTGGGGCGCGGTCATGGGCGGGGTGCATCTTCTCAAGCACGGTGCCGGCTGGATGGAAGGCGGGCTTCAGGCGTCGTTCGAGAAGATGGTGCTTGATGCCGATCTTCTCCAGATGGTGATCGAGTTCCTGACTCCGCTGGAAATCACACCGGAGACGCTCGCCGTCGATGCCATCGCCGGCGTCGATCCCGGCGGGCATTTCTTCGGGACCGAGCATACGCAAGAGCGGTTCAAGACGGCGTTCTTCGCACCGTCGATCTCCGACTGGCGCAATTTCGAGACCTGGAGCGAAGCCGGGTCGCCGGAGGCTTTCGCCAAGGCCAACCAGATCTACCGGCAGCTGCTGGATGAGTACGAGGCGCCGCCGCTCGATTCCGCTATCGCCGAGGAGCTTGAGGCATTCGTGGCCCGGCGCAAGGAAGAGGGTGGCGCACCCACCGATTTCTGAGGGCGGGGCTCGATTTGCGGTACTGCGCTGAATTTTTCGGCCAGTGTCTGCACCTGGCCGCATTTACCAAAAATTCTGGATTACCTCCAATTTTCCCGATAGTTTGCCCGAATTCGGGCAAACCTGTTGCGATTCCATCGTAAAATTCCGGAGATTATGCATGGAGGATCTGGACGAGCTTGTGCGCCATGTCGCGTCGACGACGCGGCTCGGTCCGGCGGAGGCGGCCCGCGTGGTCGCTGAAGTCGTGGATTTCTTTTCGGAACAGGTCGAGGATTTCGTCGTGCGCCGCCATGGTCAGCTCCAGGGGCGGAACCTGCGAAACCCGGCCATTTTCGAACAGATCGCACAAGAGCTCGACACGCGCCGCTTCCCGGCACCGCGCCTAAGCGAGCGCAAGATCCGCCGCATTGTTTATGGCTGACGCGAGGATCGAAAATCATGTGTGGCATTGTTGGGTATGTGGGCAAACGGGACGCAGCACCGATTCTGTTCGAGGGGCTGCACCGCCTGGAATATCGCGGATATGACTCCGCCGGCGTCGCCGTCATGGGCAACAAGGCGCTCAAACTGCACAAGGCAAGCGGCAAGGTGCGCGACGTCGAGGCGACCCTGCCCAAGCGCTTCAAGGGCGGCTGCGGCATTGCCCATACGCGCTGGGCGACCCACGGCGAGCCCACCGACGACAACGCCCACCCGCATACCGATGTCAGCGACCGGATCGCCGTCGTCCATAACGGCATCCTCGAAAATGCGGTGCAATTGCGGGCCCGGCTCGAGTCGGAAGGTGTCAAGCTGCGCTCCGATACCGACACGGAAGTGCTGGCACACATGGTCGCGCGGGCCGGGACGGAAGACCTGGAGGAGGCGCTGCGTATCGTCCTCAAGCAGGTCGACGGCACTTACGGGATCGCCGTCGTCGATGCCAACGCCCCGGACAGGATCGTGGTCGCGCGCAACGGCTCACCGCTGATCCTCGGCGTCGGCAAGAACGAGATGCTGGTGGCGTCGGACGCCGCAGCCCTTATCCGGCACACGGAGCAGGCAATCTATCTCGATGACGGCGAGATGGCCGTGGTCACGGCCGACGGCTACCGGACGTCGACGCTCGACTCACAGCCCACGACCAAGACACCGACCCAGATCTCCGTCAGTGCCGAGGCGTTGGAGAAGGGCGATTACGACCACTTCATGCTGAAGGAAATCTGCGAACAGCCCGACGCCCTGACCCGCACGCTGCAGGGCCGGCTCGACGAGCGCTTCCACAGCGCACATTTCGGCGGCCTCAACATGGAGGCGCGCGAACTGCTGGATGTCCGCCGCATCAAGATCCTGGGCTGCGGCTCGGCCGCCATATCCGGCCAGGTCGGTGCCAACATGATCGAGGCGCTGGCGCGCATCCCGACATCGGCGGAGCCTGCGTCCGAATTCCGCTATCGCAATCCGGTCATCGAAACAGACACGCTTTACATCGCCGTCAGCCAGTCGGGTGAGACGCTGGACACGCTGATGGCGGTCCAGGAAATCAAGCGCAAGGGCGGGCGCGTGCTCGGCGTGGTCAACGTCGTGGGCAGCGCGATCGCGCGCGAATGCCATGGTGGCGTCTACCTGCACGCGGGTCCGGAAATCGCCGTCGTCTCGACCAAGACGTTTACGTCGACGCTCGGCGCGTTCGCCCTGCTGGCGCTCTATCTCGGCCGGATTCGCGACATGTCACCGCTCGCCGGACGCCGCTTCGTCGATGCGCTGCGGGTCCTGCCCGAACAGATCCAGCAGATCCTCGATAATGAAGGCCAGATCCGCGAAGTCGCAAAACGCTATGCCGGTATCGAAAGCGCGTTTTTCATCGGCCGGGCGCAGGGTTTTCCGGTCGCGCAGGAAGGCGCGCTCAAGCTCAAGGAAGTCTCCTACATCCATGCCGAGGCCTATCCGGCATCAGAGCTGAAGCACGGGCCCCTTGCGCTGATCGCGCCGGAGCGGCCGACCTTCGCCATCCTGCCGCGCGACGACCTTTTCGAGAAGAACATGTCGGCGGTCTCGGAGATCAGGACCCGACGCGGACCGGTCATCGCGATCACCCATGAGGGACCGCTCGAGGCCGATGTGGAAGCCCGCATCGACGTGCCGCAGAGCCTGCCGGAACTCGATCCGATCCTGCTTGGCATCCCGCTCCAACTGATGGCCTATCACGCCGCCGTCGCGCTGCAGCGCGACGTCGACCAGCCGCGGAACCTGGCGAAAAGCGTGACCGTCGAATAGGCAGTGCGTCCATTTGGACGCTGTGTCAATTCGCCGGTCAGACGTTGATCTGCGTCATTCTCCTGTTCTGCTGATCTGGTCATCCTGCGGTCCGGAAAATGCACCAGATTAAGGAGATTGGATCAGTCATGGCCACGATGAAAGCCGCCGTCGTCACTGAGTTCGGAAAGCCGCTCGATATCCGCGAAGTCGAAAAGCCCGAAGCCGCGCCAGGCAAGATAGTCGTCAAAATTGAAGCTTCGGGTGTCTGCCACACGGATCTGCACGCCGCGAACGGCGACTGGCCGGTCAAGCCGTCGCCTCCGTTCATCCCGGGTCATGAAGGTGTCGGGATTGTTGCCGAGGTGGGCGAAGGCGTCACCGCGGTCAAGGAGGGCGATCGGGTGGGCGTGCCCTGGCTGCATACAGCCTGCGGCCACTGCCATCATTGCTGCGGCGGCTGGGAAACGCTGTGCACCGAACAGCAGAACACCGGCTATTCGGTCAATGGAGGCTTCGCCGAATATGTGCTTGCCGACCCCAATTATGTCGGCCAACTGCCCGGTGGTCTGGAGTTCGGGGCGGCGGCGCCCGTGCTCTGTGCCGGCGTTACGGTCTACAAGGGTCTCAAGGAGACGGATACGAAGCCCGGCGACACCGTCGCCATCATGGGTATCGGCGGGCTCGGGCACATGGCCGTGCAATACGCGAAGGCCATGGGTCTGCACGTCATCGCCGTCGATATTGCCGATGAAAAGCTGGCGTTGGCCAAGTCACTGGGCGCCGATCAGGTCATCAACGCCGCCCAGACCGATCCGGCCGCAGAGGCCCAGAACGGCGGCGGCGTAGAGGGCGTGCTGGTGACAGCCGTCTCCACGTCGTCGTTTTCACAAGGGCTCGGCATGCTGGCGCGCGGTGGCACGATGAGCCTTGTCGGATTGCCGCCCGGCGGATTTGAACTGCCGATCTTCGATGTGGTGCTGACACGAAAAACAATCCGGGGCTCGATTGTGGGGACCCGCAATGACCTCACGGAGTCGCTTGCGTTTGCCGCGGAAGGCAAGGTGGCCGCGCACTACACCACTGAAACATTGGATGACGTCAATTCAATCTTCGCCCGCATGGTGCAGGGCACGATCGACGGGCGGATCGTGATGGAGATTTAGCCTGGAGGAAAAATCACGCGATCCGGGATCGGGGTCCCGGATCGCCCGCGTTTACCGCGGCATGATGCCCTGGTACTCGGTGCGATAGACCGTGTCGTGGATCATCGTGGCAAGCGTCGTCAGGTCGAAGACCGGAAGGTTGACGGCCTTCTGTAGAGCCGCGGCGTAGGGCGGCATGTCCGTACACTCGAGCACAAGCGCTTCGATATCACCGTTGGAGCGGATCAGTTTCTTGGCCGCAGCGACCAGTTCACTCTCGATTTTCGCCAGGTCCATCTTTGTGCGCTTGCCTTCGCAGATGACCTCGCGGAACTCGGGATAGTCTTCCATACCCTGCACGGCGACGGGTATCCCGCCGGCGCCGACGGCCTCGAAATGCCGTTCCCCCAGGTGCGCTCCGTTGGCGGTCAGGACTCCGACCTTACCGCGCCGCCCCACCAGATTGTAGACCAGAGGAACCTGGATGATGCTGGACGAGAACACTGGCACAGTGACGGCATCAGCAAGCTCCTGCTGGAACAGCGCGAAGAATCCACAGCTTCCGGTAATCGCACGCACACCCTCCTTTTCAAGGCGCCTGGCGGCATCAAGGAACGGCAGTATGAAGTCCGGTGAAGGATCGGCGATGAGTCTGGAAACCGTCGCGCCCGGCACAGTTTCATAAAGGACCGGGAAGCTGAGGCCCGACGGGTTCTTGATGTGACCGGGCGGCTTCGGGAAGTAGGACTCCAGGCAGAGCACCCCGATAGTGACGCCGCAGATATTGGTTCCGCCCTTAAGTTTCATGCCTGTGCGATCTCCCTGACTCCCTGCTCGCCAAGCCTCAGAATCGTTTGCTGCTGTAGGGGGCAAGATCGATATTGGGCTTGGTCCGCGTAACCAGATCGGCGACAAGCCGTCCCGTCATCGGAGCCATACCCAGTCCGTAATGACTGTGACCGAAGGCCGCGAACAGTCCCGGCTTGCCCGGTATCTCGTCGATGCAGGGGAGACTGTCCGGAAGCGACGGCCGCGTGCCCATCCACTCTTCCGTGTCCTCCGTATTCAGCTTCGGGAGCATGCGTCGTGTCAGCGTGGCGAGCATCCGGGCCCGGCGGTAGTTTGGCGCCGCATCAAGGCCTGCAAATTCGGCCGTCCCGGCGCTGCGCAATCCCATCTCCATCGAGCTTGAGACGAATTTCAGGTCGACCTCCATGATGGAATTCCTCAGTTCGACCTGCGGATCCCTGAAGATCAGGTGGTAGCCCCGCTCCGCTTCCAGAGGAATGCGAATGCCGAGTGGTTCCAGGAGTGTCATGGACCATGCCCCTGCCGCGGCAACGACCTGCGGCGAATGCAGTTCTCCCTTATCCGTCTCGATTGCCCAGCCGTCGTCGCTAGGCCGCAAGCGCATGACCTCTGCACGAACGATGTCGGCACCCATGGATCGGGCCTTGTCGGCGAGCACGGCAGCAATTCGCCCCGGCGCCATGGCTCTGCCGCCGTCCTTGATGAGAATCGCCGCGTCGTATTCTGGTGACAGGTCGGGCTCGATTTCCCGGAGCTGGTCTCCCGTCAGTGCTTCCAGCGGTGTGCCCCGTTCAGCGCGAAGGCGCCAACCGGCGTCGTCAAGATTTGCTTCCCGGGCATTCCGGAAGACATGGATATATCCGGAGTCCCGCAGCAGGTCTTCGTGGCCGGTTCCGGCCAGGTGACGGCGGTACATGTCCACGTTGGGCCGGTTGAGCGCGGCCATGGCGTTCGAGATGGCCGGCAATTCGTCGGCGCGTCCCGCCCTCAGAAATTTCAACGCCCAGGGCAGGGCTCTCGGCAGATAACCGGGGCGGATCGAGACCGGCCCTTCAGGGTCCAGCAGCCACCGCGGAATGTTCTTCCAGAGGCCGGGAAGGGATTGGGGCACACATGACCAGGGTGAGATGACGCCGGCATTGCCGTAGCTGGCGCCCTGACCGGGTTCATCCTTGTCAACGAGGCGAACCTTTTGTCCCTTTTCAAGCAGAGACAGAGTCGAACAGATGCCAATGATGCCGGCTCCGACAACTGTTACGTCGGGTTGATTCTGCACGGTCATTGTCCTTTGCGCTCCGCCTTTCCCATGACCGCCTAGCGCACAACGAGCACCGAACACGTGGCGCGGCGCACGACCCGGGCGGCATTGCTGCCGAGCAGATAATCGGCGACATCGGGGCTGTGGCAGCCGATCACGATCAAGTCCGTGCCGTGCTCCTCTGCATGACCGAGTACCTCCCGATAGGCTGACCCGACGCGGACACTGACGTGCACCCGCTCCGAAGGCAGATCGAGATCTCCCAGAAACCTGTTGAGCGTCGCAGCCACCTCTTCGGTGACGTTCTTCTCGTAGTCGCCCGGCAGATGCGCCCTGACATCGGAAGGCAGGTCGGTGACCACGTGGATAAGCGAAATCTCCGCGCTATGCAGACCGGCCAGTTCGCCGGCGAACTTCAACATCCGCGCCATCAGCGCTTCGTCTTCAAGATCGACGGCGACAAGTATCTTCTTGATCATGGTTTCGTACCTCGGAACATTCCGGAGACCTAGGAGGTCGCCGCGACCCTCCGCTTCGCCATCACCTGCAACAGGAGAACCGGTGCGACCAGCGCGAGCGCGTATAGATCCGACTGCCATGTCGGCGCGATTGCAATCAGTCCCGCGAATGCAGCGAGGATCCGTTCGAACCAGCTCATCGGTGCGATGAAGAATCCGACGACCGCAGCCGACAGAGCGATCACGCCCAGGACGCAACTGGTGGCGGCGTAGGAGAATTCAAGGAAGTCGAAGCCTGTAGACGAGACAAACAGCAGCACCGGTGCGTAGACAAACGCCATCGGCGCGACGATCTTGCCCAATCCGAGAGTGAAGGCGGATATGCCGGTCTTGAACGGGTTCGAGTTTGCGATCGCCGCCGCCGCATAGGCGGATGTGCAGACCGGCGGCGTGATTTCCGCGACAACGCCGTAGTACAGCACGAACAGATGGCTTGCGATGGGCGGCACGCCCAACTGTTGCAGCGCGGGCTGGGCCACCGAGACCAGCATGATGTAGAGCGCGGTCGTCGGAATGCCGGCACCCATGAGGATGCAGGCAATGGCGATGAGCAACAGAGAAAGGAAGAGCTGCAGTTCGGTTTGCGAGAAGAGTTCGAACGTGCCGACCGTGAACAGCCAGTGCAGGTTCTCGGCCATGCCTGCGGCGCCTGACGTCACCATGAAGCCGATGCGGAACCCGACGCCCGTTGTGTTAATGACGCCGACGACAATGCCGACCGCGGCCGAGGCGGCGCCGACGGCGAGCGCGTATTTCACGCCTGTTTCTACGGCCTCGCTCAACTCCGGCATGGTAAGCCGCTTCTGAGGATTGAAGACGGCGAGGGCGGCCCCTCCTGCGAGCAGCAGCGTAATGACGAGATCGAACCCTCCGCCCATGTACTTCCAGACAACAAACGCGATGAACGCAGCCGGAAAAGCCAGGGTCCAGGGGGTATCGCGGCGCGAAGCGCCTGCGATGACGGTCAGGCTGATTCCGCAGAATGCCGACATGAACGGCGTGTATCCGGAGAACAGGACGACGAGAAGCGCGACCAGCGGAATCAGGTTGGCCCAACCGTCGCGCCAGACCTCACGGAACTTCGGCAGCAGATCGGCCGCAAGTCCCTGCAGATCGAGCTTGCGGGCCATGAGGTGCACGACCGCGAAAACGCCCGTGTAGTGCAGAACCGCCGGGAAAATGGCCGCGATGACGATGGTCGTGTACGGCACTTCCAGGAACTCGGCCATGATGAAGGCCGCCGCGCCCATGATGGGCGGCGTGATCTGGCCACCTGCGGATGCGGCAGCTTCGACACCGCCGGCAAACCGGCCGGGATAGCCGAGCCGCTTCATATTCGGGATCGTGAGCGCGCCGGTTGAAACCGTATTGGCCACCGACGAACCTGAAATCGTGCCGAAGAAAGCGGAGGAGACGACGGAGACCTTTGCCGGACCACCGGTATAACGGCCGGCGAGGATCGTCGCGTTGTCGATGAACAGCTGTCCGAGCCCGGTCCGCTGAGCAATGACCCCGAACAGGACAAAATGGAACACGATGGTGGAGACGACCCAGAGGGTGACACCGAAGATGCCTTCCTGCGGGAAGTACATGGACGAAACGAAGGTATTAAATTTCACGCCCGGATGCTGGAGGATGCCCGGGAAGTAGGGACCAAGCAGGGCGTAGGAAATGAAGACGCAAATTATGAGTGGCAGTACCCAGCCGAGCGTCCTGCGTGCGATGTCCAGCACAAGCACGATCAGGATGAGTCCGAAGGCGATATCCCAGCCGTTCGGATTGCCCATCCGGAAGGTCTGTTCCTCGATGCCGAGGAAGGGAACGCCGTGCCACGCAAAGCCCAGATAGAGAGCTGAGGAAACACCCAGCGCCATCAGGATCAGCTCATAGATCGGAATATTGCCGATCCGGAATTTGCTCACCGTTTCGGCATAGGCATTCCTGCTCCTGAAGGCCGGCATGAACGCATAGACCAGGATGAACAGGCCTGCGAGGTGCCAGCCCATGTGCCAGTGCTCGGCGGGAAGTGCGAAGCCTGCAGTCAGATAGTGGTAGATGGCGAAGGCGAGCGCGACGATGCGCAGAATGGTGTGCGCTGTCGGGGAGACGTATCGGGTCCGGGACCCCTCATCATACTTCTCTTCGATCGCGGCGAGTTCTTCCTGGGTAAGTTCGTGCTCACCGTTGGCCGTCTTACTCATGATCCTCCCCTCAATGTCGTTTCCCGTGGTCCGAAACCCGAGCGGACAGGGACCGCCGCTCCAAGCCGTAGGTGAAATGCCATTGCCTCACGTGAGCAAAGCCGTTGGTCCTGTCAGGGAATGGCACAAATCAACCGGCCGGCACCCGTGTGCCGGGAGAACGTGGCCGAATGCCGGCCGGTTGATCCAGGTCTCAGGAGGAGCCTGTTACTTGATCAGGCCAGCTTCCTTGTAGAACTTCTCGGCACCCGGATGCAGCGGAACACCGAGGGCCTCGACGCCGTCCAGCGCCGTTTCCATGGTGATCTGCTTGCCCTTGGCATGGCCGTTATCCAGCAGCTTTCGGGTGTTCTTGTTCCACAGAGCCTTGGTGATGCCGTAGATCAGTTCTTCCGACTGATCCGAAGACACGACCAGCAGGGCGCTGACCGCGGGAGTCAGGACGTCCTTGGCCATTCCTTCGTAGGCTCCTGCCGGGATCTTCGAAGGAATGTAGGCCGGGATGATCTCGTTGATTTTTACCAGGTCGTCCTGCGAGAAGGAATGCAGGCTCATGCCCTTGGTCGAGGCGAGCTGAACCATCGCCGCCACCGGCCAGCCGGCCGCATAGAAGTAGGCGTCGAGCTGACCGTCGGCCAGACGTTCCGCCGACTGACTGTTGTTCAGTTCAGCTTCTTCCATGTTGTCCCGGTTCACACCCCAGGCTTCCAGCATCTGGAGCACGGCGACCTGCGTGCCGGAACCGGCCTGTGCAATGCCGACCCGCTTGCCCTTCAGGTCGGCGAGGCTCTTGATCGAGGCGCCCTTCGGCAGGACCAGATGGAGATCTTCCGGATAAAGGTTGGCGATGACCCGAAGCTTGGGATGTGGCTTGCCCTCGAACTTGCCCTTGCCGAGATACATCGAGCGGGTCACGTCGGCAGCGGCAAGGCCTGCTTCGAGCTCGCCGTTCTGCACGGCGGCATTGTTGAAGACTGATGCCGTTGTCGACTGCGCGATCGCAATCAGGCCGGGCACGCCGCACTGGCCGCCCTTGTCGCAGGGCCTGGAGCCCGGAGGGCTGGAAATGCCGTTGGCGATGGTGCCGCCGATCGGGAAGTAGGTGCCGCCGGCACTACCTGTGCCGATGCGGAAGAATTTCGGTGTTTCGGCGATCGCGGCGCCCGCAAACATGGTGACGGCCAGAGCTGCGATTGTGATCTTTTTCAATGGTTTCATGGCGAGTGACTCCTCCCCTCCTGGATCCGCCCTCCCATCGGCATCTTCAAGATGGCGAGGACTATTACAACTGAGCAGATTGATCGTAGGGAACACCTGCATTAATACAAATTATTAATTTCTTTATTTCTATAGATTTAGTTTATATTCTCGCTGAATCGGGGACTTCGGGGAGGAATACGATGAACATGAAGCAGTTGAGGGCCTTTCACGAGGTCATGCTGACGGGATCGATTTCGGAAGCCGCCCGCAATCTTCATCGCACTCAACCGGCAATCAGTTCACTGATCGCAAATCTCGAAGACCATCTCCGGTGCGAGCTGTTTTCGCGGCGAGGCGGACGCCTTCATCCAGTTCCCGAGGCTCACTATCTGTTCGAGGAGACGGGTCAGATTCTCGGAAAGCTCGAGGTCATCGAGCGGAATATGCAGAGCCTCCGCGATCTTGAGCAGGGGGAGATCCGGGTCGTATCCATGCCGGGGCCATCCGTCTTTCTGCTGCCTCAGCTGATCAGCGAATTCGCGGATGGACGGCCCGGTGTGAAAGTCACCGTGACGACGCGCACGTCGCCACTGGTTCAGCAGCTTCTGTCAACGCAGCAATATGATGTCGGTCTGGCAGATATGGGCGTACAACTGGTCAGCGATTCTTCGCTTGTGACACACGAGACCACGCATTTTGAGTGCCTGTGCGCGATGCGGTCAGATGATCCATTGGCCGGTTTGGAACAGATCACGCCTCATGATCTCGACGGGCGGCCCATGGCCTCATTGCATACGGACCATGAAACCTATCTGCATACGGAATCCGCATTCCGCGATGCAGGCTGCGGTTTCAATGCCCGATTTCATGCCCAGTTCAATATTCCGCTGCTGACTCTCGTGGAAGCCGGTCAGGCCTATTCTATCGTCGATCCACTGAGTGCCGTCAGTTACCGCCGCTATCGCGAGGGCAGGGGTGAGATCATTTTCAAACCATTCGAGCCGGCGATACCGATGGTGACGACGATCATTACACCTGCGCAGCGCTCGCTTTCCAATCTCGGTAGAGCCTTCGCCCAGGCCCTTCGCGATGAAGTCGGCAGAATTGGCAAGGCCTTTTCGCGATCGGAACTGATGTCAGCCTGAGCCCGTGCCGACACAGGTGTGCTCCCGGGGATGAACCGGCAGGATCGCCGCGGTTCAATCTCCTCAATTGCTTTGCGGAAAGCAGCATTTTTGCGTTACGTCCATTGTCCGGCTATCTCGGGAAACCGTTCGGCTATGGCAGCTTCCGTTTCGGCTCCAAAGACCGGCGTTGGATCTCCGGAGAGAATCGCCTTTGTGCGTTCGCGCGCGGCCTCGAGCAACCGCGGTGTTCCGGCATCGGCCCAGGCTTGCGGCGTCGCGCGATCGGCAAGCGCGGGGTAGTAATAGTCGCTCTGCATCCGGCCCAACGTCTGTCCGCTGCCGAGGAAGTGTCCCGGCCCATTCAGGCAGACGTCACGGATTACATCGAAGGCCAGCGCATCCTCGCTGATCTCGAAGCCCCGCGTAGCCCGAAGGACCGACCCAATCAGGTCATTGTCCAGAACGAAACTCTCTTTCGATGCCGCCAGCAGAGAACCGTACATGCCCGCCGCTTCGTAGATCAGGTTGGCGCCGGCCAGTGCGCTCAGCAGCTCCGTGATGCCTTTCTCATAGCCCGCCTGGAAGTCGGGCAGTTTGCTGTCGGTCATGCCTGCGCTGACGGCACAGGGTATGCCGTAGTGCTGTGCCATCTGGGCGCAAGCCGCCATCAGCACGCCCTGCTCGGCACTGCCGCCGGACATAGCTCCGGTGCGCAGGTCGCTGACGAAAGGCAGCGCGCCGAAGAGCGCCGGGTGGCCGGGGTTCAGCAGGTTCACGTAGACCAGCCCTGCCAGGACTTCCGCCGTCTGCTGTGCAACAGCGCCTGCCAGCGGCGCGGGGCTGGTGGCCCCGGCCTGGCCGGCAGAGACAAGCTTCAGCGGAGTGCCCGTGTCGGCGGCGCATTCGATGATGCCGAGTGCCTCTTCGGCAAAGGTCAGTGGGGGTACGATGAAACAGGTTGAAACACAGCAGAAAGGCCGCGCGCGCCAGGCGGCCTCGCCCCCGGCGATCATGTGGAACATCTCCACTGCGGCGCGCATCGTGTCGACCGAGCTGAACGACGTGCCGATGGGTTTAGCCGTGCCGACCGCACAGGCATAGGCCGTATTCATCTCCATGGCGTGGGTATCGCCGATATCGCGGGCCACGACCGTGCGCTGGAACATGTGGATATTGGGCAGGGCCTGAGCGAGCCGCGCCATATCGTGAAGGTCGGCCAGCGTGCTGTCGCGCACGGTTCCGGTCTCGCTGTCGACGATGTGCACGGCCGCGCCGGAGGTGCCAAGATGGATGCGGGTGCCGCTGGGGTCGAGATCATACTCGGGGCGCTGGCCGTAGAGCGTGAAGCCGCGGCCCGCGGTTCGAAGGACCTGTTCGACTATTTGCGGCGGGAACAGGAGCCGCCCTGTCTCCGAGACCGAACCGCCCGCCTCGAGGATCGTCTCGATACACCGTGGCGTTGCGCTGGCCAGCCCGACTTCGGCCAGTATGCGCAGGGCGGTCCGGTGAATGGCATCGATGCCCTCCGCGGTGAGCGGCCGGTATTGCCCGCCGTCGATGCCGGGCCAGATGGAGGTGGTTGGGCCGGATCCTGCCCCGTCCTGGCGTTCGGCCCGGCGTGCGGCACGCCCGCCTCTTGCTCTGCTCATCGGATTGATCCCTGGTCGGTAAGGAGTGACTGAATGGCGGTCTCTTCAGGCCAGTTGCGCAGCCTTGTGTTCCAGACGTCGGAAACCGCGCCGGCGTTGGCCTCGAACTTCTTCCAGAGCTGTTCGGCGCTCATCGGTGCTTGAGGTGCACCGAGCGGATATGTGCAGGACTCTTCAACAATCTGTCCGTCGGTCAGGGTCACCACCATGCGATCGGGATCGTCCGCGGAATAGTTGAGGTCCGGCCTCCTGGGCGCAAACGGATGCATATGGGTTCGCTCGACCAGCGCCGAGACTTCGGAACTGTGCCAGGCACGCCCATCGAGATCGGACAGGTTCAGTCCGCCGCGCAGGAGACCCATGACAGTGACGAAAGGCAGACTGAACATGGCTTCTGCGCGGGACGTGGGCTGCTGGAACGGCAGCACGGCAGCATGGAAGTCCGGCAGATGCAGATCGATCCGGGCGATCCGGTCCGGCGACAGGCGTTTTCGCATTTCGAGCGCACACGTCATGATCCTATGGGTGTAGCCGCAACTGGGCCACGGTTTCAGCACCAGCCCGTGTTCGGCCAGCGCATAACCCCGCCCGAGCTTGTCCAGCGCAGCCTCAAGCCGGTCCGGCACAAGTCCGCCCATCAGCGCCGCATTGCCGCGCGGGTGGTCCAGCACGTGTGTCTGACCCGTCAGCCCGGCGCCCGCGAGACAGGCGGCTTCTACCCCGGCGCGCGCGGCGAACCCGGCCTGGATCGGTTTGGCGTGCGAGCCGAACTGGCAGGTAAAGCCGCTGGCCGTGCTGATGGCCAGGGACATCGCATGCGCGGTTTCGGTTGCCGACAGTCCCATCAGCCGCGCGCAGGCCGCCGCGGCGCCGGGGGTGCCCAGCGTGGCGGTTGAATGCCAGCCTGAATCGTAGTGCTCGAAGTTCAGACCTTCGCCCAGCCGCGCGATGACCTCGAACCCGGCGAGATAGCCGCATGCCAGGTCGCGACCCGTTGTCTGCGGCGACGCGACCGCAAGCATTGCCGGCAACAGTACGACCGTAGGATGTGTGTTGCCCGGGATTTCCCAGTCGTCGAAATCGAGAGCATGACCGGCAACGGCATTGAGAAAGGCTGCCTGTGGCCGGGACGTACGCATGTCTGTGCCGATGACGTCGGAGATGCCTTCCGCTCCCATTGCGCACACGGCGGCGCGGGCCCTGCTTGCCACCTCGGTCCGGGTTCCCACGTGGATGCACCCAAGAGTGTCGATCACCCCGTCGCGCATCACCGACAGGGTCTCGGCATCGGCCTCCAGCGGGTCTTCGGCGACGAAGCGGGCCAGCCGTGTCAGGGCGGCATCGGTCATGACGCCGCCCCGTCGAACAGGATCACGCCGCGTCCGGGTTTGCCCGCAAGCATGTCGCGGTTCGCCTCGTTGACCTGGTCCAGCCGGTAGCGCCGCCCGATCAGCCTGTCGATGGGCAGGATACCGTCGAGGTAGTGCTGAGCGTAGGCCGCAAAGTCGCGTGTGGTGCAGGCGGATCCGAAGATCGAGCCGGTGACGGTGATCTCGGATCTCGTGATGCCGGTGGTGGGAAGGTCGATGGTGGCGTCATTCGCGTCCATGCCGACAAAGGTGACTTTCCCGCCGGGCCGGCAGAGGTCGATGGCGGCCCGTTGGAGGGCCCGTTTTCCGACGGCTTCGAAGACGTGGTCGGCACCATGAATGGCGATGTCCGCGATCCGCGCGGCGACATCTTCGCCGGCCAGGACGAAATCGGTCGCGCCGAGTTCTCGCGCTTTCGCCTCCGTTTCCTCAGCCGCATCGATGGCGATGATGCGCGAGGCGCCTGCCAGTTTCGCACCCATGATGATCGACAGGCCGACCCCGCCCGCGCCGATGACCGCGACGCTCGACCCGGATGCAACCTTCGCACGGTTCAGCACGGCACCGACCCCGGTGGTCACTGCACAACCGAGCAGGGCCGCGATCTCGAAGGGCACCGCCTTGTCGATCCGGACGCAGCTTTCCCGCGGAACCACCACGTGATCGGCCCAGCACGCCAGCATCGACAGATGCCGCACCGGGCCATGCGCGTTCGAGAACCGGCAAGTGCCGTCCATCATCGTGCCGTCCCAGAGCGGGCTCTTGTAGGTCTGGCACAGGTGGGTCTGATCGTGGGTGCAGAAGAAGCAGTCGCCGCAATACGGAATCCAGCTCAGGACGACGTGATCGCCAGGGGCGAAATCTTTGACGCCGTCGCCGAGAGCGATCACCTCGCCAGCACCTTCGTGTCCAAGCACAACCGGGAAATCATGTCCCGCCTGACCGGAAATGACATGGTAGTCCGAGTGGCAAACGCCTGCGGCCCCCATGCGGATCAGCACCTCTTCCTGCCGGGGCGGGTCGAGGTCGAGGGTTTCGCAGCGCAATTCCTGGCCAGTACCGTATAGGACCGCAGCCTCGGCCTTCACGACCCGTTCCTTTCGGCGACCTTGCAGAACCGCTTCATTTCAGCGCCCCAGTTTCCGCTTGCGGTCGCGGATTCGCCGGTCGGCCTCGGGCGTGCCGTTGTGGAATGAACCGAACACCACGTCCCACGGGACTTCGGCCGTTCCGTAATTGCACTCGAAATAGCGGTGATGAAGCTGGTGAAAGAAATCGCCGAGAGCCATCCGGTCGCGCCCTTTCACAAGCAGCGCCTCGAATCCCGAATGAGACACGGCCGGGTTGAGCGCAAGATTGTAAAGGTGAAAAAGAACGTGGATCGGATCCGACGGCACAATGACGTGAATCAGGATCGAGGAGAGGTAGATCGCGTGTTCGACCGGGTGCATCGATAGTCCCGACCACGGACCGATGTTGATGTTGCGGTGGTGCAGACTGTGGACCCAGCGATACATCGGTGGCCAATGCAACAGCCGGTGCACCCAGTAGAAGTGGAACGACGCCCAGAGCGGGATCAGCATGAACCACAACACCGACCAGAACGGCACCTCGGCCAGACGCAGGACCGGGGCGAAGTTGTTCGCGGCAAGCCAGAAATATCCGACCTCATAGACCGTCCAGATTGTCACCCCGGAGGCGAGCGACCAGAAGATGTTGTCCTGTACCTGGTTGCGGAAGGTGAACCGGCCGCTGTCGTGCGCCATGTCGCGCGGGTCGAACTTGTTGCTCCGCCCTTGCCCACGCACGTGCCAGAGCCAAATGTGCAGTGATCCCGCCACGAGCGTCAGCAGCGCGACGTTGCGCAGCCAGATCGTCAGTACCCAGCCCGGCGCGAAATTCTGCATCACCTCCCATGACGGCTGCGTCAGCCACCAGACGCAGACGGCGAGCGCCAGTTCCAGGACGACCGAAGAGATTGCCAGCCAGTAGCCCGCCAGCCATCTCGCCGCAGCTACCGGGCGGGGCGGCCAGGAAAACACCGGACTGACCGGAATGGGCAGGTCCGGATTCCAGTTCCATTCCTTCGCGTCGCCTGCCGCGACCGCTTGATCCCCAGCCTGGTCAGACATCTGCCCCTCGCTGCTGGAATGTTGAATCTTCCAGTGGAGCGTATTCTTGTTGATTTGGTGGAGGAACGCTGAAAAAACTTATTCTCAGCATTCCCTGGGAGAATAGTATGCTCACGCCGAACTGGAAGCTGCTGACCGCTTTCGAGGCTGTTGCGCGGCACCGCAGTTTCACTCGTGCCGCAAGCGAACTGAACGTGCAGCAACCGGCGATCAGCCGCCGTGTCGCAGAATTGGAAGCCGACCTCGGCATCGAACTCCTCCAGCGCACACGCCCGCATGCCACGCTCACTCGCGAGGGCGAGGCCTTGTACCGCGCCATTGCGGGCGGCATCCTGCAGGTGAGCAGCGCCGTCGAACAGGTTCGTCGCCGACCGGACCGCAATACCGTCACGGTCAACACGACCATCGGTTTTGCGAGTTGTTATCTGATGAAACGGTTGCCCTCGTTTCGCGCGGCCAATCCCGACATTTCGATCGAACTGATCTCGCGGGACCAGAACGATGCCTACGGGGCGGACACCGATATCGTTGTGGTGTTCGACCATCCCGACCGGTTGCCGGGTTTCAGGAATGCCGAGATCTTTCGTGAAACACTTGTCGCCGTGGCTCAGCCGGACCTCGCCGCCACAGTCGGAGACGACCTGGCCGCCTTATCGGATCAAACCCTGCTCTATCTGACGAGGGGCATTCACGGCGACGATTGGCTCACCTTCTTTGCCGGAACCGGTTTGACGCCGCGCGCGCCGACCTCGGAGCAGAAATTCACCAGCTTCATGGTCTATTTGCAGGCGGCTTTGAACGGCGACGGGATCATCCTGGGCTGGGAGACGCTGCTGCAGGACCACTTCGATCTGGGGCAGCTCACGCCGGTTACGGAAAGACGCATAGAAACTCCCCGCGGTTACTTCGCCTGCCTTACAGAACGCTCCAAAGCGAATCCATCGGCTGTCGAGTTCCTGGAATGGCTGTCTGCGTCGGAGTGACGGGCTCAAAAAAAGCCGCCGGGCGAATGCCCGGCGGCTCTGAGTCCCGTATCTGCTGGATCTACTGACCTGACAGCTTTTTCGCCTGTTCGATCCACTCCTCGCGCTCGATCCGGCCCTTGAAGTCGAGCTTGTCGTCCATCTGGGCGATGTCATCAGCCGTCCAGGCCGCGATCTGTGCGAAAGTGGTGACGCCAAGCGCGTTCAGCTTCTCCTCGAGCACGCCGCCGACGCCGTTGATTCGCTTCAGGTCATCGGCTTCCGCCAGGCCAACATCTCCGCCGGTCGCAGGCGCCGGATCGGATGCTGCAGCCGGCGCCGGAGACGCGCCGGCCGCGGCGGCCATTTCGGCGACCGGATCGGCCTTCGGTGCACTGTCGCCGTCATCGTCTTCAATCTGGATGACAGGCTTCATGTTGCGCAGCGTGTCGTGGTCGAGGTGGCAGGCGATGACATGACGCGGCTCGAATTCCTTGAGCGGCGGCGGTGTCGTTTCGCACAAACCTTCGATCACGTACTGGCAGCGCGTGCAGAACGGGCAGCCCTTCGGCGGATTGAGCGGCGAGGGGATTTCGCCCTCAAGCACGATCTTGCGCTTCTCCACCTTGGTGTCGGCGATCGGAACGGCCGAAAGCAGGGCTTCGGTGTAGGGATGATAGGGCGGCGCGAAGATTTCTTCCGTCGACCCTTTCTCCATGATCTGGCCCAGATACATCACCACGACGCGGTCAGACAGATATCTGACGACCGAGAGATCGTGGCTGATGAACAGAAGCGTCGTTCTGTGCTCACGCTGGATGTCCATCAGAAGCTCGGTAACCGCTGCCTGAACCGACACGTCGAGTGCCGAGACCGGCTCGTCCGCGATCACGACTTTCGGGTTGCCGGCAAAGGCACGTGCGATGCCGACACGCTGCTTCTGACCGCCGGACAGCTGGCGCGGACGCCTGAGCGCGAAGTCTCTCGGCAGCTTGACGATGTCGAGCAGTTCGTAGACCCGGTCCTGGATCTTGCCGGAATCCGATTCGACACCGAACTTCTTGATCACGCGGGCGATCTGCGAACCGACCGTGTGACTGGGGTTGAGCGTGTCAAACGGGTTCTGGAACACCATCTGGAGGCTCGCGACCGTCTTTTCGTCGCGGTCCTTTACGGCCAAGGAGCCGAGTTCCAGGTTGCCGAGATGCACGGAACCGGCGGTCGATTCCTCGAGCCCCATCAGGACTTTCGCGAAGGTCGACTTGCCGCAGCCGGACTCACCCACGATGGCGACGGTCTCGGCTTCGCGGGCCCGGAAGGTCAGATCCTCATTGGCCTTGACCGTTGTCGTGTCGCCCACGAACAGCAGACCCGACTTCTGGACCTCATAGTGCTTTTTCAGGTCCTCGACCCTGAGCACCACGTCACCCGGGGCGATCTCTTCGCGCTCGATCGGCTTGGGCTTGGCAGCCTCCCAGTCGATCTCGTGAACGCGTATGCAGCGGGCGAAGTGGTTGCTGTTCGGCGTGACCTCTTCCATTGGAAGACGCCCGGCGTTGCAGCGCGGTTCGTCATAATAGTCGCAGCGCGGGCCGAAATAGCAGCCCTTCGGCCTCTGGTGCGGCAGCGGCAGCTGGCCGCGGATCGAGGTCAGGGGCCGCGCGTTCTTGTCTGCGCCCGGGACCGGGATCGAGGAGAACAGACCGCGGGTATACGGGTGGCGCATGTTGTTGAACACGGTCTCGATGTCGCCGACCTCGACGGCCTCGCCCGAATACATGACCGTCAGCCGGTCACAGGTCTCCAGGATCAGGCCGAGGTTGTGCGAGATGTAGATCATCGACGTGCCGAATTCGGACGAAATGTCCTTGATCAGTTCGACAATGCCGGCCTCGACGGTCACGTCGAGCGCTGTCGTCGGCTCGTCGAGGAGCAGCAGGGCCGGGTTCGACAGGAGCGCCATCGCGATGACCACGCGCTGCTGCTGGCCGCCGGAGATCTGGTGCGGGTAAGAACCCATAAGGCGAGCGGGATCGGGCAGGCGCACGTTCGCGAGCATCTGCTCGGCGCGGTCGAAGGCCTCCTCCCGGGTCACGTCCTCATGGTAAAGCGGCACCTCCGCCAACTGTTCACCCAGCAGCATGGACGGGTTCAGGGACGCCATCGGCTCCTGATAGACCATGGAGATCTTGGAACCGCGGATCTGCCGGAGTTCTTCCTCCGACATGGTGCGCATGTCGCGTCCCTGGAACTTGATCTCGCCGCCGACAATGCCGCCGTTCGAGCCCATGTAGTTCATGATGGCAAGCGCCACCGTGGACTTGCCGCAACCGGATTCGCCGACGATGCCGTGGGCCTCGCCGGGCATCAGCTTGAGGTTGAAGTCGACCACGGCCGGGATCTCACCGGCGCGCACGAAATACGAGATACACAGATTGTTGCATTCAAGGACAGGCTGTGTGTCACTCACGATTGTTCCCCTTAAACTTGTCCGGCCTTCGTGCGGCGCCGCGCCGCGCGCTTCGAACCGAATCGTTCTTGTCGTTGTGTTGTCGCCAAAACAAATCCGCGGCCCCGGATATCCGGGGCCGCGGGTCTCTCATCAGTCACGTGTCGCCACTTCACGCATGCCGTCGGCCAGCATGTTGAAACCGAGGACGAGCATTGACACGGCAATAGCGGGAATGATCGCCATATGCGGGAAACCGCCGGTGATGAATGCGCGGGTTTCCGTGATCATTCCGCCCCAGTCCGGATCCGGAGGCGGCAGGCCGAGGCCCAGGAAGCCGAGGGCGCCGATGGTGATCGTCGTGTAGCCCATGCGAAGGCAGAAATCGACGATCAGCGGCCCGCGGGCGTTTGGCAGGATTTCGACCACGGCGATATAGAACGGGGTCTCGCCGCGTGTCTCTGCCGCCGTCACGTATTCGCGCGTTGCGATGTCCAGTGTCAGGCCGCGCACGATTCGCATGATGCCCGGTGAACTTGCGAAGACGACCGCCAGAATGATGTTGGCACCGGAGGCGCCGAGCTTGGCGATGATCAGGACGTAGAGGACCATGACCGGGAACGACAGGATGACGTTTGCGACAAACGAGATCACCTCGTCGACCCAGCCGCGGTAATACCCGGCGTAAAGGCCCATCAGGATGCCGACCACATAGGCCGACAAGGTGGCTGCGGTGGCGTAAAACAGCACCCGCTGTCCACCAAAGATGATCCGGGACAGGATATCCCGGCCCTGATGATCGGTTCCGAGCCAGAAGGTGCCGCCATCCGGCGCCGCGGCGCCCGGAAGGGCGAACGGCAGGATCGGCTGGTTCGGATCGAACGGAGCGATCAGCGGAGCAAGAATGGCCATGAGGAAGAAGCCGCCCACGATGATGGCGCCAAGCGAGCCGACCCAGCTTTCGCGCAAAAGTGCAACGGCCTTCAGCCACTGGACGATCTTGGGTGGTGCTTTTGCCGGTGTCGTGGAGGCAGGTTCAGTGATGTCAGTCATTTCGTCGTCCCCCTATCAGCTGAACCGGATGCGTGGATTGAGGTAGGTGTACGCAAGGTCGCCAATGGTCTGTGTGGCAACCGCGACGAACACCGCCACGATCCCGGCGGCTTCAATGACGAAGATGTCGCGCCGCAATGCCGCTTCCAGGAGAAGGGCGCCGAAACCCTTGTACCCGAATGCGAACTCGGTCACGACGACACCGGAGAGCAGCCAGTTGAACTGCAGCATGATCACTGTGAAGGGCGCGATCAGGGCGTTCCTCAGCGCATGCTTCATGATCACCCGCTTGTAGGGGATGCCTTTCAGAATGGCCGTCCGGATGTAGTTGGATGTCATGACTTCGGCCATGGAGGCGCGGGTCATGCGCGCCA
The DNA here is from genome assembly GCA_965198845.1 of Hyphomicrobiales bacterium. GTDB lineage: Bacteria > Pseudomonadota > Alphaproteobacteria > Rhizobiales > JAJFHC01 > CBDAQD01. The sequence goes on from CBDAQD010000001.1 coordinate 953,980, forward strand.
CGTAGCCGAAGCCGTAGAGTGTCAGCACCATCACCGGCAGGATCAGTTCGACGAGATTGAAGCCGCTGGTCATCGAACTCGTGCCGGGCAGCCAGCCGAGCCAGAAAACGAAGATGCCGGCCAGGATGACGGCGCTGGCATATTCCGGGATCGACGTCGTGAAGATCGAGATGAAGGAGATGAAACGATCGCGGGCCGAGCCTTCCTTCATGCCGGCCAGGACGCCGAGAACCAGCGCCAGGACCACCATCAGGAAGAACGTAATACCGGCCAGAATGCCTGTGTTGGCTAGACGGCCCCAGAAGATCTCGTTTACCGGCTTCTTGTAGATTATCGAGTCGCCCAGGTCGCCCTGGAAGATTCGGAACACCCAGTCGAAATAGCGGACGAACATCGTTCGGTCGTAACCGTTCTGTTCGATCCAGGCCTGCAGTTGCTCCGGCTGTGCATACGGGCCAAGGACGCTGCGCGCCACCAGCCTCGGGTCGCCCTCATTCATAAGGAAGAGAAGCACACTGACGACGAGCATGATCAGCAACATTGTGCCGAGCCGCCGTCCGATCATCTTGAGCATCTAATTTCCCCACCCAGGTTGTTGTTACGGTGCGCCTCCTTGTCACCGTCTGTTCGGCAACCCCCTTGCCGAAGCGCACATCCAGGAGAAAACCGGGCGGGACTTTTGTGAGCCCCGCCCGGCAACAGTGTTTATGCGTCGTCCAGCCACACGTTGTGGAACTGGTGGTACAGCGTCGGGTGCGTTACGTGGCCTTTCACCCGAGTGCTGACCGCCTTGTTGACGGTGCGCCAGAACGGCTGAGGAATGATGGCGTCGTCCTGCAGGATCTTCTGGCAGACTTCCATCTTCTTCTTGCGCTCGTTGACGTCCAGTTCGGCCTCGGCCTCGTTGAGGGCCTTGTCGAACTCGGGATTGTCGTAGGCGGCTTCGTTCCACGGCACGCCGGCACGGTAGGCCAGCGACAGAACCATGGTACCAAGCGGACGGTGCGTCCACGCCGTGTAACCCCACGGCGCCTTGTCCCAGACTTCCCAGTACTGGTTGGCGGGCATCTTGTTGATGTTGATGGTGATGCCTGCGGCCTCGGCCTGCTTCTTGAAGGTCGAGCACGCTGCCGTCATCCACGGACCCTCGGTATCGCCGTTGGCGATTTCCACCGTGAGACCACCTTCGAAACCGGCTTCCTTGAGAAGTGCCTTCGCCTTCTCCGGGTCGCGCTTCAGCGCCGGGAGCTTGGCATACTCCGGATGGATCGGGCAGACGTGGTGGTTTTCCGCCGCGACGCCAAGACCGCGGAAGGCAACCTGGTTGATCTCCTCGTGATCCATGCAGGCTGCGATCGCCTGGCGAACCTTCTTGTTGTCGAAGGGCTTCTCGGTGACGCGGAAGCGCATGACCGCGGTCTGGGCCGTGGTCTGCGGTGCCAGCTCGAGGCCCGGTACCCGTTTGACCGTGTCGATGGCCTCGACCGGCAGACGATAAACCATGTCGACCTGCTTGGAGGCGAGAGCCGCGACCCAGGCGTTGGTGTCTTCGCCGTGGTCGAAATAGTGGATCTCGTCGAGGTGGAATGGTCCGGCCCACCAGTCGCGATCGCGCTTGAGGATGGCCTTCTCGCCAACCCCGAAATCGACCAGCTTGAACGCACCCGTACCGATCGGGTTCTTCGAGAGGTCGGCATCGTAGTCCTTGCCGAAGCCCTTGTGCACGATGGCGGTCGGATAGTTGTAGAAGTTTTCCGGAATCGCCAGTGCGGCCTGCTTCAGGTTGAACTTGATGGTGTGATCGTCAACGACCTCGACGGCGCCCTTGATGCCGCGCTTGGCCATCTTCGCCTTGCCGTCCTTGTCCTTTTCGCCGGTGTCGTACTGCTCGACCATGGCGTCGAACAGGCCGAGGTTGGACGAACCGGTCGCAGGATCGAGCCAGCGGTTGACGGTGTGTGCGACGTCAGCGGACGTGAAGTCGTCACCGTTCGACCACTTGATGCCCTTGCGAAGGCTAAAGACCCAGGTCTTCAGATCGTCTGACGCTTCCCACTTTTCAGCGAGATACGGCACGGTCACGTTGTCGGACTTCGTGCGGGTCAGGTGCTCGACGATGAAGCGGGCGACGTTCGACTTCTCAACCCAGTCGAAGCTTGCCGGATCGGTCATTTCCTGAACGCGCATGGAAACCCGCAGGGTTCCGCCCGGCTTCGGCGTTTGCGCCATTGCCGGTGGGACGAGCGCGGTCTCGCCGGTCAGCACGTCGGCCATCGCGTAAGCGGTTGTCGCTGTCATGCCAAGCAGGCAGGCCTGGCGCAGGAAGTCGCGGCGCTGGATCTTTCCGACATTGAGCTGGTCGCACAGCTCCGGCAGGTAGGCGTGTGTCTCAGCCCCCCACGCACGTTCGGAAGGCAGCATGTACCTCCTCTTGTCCCTATTCAGCAGGTGTTTCTTGTCTGACATGTTTATTGCTCCCAATGTGACACAGACAGTCGTCGTGAGTTCATAACCCGCTCAGACACCGGATACCGGCCGTGCCCGGCACGGCGGCATACGATGACTCGAGGGCAATGAATGTGCTGCCGGCAAGCGGAGTGCCGAAAGCAGACTTGAATGAGAATAGCGGAGCAACGGCGCCAGACCCGGAGGTCGCGCAAAACACGTCAGAATAAACGTCTCCCCTTGCACTCACCGTTGCGTTTCCCGCTCTTGTCTTTCTCACCGCTTCCATATTAACGCGCTAGAACAACTCGCTCATGCGCCGGAAACGACATTTTTGGGCAGAATCTTCTTACTCCTGATCCTCTCCCGGTACGTACGTTATAGTGAAAATCATGTTTTGTATATTGAACTTATCACTGTCAGCAACGCGGGCTAACTGGCGATACGGACCTTGATCCAGCTGTAGCTGTCGTTGCGCTTGTTGAATCTGAAAAGAGCCGTGTCGTCGCCGAGGTTCTTCATCTTGTCCACGCCGCGTGCGACGTCCTCGGGTGATGTCACGAAAAGCTCGTACCTGTCGGACTGCATCCTGGAGATGACGCCGCCCTGTAGATCCCCGTCCGACGTGATGACGGCTCCGTGGGTCTCCGTCGGAATGTCATATTTCTGGATCAACTCCTCGGATACCGGGGAAAGCTGCAAATCGGACAAATTGACTGTGACGTGAATGTCCTGGTCCATGGCCATTTTTTTCACTCCCTGAACGTTCCGGTCGCGCCCGTTCGTTCCCCGCGGCAGTTACATCTTCGGGCGCGCCATGGTTCTGCCGCCTGAAGAAACTATAGCGGCAAACAGGTTCAGCGTCATCGTGACTTTGCGCGGGGAGGGGGTGGGCCGGGCGACTGGTATCACCGCGAGACCTTAAACGAGGTGCGGATACCCGAGGCTTCGGCAGTTCTGCTCCATGTCGAGGATCCGGTCATAGGCGTCGTCGCTCAGGACCTCGAATCCGGTCATCAAGAGCGCATCGCGAGTGTCGGCGAGGTCGCTCTGTTCGGCAACTTCCCGGAGCGCCGCACGTAGGGCCGCCAGCGTGTCGTCCGGCGCGGAACCCGATGTGATCAGGGGAAGACCCGGAGCCGTCGGCGTTCGCGCAATTTCGCAGAGACCCGCAACCGCATCGGGACGATGTTGGGCAATCAGCGCGAACGTCACGGCATCGGCGGCGCACACATCGGCCCGCCCTGTCCGGACGGCGTCGAGCGATTCTGCGTGGCCGCCGGTCTCGATGGTGGAGGAAAAGAAGGAGCCCCCGTCCGCAAGGGGGGCGACGAGTGCGCGGAACGCGGCATAACCGGACTGGGAGTCTGTGCTGTTATAGGCAGCGCGGCAGCCACGCAACGCATCGACTGTTCGGGGGCCGTCGGATCTTGCGACTACCACGCTGCAATAGTCGGGTCCCTCGCAGCCGGGTGCGGCATAACAGGGTGTCGCCACAATGCGTACCCTGCCGGCAAGAGCATGTGTCAGAGGATAGCCGCAGGTCTGTGCGAGCAGGAGGTCGTCGGCCGTCCAGAGATCCATCGGCGCGGCTGTCCGGTCGAGCGAATCAGGCACGCCATCAATGCCGGCACGTGAGAGCGCAGCGGCTATTGCCTGCCACAATTCGTCATTATTGTGCGCGACCTCGGGAAGGTCGTACATCGATAGTGCTGCTCGCATGCCCTGATTATGCCCTGTTTGCGGTGACGGTGGACCCGTGACAAAAAAACTCTGTGTCAATCTCCAACTGGAGGGTTTCCCTTTGGTGGTGACCAGATCATACTGCATGCTGATTCAGCGGGGTCGCGGATGTTGCGTTTCAGGTTACCGGTCATTTTCGCGTGCGCACTTGCCTTGTCGGCATTGCGACCGGAGCCTGTTGCGGCTGCGCCGCTGCTTGTGTTCGACGCGGAGACCGGCGAAGTCGTTCATGCAGAGCAGCCCGGAGCGCCCTGGTATCCTGCCTCCCTGACCAAGCTGATGACGGCATTCCTCACGTTTCATGCGATCCGTGACGGCAAGCTTTCTCTCGATACAAAAATTGAAGTCACACGCAACGCCGCCGCCCAGCCGCCCAGCAAGATTGGTCTGCCGGTCGGCTCAAAGATCTCCGTCGACAAGGCGCTGCAGGCTGTGATCGTGCGTTCGGCCAACGATCTGGCTGTTACGCTCGGAGAAGCGGTCGCGGGATCCGAGGAGCGCTTCGTCAAGCTGATGAACGCATGGGCACGCCGCCTCGGCATGTCGGGATCCTATTTTGCCAATCCGCACGGATTGCCGGACCCAAGGCAGGTGACGACGGCCAGGGACATGGGATTGCTGGCACAGGCGATCATCGACCAGTTCCCGGAACATGCCCGCTATTTCAAGATGCAGTCGGTCAAGATCGGCAGGCGCAACTTCCGGGCACGCAACAGTCTGCTGAAGCATATGGAAGAAGCCGACGGCATGAAGACCGGCTTCATCTGCGCATCGGGATACAATCTGGTGGCGTCCGCTACCCGTAACGGCCGCCGCCTCGTTGCCGTGATCATGGGTTCGCAATCCGGCTGGAGCAGGATGAAGCTGGCAAAGGATTCGCTTGAGGGCGGATTTGCCAAGAACGGCAAGGACGGCAAGAAGGTCGGGCAGTTCTCGAATGGCGGCTTCTTCCAGCGGACGCCGAAGAACATGCAGCCCGTGGTCTGCAAGAAGCGTGCGGCCGTGCGTGTCGCGGGCTACTGGCAGGTCCGCGGCTGGGGTGTCGATTTCGGCCGGTTTCCGAACGCGAAAGCGGCCTATCAGGTGATGAGCGAGAACCTGCTCGCCTTGCGCAATGTTGTCTATGCGGGGCGGGGCGCTGTGGTCAAGGACTACAGGGCTGGCGGGCTCGCGGCGATCATGTCGGGTTTCGATCAGGAACAGGCCCAGCATGTCTGCGATCACCTGAAGAAACAGAATACATCGTGCACGCTGTTCTCGCCCGATGCGTTCAAGCCGCCGGCATCGGTGCTTGCCGAGCAGGAGCGCAAACGCAAGGCCGCGCAGAAGAAGGCCAAAAAGAAGAAGAAAAAGAAGCGGGTGGTGAAAAAGAAAGGCAAGCGGAAGAAGGCCGTCAAAAAGAAGAGCCGGAAAAAGAAGAAGGCGGTCAAGAAGAAGAGTCGGAAAAAGAAGGCAACCAAGAAAAAGAAGAAGAAGCCGAGGAAAAAGAAGCAGGTCAGTGCGACCCAGAATTTTTCGTCGCAGCAGAACTGACCGCCATTCAGACGTCGACTCGGGCGCCTGACGCTGTTCAACTCCGTTCATGACAGATAAATCCCGCCCGCTCGCGACCGGAATTGGGCTCGCTCTGTTTTCTGCGTCCAGCTTCGGGCTCAACCCGCCGCTGACAGCCTATCTCGACCAACTCGGAATTGTTCCGGTCGAGTCCGTGTTCGCCCGATCGGCGGCGCTTGTTCTTGTGACTGGCGTAGCAGTTATCCTGCTGCGCAAGCGGATCTCCGTGGGGCGCGGCAACTGGCTGCCTTTCGCCGGGATCACGGCGGCGACCGTTTCCATGAGCCTGTGCTACCTGTCATCGGTGGCGTTTATTCCGGTCGGCCTCTCGGTCACGATCCTCTACACATTCCCACTGGTCGTCCTTCTGCTTTCTCCGCTGCTCGAAGGCGATCGCATAGGCCTCGTCAGACTGAGTGTGGCCCTGCTTGCCTTCTCCGGTGTCGTAATTTCAATCGGTCCGTCCCTCGGCAGCCTTGACTGGCGCGGCATTGCGCTTGCGCTTGGCGCGGTCTGTTCCGCGACGACCATTTTCTTCTGCGCGCGGCGTCTGGCCGGTGCGGTTGACGAAACCGCGAGCGCGTTCGCCATCCACGTCATCGGCACCCCGGTCATGTTCGCGGTCGCCTGGCATTTCGGGCGAGGGAGCGCCTGGCTCGACCCGTCATCGCTCCCGGTGATGGACGCCGCGATCTTGCCGCTGGTCGGCCTCGGTCTACTCTATGTCTGTGGTTATCTTGGCATGTTCAACGCCGTACGGTTCGCGCCGGTGTCGCGCCTTACGCCATTCTTCAATATCGAACCGGTTGTCACGATCGCCGCTGCGGGCATACTGGTGGGCGAACGGCTTTCCGCCAACCAGTATCTCGGTGCGGCCATCGTCGTCGGCGCGCTCATGCTTTCGGGCAGGATCGCAGCGGACAGCACCGGCACCGAAGGAGCAATTCCCGATGACCAAAGCCGCTGAACAGGACATGCGCGCGCCGATTCCGGTTTCGATTCTCACCGGTTTTCTCGGCAGCGGCAAAACCACGCTGCTTAATCGGCTGCTGGCCGATCCGGCATTGGCGAATGCTGCCGTCATCATCAATGAATTCGGAGAAGTCGGCCTTGATCATCTGCTCGTCGAGACCGCGGATGAAGACATCATGGAACTGTCCAGCGGGTGTCTGTGCTGCACGATCCGGGGCGACCTCATCAACACGCTTGAGGATCTGTTGCAGCGGCGCGACGAGGGTTCCATCAAGACTTTCGACCGGGTGGTGATCGAGACGACCGGCCTGGCGGATCCGGCGCCGATCCTCCACACGGTCATGAGCCATCCCTATCTCGTGCTGCGCTACAGGCTGGACAGCATCGTCACGGTGATCGATGCGATCAACGGCCTGGCGACGCTCGACGCGCATACGGAATCGGTCAAGCAGGCCGCGGTTGCCGACAGGATCGTGCTCAGCAAGACGGACATGCCGGACGGCAGTGATCCTGAAATTCTTGCCTCGTTGAAAGCCCGGTTGTCTGCCCTCAACCCGGCGGCGACGATGCTGGAATCCGCGAAGGGCGAAGCTGAAGCCGGTGCCCTGTTCGATGCCGGGCTCTGGGATCCGGCCAAAAAAGCGCCGGACGTGGCGCGATGGCTCAAGGAAGAGGCCTATGCGGAGCATGCCGAGAACCACGACCACCACCATCATCATGACGTCAACCGGCATGACGATCACATTTCGGCCTATTGCGTGGTCAATGACGGCGCGATGCATGTCGGCTCATTCAACCTGTTCATGGAACTGCTGCGTGCCAATTTCGGTGCCGACATGCTGCGGATGAAGGGAATCGTCAAGCTGGAGGACGAGCCCGATAGGCCCGTCGTCGTGCACGCGGTCCAGCACGTGTTCCATCCGCCGGTCAGGCTCGACAGTTGGCCGGATGATGACCAGCGCACGCGTATCGTGTTCATCACGCGGGACATTCCCCGGTCGCACATTGAGGGACTGGTCAAGGCATTCGCCGAGACCAGCTCGGCGGCGAATACGGCCGCAGCCTTCGAAGAGGATACTACGCTGTCGGTCAATCCCGACCGTGGCTTGTTGGGATCCTAGTCTGACGGAGTGACTGACTGGACATGATTACGGTTTACGGTCTGAAGAATTGCGACACTTGCCGCAAGGCCCGGCGCTGGCTGGACGAAAACGGGATCGAGCACAGCTTCCTCGACGTCCGGGCTGACGGCGTCAGCGCCGAAGATATTGCGAAATGGGCCGAGGCTGCGGGATGGGAAACGCTGCTCAACCGCCGCGGCACGACGTGGCGTGGTCTCGACGACGCGGAAAAGGCCGTTGCTGGCGGCGATGACGCGGTCGCGCTGATGGCGCAGCATCCGGCCCTGATCAAGCGTCCGGTATTCGTCACCGGATCCGGCGTAGAGGTCGGGTTCGACGACCGGGTCCGAGAGCAGCTAGCCGCGGGATAGCGGGCGCGTCAGGCAGGTGGGCCCGCCTTCACCCTTGCGGCAGATCTCGGCGGCTTCGATGACGTGCACGTCGGCGCCCGCTGCTTCCAGGCGCCTTTGCGTTTCCGGATTGCCCGCGACCATCACGCACCGCCGCGGGCCGGTGGCCAGGACGTTGCACCCCATGGACTCGAATTCCTCGTCCGGAACGACGACGAATGACATGCCCCGGGCCTCGAGGAATTCCATGAGAGCCACCGGTGCCAGTGGCGGATAGACCAGCGCGAGATCGGTGTCGATCGGGCTCAGCACGGACATCAGATGGAATACATCGTCCCGGCCCTTGTAGTGCGGCATCTGAAAGCTGTGGACGGTGATACCGTCGCCGAGGATCCGCTGCAGCTGTGCGATGCCCTCGGGGTTGGTCCGGTAGGTATGTCCGGCAAGCAGAGTCCTGTCGTCGATCCAGACCAGATCTCCACCCTCGACCATGCCGGGCGCGTCGATCCGCCCGGCGACGGTCAGGCCTCTGCCTTCGAGAAATTCCGCATTGATCGCAGGTTCACCCTGGCGTGCGGGCTTGCCCATGTTGGCAAGAACGATGCCGTGCGGCGTGACGATCAATGCATCGCGGACATAAAGACTGTCCAGTGTCAGGGATTCGGCGTCCGGCAGGTGGATGATCTCTGCACCGGACTCCTTCAGATAGGCCTCGAACTGATCGAATTCTTCAATCGCACCTTCGAAATCGGGGGCCGCGTGATAACCGAGCGGCTGCCACTCGCTGTCTATTCGGCGGGCATCGACGAAGGCCGCTTCCGGCCGACGCAGGGCCACGAGGGTCAGTGTGCCGACTTCATTCATGGTCAGACTTTCCGTATTTCGTAGACGTAGACACCGTCTGCTTCGTTCTGGTTGAGCAACTCGTTCCCGGATTCGCTGCAATAGTGAGGCACGTCAATCACGGACACGGGATCGGTCGCTTCGATGCGCAGGACACTGCCTGCCGCCATGGACTGCAATTTCTTGCGCGCCTTGAGGACGGGAAGCGGGCAAAGCAGGCCCTTGAGATCGAGAAATTCGTTGGATTCAGTCATGGTATACCATATACCAAATGGGTGTCCGCAAAGGAAATTTGCGGTCTTTTGATGTGAACAATGGCGGTTTTGTCAGCGAAATGACGTTTGCGGTAGGCTGAAAAACCGTTCATCAGGCGATGTTTACGTCGCTTTTGAAGCCGGGTGAACCGGAAACTCATCAAGCGCGGGAAATTTCGAGTAAGGGAACAGGGCATGAGTGGACCGGGAACGCGGACGTTGATCAAAGTCGATCGTCCCGGACGACAGGACAGCAGCGGCAGGCGGGGCCGGGCGCGCCCGTTTCCCAAGGGACGGCAGGTCGATGCGAATGCCGTCGATGAGGTTCGCGCGCTGCTTGGCGAGCGTCCGCGCCGGCGGGATCATCTGATCGAGTTCCTCCATCTGATCCAGGATCAATACGGTTCGCTGAGCGCGGCTCATCTCGCGGCGCTTGCCGATGAAATGCGTCTCGCGCAGGCCGAAGTGTATGAGGTGGCCACGTTCTACCACCACTTCGATGTCGTCCGCGAAGGCGAGGACGCCCCGGCCGAAGTCACGATCCGGGTCTGCGACAGCCTGACCTGCGAAATGATGGGTGCACAGGACCTGCTGGCAAAGCTGAAGGGTGCCGCGCCGGCTGATGTGCGCGTGGTGCCGGCGCCTTGCATGGGCCGTTGCGCTCAGGCGCCGGTCGCCGTTGTCGGTCACAATCATGTCGATCACGCTGACGGAGAAACCCTGTTGAAGACGGCTGCAGACCGTGCCCTCGGCCCGGTGGTTCCCGCATATCAGGACTACAGCGCCTATACCGCAGACGGCGGATACAGCGTGCTGAAGGCGTGCCGCGGCGGCGAACACACTCCGGACTCCGTGATTGCAACACTCGGCGAGGCGGGCCTTCGCGGCCTCGGCGGTGCCGGGTTCCCGTCTGGCAAGAAATGGGAATTCGTGCGCGCGGGTTCCGGTCCGCGTTACATGTGCATCAACGGGGACGAGGGCGAACCCGGTACGTTCAAGGACCGGTACTATCTGGAGTCCCGACCCCATCAGTTCCTCGAGGGCATGCTCATCGCAGCCTGGGGTGTCGATGCGGAAACGGTCTTCATCTACATGCGCGATGAATACCCGGCAGTCCTGACAATTCTCGCCGACGAAATTGCCGCACTGGAAAGCGCCGGCGTGATCGAGCCCGGATACGTCGAACTGCGCCGCGGCGCGGGCGCCTATATCTGTGGCGAAGAGTCCGCGATGATCGAGAGCATCGAGGGCAAGCGCGGTCTGCCGCGCCACCGTCCTCCCTATGTCGCGCAAGTCGGCGTCTTCAACCGTCCGACCCTCGTTCACAATGTCGAGACGGTCTACTGGATTCCGGAGATCCTGGCCAAGGGTGCCGCCTGGTTCGCCGATCAGGGCAAGGAAGGCCACAAAGGTCTGCGGTCCTATTCCGTATCGGGCCGCGTGAAGGAGCCGGGCGTCGTTCTGGCGCCAGCCGGTGTCACGGTCCGCGAACTGATCGACGACTATTGCGGTGGCATGGCCGACGGACACACGTTCAAGGGCTATCTTCCCGGCGGTGCATCAGGCGGAATTCTGCCGGCATCCATGGGCAACCTGCCGCTGGATTTCGGTACGCTCGAGCAATACGGATGCCTTGTGGGTTCACATGCCGTCGTCATCCTGTCGGAACAGGACAGCATCAAGGCGGCCGCGCTCAATCTGCTCCGGTTCTTCGAGGACGAAAGCTGCGGTCAGTGCACGCCATGCCGGGTTGGCTGCGAAAAAGCGGTCAAACTGATGAGCGAAGACAAGTGGGATGAGACCCTGCTGTCCGAACTCGGGACAGCGATGATGGATGCCTCGATCTGCGGGCTGGGTCAGGCGGCCCCGAATCCGCTGAATTCGGTGTTCAAGTATTTCCGGGACGAATTGTAAGGCCATATTGACCGGGGAGGATCAATTCCGACCCGGCGCCGCATGAGACGGCACCTCGAAAAGTTTTGCGGAGCATCAGCCCATGAGTGACAGGATCAAGTTCACCCTCGACGGAACGGAAGTCGATGCGGGCCCTGACGAGACCATCTGGCAGGTGGCGAAGCGGGCCGGGACCGATATTCCGCATCTATGCTATCGCGATACCGCCGGCTACCGCGGTGACGGGAACTGCCGGGCCTGCATGGTCGAGATCGAGGGTGAGCGTGTGCTGGCGGCGTCCTGCATCCGTAAGCCGACCGAGGGCATGGTCGTCACGAGCCAGTCGGATCGGGCGTCCACCGCTCGCAAGATGGTCATGGAACTGCTCGTTGCGGATCAGCCGGAGCGGCAGGACGCCCATGACCAGACCAGCACGCTTTGGCACTGGGCCGATGCGCAGAGCGTGACGTCGAGCCGTTTTCCGACCAGGGGTGCGCCGGAGGCCGATCTCTCGCATCCGGCCATGGCGGTCAATCTCGATGCCTGCATTCACTGCAACCTTTGCGTCCGTGCCTGCCGCGAGGTCCAGGTGAACGATGTTATCGGCATGGCGGGCAGGGGCAGCCACTCGAAGATCGTGTTCGACTTCGACGATCCTATGGGCAACAGCACCTGCGTGGCCTGCGGCGAGTGCGTCCAGGCCTGCCCGACCGGCGCGCTGATGCCTTCGAGCATCGTTGACGAGAATGGCGTTGGCAGCCGCGAAGCCGATCGTGAAGTGCAGAGCGTGTGCCCTTATTGCGGCGTCGGCTGCCAGATCACCTACAAGATCCGCGACGACAAGATCGCCTATGTCGAAGGCGCCGGCGGGCCTGCCAACGAGAACAGGCTGTGCGTAAAGGGCCGCTTCGGCTTCGACTACGTCAACAGTCCCGAACGCCTGACCGTTCCGCTGATCCGCAAGGAGGGCTTGCCCAAGGGACCCGATCCGGATCTCGATCCGACCAATCCCTATACGCATTTCCGTGAAGCAAGCTGGGAAGAGGCGCTTGAGTTCGCTGCCGGTGGGCTGAAGACGATCAGGGACGAGCATGGCGGCAAGGGGCTTGCCGGCTTCGGCTCGGCGAAGTGCTCGAACGAGGAAGCCTACCTGTTCCAGAAGCTGGTTCGCGCCGGTTTCGGGACCAACAATGTGGACCACTGCACGCGCCTGTGCCACGCCTCATCGGTCGCCGCACTCATGGAGACGGTCGGATCCGGTGCGGTGAGCGCGCCGTTCAATGCGGTGGAGGACTCCGACGTCATCATCGTCATCGGCGCCAATCCGACGTCGAACCATCCGGTTGCCGCCACTTATTTCAAGCAGGCCGCCAAGCGCGGGGCGAAACTGATTGTCATGGATCCGCGCGGCCACGGCCTGAAGCGTCATGCCACGCACATGCTGCAGTTCAAGCCGGGTGGTGACGTGTCCATGCTCAATGCCCTGATGAACGTCATCGTCGAAGAAGGGCTTTACGACGAGCAATACATCCAGGCGCATACCGACGGGTTCGACAAACTCAAGGCGCACCTTTCCCAGTTCACGCCTGAAGCCATGTCCGAAATCTGCGGCATCGAGCCGGATGTTCTGCGCACGGTCGCGCGGACCTACGCAAAAGCGGAAGCCGCCATCATTTTCTGGGGCATGGGCGTCAGCCAGCACATTCACGGCACCGACAATGCGCGCTGCCTGATCTCGCTCGCGCTCATGACGGGCCAGGTCGGCCGTAAGGGCACCGGTCTGCATCCGCTGCGCGGGCAGAACAATGTGCAGGGTGCATCCGACGCCGGACTGATCCCGATGGTGTTCCCGGATTACATGAAGACGGAGAACGACGCGGTGCGGACAAAGCTCGAGGATCTTTGGAAGGCCGAGCTCGATCCGAACCCTGGCCTCACCGTGGTCGAGATCGTCGAGTCGATCCACAACGACGAGATCCGGGGCATGTACATCCTGGGCGAGAACCCGGCCATGTCCGATCCCGATGTGTCCCATGCCCGCGCCGCGCTCGCCAAACTCGAGCACCTGGTGGTTCAGGACATCTTTCTGACCGAGACGGCGATGTATGCCGACGTGATCCTGCCGGCGACCGCATGGCCGGAGAAGGACGGCACCGTCACCAACACCAACCGCCAGGTCCAGATCGGCCGCAAGGCGCTTGATGCGCCGGGCGACGCCCGACCGGACTGGTGGACGACGCAGGAAATCGCCAAGCGCCTCGGTCTTGACTGGAACTACCAGCATCCGAGCGACGTCTTCGCCGAGATGAAACTCGCCATGCCGTCGCTCGATAACATCACGTGGGAGCGTCTGGAGCGCGAAAGCGCTGTGACCTATCCGTGCAAGGCGCCGGATCTTCCCGGCGACGACATCGTCTTCGTCGACGGTTTCCCGACGGAATCGACCTTGGGCAAGTTCGTGCCGGCCGACATTATTCCGCCTGATGAGCAGCCTGACGACGAGTTCCCGTTGATCCTGACGACCGGACGCCAGCTCGAGCACTGGCATACCGGCGCCATGACCCGGCGTGCCAGCAATCTCGATGCGATCGAGCCTGAGGCGACGGCCAGCCTGTCGCCGTCCCAGATCAGGGCGCTGGGAATCACGGCGGGCGAGATCGTGCGCGTTGAGACGCGGCGCGGCATCATCGAACTGAAGGCGCGAGCCGATACGGCCGTTCCGGATGGTGTGGTTTTCATTCCCTTCGCCTTTGTCGAGGCTTCGGCGAATCTGCTGACCAATGCTGCGCTTGATCCGTTCGGCAAGATCCCGGAGTTCAAGTACTGCGCCGCCCGTGTGGTCCCGGCAGGGCAGCTTGCGGCTGCGGAGTAGAGTTCAGTACGCGGGGCGGGATTTTGTGATCGCCGTTCCCCGGACGAGCGCAAGCGAGATCCGGGGCCGCACAAAACTCAGACCTTCAATTGAAAAGGTCCCGGATCTGCGAAGCAGCGTTGCACGCTGCATCGCGTCCGGGAAACGCGGCTTTGAAATTGTCATTCCCGGATTCCCGCCTTCGCGGGAATGACGGTGGAGTTCCGCGCTCTTCTACGTCTCTTTCTTCTCCCGGATGTCGCCGCCGCAGGACCGGCAGATGTGCGCGTTGACGATGCGGAAACCGTAACCGTAGGGCGCACCGCAATGGGGGCAGGGCTGGCGCGCCTGGATTGCCCAGAACACAGTACCGGAGATCATGATACCGATCATGAGCACCGTATTGATTGTCGGGGTGTCGAGACCGAATGCGTTGAAAAAGGCGATCGCCCCGAGAGAGGCGACGGCGACCAGCAGAGCGGCGTTGGACCAGCGTTCGATGCCCTGGGGTTGTCCGGTGTCCTCGTTTCCGGACTCAGGATCATTGTCCGGTGCGGGAGGGACGGAAGACGAATCGTTCACAGTTATGCGGCCCCGCTTGCGTCAGGCCGGTTCGACATAGGCCTGACATTCGATCTCGACCGTCAGGCGGGGGTCGACGAGTGCGGACACTTCCACCAGCGTCGAGGCCGGCCGGTGTTCTTCGAAGAAATCGACACGACGCGGATTGATCGAGGCCCGCTCCGAAATGTCGGTGAGAAAAACCTGAACTTTCACGACATCGCTCGCACCAGCGCCGGCGGCATCGAGGCATTTCTCCATCACGTCCATCGCGAGGTCGAACTGCTCGACGGTGGTCGTTGGCACTGACCCGTCGGCGTTCATGCCGACAAGGCCCGAGACCCAGACATTCGGGCCGGCCCGGACGACGTGACAATAATGACTGACCGGCTCCATGACGTCCGGAACGATGATGCGTTCGATCATTTCGGTTCTCCCGCGCACCCACGTGACCGGGTGCGCAATGCGACTACGCCGGAGCGGAGCTGTCGCGGCGGGGCACCATGACCAAGGCTTCGCCGTCGAGAACCACGTTGCCGTCCACAGTGCATTCGCAATGCAGCCGCGCCCGCTTCTTTTCCTCGATCAACTCTACCACCTCGACCGTCACGTCGACCACATCGCCGATGCGGACCGGTGCCTTGAAATTGAGCGTCTGGGAAATGTAGATGGCGCCCGGCCCCGGCAGGCGCGTGCCAAGCACGGCCGAAATCAGACTTGCCGTGTAGAGACCATGAGCGATGCGGGTCTTGAAAGGAGTCTTCGCGGCGAAATGTTCCGACAGATGGACCGGATTGCGGTCGCCGGACACCTCGGCGAAACCGACCACGTCCGATGCCATGACGGTCTTGGACAGAACTTCACGCATTCCGACACTGAGGTCCTCGAAACAGTGGCTCTGCATGGCCAGAACGGTCATCTGCTCTATCCTTTATGAGAGTATCAACGGCTGTCCGTGAACAGTGTCAGCTTCCATGTTGCAATGCAACACAAACGACGCGCATTGGCGCGTGCACTGCGGCATCGGAACCGGGGATTATTCAGGATGCCGGCGTTACCATAGTGAGGAAAAGGCCTTGTCGCATCGGGCCGATTGGATGACGATGGAACGGGGACTGAGAAGACTGCCGATGAAAATGGAAAAACCGCCGCAACTCAATGAATTGACGCTCATGCCGGATCCCGACGATCCGCGCCTCAGCAGGCCCGTGACAGGGGTCGATCACGCCGGCGCTGTCGTCGAGACGGCGGTTGTCTACGAACGGCCGCTGACGCTCTATCTCAACGGGCAGGAGATCGTCACGATGATGACGATCGGCGACCATCCGGAGATGCTCGCCGTCGGCTACCTGCTCAACCAGAACATGCTGCGGCCGGACGACGAGATCACCGGCATCGACTATGACGACGATCTCGAGGTCGTGGTCGTGCGCACGGCGCGCGAGACCGACTACGAGGAAAAGCTGAAGAAAAAGACGCGCACGTCGGGTTGTGCGCAGGGCACCGTGTTCGGCGATGTGATGGAAAGCTTCGCACAGGTGAAACTCGATCCTGACGCCAGACTGCGAACGACCTGGCTCTATGCGCTGATGAAGAAGATCAACACCGCACCGAGCCTCTACCTCAAGGCAGGGGCCATCCACGGCTGCGTGCTGTGCGAGGAGGACCGGCCGCTGGTCTACATGGAGGACGTCGGTCGCCACAACGCGGTCGACAAGATCGCCGGGTTCATGTTTCTGAACAAGGTGTCCGCAACGGACAAGATCTTCTACACAACCGGCCGGCTGACATCCGAGATGGTCATCAAGTCCGTCCAGATGCAGATTCCGATCCTCGTTTCCCGGTCGGGGTTCACCGCCTGGGGTGTGGATCTGGCACGCGAAGCCGGCCTGACGCTGGTGGGACGCGCACGCGGCAAGCGCTTTCTGGTGCTGTCCGGCGAAGATCGGCTGGTATTCGATGCTGATGCGGATCAGGAACCCGAGGAAGACAGGAAACATCGGCGCAAGGCGGCCGAACGGGACGCCGCGGAATGACGGTGCGGAATACGATCCATGAGCTCTAGAGTCGGAGATATTGTCGGGGTTCTTCTGGCCGGCGGTCTTGCGAGGCGCATGGGAGGCGGCGACAAGGCACTGCTTACACTTGCAGGCCGCCCGCTCCTGGACCACGTGATCGAACGGGCGCGGCCACAGGTTGCCGAACTGGTGATCAACGCCAACGGCGATCCGGACCGCTTTGCCGCCTACGACTGCCCCGTCGTTGCCGATCCGGTCGACGGATTCGTCGGGCCGCTTGCCGGCGTGCTGGCTGGTCTCGACTGGGCTCATGCCAACAGGCCGGCGGCGAGCCATATTGCCACTATTGCAACGGATACGCCGTTCTTCCCGAAAGATCTGGTCTCGCGCCTGGCGGAGGCGGTCGGTTATGGCGCCGATCTGGCATGTGCCGCGTCCGGCGGTCGGCATCATCCTGTATTCGGGCTCTGGCCCGTGTCGCTGCGCAACGCCCTGCGCACAGCGCTGGTCGACGAAGAAATTCGCAAGGTCGACGTCTGGACCGCACGATACACGCTGACGGCCGTTGAATTTCCGGACGAGCCGTTTGATCCGTTCTTCAACGCAAATCGGCCGGAAGACCTGGCCCGCGCTGAAGCGATCATCGCCGGGGAGGCTGCGTGATGGCGCCTGTGTTCGGCATCACCGGATTCAAGAATTCCGGCAAGACGACCCTGACGGCGCGTCTTGTCACGGAGCTGACCGAACGGGGCTTCAGGGTCTCGACGGTCAAACATGCACATCATGCGTTCGATATCGACCACGAAGGTCGCGACAGCTACCGGCATCGCGAGGCAGGCGCCACGGAGGTTGCCGTGGTGTCGCGCAATCGATGGGCGCTGATCCATGAACTGCGGGACGAAGCTGAACCGACTCTGGAACAGATCCTGGGGACCCTGGCACCCTGTGATCTCGTACTGGTCGAAGGCTACAAGAGAGACCGACACGCCAAGATCGAGGTCCGGCGGTCGGGACTTGACCATCCGCGGCTTGCGGAGGAAGACGACACGGTTGTCGCTATCGCATCCGATATGACAATCGAGGGGGCTCCGGTACCGGTGATCAACATGGACGATATTCCTGCGATCGCCGACTTCGTACTCGGTCAGATTGGACTGGAGCGGGCATGACGAGTGAGACAGACGGCGGGCCGTTACCGACCGGGATCGACCAGGAAGTCCTGCGGTCGAATCGCAGGCTGATCGACGACTGCTTCGTTCACGACAAGGACAGACTGCGCCACGACGATGCGCTGGCGCTGCTGCGCAGCCGGCTGGCCCCGATTGCCGGCATCGAGGAGGTGCTGCTCGAAGAGGCGCACGGGAGGATCGCCGCCTGCGATCTGGTTGCGCCAAGGAACATACCGGCATTCGATAACGCGGCGGTTGACGGATATGCGGTCTCGCACAGGGATCTGGCGACGCAGGGCGAGAGCCGCCTCAGGGTCACGCTCCGCGTTCCGGCCGGTCATCCCGCCCAACTTTCGCTGAACATCGGAACGGCCGCCCGTATCTTCACCGGTGCGGTCATGCCGACGCCAGCCGATACCGTCGTGATGCAGGAAGACGTCAAGGTCGAGACGGTCGACGGAGAAACCTGGGTCCGGATTCCCGAAGGGGTCAACAGGGGTATCAACCGGCGGCTGGCCGGTGAGGATATGGAGGCGGGATCGCAGTTCATTGCCGACGGGATGGTGCTGCGGCCTCCCGAGATTGCCGCCATCGCGTCCGCGGGCATCGCCGCAATCGATGTCTACAAACCGCTCCGTGTGGCGCTGATCTCCACGGGTGACGAGATTCTGCGCCCGGGGGAACCCTTCGAAGAGGGGTGCGTTTACGATGCCAATCATTACCTGCTCCGTGCCTTGCTGGAGTCCTGCGGTGCGGAAGTCGAGGATTTCGGCGTGGTCCCGGACGACGCCGCCATGGTGCACGCGGCACTCAAGGTCGCGGCGCGGCGGTCGGATGTGATCATGACATCCGGTGGCGCCAGCCGGGGCGAGGAAGATCATATTGTTTCGACGATTGCCGATTGGGGATCGTTGCATGCCTGGCAGCTTGCGATCAAACCCGGCCGGCCGCTGGTGTTCGGACAGCTTCAGGATACCGTTTTTCTGGGTCTCCCGGGCAATCCGGTCGCCGTGATGGTCTGTTTTCTGCTCTATGCACGGCCGATGCTGTCGATGCTCAGTGGCGGCGGCTTCCGGGTACCACAACGCCATCGCGTGAAGGCCGGCTTCACCATCGAACGCAAGAAGCCGGACCGGCGCGAATTTTTGCGCGGATGGCTCGAGCACGACATGCTGATCGGCACCGTCGCCAAGAAGTACGAAAGCGACGGATCGGGCTTGATATCATCTCTGCGGGCGGCCGACGGCCTGATCGAGCTGCCGGAAAGCGCGACGACTGTGCGGCCTGGCGAGCCCGTGACCTTCATCCCGTTCTCCGAATTCGGGTTAGTACCCAGGGGGCTAAGTATCGACAATGACGACTGACCTTCGGCCGCGCGACGTGCTTGATTTCTGGTTTGCAGCCGGTGAACAGAAATGGTTCACCCACGACCCCGAGTTCGATGCGGAAGTCACCGGACAGTTCGGGGCATTGGTAATTTCAGCCCGCCGGAACGGTCTGGAAGACTGGGAGGCGACGCCCGAGGGTGCGCTGGCCGGGATCATCGTGCTCGATCAGTTCCCGCGCAATATCTACCGGGGCGAGCCGCGCGTCTATGCAAGCGATGCGGATGCGCTCGCGATGGCGGAGCGGGCCATCAAGCGCGGCTTCGACGTGGAGGTGCCCGCATCCGCGCGCAGCTGGTTCTACATGCCGTTCATGCATTCGGAGGATCTCGCGATGCAGGAGCGCTGCGTAGATCTGTGCCGGCGCGGTGAATTGGATGGCGACACGCTCGAATACGCGATCCATCATGCTGATATCATCCGGCGGTTCGGCCGGTTCCCGCACCGCAATGCCATCCTGGGCCGGCGGTCGACCGAAGAGGAAATCCGGTTTCTCGAAGACGGCGGATTTACCGGGTAGAGAGACGCAGCACACGGCGGCTTGCAAGCTGGTGCGATCCTTGCGTGACAGACGTTACAAACGTCTTGGACTGCTAGGAGGCCACCAGCAATGTCCCAAATCGACACAGTTGCATCGGAATCGACCAGATTCACCGTAAATGACATGTGCCAGATGGCGATCAAGCTGATTGCACGGCACGGTGCGGACGCCGCTGGGATTGCCGATTACTTTTCCAAGGAATGCCGGATTTTGGGCGACGGCACCCGTGCAGAAGCGTGGGATGCCGTCCAATCTCTGGTTGCCGACATGCTTGCCGGTCAACCTCTGGAAGCCAGTCCGACGCTTCACTGAAATGTTATGTCGGGCGAAGCGCGGCGAACGGAATGTTAAAGGATCCTTGCTACGGTTCCGGCCGGTCGAAGTGCCGGACAGGGACAGGATGGAACCCGTCCGATCTCCGTGAAAAACGGGGCCGGAATGCGGACTGCCAACAGTGAGTGGCGTTGAATGAGTATTACCGTGACAGACGGTACGCCGTCGCGGTCGATCGTCGACCGCGTAATGGCAATCCTCAAAGGGACCGACGAACATTCCCGGGCCCAGGCCAGGGCGCTCTTTGCCTATGCGATCCGCGTGGCGAGTGCCGGTATCGCCTATCTGTCGCAAGTGGTTCTCGCCCGCGCCATGGGCACCTTCGAATTCGGAATTTTCGCCTATGTCTGGGTGTGGGTGGTCATTCTCGGCACGTTCGTCACCGTAGGTCTCAATACGTCGTGCCTGCGCTTCATTCCCGAATATTTCGAACGCAAGGAATGGGACCTGCTGCGGGGCTTCATTCAGACCAGTTCCCTGATCGCGGTCGGCGTCGGCACTCTTACGGCTGTAATCGGCATCTATGTCGTCATGCACATCGCCGACGATATCGCGGCCTATTACGTGATCCCGTTCGTGCTGGCGTTCGCTTGTCTGCCGTCATTTGCGCTTTCCGATACGATGGACGGCATTGCGCGTTCGCGCGGATGGATGCATCTGGCCCTGATCCCGCCCTATATCGCGCGCCCGGTCCTGATTCTCGTGCTCATGGCCGCGAGTGTCGCGCTGGGGGCACCGCCCACGGCATCGACGGCGATCGCGGGTGCCATTGCCGCGACCTTCATCGTCGGGGCAACCCAGGCCATTCTCGTGCGCGCGCGCCTGCGCAGGGACGTCAAGCCCGGACCGCGCCGCCGCGACCTCGGCCTGTGGATCAAGGTCTCGATTCCCATCGTGATGATGGACAGTTTCTACCTGGTCATGACCCATGCCGACATCATGATCATGAACCTGTTCGTGATGCCTGACGACATCGCGGTCTACTATGCGGTCGTCAAAACGACGAGCCTGATCGCATTCGTCTTCTTCGCGGTTACCGCGTCCTACGGCCCGAAGTTCGCCGAGTACAATGCGTCCGGCCGCGCGGATGAGCTTCAGGATCTGCTGCGGGTCGCGATCAACTGGACGTTCTGGCCGTCACTGGTGACGGCCGCCGGCATTCTCGTGATGGGCCTGCCGCTGCTGTGGCTGTTCGGCTCGGAATTCATGGCCGGTTATCCGATGATGTTCATCCTTGTCATCGGGCTGCTCGCCCGCGCATCGACCGGACCGGTTGAATCCATGATGAACAGCCTCGGCCACCAGAACGTCATCGCGGCAACGCTTGCTTTTGCGATGGTGATCAACATTGCCCTCAACTTCGCCCTGATCCCGATCTACGGGCTTGCCGGCGCGGCCATCGCCACGACGATATCGATTTGTGCAATCGCAATCCTCCAATACACGTTCGCGCGCCGCCGGCTGGGCGTCCACGCCTTCGTGTTCGGCGGCCAGGGCAAAGGCGGGTGACCTGTTATGAACGCTCCCGCACGCATCCTGGTTGACCATCGACTTGCCGACTTTGCGGCGGTCCCGGCACCGCGGCCACTGTGCATCCGCTGTGAGGCCATTGCGGGTCCGAAAGAGCTTGCACGCCACGAGGCGTCGATCGAGATGCTCTACGCGGGTGCCCTCTTTGGCAGTCCTGCATTCAGCTACCCCGTTTTTCGGGCGGCGCTCGAAACTCTTGATGAAGCGGAACAGGCTCCGAAGATTGTCGCGGTCTGGCGGGATTACGAAAACGCCGCACCGATCCTGATCGGGCTGTTCGCCTACAGCATCGACAGACACCGCTGGGGCTTCCCGAGCCCCGTGATCAGGGTCTGGACACATCTGTTCGAGTTTCTAGGCGCACCTCTGGTTCACAAGGACCATGCACAGGATGCGTTTGGCGGATTCCTGAACTGGCTCAATGTGAGGACACCGCAGACGGCGCCGCTCCTGCTCGAGAAGGTGCCGGGCAACGGCCCATGGTCTGATGTCATGGCCAAGGTCCTCGAGGAGCGAGGTCTTGCGAGTAGGCGGTTTGGCCAACACCAGCGGGCGATCTATGACGCCACTTGCGATCCGGCCGACTATCTCAATGGATCCATGGAGCGCAAACGGCGGAAGGAATGGCGCAGGCTGCGCCGGCGTCTGTCGGAGGCTGGTTCCCTCGAGCTTCGCGAGTTCGCTGACGGAGATAGCATTGCCGAGTGGTGCGAGGCCTTTTTCGCGCTCGAACGGGCCGGCTGGAAGGGGCGGGCCGGCACTGCGGTGGACTGCGAGCCGGAGACACGGAAATGCGTGCTGGTGGCCATGGAAGGCGAGGCGCGCAGGTCGCGGGTCGCGTTCTGGCAGCTTACACTCGATGGCGAGCCGATCGCCATGGCGTTTGCCCTGAAGCGCGCGAACGAAATGTGGCTGATGAAGATCGCCTTTGACGAGGCTTATGCCCGGTTCTCGCCAGGCGCTCTGCTCATCTTCGACATTATGGAGGCAGCGAGCCGCGATCCGGACATCGAGATCGTCGATTCCTGCGCTCAACCCGATCATCCGATGATCGACCATATCTGGCGCGAACGGCTGGACATCACGGATGTCCTGATCGCAGGCAGCGCGACAGGCGCGCTCGGTTTTCAATTGCGCTGCGGACTTGAAACGCTGAGGCGAACAATGCGGGGAAGCCTCAAGACTCTCTATCACCGATTCCGTCGCTTGCGGACAAAGTGAGGACCCGAACCATGACCGGATATCTTGACCTGAATGCAGAGGCCGTGGCGGCAGCTTTCCCCGAGCGGCCCTTCGCAATCCGTCACAGCCTGGCGGACAACCCGCTCTTTACCCTGCCGCGTCTGGTGCAGCTTGCGCGCTCGCTCGACCGCGACCAGATCGAATACAGCTCCGGTGACCTCGCACCGGATCAGGATCCCGAAACCATCCCCACGATTGACCTTCCAATCGAGGAGACGATCCAGCAGATCGAGCACTGTCACGCCTGGATGGTGATCAAGACCGTCGAGAAGGATCCGGAGTACCGGCATTTCCTGGATGCGTGTCTCACGGAAGTCGCGTCGAAGACCGGGGCGGATGCATCCACGTTCCAGGACATACGGGGTTTCATATTCGTGTCATCGGCCAACTCCGTAACGCCGTTTCACGTTGACGCCGAGCACAATTTCTTCGTCCAGATCCACGGCGACAAGGCGATGCACATCTTCGACAATCACGATCGTTCGCTGGTCAGCGAGGAGGACATGGAAATCTCGCCCTCGAAGCACCGGAACCAGCACTACGATCCGGATTTCGAACAGCGCGCCACGGTTTACGACATGGCCGAAGGCGACGGCGTTTTCCTGCCCTACATGTGGCCGCACTGGGTGTGCACGGGCGAACGCTACAGCGTGTCCATGGCGATCACGTGGAAGACGCCGGAAGTCGTGCGGCTCAACAAGGTCCGGTTCATGAACGCGTTTCTGCGCAAGCTGGGCGCTCCCCAAAGCGCGCCCGGCCGCATCGGATGGCTGGACGGTGCCAAGGCGCTGGCGTACGACGTTGCCTTCGCCGTGCTGCAGCCGCTGCGCAAATCGGAATGGACGCGCCGCGTCCTGCGCCAGATGCTGTTCGGCCGCAAGGCGAACTATTACTACGAAACTTAAGGGGCTGGCCTTACGCCTGCTCGCGCAGCAGGCGCCGGATCACCTTTCCTGTCGTGGTCAGCGGCAGGCTGTCGACGAACGCGATTTCGCGCGGGTATTCGTGCGCTGACAGGCGTTCCCTGACCCAGGTCCTGATCTCGTCTTCCAGATCTTCGGATTGCTCGAAGCCATCGTTCAGGACGATGAATGCCTTGACGATCTCGGTCCGCTCCGGGTCGGGCTTGCCGACGGCGGCCGCCATCGCCACGGCGGCATGGCCGATCAGACAATCCTCGATTTCGCCCGGTCCGATCCGGTAGCCGGCGCTTGTAATGACGTCGTCATCACGGCCAACGAAATGGACGTATCCGTCCGGGTCGATGGTGCCCTGGTCGCCTGTCACCAGCCAGTCGCCGATATACTTGTCCCGTGTCGCCTGTTCATTGTCCCAGTAACGCAGGAACATGACGGGATCGGGCCGCTTAACCGCGATGATGCCCTGTTCACCCGGCGGCAGAATGTTGCCGTCGCCGTCGATCACGGCGACCTCGTGACCCGGAACCGGTTTGCCAATTGCGCCCGGCCGGCTTACGCCGAGCGCCTCGCTGGAGGACAGCACGAGGTTGCATTCAGTCTGGCCGTAGAACTCGTTGATCGTGATGCCGAGTTCTTCCCGGCCCCAATCGACCAGTTCGCGGCCCAGCGACTCGCCGCCGCTACCCACGGTCCGCAGCTTGAGATCGAACCGTTCGCGCGGCCGGGGGACGGTCCGCATCATCTTCAGTGCCGTCGGCGGCAGGAAGGTGTTCCGGACGCCGACCTCTGCCATCAGGGCGAAGGCGGCCTCCGGATCGAATTTTTCGAAATTGTAGGCGAGCACGGGAACACCGTAATAGAGCCCCGGCAGCAGGATGTTCAGCAAGCCGCCGGCCCAGGCCCAGTCCGCCGGCGTCCAGATGATGTCATCTTCCAGCGGGAACCCGTCATGCACGAACTCGGTGCAGGGCAGATGGCCGAGCAGGACCCGGTGACCGTGCAGCGCGCCCTTGGGAGGGCCCGTCGTGCCGGACGTGTAGACCATGAGCGCGGGATCGTCGGGCCCGCTTTCAATGCGCTCAAACGTTTCGGGCTGCTCCGCCATCCCGGCGTGGAAATCCACGGCGTCGCTGTGCGGACCGTCTACGCAGAATACCGATTGCAGCGCCGGCATGTCCTCTTCGATTGCCGATATCTTGTCCAGACCGGCAGCGGTGGTGACGAGTGCCTTCGCACCACAGTTGTTCAGTCTGTAGGCCAGCGCCTCCACGCCGAACAGCATGGCGAGCGGCACCGCGACCGCGCCGATCTTGTAAAGGGCAAGGTGCGTGAGGGCGGTCTCCGGACGTTGCGGCAGCAACAGTCCGACGCGATCTCCCGCCTCAACGCCGCTTTCGACCAGCATGTTGGCGATGCGATTGGATTGCCCGATCAATTCGCCGAATGTGATTTCCTCGACAACACCGTCCGGACGTTTGTGGATGATGGCCACCCGCTCCGGTTCATCGGCCCATTTGTCGCAGACCGCTTCGGCAATGTTGAATCGCTCGAGCGCGGGCCATTGGAATGCGCGCCGCAAACCCTCATAGGACTCTGCCGCCGGCAGCAACCTCATCTCATTCTGATCTGGCACCGTCTGACCTTCCGTCGCGTCCTTCCGTATGCGCATTCCCGCGTCGCGCGGGCGACATCCTATTCGGGGAGGTCCGGTGCAGGCAATTGCAAGACGCGCCATTCGAACGACGAAATCGAAGCCACGGGAAGTTGTGCTGCCAACATGAATGCTCGCTTAACGGGCTCTTCAGGGTTGGCTCAGGGGTACTCGGCCATAGTCGCGACGTCTTAACCGGGGATCAAAACCGCGAACCGAACGAGGAGTACGCGAAATGACCAAGTACCTGATAGCTGCCGCTGCCATCGCCGCGGCCCTGTTTACGATCAATCCGTCTTCGGCGCAGGCCGATACCAAGGTTAGGGTCTATCTTGGATTCGGTGGACCGCACGCAGTGCACTACCGCCCGCACCGCGGCCACTGGCACAAGCGGCATCGCAAGTATCACCGTCATTATCGCCACCACCGTCCGTATTATCGCCCCGCGCGTCGCTACACGCTCCCCCGTTGGCGTGTTGTCCGCCGGATGAATCACCGCGGCTACTACGATTGCCACAATATCCGCCGCCGCGGCGATGTCTTCAAGATGCGCTGCTTCCGCAGAGGCAAGCTCTTCAAGGTCCGCGTCAGCGCATGGAACGGTCACGTCATCCGCCGTCACCGGATCTACTGACCAGCCCGGCTAAACGGGTCCAACACCGCCAAATCCACGCCCAACTCGGCCCGGCCTTTGCGCCGGGCCTTTTGTCATGCGGACACGGAATTTCATGGTATTGAGGGTGCCTCGAAGAACGGGGTGCCAACAAAGACCCCGGCGATTGAACGGAGGCTGAAATGCATCTCGTACTGCCGAAAACGGCCAGCTTTGCAGGACTTCCCGTGGTTGGCGATTTCGGGTCCCTGGACGCTGATATCGCCATTCTCGGCGTGGCAGATGCCACACCCTATGAAAGCGGCGTGACCAGTCATGCCTCCGCTGCACCAAAGGCGCTGCGCGAGGTCACTGATGCACGTTATGGATTCGACCTCAGCCATTATGACTTCGATCTTGACGGTCCCCTTCTGGGAACGGGCGGCGCGCGGGCTGTCGACTGCGGCGACGTCTTTACGGACCCGAGAGATGCGGAAGCCAACAGGCGCCATATCGAGGAGGCCGTGCGGGCCATTCTGGCCGCCGGCGCCGTTCCGGTCGTTCTGGGCGGAGATGATTCCGTTCCGATCCCGCTATTCCGTGCGTTTGAGGACGCAGGACCGCTGACGATCGTGCAGATCGACGCCCACATTGACTGGCGGGACGACGTGGACGGCGTCCGTGAAGGTTTTTCGAGCACGATGCGGCGGGCTTCGGAGATGCCGTTTGTGGAGCGGATTATCCAGGTCGGAATCCGCGGTGTCGGTTCTGCCCGTGCCGAGGAAGTCGCTATTGCCCGGGAGTGGGGTGCCCACATCTTCACCGCGAGAACGGTTCATGAGAAGGGTCTCGACCCGATCATGGAACTGATCCCCGAGACCGCATCCTGCATCATCACCCTGGACTGCGATGCGCTCGATCCGGCGGCGATCCCGGGCGTACTCAGTCCGGTCCCGGGCGGACTGACCTATCATCAGGTGACGTCCCTGATAGACCGGGTTTCAAAGAAGGCCCGTATCGCCGCCTTCGATGTCATCGAATTCGTGCCTGACGCGGATATCGACCGGCTCGGTGCGCTCTGTGCTGCGCGGATCGTCTGCAATGCAATCGGCCGGATCGCCCGATCGAGGGGTTGATCCGCGCGCGCGTTGATCAAAATCAACTGGTGAGATGCGGATTACGCTATCATGATTGATCACCACGAAGGCGTCGGAACAGGTATGACATGCTGAAACGCGGGTTCAAGGAAATGCTGGCGGAAGCCAATGCCGTCATTGAGACGGTGTCCGTTCAGGATTTGCCCTATCATCTTGACGATCCGGATGTCGTGCTCGTCGACGTGAGGGAAACGGTGGAACTGGATCGCGAGGGTACCATTCCGGGAGCGGTTCACGTGCCGCGCGGACTGCTCGAATTCCAGGCCGATCCCGGGTCGCCGATCTATAACAATTCCCTCGATCCCGGGAGCCGCCTGATCCTCTATTGCGGAACCGGTGGCCGGTCGGCGCTGGCGGCAAAGACCCTGATCGACATGGGTTACAGTGACGTGGCCTCGCTTGCCGGCGGATTCGCGGCCTGGCGCGAAGCGGAAAAGTCCTGACCGGCGTCTGACAGGTTCTTCGGCGAATTCGCCCTTATTCACTTTAATGTGGTCTTTCCCCTTGGAACGGGCGGGTAAGATGCATATCTCTCATAGGATAATCCGTGCTCGGCGGGCTCAGAAAATTATGCCGATCGCGCGGTAACCGTATGTTGGGGGAGGGTAATAGTGGACAACCTCATCAATTTCGCACGTGCCGTCGTGGCGGCGGCCGTGGTTGCTGTATTTGTACCTCAGGTCGCCGAAGCGAAATGCAGCGACGGACCGGGACCGAACGTCGATTGGACGGATTGCCGGAAAAAGAGCACGATTCTTACCGGCAGCGATTTCACCGGAGCGAAGCTGGAGAACGCGGATATCAGTTCCGCGGACATGTCGGATTCGAAATTCGTCGGCGCGAGCCTTGTGCGTGCCGACATAGTGCGTTCGCTCTTCAAGCGTGCAGACCTGAAAGAAGCAAATCTGTCCAAGGCGAATGCGATCCGGGCAAGCTTCGAGGAGGCGGACCTCGCCAGGGCGATCGTTTCCAAGGGTGAGTTCAATCGGGCGAATTTCTCCAAGGCAAACCTTATTGATGCCGATCTGTCGAAAGCCGAGCTTTCGCGGGTCCTGTTTACCGACGCCAATCTCGAGAATGTGGACCTGTCCTATTCGGATATTTCACGGGCAGATTTGACGGGCGCCAATCTGAAAAACATCAAACTGACCGGCGCATACATGTATCTGACTAACCTGCGCGGCGCCGATCTTTCGACGACCAGCGGACTGATACAATCGCAGATCGATTTGTCCTGCGGCGACGACAAAACGGTCCTCCCATCCGGTCTGGAGGTGCCCAAGCAGTGGCCCTGTGCTGAGGCGGAGTAAAGGAGAATCCTCAAAATTTCGCCAAATTCTGCACCATTCTGAAAGCTGCGCCTTGTATCATCCTCGAACGAGGACCATATTATTGGCAGAGGGCGTCAGCGGAGGATCAACCATGAATCGTATTTTGAATATTAGAAACGCTGCAATTGCGTCGCTCGGCGTCGTCATGCTCGCCGCGACCGGTGCGGCAACAACAGCTGAAGCTTCGCGGTATTGCGACCGCTATGCACGCGATTATGCCAACCGTTATGCCGGCGGCGGCGAAGACGTCGTACGTGGCGGCGTCACCGGCGCACTCGGCGGTGCGCTGATCGGCGGCATTATCGACGGCGGACGCGGCGCGGGCCGTGGCGCACTGATCGGCGGCGGCGTTGGAATTCTGGGTGGTGCTGTTTCCGGCAACAACCGGTGGCGCCGCGCTTACAATCGCGCCTACAGGCGTTGCGAACGCAACAGGGCGGAGCCCGCACGTTACCGTCGCGCGGCACCTGAGCCCGGCACGCCGGCCTGGTACGATTACTGCGCAGCCAAGTACCGCTCGTTCAACCCGGACACGGGCTACTACCGGACCTATTCCGGCCGCTACAAGCGTTGCCGCTAAAGCAGGTTCGGCTAGATCAGATTTTACGGGGCCGCCCTCTGGGCGGCCCTGTTTCGTTTTGGCGGTCCATTCGCCCGACGCAAGGTTGACCGACATCAAAGCTACCGGTGCGCAGACAGCTACTCTCATGTCAATTCGGGCACATTAAGAGACGTCGCGCCATACCATGCGGACAGCCATTGTCTTCTATTCCAGGACCGGTCACACACGGTCGATGGCCGAAAGGCTCGCCGGTCTGCTTGACGGGGATCTGGTCGAGATCCGCTGTCCGCGCTACCGCACGGGCTGGTTCCGCTATCTGCTGGCCGGGTATGACAGCGTCAAAGGCAACTTTCCCGCAATCGATTTACCTGAAGTCGATCTTGCCGAATATGACCTTGTGTTGATCGGCGCACCCGTGTGGACCAGTTATCCGGCCTTGCCGGTGCGGACATTCCTCTCCCGACAACCTGTGCTTCCGGACAGGGTCGCCGCCTTTTTCAGCTATGGCGGCCACTCTCCGCCGGAGAAAGCCGTTGCGACTGTCGATGCGCTGCTTGCCCGGCCTGTCGAATCGTCTCTGGCGGTAAAGGAAGGCGATGCCGGAAGCGAAGATGCCGAGAAAGCCGTCAAGGCGTTCGCAGACGCCCTAGAGGCGGCCTAGACTGCTCAGTATTCCCACTCGACGCCGATGCCGATCTTCGACGAACCGTCGGATCCGAACTCACCGCGCGCCTTCAGCTGCTTGGTGATGTCGAGATCGATAACAGCGCTGCCCTTGTCGCTACCGGTCTGTTTGACGCCGAGATAGGCCTTCTCGTTCAGATAGCGTCCCGCGGTGACGCCACCGCCGCCGGCAAGATCGAGCACGTCGACACCCAGCGCCTGCTGCAGCTCGCCGAGCACGCCGGGGCCACTTGACAGGCCGCCGAGGCGGGCGACTTCGCCGCCAAGACGCGCGATCTGCAGCGGGGACAGATCGGAGACGGACTGGTCGAAGATGAGCTGGGACAGGATTTCGTCCTCCGGCAGTTCCGGTGACGATTCAAAGCTGAACTTCGGCTCACTGGCCGGCCCGCTGACGAGCACGGTGACGGTCGCGGAAGATGTGCTTGTCTCTGCCGCGAAGTCGAGGTCGGGTTCGAGATCACCCGTGAAATCCAGGTTGCCGCGGGTGAAATTCATGCGGCGTCCGAGGATATCCAGACTGCCGCGCTGAAGTCTGAATGCGCCATCGACCACGGGGGATTCCGCGGTACCGGCGATGCCGACGCCGCCGCCGAGAACAGCGTCGAGCCCGCGTCCGCGCACGAGAATGCGGTTGGCGGCGTCGACCCGCAGGTTCAGCCGAACGGGCAGGGATCTTTCATCCTCTTCTTTCTTCTTGAGAGCTTCGGCCTGGCGACGGACTGCCGGCGCGGCATTGCGGTGCTCGACGTCGAATGACCGGACAGAACTCGGCAGCGCGTCGGGCACCGAGATGTCCATGCGCTTGATGTTGACCCGCCCGCCAAGCAGCGGCGACAGCCTGACCGAGCCGGTGACCGTGAGTTCCGCATCGACCGTGCCGGTCAGGAGCTTGCCGTCCTCGACATGGAAATTGCGTGCCGTGATCTTGATATCTGCGGGATTGCCTGCAGCACCATCAAGGCCGACCCGGCCTGTGCCGGTGATGGTACCGCCCTTGGCGGTCTTGCCGGAGAATTGCTGAAGCGTGAACGCCTTGTCGGTCATCGATGCGCGGGCGGCAATATCGGTCACCGTGATGCCGGATTCGGGATCGCGGAGCGTAGCGCCGCGGGTGGTGAAATTGCCGCGGATGACCGGCGCGTCCGGCGTGCCGCTGACGGTAAAGGAGGTGTCGAGCAGGCCGCTGACCGATCCGCCCCGGGTTGCGAGCGCCGGGTTTGCGAGCGCCAGCGGTACTTTTCCCTTGGCCGTGAGATCGATCGGAACATCCGCGCCGGCCGGCGCCGAGCCCGAGACTGCAAGGGCCATGCCTTCGGGTCCTCTGACGGTGCCACTGGTAGTCAACCGGCCGTCCTGCAATGCGCCCGACAGATCAGCACCCAGGGACGAAAGGCCTGCGTCTCTCGAGGCTGCCACGGAGGCAGCGGCGATGCGCAACTGATAGCGGCCGACGGCGCTCGCAGCGGGACCCTTGGCGGTAATTGTGCCCGAGATGCGGCCTTCAGCGCCGAGATCGGGCACGAAAGCATTGGCGACACTGAGGGGGAAGCCGTCGAGCCGGACTGAAAGGTCGAGTGGATTTCCCGCTACACCATCGATGACAGCGCGGCCGCTGCCGAAGCCGAGAGTCGCTCCGTTCAGCCGCGCACGGCCTCCCTCCACCAGGACGTTTGTGGGCTTCGCGAGCGCGCCTCTGAGCCCCGGACCCTCAAGGGACGCACGCTCAAGTCCGATCCTGACCTGTTTATCGGCAATTTCCACGGTGCCGCCGGCTGCAACATCCAGGTTTCTGATACGGGCGGCCACTTCGGCACGGGTCGTACGGCCGTCCGCCACGGCCCTCACCGAGGCGCGGGGAATCTCGACGTCATTCACGCGAATTCCCTGTGCCCTGGCTGTGCCGTCTGCGACGGGTGACGAAAACAGGCGGTTGACCGCGCCGTCGATGTCGAGCCGGGTGAGGCGAATGTCATCGAGGGCAATGTCTCTGCCGATCCCCTTGGCCCGGATGACCGCATCGCCGTCCTGCGAGGCGAGGGTTGCGTTGATATTGAGCGCACCCGAAAGGTCCAGGCCCGTAAGGTCCCTGAAGTCGCCAAGATCGGCGGCTCTGACGGACAGGGCGCCACCGAGCCCACTTCCCGGTGCGAAGGCCAGATTCCCGCGTGCCTCCGTCTTGCCGTAGGTTATGTCTAGATTGTCGAGCTTGACCCCGCCGTCGCCGATCACCGAAACGTCCCCACGTCCATTGACTGGTCGGCCCGCGAAGGCGCCCATGATGGCGAGCTTTCCGGCCGGGGTCGCAACCGGTCCCGATCCGTTGAAACGGATGACCGGACTGCTGAATTCCTTGCCGCGAACAGAGATTGACGTGCCCGTGAGTTCGGCCCTGACATCAGCCTGGTTCCGGGAGCCGCTGATTCCGGCGTCGAAGTCGATGGTTCCGCCGAGGGCATCCGAGACACGGGAGAGATCGGAGAGACGGCCCTTCGCGACCAGTCGGGCGGTGTTCCCGCCTACCGAGCCGTCGATAGCCGCGGAAATGTACTGGCCGTTCAACTGAAGGGCCTGGAACTTCCATTCCGGCCCGTTTCTTTCAAGACCGCCCTTCAGGGTAAGGCTCTGGCCTGCCAGCTTGTTGGCGACGCCGGATCCGGTATTGAGACCCTCGGCGGTGCCGTCAACATTGAGGCTGACGTCCCCGGATCGCAGATTGGCGCGCGCTGTTCCGGACATCTTGAGCGATCCGGCCATGCTCTGGCCGATCAGAATTGAAAGCCGGGATAGATCGGCGGCTTCAAGGCCGAATGTTCCATCGATCTGGCCCCGTTCCAGGGTGCCTGCAAGCGTGGCGGTGCCGGCATCGGTGATCAGTGTTGCGCCGGTAACCTCGGTCCGGCTGTTATCGATACGCCCGCGCGCGTTCAGTTTCAGAGCAGAGCCGAGTGAGGCCGTCAGATCCTGTCCCGAGATCGAAACGCCCGCGGCCTCGATGTCCAGGGTGTAGCCCGCAATTTGCCGGACCATCTCAGCCAGCCGGGCGTCCGTATCTGCGGAGAACCGTATGCCGGCGGACTGCGCGGCAGTGTCGCCTGCCGCCAATCGCGCTGCTGAGATCTCGCCAACGAGTTTCAGATTGCCGCTGCCCGGCGTTGCCTTGATCGCAATGGTGGCATTCTGCAGGCTCGCCAGGATGCCGTTTTCTCCCGGGAACGAAAGAGTCCGGCCATCGGGAACACCGATGGTGGCGTTGAGGGACGCGGTGTCCAGCCGGCCGTCCATGTGGCCCACACCGCTCAAGTCAGCCTGAATGGCCGCGCCCTGAAGTTCGCCCCGTTCGACGGTGATGCGTCCGTCCTGCGCGATCAGAGCCGTGACTGACAGGCGGCTCGTGCCCGTGACCAGTGGTCTTACGGCAGCAGGTGCTATCGGCGAAACCTGGGTATCGAGCACGAAAGCGAGCCTTCTGCCCGACGGTATCAACCGGATCTCCGCTGTTCCCCGCGCAAGTGCGGTGTTGCCGGCCGTGGCGGCGATCTGTGCCGTCCAGTTATCCAGCGATCCGTCTCCGTCGATATCGACGGACAGGGGCGGAAGCCCTTCGACACCGAGTGTCCTCACGATAAGACCGCCTTCGGGTTCGCTTGCCTTCAGGGTGGTGGTGAGCCGCTTATCGGACGGGCGGAAGACGAAGCGTCCCATCAGTGCGCCGCCGGCATCGAGCCTTTTGACGTCCAGATTGCCTTCGATGCCTTTTCCCGGATCGGCGAGTCGCGCATTGCCCTTGG
This sequence comes from Hyphomicrobiales bacterium, assembly GCA_965198845.1. Lineage (GTDB taxonomy): Bacteria > Pseudomonadota > Alphaproteobacteria > Rhizobiales > JAJFHC01 > CBDAQD01. Next base: position 987,473 of record CBDAQD010000001.1, read on the forward strand.
CCGAAAGGGCCGCGGGGACGCCTATGACGGGTTGATCCAGTTCGATCCGCGCGATGTCAAAGGCGCCGACATCGACAGCGAATGGCGTTCCGGACTCATCTCCGGCTGTGTCTTCTTCGGAGGGGTCGGGGCGGCGTTTTGCCGTGATCCGGCCGGCCGAGAGGCTGTTGATGGCAACCTTGCTGCTGAACAGGGCCAGTGGCTCCCAGTCGAGCGCGATATCCTGCGCCATCAGCCACGTGCCCCGGCTGTCCCCAATTTCGATGCTGTCGATGGTCATGCTGCCGGGGGAGGGGCCGCCGATGGTGCCGATCTTGAGCTTGAAATCCGGACCCGATGCCGCGGCTTCGGCGATGTCCGCCAGGAGATTGCGTCCGGACGCGGTCATCAGCAGTCCGGCCGCGAGGCCCGCGACCACGACGAACAGCCCGCCAACGTAGGCGAGGCGGCGGAGCGCTTTTTTCGACAGCCACGCCATCAGAAAGCCTGCCCCAGGCCGGCATAAAATGCGATGTCCGGATCGTCTTCTTCCGGGTCGAGCGGCACGGCGAAATCGATCCGGATCGGTCCGAGAGCGGTGTAGTAGCGCACGCCAATGCCGACACCGACCTGGAACTCCACGTCCGAACTCGGTACCGGTTCCTCGGATACCAGGCCGGCGTCGATAAACGGCACGATGCCGATGGTATCCGTGATCCTTGCTCTCAATTCGGCGCTCGTTTCGACCAGGCTGCGTCCGCCAACAACTTCGCCGCCGCGTCTCGGGCCGACATTGCGGTAAGCGTACCCCCTGATCGATCCGCCGCCGCCCGCGTAGAACCTGCGGTCGGCAGGGATATCCGAAAGCAGCGGGCTGTAGAAGCTGCCGACCGCGATCCGACCCGCAGCAACGAAGCGTCCGGGTTCATCCAGCTTCTGGTAGGCCGCGAGGTCTGCGCGTCCGAGCAGAAGAAAGTTCTCGTTGTTGATCTCGTAAAACGGTTCGACCAGAAGCTTGGCGAGAATGCCGGTCGTCGGGTCCAGCGGTCCGTCGCGGCTGTCGTAGGTGAGCGTCACCGGAATGCCGAGCAGGGTGTATTCTTCCGTGCCGAAGGCGTCTTCGGTCTTGGCGACTTCGACCTCACCGGCGATGCTGCCAGTCAAACGCTTTGTGAACCGGCGGGTCAGGCCGACCTTTGCAGTCGCCGACTGGCTCTCATAGGCATCCGGATGCTCCCGCAGAAAGGTCAGGTCGGCAAACAGATCTGTGTCGATGTCGAAAATGCCCGGTTTCAGGAACGTCACCCCGGCACGGTATTTCAGTTCGTCGACCGGCCCGCCGCCGAACTGGCCCACGGCGCCTTCAACGCGCAACTGCTCGGCCTGGCCGAACAGATTACGGTGGCCCCAGTAGGCTTCGATCTCGCCGCCGTCGACGCTCGACCAGCCGGCATTTGCCCCGATGATCCGGCGTTTGCGTTCGGCAACCTTGATTGTCGTGGGTAATTGGTCGCCTTTCGCCAGGGCATTGGCTTCGACAATCCGCACGCTTGAGAAGACATTGAGGCGGCGCAGGCGGTCCCGAGCGTCCTCGACGGTCACGGGTGTGTAGTCGGATCCCGGTTCGATCCCGGCCTGACGCACCGTGAACTCTGGGTCCATGTGTTCGGTGCCTTCGAGCGAAACGGTGCCGAACGTCGCCCGCCGGTGCGGCCTGACGACCAGCGTGACATCGAGGCGCTGCCCGGGATGATCTGCAACCACTTTCCGGTCGGCGATTTCGGCGAGCGGGTAGCCGCTTTCGCGCCACGCGCGGATAATCTTCTTTTCGGCCGCGAAGACAACGCCGGAGCGTGCCGGCGCGCCACGTTCAATGCCGTAGACCGCCGCGTCGCCTGTCGGCGCCTTGGCGATTCCGGATGGCTGCCGGATGACGGTCCGGCCAAAGACGAACTGAGGCCCGGACCGCACCCTGATCACGACCGGCACGGGTTTTCCGGTTCCGCCAAGCTTCGTTCCTGGTGCGATTGCTCCAAGCGGCCGACCGGCGATGAACACGTCGACGGTTCCGCCGTAATAACCTTCCGCGTAGAGCGCGGCGACCAGACGCGGAATGTCGGCATCGGCTCGTGCCCGCAGTGCGGCACCGTCGGGCGGCGGCCGGTCCATCAGATTGTGCAGGGTGGATGCGCCGGCAAGACGCTCCTCAACGAGCGCATTTGCCGGTGAGACCTCGAATTTGACGTCGTATTTGAGACCGGGCCGGTCCGCGTCTGTGCTGTCGGATTCGCCGAACAGTTTGAGGCCGAAGAGATCCAGCGCCGTCGCCTGAGGCAGCCCGAGGCATACGACAACTATTGCCGTCAGGAACACCGTCCGTACGGTTGCCTCAACCTGGCCTGCCACGCCCACTCCTGACCCTGCGGAACGGTCCAGCCCCCGCTCCGAATCACTCAGCACCCCGCGCAGTGTGCGCAAGAGTGCGGGAGCGTTCATTAACGCCACATGAACCCTGCTGTTGCGCAAATGCCGCAACGGCGCCAGCAAAGGGCCGAACGGAAAAACGAAGGCCATTTCAGGACTTTACGGAAAGCGTGCGGTTGAATCCAGTTTACGGAAAAACGACACCCTCAGTGCGGCCGTGGCCGGTCCGGCGATCGTAGATCCGGTCCTGTTTTGCCCATTTCCGGATGATCTTCATGGGGTCACCGCGGCAGCGGCTTTTGTGGATCTCGTGTGCTGCGTTGATGCCGTGCCGGCCATGGCCCTTTTCGTGCCGCCACAGGTTCCTCGTCATGCGGTCCCAGCGCTGCCGGAGCCAGCCGGTTGCCTGTTTTCTGTTGGTCCAGCGGGGGAATGTATAGTTGATTTCCGCGGAAACCCGGCAGTTTCCGGTCCAGCGAACGTACCAGCGGGTGTAAGCCCAGAATCCCTTGGGACCGCGGCGGCGCATCTGCGCCTTGAGCTGGCGTGCCGTCAATCCCCGGATTTCGTAGTACTTCGTCTTCACGGTGATGGACGGATCGGCGAACGATTTCCCGGCAGGAAGAAGCGACAACACGCCGAGCAGGATGATCAAGATCGGAATTCGTCTCATGTTGCGGACGGTTGCCTCGCTGCACTTCAGCCGTCGGGACACCGCAGTCTAACGCCTACGGCGAAAGCGTGTTGAGACCAAATTTCGTCGAATCTTGATCAAGATTCCGGGCACTTTTCCGTGATTTGCCTATTTTTCAGCCGATTTGACGCCATATGCATGACCTCGTTGACGGTGGTTTGACACGGACCACCCATATCCAGGTTCAGCGGACAGGCGCGTCAAATTGTCCAGTCCGTAAACCAAATCGACGCTAACAGCGACCACATGGATAGCAATTGAAAGGAGAAGTTCCATGTTCAAGACGAAACTTGCAGCCCTGATAGGTGGAACGGCCATGATCCTGGCGCTCAACGCGGGTGAGGCTTCCGCAGCGGAAACCAAGTGTTATCCGATCGCGACACTCAAGATTTCGTTCTCGGTCGTGTTTCCGAAGTCAAAGCAGATCACCATGGAAGGCGCCAATGCGCGCGCCTATCTGGCCGAATACAACAGCTTTGGCCGCCAGACCAAGTTCGCCGGCGAGACGCTGCTGCTGAACGTTCTGCCGAACGGAACCACGATGGTGGTACCGCTCAAGGACGGTCTCGGTTGCCACCGGATGCTGGTCGGCCCGAAACTGCACAAGGTCATCATGACCAAGGTTGCGCGCGGAGCGGTCTAAGGACCGCTCCTATGACCAGGACGCGAGGTGCGCTTCGATGTCTGCGCCTCAGCGCCCCATCCAGCCGCCGTCGACGGTGACGATCGATCCGTTCATGTAGTCAGACGCAGCGGACGCCAGGAACACGACCGGCCCGGCGAAGTCTTCCGGCTCACCCCAGCGGCCTGCGGGGATGCGTTCCAGGATCGCCCGGGAGCGATCCGGGTCATCCTGCAGGGCCTGAGTGTTGTCGGTACGGACGTAGCCCGGTGCAATGGCGTTGATGTTGACGCCGCTCTTCGCCCATTCATTGGAAAGCGCCTGGGTCAGCTGGCCGATACCGCCCTTGCTTGCGGCGTAGCCCGGCACGGTGATGCCGCCCTGGAACGTGAGCAGGGAGGCGGTGAAGATGATCTTGCCGCTGCCCCTTTCAACCATGTCTTTGCCGATCTCGCGTGAAAGCACGAACTGCGCATTCAGATTGACCTCGATGACCTTGTCCCAATAGTCGTCGGGATGTTCCGCGGCCGGTGCGCGCAGGATGGTCCCTGCGTTGTTGACCAGAATGTCGATGACCGGATTGTCGGCTTTGACCTGACCGATGAACCGGTGGAGATCGGCCCGGTCGGAGAAGTCGCAGGCATAGCCCTTGAAGGTGCGGCCGGCATCCTCGACCGCCCTCCCGACTTCACTGCCTTCAGTCTCGAGTGAAGCACTGACTGCGGCGATGTCGGCACCGGCCTTTGCCAGCGCGACCGCCATAGCCTTGCCGATGCCACGCTTGGCACCGGTCACCAGCGCGGTCTTGCCAGTCAGGTCGAACATCGAAAGATCGGTCACTATGCAACTCCCTCATTGACGCGGATCAGGGTCTTCATCGACGCGGGGTTCTCGGTCAAAGCCTTGAACGCATCGCCGATCGAAGCGAGCGCCTGTATGTCCGTGATCAGCCGCTCCGCACCGATACCTCCGGTCAGCATCGCGATTGCCTTGTCGTAGTCGGCCGGTTCGTAGACCCTTGCGCCCAGCATCTCGAGCTCGCGCCAGAAGAACTGGAACAGGTCGATTTCGGGCTTCGTGGCGTGAATGGCGACCATGCAGATGCGGCCCCGGGTGGCGGCTGCCTTTGTCATCAGGTCGACCCCGGCCTGGGTTCCGGATACTTCGAACACGACATCGGCGCCCTTGCTGCCCGTGGCGGCATTGACCGCTTCGGCGACATCCGTTTCTTTCGGGTTCATGACCGTGAAATCCAGGTTGCGGGCCAGTGCGATCCGGTTCTCGTTGACCTCCGAGACCGTGACGGCTGCACCGGCTTCGCGCGCAGCCATGGCGACCAGCATGCCGATCGGGCCGCCGCCGATGACGAGGACATCCTCACCGGGGCTGACGTCGGCGCGGCGCACGTCGTGCGCGGCCACCGCCAGAGGTTCGACAAGTGCGGCATGATCGAGCGACAGGCCATCCGGCAGCTTGTGGATGGTATGCGCAGGCACCGTCCACTTGCCCTGGAACGCGCCGTCCGTGTCGAGGCCAAGGAACTTGAGATTGTGGCAGATATGCTGGTGGCCGGCTTTGCAGGCCGGGCAGACGCCGCAATGGTCGAGCGGACGGACAACGACCGCGTCGCCGACTTCGAGGCCGTCCACATCCGCGCCTTTGGCGGCAATCCGGCCCGACATTTCGTGACCGATGACCCGGTGATTGCCGATCCGGGCGTCCATGTGGCCGAGATAGACATGGAGATCCGTGCCGCAGATGCCGCAATAAGCCACGTCGATCTGGACTTCGCCCGGTCCCGGTTCAACCGGTTCGACGCGCTCGACACGGAAGGTCTTGTCGCCGCAGTAATAGGCCGCATCGATGGTCATATCGGTTTCCTCGTCTCCTCAGGCCGCGTCGTCGCAGCTCTTTTCCAGCTTGTCCCAGTCAAATTCAACCCCGGTTCCGGGCGCGTCCGGGGCAACGGCAAGGGCATTTTCCATCACGAGCGGCCGGGTTGTATAGTCGTCAATCGGGAAGGAGTGCACCTCGATCCATCCGGCATTGTCGCGCGCTGAGACCAGGCTGACATGGAGCTCCTGCATGCCATGGCTGCAAACCGGGATCCCATAGTTCCTGGCCTCATCCGCGACCCGCAGCCAGCCCGTGATGCCGCCGCAATTGGACGAATCCGGCTGGATATAGCTCAGTTTGGCCTGTTCGAAGGCGTAGCCGAATTCGTGTTCGGTATGGAGGTTCTCTCCCATCGCCAGCGGCATACCGGTCTCGTCGGCAATGCGTGCGTAACCCAGATAATCGTCCGGGATGATCGGCTCTTCGAACCATGTGATGCCGGACGGCTCGAAGGCTCTCGCCGCGGCGATGGCACCATCGACGTCCAGCGCGTAATTGGCGTCGACCATGAAGATCACGTCCGGTCCGATCAGTTCCCGGACCGAACGCACACGCTCGACATCGTCGGCGAGATCCGGCTTGCCGACCTTGATCTTGACCGCGTCGAAGCCGGCGTCGAGGTAGTCCTCGATGGAGCCGAGCAGCTTGGGCAGGGGGAAATCGAGATCGATGCCGCCGCGGTAGGCCCGGCAGGTGGTGCCGCGGCCGCCAGCCATCTTCCAAAGGGGTGTGCCGGTTGCCTTGCCTCGGACGTCCCATAACGCGATGTCGACGGCGGATATCGCAAAGGACGCGATGCCGCCGCGCGCGACATAGTGGACATGCCACTGCATGGCGTCATAGAGCGCCTCCACATCCGTTGCGTCGCGGCCCGTCAGAAAGGGCTTCAGATCGTGATTCAGCATCGCCTCGATGGCGCGGCCGCCCTTGCCGCCGGTATAGGTGTAGCCGGTCCCGGTGAGGCCATCAGCGGTGGTGATCGTGACAGTCACGAGCTCGAAATGAGTGTGCGCGCCGTGCTTGGCGTCTACCAGCACTTCCGCCAGCGGCACCAGGAAATGCCGGACGTCGACGTCCTCGATTTGCGCCAAGCTTCTTCTCCCTGCCGGCCGCCTGCTGCTCTGTTGCGAGCCGGAATTTTTGCCGTCCGATTATGTTCGGACTCTCGCTTCTTTGAAAGGACCGGACGATGCCGTGCCGGTCTCCTGAAGGGGGCGGCATTCTAAGCCGGTGTGCCGTGCTTCACCAATTGAGGACAAGTCGCCTCCATCACTTGCAGATCGGCAAGGGTCGCCATTCCCGCGGTGGAAGGGACTCCCTCCATGCATTGATGATCGGCTGGAGTGTCTCTTTGGGCCAGAATTTGGGGGAACGGATTGCCCGCAGGCAGGTCGAGTTCCAGTACAGGCCGGCGCTAGCCAGTGACCTTCGTTTTTTCACTGCTTTCGCGACAGCATCGATATCGCCGGACTCAGGGTAAATGTAGAGCGTCGTCGGGTTGTCCTGCACCATCGCGATAATCTGCTTGGATTCCAACGGCGACCAGGTTGTGCAGCCATTGCTGCGACCAGCGGTGTAATTCACCAGTCTCCCGTAAGGCACAAATCCCTTCTTGTCCGCGTAGGGGCTTTTCGGATTCTTGTAGCGGCACCGCCACCTCAAAAAAACGGCCGGATGCCCGCCGATAGCCCGCTCTCTGGCGTTTGCGGTATCGCCTTCGCCGTCAAACAGCAGGAAAGTGCGCAGGAATGCTTTCCTTTTGCCCGAGACGCGGTAATAGCCTTTGAACGACGTCCTTGTTTCGGCCGTCACATAGGAGCCGCCCGTGGTCAGCTTGGAGCCCTCTGCATTGCTGAAGTTCTTCGCGCATTGCCGGCCGTTTGAGAAATTCGCGCGTCGCAGTTTGCGACCATTCCCGTAGCCCGAAGACGTCGCCTTGAACGACTTCTCGGTCTCGCAAATGGTGTAAAACCGGCGCCCCACTCGACCTTTGCGCAATGTGCTTGGGCGTGTTGCATCCATGGCAAAGTAGCAGGGGTTCTTGACCGCGCCTTCGGTTACTTTTCGCCGGTAAAGCGCGCGCGCCCTCTTCAGGACGATCTCTGCGATCTTTCCATCACCCGTACCGACATGCGCCTGCAGCCACGCCGGAATTTCCGATGTTTGCTCTGCCGCCAGAGATCGTGGTGAGCCCGACGAGGTGACAATGATTATGACGGCAGAAGCCAGAAGATGCGATTTCAGGGGCAACGGGCGTTTCTCCTGTCAAATCATCCCGAAATTTGGCTTAGCATAAGCCGTTCAGGGCTCAAGAACCAAGTCGGGGATGGTAGCAGCGCGACACAGAAAGAAACGCGATGGACGTCAGATTTGAGCGGAAGCGGTGGTGACCCCGGCAGGAGGCGAGTCCGCGCCCTACCATCGACTCTCACGACCCTCGATTGCCATCGGCCAGCTAGCCGATCATTCACCTGTTCCCAGCAGTGTCTGATCGGCAAGGGCCTTCCGGTTGATCTTGCCGGAAACGGTGAGCGGCATTTCCGCAATGAATCGCACCTCTTGCGGCACGTAGTAGACCGGCCGCGTCGCAGCCACACCGTCCATCAACCGTTGTGCTTCGCCAATACATGGATTCTCGGCCACCACATAGGCGATCAGTATCTTGTTTCCTGCATTCTCCTCGGCGACGACGACAACGTCCTTGACTCCGCCCTGTTCGCGGATTGCCACCTCGATCTCGCCAAGTTCCATGCGCACGCCGTTGATCTTCACCTGAAAGTCATTGCGGCCCAGATAGACGATCTCCCCATCCGGCCTGAAAAACGCGAGGTCGCCGGTGCGGTAGAGGCGCTCGTGCGGAGCGTCCTCTATGGGGCAGGGAATGAACTTCTCCGCAGTCAGGTCTTCTCGCGCCCAGTAACCCCGTGCGAGCTGGACACCACCAATATGCAACTCCCCGGGAACACCTACCGGAACCGGCTGGTCGAACTGGTCCAGCACGTACAGCCCTGTGTTGGTGACGGGACGGCCGATCGGGATGCAGTCGTCGGCCGGGTCGCGCGGACAGGCAAAATAGCTGACGTCGACCGCCGCTTCCGTGGGGCCGTAGAGATTGTGCACCTCTGCGTAATCGTTCGCTTTCTCATAGAAGGATTCTACCAGGTCGAAGCCCAACGCCTCGCCCGAGCAGAACAGCTTCTTGATCGGCAGTTGATCCAGTGCCGGCGCCCTCAGGAATAGACGCAGGATCGATGGAACGAAGTGCAGATGGGTTACGCCGGCGTCACGGATGAGACGGTAAAGATAGCCGATCGCCGTATGACCGCCGGGTTCCGCGACGACCAGCGTCGAGCCGACGGAGAAGGACCAGAGAAACTCCCACACGGAGACATCGAAGACATAGGGGGTCTTCTGTAACACGCGGTCTTCCGGCAAGAGCCCATACTCTTCGTGCATCCAGACAACCCGATTGTGTATGGCGCCGTGCTCTACGACCACGCCCTTGGGTTTGCCGGTGGATCCGGATGTATAGATCATATACGCAAGGTCATTCGGACCGATCACGACATCAAGATCGCTGTCATCTACTGTCGGGTCGATGTCACCGCCCTCGGGCAGCACGATGACTTCCGTCGCTTCGGTTTCGATCCGATCCCTGATATGCGCCTGCGTGAGCAGCACCTTCGGCTCGCAGTCGTCAACAATCCCGTTGATGCGTTCGGCCGGGTCGTCGACATTCAGCGGCACATACGCGCCACCTGCCTTGAGTGTCGCCCAGAGCCCGATCACCATTTCGAGGCTGCGGTCCATGCACAGGCAGACAAACTGGTCCTTTCCGACGCCCTTTGTCCGCAGCAGACGCGCAAGGCGATTAACGCGACTGTTGAATTCTTCGAAACTGAGGACCGTATCCATATAGATCAGCGCGGGATGGCCCGGCGTGTCCGACACGGCCTGCTCCATCATGGCAACCAGCCCGCCGTCGTAGCCGTAGGCCTTGTCCGTCGCGTTCCAGTCCTGGAGCACCAACTTGCGCTCGCGCGCCGACATGACGGGCTGGCGGACAAGCGGTGCAGCCGGGTCGACTGCGACGCCCTGCGCCACGGTGACCATACGCTCCACGATCAGTGATGCTGCTTCGGGCCGGATGTTGTTGGCATGCCACAGGCTGATGGCGCCGTCGTCATGGCAATGCATGTGCAATTGGGCGTCGGCAAACGGTTCTGTCGTTGATCCGGCCGTCACCACGAAAGAGTGGGGTTCCGCGACACAGGGGAATTCGTCCTGACCGATGCCACTGGCTGAACGCAGGATTGTCCGTACGACGTTGCCCAGAACATCCTCGAATTTGTCTTGCGGCGCGAGCGCAACCGAACAGAGCGCGAAGTCGTAGGCTCCGGCGGTCAATCCGGAAACCCTTAACGGAAAGACGGCTTCTCCGTTCTCCGACATGCGGGCGACGTAAACTGCAAAGACTGTGAGCGCCAGGTCACGACGCAAAACATCCGGAAACTGTTCCGCGAGCTTGTCAATGATCCCGGCCCAGTCCGGATTTGCCAATGCTGCGGTCACACCGATCGACGCTGTGTCTTGCGTGTAGAGCGCGATATCCGGCAGGTGTGTGTACTCAGCAGAAAGCACCACCGGCGACGCGGATTCCTCCGCGAATTGAAGAGAGTCCATCCCGCAATTTCCTGTTTTTCGGCGAGCGCCCGGCTTTCGGAAGAACGCTCACCCAGTTCATTTGACGCAATGGACACTTATCATAAAAGGTATATCAAATTGCTAATTGGACGGTGCTCTCGCAAATGCCCGCGGTTTACGCAACTCCGGGGGATGTCCGGTCAGGGACCGGCTCGCGATGTTCTCGCGTGAACCCCGGCAAGGCGAAAAGACGCAATCATCTGACTTCGGGCGGTTCACGATAAAGTCCCGGAATACCGCCAAAATTCGGCTCAAACGTAGACCATACCGCCATCGTGCTGGCACGCACGACAAACGAGTGATGCTGTGCAAAGTGGCGAACGGGTCCAGTCAGCAGATGCGACGTTGGGATGTGCATGCCGCCGAGTCCGGGGCGAATATTGCAATCCAAATTGTTACGAAATAACATTTCACTCCACGCCGGCGGCTGCGTGATGACCGGCCGGGCCGCCGGTTTCCAGCCGCCAAAAAAACTGAGGGAGAAATCATATGTGCCACCCAATCATCATGGAATATGTCAAAGGAAAGGCGCTCAGCCGTCGCGATCTGTTTCGCGGTTCGGCGGCGGCCGGCGCGGCGATCGTGGCTTCTGCCGCCCTGGCGCCGTCGCCGGTGCTTGCGCAGGGGGCAAGCCGAGCCGTCGACCTGACGTATACCCTGACACACGACTTTCCGACCTATTTCGGAGAGCAGCAGTTCTTCGACGAGGACGTGTTCACCTATGCCAAGAACAAGTTCAACCTGAAGACGCTGCGCGTGAACGAGCACACGGGGACACATATCGACGCGCCGCTGCACTTCACCGATGGCGGCGCCTCGATCGACGAGGTTCCTGTAGAATCGCTGGTTTGCCCTCTGGCCGTTGTCGACATCCGTGAGAAGGCCGATGCCAATCCGGATGCGCAGGTGACACCCGACGATCTGAAGGCCTGGATTGCCAAGCATGGGCCGATCCCGAAGAACGCCTGTGTCGTCCAGAATGCGGGCTGGCAGAAGCGGCTCGGCTCACCGGGCTTCCGGAACGCCGATGACGCCGGCAAGATGCATTTCCCCGCGTTCCATGTCGAGGCAGCAAAAATGCTGCTTGAGGAAGCCGAGGTCGCGGGCATCGGCGTCGACACATTGTCCATCGACTATGGTCCGTCAGGCGACTTCATCACCCACTACACGTGGCTGCCGGCAAACCGCTGGGCGATCGAGAACATCGCCAATCTCGACATGCTTCCAGCCACCGGCGCGACCCTGATCGTCGGCGCGCCCAAGCACAAGGGTGGAACCGGCGGACCTTGCCGTTTGATCGCTCTGGTCTGACCACAAGGCTCTTGAGATCGGTCTGGCGGTTGCCCGTCGGTTTCACGACGTACGCGGGCCGTTGACGAAAATCGGGGCCAAGTCGGTGCTGCAGGTATTGAATCGTTTCGTTTCTTGTCGACAGCGATCCGATCGTCCGCTATTGCCGAGATCGCTTAACGACGGGCAAGGGCGGACCCAGGTCCCGACTTCTTCGCAAGGATGGTTCGATGCGCATAACTGAGGATGATCTGTTAAAGGCCCGAACGGCGTGGGGTGATGCTCTGATCGCAATCGCCAAGGCTTATGAAGCCGGCGGGATTGACGGAGCGCGACCCGTGGCCGAGGACGTGCTTGACACGGCCTATGGCTACAATCTTGGTCCAGTTCTGTTTAAACCGACACTGGCGAGCGGCGCGCAAACCTTTCGTCCGACCCGCGATGGCGCATTGTCCTATTTTGTGGGACATGACGACAATTTTCCCCTCGACAGCGGGTTTGGGCTCAAAGGTTGGCGTCACGTCGTCTCAGAAACCTCTGCACAGTTCATAGAAGGCGATGTCGCCCTGTGGATGGGCTGGGTGATCATGACGGACAAGGATGGGCAGGTCACAAAGGTCGACAAGAGTTTCGGCTACAAAAGAGACGCTGAGGGAACCTTGAGGATCGTTCTGCACCATTCATCTCTGCCGTATCAGCCATAACCTCCTCCCCAGCGTAGACGAGCCAAAGGGCAGCTTGTCGAATCGCGACTCGCATGACTGCAAGCGGTCTGGCTGTGTGACGTCCGGAGTCGCTGCAGGCGCAGACGCGATTGACGTTCGATTTAGGCGGAAGCGATGGTGACCCCGGCAGGATTCGAACCTGCGACCCTCAGATTAGGAATCTGATGCTCTATCCAGCTGAGCTACGGGGCCACGGACGTCCCTTATAACGGCTCCGGGACCTTCGAGACAACGCACAAGATGTTTGCATGCCACGGCCGGCGACGGAAACTTCAGTTCGCCTGCGTTTTTCCAATATGACTATATTCGTGTCACGGTTGGGCGAGCATGCACATCGTGCTCCAGGCGATCTTCCCATTGCAGGCCTTTTCCTTGTCTTTCTGCTTCTGGTTCCGATTCCCGTGCTGGCAATGTGTGCGCTGACACCGGGCGAGGAGGGGGTGGTCGAGGCGGTGCTCGACGGACAGACACTCAGGCTCGGCAGCGGGCTTGAGGTCAGGCTCATCGGCGCGGGGGCGCCGGTCCGACCGGCGGATCTGAGCGACCATCATCCCTGGCCGCTCGCCGAAACGTCCCGGTCTGCGCTGATGTCAATTGCCGCCAACAAGCCGGTTCGCCTGTTCTACGGAGGCCGCAAGCGCGACCGCAACGGACGGGCGCTGGCTCATGTCTTCGTCATATCGAAATCGACGCGGCTATGGCTTCAGGGTGAGCTGGTCCGGCGCGGTCTCGCCCGGGTCTATTCCTTCGGTGACAACCGGGCCTGCATTCTCGACCTGCTGGAGCGGGAGGATCGTGCCCGCACCGCGGAGCTGGGACTTTGGAGCGATCAGGCCTACGCCGTGCGCAAGGCGCTGGACGTCACCCGGCTCACCGACGACAGAGGCAGTTTCCAGGTCATTGAGGGCAAGGTCCATGCGGTGGCCAGGGTTCGCGGGCGGGCGTATCTGAATTTCGAAGCCACCTGGCGGCGGGATTTTACGGCGAGCCTGTCAATTGCCGCCGACAAGCGGCTCATGAAGTCCGGCCTCAATGCAGATCATCTGCAAGACAAACGAATTCGGGTGCGGGGCTGGATAGAACGGCGCAACGGCCCGCTTGTGGCCATCACCCATCGCGAACAGATTGAAATCCTGGACTGAATAGGAAGCGGGCCGGCGATTAAATCAGCCGGCCCGCGAAGTGTTGTCGATTTGATTGTCCGGTTCGGATCAGGGAACCAGTCCCGTCGCACGAGGGTCACCATCGGCGGCCTCGATCAGCGCCGATTTCAACTTCTCGAGGGCCCGTGCCTCGATCTGGCGAACCCGTTCCTTCGAAATTCCCATTTCAACGCCCAGCGCCTCCAGGGTCACGCCGTCATCCTCGTCGGCCAGCTTACGGGCCTGAATGATGGCGAGCTCGCGTTCGTTGAGCGTGGACAGGGCGCCATTGAGCCATGCGCGACGGCTTTCCTGATCGAGACTGATCATCGTGTTTTCGTCAGGCCGGGTGTCCTCGTCCTCGAGCATGTCCTGCCATTCGGTCGAGTCCTCGGTACCGTCACCGATCGTCGCATTGAGCGAGAAGTCGGATGCGGACAGCCGCGATTCCATCATCTCGACGTCATGGGTGCGGACCTTCAATTGCTCTGCAATCTCGTTCCGGCTCTCCGGGCTGAGCCGCTGGGCGGTGCCGTCATCCAGCATCGCGCGCAGACGGCGCAGATTGAAGAACAGCGCCTTTTGCGCGGTGGTTGTGCCGGTGCGAACGATCGACCAGTTGCGCAGCACATAGTCCTGAATCTGGGAGCGGATCCACCATACTGCGTAGGTCGAAAAGCGCACTTCGCGCTCCGGGTCGAAACGTGCTGCCGCCTGCATCAGGCCGACATTGCCTTCCTGGATCAGATCGCTCATGGGCAGTCCGTAATTACGGAACTTGCCGGCGATCGATATCACCAGGCGCATGTAGGCGGTCGTCAGCTGATGAAGCGCATCAGGGTCCTTGTGATCTCTCCAGCGAACGGCGAGGTCGTATTCCTCGTCGCGTTCGAGATAAGGAGCGGCCATGGCGCGTTTCATGAGCCGCTTTTCGAACGCCTCGGGGTTGGCGGTTCTCTGTGTCATGTCAGCGGCCTTTCTCAAATGCGTGCGCATGTTAGCACATGCAATATGTTAACTATTTTACGGCGTACCAGTTGCGACGGATCACCGCGACCGGTCGCGCCGCTAGTGCGATTTCCCTCTAAGTCCATGTTTTCCAAGCAAAACGTGCTGTTCTGAACGAAAAAAGCCCGGTCTCTCGACCGGGCTTCTCCGCACAAATCTTTGTGATCCCGGTCAGGCGGCCTTTTCCTCGACGTCCTTTTCCGCTGCTTTTTCAGCCTTGCGGGAGGTTTTCTCGAGGACGGCCTCGATCTCGGCCACCGCCGCTGCATCGTCGGTCTTCTTCACAGCGGCAATTTCGCGCGCCATCCGGTCAAGTGCAGCCTCGTAGAGCTGACGCTCGCTGTAGGACTGCTCCGGCTGCCGCTCTGAGCGGTAAAGATCGCGTACGACTTCAGCAATTGCGACAAGATCGCCTGAATTGATCTTGGCTTCGTATTCCTGCGCACGACGGCTCCACATGGTGCGCTTGATACGGGCGCGACCCTTAAGCGTCTTCATTGCCTGCTCGACGATTGCGGTCTCCGACAGCTTGCGCATGCCTACGGACTGAGCCTTCGCGGTGGGAACCCGCAAGGTCATCTTGTCCTTTTCGAAATGGATCACATAAAGCTCCAGCTTTGCGCCGGCGATTTCCTGCTCTTCAACGTTGGAAATCTTGCCAACGCCGTGCGCCGGATAGACGACAAACTCGTTCGCCTTGAATTTCAGCTTGCTTGTGGTTTTCTTCTTGGCAGCCATTACGTTTTCGTACCTCACTTTCGGTCACAATCGTCGGTCCGCGGCTGGGGACCGGACAACAGGGTACTCGTGCGATTGCTTGGTACATCGCCGCCGCCCCGTATGCTCTCGACACCGCTTATCCGCACTGTGCGTCGCGTTGCCTCTTTGTTATCAGGATTTCCTCGTCAGCAACCGCAAGGCCGGATTTCCGGCGAGATGAAGCGGCAGGCGAATCGGCAAAAAAAAGCCCGTGCCCGATGGGCCGGTTGCCGTGTGTTTACGAAGAAAAGCCACTGATATTTGTTAACAGTTGATATAACACAACTTTTACGATTTGGGAAGCCCCCCGGCACAATATGGCCGGAATCCTGCTGGTTTCCGTAGGGTCAATCGGCTGTTAACCTTAACGGCAGGCCAACCGGAATGGTCAAATCCTAATCACCTTCGCCCGGGTTCTCGCTAAAGTACTTCTCGAACTTGTTTTCTTCACCGTCGTACTTCTCGGCGTCGGCCGGCGAGTCCTTCTTTGTGGTGATGTTGGGCCACTTTTCCGCGTAGTCAGCGTTAACCGTGATCCATTTGTCCAGACCGTCTTCCGTATCGGGCTTGATCGCTTCGGCAGGGCATTCCGGCTCGCAGACGCCGCAATCGATGCATTCGTCCGGATGAATGACCAGCATGTTTTCGCCTTCGTAGAAACAGTCCACCGGGCAGACCTCGACGCAATCCATGAACTTGCACTTGATGCAGTTGTCCGTCACGACATAGGTCATTTCAAGTCTCCGAATGGGCATCTGCGCGGTAGGGCGCAGAAGTCGTCTCAAGTTGTCTGTTGGAGGCCGTTTCCTTACGACTCTGGATCGCCGTTTCCCTCTCAGAAGGGGAGCAACGGGCGCCTCCTATACCATAAATCTTGGAAATTGCACCATGCTTCTCAATGCGGCTTTCCGTAGCATGAAATCGTTGTCCGAGGGCCGCGATCAGTCTTCCTGCGCAAGCCACCCTTCGATGTCGCGGCGTTCCTTTTTGGTCGGCCGCCCGGCGCCTTTGGGCCGTGCCGCGGGCGTGCTCTTGCCGGCCTGTCCGGACTTGCGGGCCGGCGGCTGCGGGCTCAGGTCTTCATAAAGCAACCGCGCTTCCTCATACGGGCCGCGCCGGCTGCCCGGCGCCAGGACCTTCAGAACGCGCACCCGGTCGTTGAAGGTGAACGTCAGGACGTCGCCCGCACCTATGGTCCTGCTCGGCTTGGCGATCCGCTCACCGTTGACCCGGACCTTTCCCGCCAGAACCAGGCGCGATGCCAGGGAGCGGGTCTTGAGCGCTCTTGTGAACCAGAGCCACTTGTCGATCCGCTGGGTGCCGGTGGTTTCGCTCTCGCTATTCTCCGCCGGCACTGTCTTCCATCGCTTTCTTCAGGGCGCCGAGAGCTGCAAAGGGCGAGTTCTCGATATCGACCTTCCGCTCCCGCTTTGCCGGGGCCGACCCGTGACGCTTGGGGCCTGCTTTGCGCTTGCCTGAGCGCTGCTTGCCATCGGCATTGCGCGGACCGCCCTTGCGCTTGTCCTGAGCCCCTTTTCCCTGCTCGCCGGACCGGCGGGCCTGCCGCCCTCTCTGCGGTTTCGCGTTCTGGCGGCGCGGGCGCCAGACCTCGATGAACTGGGGTTGTTCCTGCTCGACTGCAGTCTCGCCCTCGGCTTCAGATGTCTCGAGGGCTGCGCTGGCATCAGGATTGTCCGATCGGGCCTCCACCTGGTCGGCAATCTCGGGCGATGTCGCGGACTGGTCTTCCGAGGTTGGCGAACCGTCGGTTGCGGGCGTAGCCGGTTCGTCGGGAGGCGGACCGGCGTCGGCCGTTGCTTCAGCGGGCACAGGTTCGTCTCTTTTCGGCTCCTGCGCCACCGGGCGCCGGTCCATCCTGAAGCCGAGGCCGCGGAGAATGCCTGAGAAATCGTCTCCGGAACATCCGACGAGCGACATCATGTCGGGAACGACGGTAAAGCCGCCGCCGACGACCGACCCTTCAGGGCGCGCGTCGCCTTCGTTCTTGGGTTTCCAATAGACACGCTCCCGGATCAGGTCGCCAAGCCGCTCCAGCATATCGATGCGAACGGCCCGCGATTCCAGAACCCGGTACCCGACCGCCTGGTAGAATCCTTCCGGTGCAGCGCGGTCGATCGTGGTCGACGTCAGCCCGTCCGGAGGTATTGCAGGCAGGCTGTCCGCCTTGATGCCGGACTCTCCCTCCTGATCAAGGGCCCACAGCAGCAGGCGGAGTTGAGCAGGAGCCGGTTTCAATAGAGCCGGGACGAACACGTGAAAGGCCCCGAACCGCACGCCATGCCGGCGCAACTGACCGCGGGCTTCCTGATCGAGGTCGCGCAGATCATCGGCGACTGTATCGCGCACAAGCACGCCCAGGTTCTCCACCAGCCGGAAGGCGATGCCCCGCGCAAGACCGGAAATCTCTTCATCCGACGACAGTGAGACCAAAGGCGCCAGCCGGTCCGCAATCCGATCAGACAGCCAGCGGTCCAGCCTCTCCTGGACAGAGTCGCGGGACGGGCCCGACAGTTGCTCGTCCGCGACAAGGGAGATACGCGGACGCAAAACGCCTTCTCCCGACCGCACCGTTGCCACCGTCTCGCCGTTCCAGGAAATCTCGCCGCGGGCGGACAAATCGAATTCGGTGTCAGGCGCCTTGGAGAGACGCTCTGCCTTCTGCGTGATTTCGCTTGCGATCACCTTGAGCGATGCCGCCCGCAAGGCACGGCCGTGAATGCCTTCGCCGTGACTGTCAGGGACAAAGCGGAAGCCGGTCAGGCGTCCGATGAATTCGCCTTCCACAAGGATCTCGCCATCGCCTGAAACAGCGGCCATGAGGTCTTCCTTCTCGCGCAACCGCTTCATCAACACGCTGGTGCGGCGATCGATAAACCTTTGGGTGAGTTGCTGATGCAGAGCATCAGAAAGGCGGTCTTCGATTTCACGCGTGCGTTCGCGCCATCCAGCAGGATTGTCGAGCCAATCGGAGCGGTTGGAAATGAAACTCCAGGTTCGAATATGGGCAATTCGCGTTGCCAGAGTGTCTATATCACCATCAGTTCGGTCCGCATAGGACAGCTGCCCCTCGAGCCAGTCGGCCGGAACCACACCCGGACCGGACATCAGGTGCCTGAAAACGGTTCCGACGAGAGATGCGTGGTCGTCACCGGTAATGTTGCGGTAGTCCGGGATCTGGCAAACGTCCCACAGGCGCTGTACGGCCTTGGTGTTCCGGGCCATTTCCTGAATATCGTGGTCACGGGAAAGGCGTTCCAGAGCAAGCACATCGTCCGCCGAACGCGCCCGTGCGAGCACGCCGCCGGGCGGCGACTGGTTCAGGGTCTTGCGAAGGCTGTCGAGCGAGGAAAAGTCGATCGCCCGATTGCGCCACTGCAGCACCTTGAGCGCATCGAACCGGTGGTCCTCGATGCGTTCGATCATGTCTTCGTCCAGGGGCTTGGCGTCCGCCGTCACGCCGAAGCTGCCATCGTTCATGTGGCGGCCGGCGCGTCCGGCAATCTGCCCGAGTTCGGCAGCGCTCAATTCGCGGAAGTGCCGGCCGTCGAACTTGCGGGTGGCGGAGAACGCTACATGGTGCACATCCATGTTTAGCCCCATGCCGATGGCGTCGGTCGCAACCAGGAAATCGACGTCGCCGGACTGATACAGCGCAACCTGGGCGTTGCGGGTGCGCGGGCTCAGTGCCCCAAGGACGACTGCCGCTCCGCCCCGTTGCCGTCTCAGCAGTTCCGCGATCGCGTAGACGGAGTCCGCACTGAACGCGATGACCGCACTACGGCGGGGCAGGCGGGTGATCTTCTTCTGTCCGGCATAGGTCAGGCGCGAGAATCTCGGCCTGGAGACGAAATTGCTGCCCGGCAGCAACTGCTCGATCAGCGGCTTGATCGTCGCCGCGCCAAGCAGCATTGTCTCCGTATTGCCGCGCGAATGCAGCAGCCTGTCCGTGAAGACGTGGCCTCGTTCCAGGTCGGCGGCGAGCTGCACTTCGTCAATCGCCAGGAAGTCGACTTCCCGGTCGGTGGGCATGGCCTCGACCGTGCAGACGAAATAGCGTGGGTCAGCCGGAACAATCCGCTCTTCACCGGTGATCAGCGCCACGGTGTCGCTGCCGCGAAGGGTGACGATTCGGTCGTAGACCTCCCGCGCCAACAATCTGAGCGGCAACCCGATCATTCCGGATTCGTGTGCAAGCATCCGCTCGACGGCGAGATGGGTCTTGCCCGTGTTCGTCGGACCCAGCACCGCAGTGACCCTGCGACCGCTCGGAAAGCCGGTTCCTGGAAGAGATACAGTCATATTTCGTGCGAAGACCCGTTTCTTTTGGTCAGGATTCAGAAGTCTGTCGGAACCGGATCGAACAACGCCGACGGTTCTATGCGGTGCCAACCACGCAAAGCGGAGGCCATCCGTTTACCAATTGGAACAGCAGCAGAACAAATGTTGACCGAATCACTGACTCTCACGGATTCCATGTTTGTTCACCACAACATCTTGTGTTGCCCGTTGCTTCAGGCCCGAAAAACGCACGACCGAACCGACGAAAGGGGCGAATTGAGTCCCTTTTCGTTAACGTTCCGGCTCGAATTGTAAAGAAAGTGTTGGCGTGGTCTGTGGTCGCGGGTGCGCTGCCGTTCATAAACGGAATAACCAGGGAACAAACCCTGTCCGAATCACTGACCCGGGCGCATTTCACGGTTCGTTCCCTCCCGTATCTTGTGGTGGGGTAGGGCCGCCAGGCTCTGCGGCCGTCCGTTCTGGTCTCTGTCGGGGATGGTTCACTTTGGAATGACGGCGCAGTTAACCGATCTGTTTCAGTTTGGCACAGCGCAAGTCAAGGCAGCTCCGCCCGGTGACCTGATGTCGCCGCGAGGGCTTTTCAATCCTATTTCTTGGCGAGTGTAATCGGCTTCAGTGGCTGGCCGGTGACTTTGCCTTTGCGCAGGTAAATGTCCAGATTGGCCCATTTGAGCCGTCCGGTGGCTCTCACCGGGATCAATAGTGCGCGATCGCCCTCGGGTGCCGCGAATGGAGCAAGCCACACCGTGAACGGCGGCTGAGGTTCCTTCTGCGCCTTCTTCATTTTCTTTTTCGAAAGGCCGGCAATGGGGCGGTAGGTCAATTTGCACTTATAGGCAGGGCCGCTATAGGCGCCGTTGCTGCTCGACGGGACCTTGTCTTTGCCCAGGAAGCTGAAGTTCAGTTCGAAGACGTGCTTGCCGTCATAAACCGTGAATTCCGACCGGCATGGATTTGCGGCATCGAACAGGGTGGCCTGAAGCATCGCGGAGATCGGATCGGGATATCCCGGTTTGAGAACCTTGGCGATGGCGCCGCTCTTACGTTTGCCGAGGTCGTATGAGCGCACGGTCTTCGGGACTTTCTTGCCGTCCCATTTGACCGAAATGTTGCGTATGCCCTTCTTTCCCTTGGATTCGGATTCATAGCTTTTGGCCCGAATGCGCGACTTGAGAACTTCGCCCTTCGAGAGGGCCTTGATCTTGCTCGAGGAAAACAGGCTTCCCAGTCCCTTCGTCTTCAGGCTGTACCGGACCGAATATTCGCCGGATGCGACGCTGGCATCGAAACCGAGGGCAAGGACCCGTATTCCGTTGCCGTAGAAGTCGTAGTCGAGATTGATCTGTTCGGCCGACCTTGCGGTGCCCGGCACGGCTGCAACTCCAACAACCGCCAGCACCGCGGCGGCCGTGCTGAGACCGGAAACGGAACGACCAATACGGGTCATCTGTCGTGCTCTCCTTGAGACTTTCATGTCCACCTTGATGCCGCGCGCTGGCAGCCACGTCAGGCTTGTCATTGTGACCCACAAGCCGCGCGGCTTGCAAATGCAAAACCGTCCTTGACGTCACGAAAGGTAAATTGGGGCTGTGACGAGAGTTTTCAACAATTGTGATGATTGCTGGGCGCCGATGATGCGCCGCCCAACCTAACCGGCGCGCCGGAACTGACGGTCATCGAAGCCCTTCATGAGATCGAAGAATTTTTCGCCCTGAATGATCACGTGATCGCGCAGCAGGTCAGCCGCCTTTTGTTCATCGCCGGATTCAATGGCGGCAAGGATGTCCCGGTGTTCGGCCAGCGACTGCTTGATACGGCCGCGAACACGCAGTTGCAGGCGGCGGAACGGCTGCAGGCGCTTCTGAAGGTGAAGCGTCTGATCGTGCAGGAACGAGTTGCCGCTGGCTCCATAGAGGATCTGATGGAACCTCTCGTTCTCGCTGTAGTATCTGTCGCTGTCGCCCTGCTTCTCCGCGCGTTCGCACTGGCGGCACGCTGTCCTGAACGCCTTCAACTCATCGTCGCTGATGCGTTTGGCCGCCAGTCTTCCGCACATGGCTTCAAGTTCGCCCATGACGTCGAACATCTCGACCACCTCGACGAACCCGGGGTAGCGGACAAACGCCCCCCTGCGGGGCAGCAGCTCGAGAAGGCCGACCGATGACAACTGGTGCAGCGCTTCACGGATCGGCGTCCGGGACACATCGAAGCGCCGGCACAGGTCGAGTTCGCTCAGACGCTCACCGTCGGCGAATTCACCGGTGAGAATGTCCTGCTCAAGGCTCTGTCGAATGCGGTCTGCGGTTCTCTCAGCCATGGCCAAGACCATACGCTGAAACGAGTGAATGCAACAAGTCTATTTTTGTATACAATTTCGTTGACATTGAATGCGGAACGCTTACCGTATCTGTTGGCTTCAATAGCCCGGAAAAGTTCAACAATCGGGCCAATGGCCCATCAAGGGAGGTTTCAATGAAGAAGAATCTTGTGGCCACAGTCGCCGCATTGGCTCTGGCGGCGGGTGTCTCCGGCACGGCCGCGGCCAAGGAATTGCGGCTTTCTCACCAATGGTCGACCAAGGACGTCCGTCACAAGGTTGCCCAGATCGTCGCGGACGAAGTGGCAAAGGCCAATGTCGATCTGACGATCAAGATTTTCCCGACAAAATCGCTGTTCAAGCCGCGTGAGCAATACAAGCCGCTATCGCGCGGACAGCTCGACATGACCGTGTTTCCGCTTTCCTACGCGGGCGGGCAGAGGCCGGAATACAACCTCACGCTGATGCCGGGCCTGGTCAAGAACCACGACCATGCGGCCCGCCTGAACAACTCGGACTTCATGGCTGAAATCGAAAAGATTATGGCCGAGGACGACGTCAGGGTGGTTGTGCACGGTTATCTGGCCGGCGGGTTTGCCGGCAAGGAGAAGTGCATTACATCGCCCGACGACGTGAAGGGACTGCAGACCCGTGCGGCGGGCAAGGCGTTCGAGCAGATGCTCGCGGCTGCGGGCGCCTCGATCGCCTCCATGGCGTCGTCCGAAATCTACAACGCCATGCAGACCGGTGTGCTGCAGGCTGCGAACACGTCGTCCTCGTCGTTTGTGTCCTATCGGATCTACGAGCAGGTCAAATGCTATACGCCGGCCGGCGATGTGGCGTTGTGGTTCATGTATCAGCCGCTGCTGATGAACAAGTCCGCCTATGACGGCCTGACCGACGCCCAGAAGAAGGCGCTCGATGCGGCAGCGGCCAAAGCCGAAGCCTATTATCTGGCGGAAGCGAAGAAGCAGGACGCGGCATCTGTCGAGACCTTCAAGTCCAAGGGCGTTGAAATCAAGGAGATGTCGGCCCAGGAGTTCGAAGCCTGGCGCGCCATCGCCAAGGACTCGTCCTACAAGAAGTTCGTCTCCGACACGCCGAACGGCCAGAAGCTGCTCGACCTGGCGCTCTCGGTCGACTAATCCGCAAACTACATGTCCCGGGGCGCCATGCTCGTCCCGGGACAGTCCTCAAACTCCTGGGGCGAGAGGGGATCGATGGCCCATCAGAGCCATTTTGTACCGGCCAGAACACACAGAAACCCGGTGCTGCGCGTTATCGCACTGCTTTCGGACATCTGCGGGTGGTGTGCCGCCGGCATGATCGTTGCCGCCGTGGCGATCACCTGTCAGATGATCTGGGTCCGGTTCGTGCTCAACCAGTCGACAATCTGGCAGACCGAGGCCGTGATCTATCTCATGATCGGCGCGACGCTGGTGGGCCTGCCATACGTCCAGCGGCTGCGCGGTCACGTTAATGTCGATCTGTTGCCCCTGGTGCTGCCCCACGGACTACGGAAGGCCCTGGCCGTCGTCACGCTCGCCGTGTCGATCGCGGTCATCGGGGTGATGCTGTTCTACGGGTTTGAACTCTGGAACACCGCCTGGTCGCGGGGGTGGAAGTCGGACACGGTGTGGGGCGTGCGCCTGTGGATTCCCTACCTCGCCATGCCCGTCGGTTTCGGGCTCTTTGCGCTGCAGCTCCTGGCCGATCTCATCGCCGTCATTCTCGGCCATGAAAAGCCGTTCGGCCTGGGCGAGGAGACGGACTGATGGATCCTCTGGTTCTCGGCGCGCTCGTCGCCATCATTACCGTTGCCGTCCTGTTCTCCGGCGTATCCGTCGCCTCCGGGCTGCTCATCGTTTCCGCCGGATTTCTGCTTGCCTTCGACGGGATACGATCCCTCGAACTCATGCCCGAAATCTTCTTCGGCAAGCTCGACAATTTCGCTCTGCTCTCGATTCCGATGTTCATCATCATGGGTGCCTCGATCGCGTCGACGAGGGCCGGTGCTGACCTCTACGAGGCCCTGGAACGCTGGCTGACGCGCGTGCCAGGCGGGTTGGTGATTTCCAATCTCGGCGCCTGCGCGCTGTTTGCGGCCATGTCCGGCTCTTCGCCGGCCACCTGCGCGGCCATCGGCAAGATGGGCATCCCGGAAATGCGCAAGCGCGGCTACCCGGACGGCGTCGCCGCCGGGTCGATCGCCGCCGGCGGTACCTTGGGCATCCTGATCCCGCCGTCGGTGACCATGATCGTCTACGGCATCGCCACCGAAACCTCGATCGGGCGGCTTTTTCTTGCCGGCGTGATTCCGGGTGCGCTCCTGGTCGGTCTGTTCATGCTGTGGTCGCTCTACGACACCTGGCGCAGCGGCTCCGGCCAGGCGCTCGGCGGGCGCACCTATTCGTGGCGCGAGCGGCTGGAGATCATGCCGCGGGTGCTGCCGTTCCTGTTGATCATTCTCGGCGTGCTCTACGCCATGTATGGCGGCGTCGCGACGCCATCGGAAACGGCTGCCGTCGGCGCACTGATGTGCCTGCTGATCGCGATGATCATCTACAGGCTGTGGAACCCGAAGGACCTGTGGGTCGTGCTGCGCGACTCGACGCGCGAAAGCGTGATGATCCTTTTCATCATCGCGGCCGCGGGCGTCTTTTCCTACATGCTTTCAAGTCTGCTGATCACGCAGTCGATTGCGGAGTGGATCGGTACCCTCGACGTCAACCGCTGGGTGCTGATGTTCGCGATCAACATCTTCCTGCTGGTGGCCGGCTTCTTCCTGCCGCCGGTGGCGGTCATCCTGATGGCCGCACCGATCCTGCTCCCGATCGTCACGTCCGCCGGCTTCGACCCCTACTGGTTTGCGGTCGTCCTGACGATCAACATGGAAATCGGGCTGATCACGCCGCCGGTCGGGCTGAACCTCTACGTCATCAACGGAATCGCGCCAGAGATCTCGCTCAAGACGATCCTTGTCGGGTCGATGCCGTTCGTGGTGTGCATGGTTGTGGCAATCGTGCTGTTGTGCTTTTTCCCCTGGCTGGCGACAGGTCTGCCGGAAATCGTGATGGGACCGGCCTAGCAAGCCGGGTTCACCTTTGACAGGAGGCTGCCGTGAGCAGAGCCGGACCACTTGATAACCTGCTGGTGCTCGATCTGACGCGCGTTCTCGCGGGTCCTTACGCGACCATGGTGCTTGCCGACCTGGGTGCACGCGTGGTCAAGGTCGAGGCACCGGAAGTCGGCGATGATGCACGGCATTTCGGACCGTTCATCAATGGCAAGTCCGCCTACTTCATGTCGCTCAACCGCGGCAAGGAAAGCATCGTTCTCAACCTCAAGGATTCCGAAGATCGTGCCCGTTTCGAGAAGCTGGTCGAAATCGCCGACGTGCTGGTTGAGAACTACCGGCCGGGGACGATGGAGAAGCTCGGCTACGGCTGGGAACGACTGAAGCAGCTCAACGGAAAGCTCGTCTACGCCGCCATTTCCGGCTTCGGACACAGTGGGCCCTATCGCGAGAGGGCGGCCTACGACATGGTGGTCCAGGGCATGGGCGGGATCATGAGCGTGACGGGCAGTCCCGGATCGAGCCCGACCCGTGTCGGCACCTCGATCGGTGATATCACTGCGGGCCTGTTCGGCGTCGGCGGGATTCTGGCTGCCCTGCTGGACCGTGGTCGCACGGGCGAAGGGACCATGGTCGATGTCGGTATGCTCGACTGCCAGGTCGCCATTCTCGAAAACGCAATCGGCCGCTACCTGGCGCATGGTGATGTTCCCGGTCCGCTCGGCGCCCGCCATCCTTCAATTACGCCCTTCGATGCTTTCCGCGCCGAAGACGGATACGTGATCATCGCAGCCGGTAATGACGCCCTGTTCGCCAAGCTCTGCAAGGCGCTTGATCGCGCCGATCTTGCGGAGGATCCGGATTTTGCGACCAATGACCTGAGGACGCGCAACAACGCCCGGCTCAAGGCGGAGATTGAAACGACTCTCTCCGCCGGATCTGTTGAAAGCTGGCTGGCATTGCTCGGCAATGCCGGCGTGCCCTCAGGACCGATCAACAACGTTGAACAGGTGGTCAACGATGAACATGTGACGGCACGCAACATGATCATCCGGACGCATGATGCGAAGGCAGGGCTGACTCGCATGGCCGGGAACCCGGTCAAGATGGAAGGATATGACGATCCGGCGGAACGGCCGCCGGCGCCGGAGCTTGACGAACACCGGGCAGGCATATTGCAACTTGTGGGTGTCGAGGCGGCGGAATAGTGAAGCAATCCGGCCCAAGGCCTTGACTGTGGCGCCGCCGCGATTTATAGCAACGGCCAAATGCGATGGCGCGCGGGACCGGCGCGCCTTTTATACGTTCGAGACCGGTCCAAGAACAACACCAGACAATCGGGAGTATCCCATGGCCCGTCGCTGTGAATTGACAGGCAAGATGGCTCAGTCCGGCAACAATGTGAGCCACTCCAATAACAAATCCCGCCGGCGCTTTCTGCCGAACCTGTGCGATGTAAGCCTGCTCAGCGATACGCTCGGCCGCACGTTCAAGCTGCGGATCGCCGCTCACGCCCTTCGATCTGTCGAGCACCGGGGCGGCCTTGACCGTTTCCTGGCCAAGTCGCGCGATTCAGAGCTTTCGCTCAAGGCTCGCCGCATCAAGCGTCAGATCGAAAAGGCTCAGACCGAAGCTGCCTGAAGCCGGTCAGAATTGTTTCTGCGAGGCCGCCGGATCCCCGGCGGCCTTTTGCTTTTTGGGAAGCCGCTCCGGATCGGCATCGAGCCGTCGGGTCTTCAGTCGCCGTCTTCGTTGAACGCGAATTGCAGCAGAAGCGTCCGCTGGAGCGGATTGAAATTGTCATCCGAGACGATGGTGAGTCTGAGTTCGCCATTCTCGGCGCGATGGACGGCCACCCCCTCCATATTGTCGATGCTGTAGAGCTGGTTGGCCTCCAGGAGCCGTTCCCCGTCGACCACGGCGCCAGGCGCAAAGTCCCTGGCCTTCATAAGGCGCAGCAGCATTCCGGCACCGGTTGTCGGTGTGAAACGCCGCTCAAGCGTAATGATGTCATGCGTTCCCGGGACCACCGCGATATCGGTAATTGCAAAGTCGCGGACAGGGCTGATGGCGAAGCGCCCGGCTTTCTGCCCTCCGACGATCCAGCCGAGAATATTCCCCGACTTGTCCCGGTGTTCCTCACTGATCACCATAAGCGCGCGGCCGAATGGTGAGCGCTTGGGTAGCCTTGCGATGGATTCCAGTTCCTTGTTGTTCGGACCCTTGTCCACCTCCCGCGGAATCCGGAGTGTCCTGGGCTTTCGGGAAAGCCGTCCGCCGTGGAAACCGTAGCGCAGGACCCGCGGTCTGCGTTCGAAACCGACCAGCAGGCCGCCCTCGAATGTCCGCCCTTCAAGAGCGATCGCTTCTGCGTCCTTGCGTCCCTTGCCCTTGATGATCCGGCCGTTTGGACCGGTCAGCCTGCTCAGGCGGCCTTTGGAGATGCTGTTCAGCAGTCCGTCCTTGTAATCAACCTCGGCAGTGAAAAACGTGCCCCGGTCTCCGACGGCCGCAATGCGCTTGCCTTGCGGATCAATGACGAGGCCGGAGAGACCGCCAAACTGCTTATCCTTTGAGACGATTTCGAAGCCGCCGCGCCACTCGAGGCGGTCGAACGATTTCCGCCACGGCGTCAGTGGAGCGAAGTTCACGGAGATCGTCTCGACGTCGATGGAGACGGGAGCGTTCTGGGCAGATGACGGGGCGGCGCCCGCAATCCAGACGACAGCGGTAACGGACAGGACGGCGAGGCTTGGAAAGTCGTGCCGTAAGGCCATCAATGCAGGGTCGTCGCGCGTTGTTGCGGTGCCCTGCGCGCAGTCCGGACCGGAGCAACGTCTTCCTCGAAGAGCTCGGCAAGCTTGTCGGTCATTGCGCCGCCGAGTTCTTCCGCGTCGACGATCGTGACGGCACGCTTGTAGTAGCGCGTGACGTCATGGCCGATGCCGATGGCGATCAGTTCGACCGGCGAGCGGGTTTCGATATCCTCGATGACCTTGCGCAGATGCCGCTCAAGATAGTTGCCGGCATTGACGGAAAGCGTCGAGTCATCAACAGGCGCGCCGTCCGAAATCACCATCAGGATGCGGCGCTGCTCATGGCGTGCCAGCAGACGCTGGTGGGCCCAGAGCAGGGCTTCGCCGTCGATGTTCTCCTTGAGCAGTCCCTCGCGCATCATGAGGCCTAGATTGCGGCGTGCGCGGCGCCACGGCTGGTCGGCGGCCTTGTAGATGATGTGGCGCAGATCGTTGAGACGCCCGGGCGATTCAGGCTTTCCGGCGGCGAGCCATTTCTCGCGCGACTGGCCGCCTTTCCAGGCCCGTGTCGTGAATCCCAAAATCTCGACCTTGACGCCGCAGCGCTCAAGCGTGCGGGCGAGGATATCGGCACAGGTGGCAGCTACCGAGATAGGCCGTCCGCGCATGGACCCGGAATTGTCGATCAAGAGGGTGACGACCGTGTCCTTGAAATCGGTATCGCGCTCGATCTTGAACGAAAGCGGATGAAGCGGATCGACAACCACGCGGGCAAGGCGTGCCGCGTCCAGGATGCCTTCCTCCAGGTCGAATTCCCAGGCCCTGTTCTGTTTGGCAAGCAGACGTCTTTGCAGTCTGTTGGCGAGCCTGGCGACGACGCCCTGAAGCGCACTCAACTGTTTGTCCAGATAGTTGCGCAGACGCTCAAGTTCGTCGGCATCGCAGAGATCTTCCGCCGCGACAACTTCGTCGAACGCAGCCGTAAAGACCTTGTAGCTCGGCTCTTCAGGCAGATTGGAGAACGGCATTTCGGGACGCCAGGGCTGCGTGCCCTCGGTTTCCTCGCTGATGTCGCCGTCCTCGGGAAGGCTGTCGACATCGACCTCGACGGCCTGCTGTTCGCCTTCCTCCGTTTCGCCGTCAGTCTCTTCGGATTCAGCGGATGACGTGCCTTCGGTCTCCTCCGCGCTGCCTTCGGGATCGGACTCGGATTCACCGGATTCCGGTTCTCCCTCGGCGTTGTCCATGTCGGACTCTTCCGATTCCTCGCCAAGTTCGTCCGCCATATCCAAGGCAGCGATGATATCCCGGCAGACCCTTGCAAAGGCAGCCTGGTCATCGAGCCGGTCACCGAGTTCATCGAGTTGGCGCCCGGCCTTTTCCTCAATCCATGGCCGCCAGAGATCGACAAGAAGTTCGGCATTCTGAGGCGGTTTCCGGCCCGTGAGCCGCTCGCGGACCATCAGCGCAACTGCTTCCTCCAGCGGCGCATCGGCGCGTTCCTGGATCGCGGCGATGCCGTCGCGCTTGAACCGGTCCTCGAGCATGGCATCCAGATTCTGCGCCATACCGGGCATCATCCTGGAACCGATGGCTTCGACGCGCGCCTGTTCGACGGCCTCGAACACGGCGCGTGCGTTGCGTCCCTGCGGCAGAAGCCGGGCGTGAACCTTGTCGTCGTGGCGCGCAAGGCGCAGGGCGAGCGAGTCCGCTATGCCGCGGGTAACGGCAACGGATGACTTTGGGAAGGAGCGATCGACCTGGGGCAGGCGCGCCTTGTGACCGCGCACGCCGGGAGCATCGGTCCCGAAGCTGACTTCGAGCTCGTGATCCTGAGAGATCGCTCTCATGGCAAATGCGATCGCCCTCTTGAAGGGCTCTGCCGGGCCTTCCTTGCCTGAACTCATCTTGGTCCCCGGGATGGCATCATGGTGTCACGACAAGGAGACGTTCGTCGTCGACTCCGGAATCTCCTCGCCGAAGCAGCGCTGGAAGAACTCGGCCACCATTCCGCGTTCCAGTTCGTCACACTTGTTGAGGAAGGTGACCCGGAACGCGAAGGCGACATCGCCGAAGATCTCGGCGTTTTCCGCCCAGGTGATGACCGTACGCGGGCTCATGACGGTCGAAAGGTCTCCGTTCATGAATGCGCTGCGGGTCAGATCGGCGACACGAACCATGTTGTTGATCGTGGTCTGGCCTTCCTCGGTGTCGTAGCTCTTGGCCTTGGCGAGAACAATGGCCGTTTCCTGGTCGTGCGGCAGATAGTTCAGCGTCGTGACGATGCTCCAGCGGTCCATCTGGCCCTGGTTGATCTGCTGCGTGCCGTGGTAGAGGCCGCTGGTGTCGCCGAGACCGATCGTGTTCGTTGTCGAGAACAGGCGGAATGCCGAGTGCGGGCGGATGACCCGGTTCTGGTCGAGCAGCGTCAGCTTGCCCGAAACCTCGAGCACGCGCTGGATAACAAACATGACGTCCGGGCGCCCGGCATCATATTCGTCGAAGACCAGAGCCGTGTTGGTCTGCAATGCCCAAGGCAGGATGCCTTCGCGAAACTCCGTCACCTGCGTGCCGTCCTTGATCACGATGGCGTCCTTGCCGACCAGATCGATACGGCTGATGTGGCTGTCCAGATTGACCCGCACGCACGGCCAGTTGAGCCGTGCGGCAACCTGCTCGATATGGGTCGATTTACCGGTGCCGTGATAACCCTGGATCATGACGCGCCGGTTGTGTGCAAACCCGGCGAGGATGGCCAGTGTGGTCTCGCGGTTGAACAGGTAGTCCTCGTCGAGGTCGGGCACATGCTCGCTGGCGTCGGAGTAGGCCGGTACTTCCATATCGCTGTCGATGCCGAACACCTGCCGGACCGACACCTTCATATCCGGGTCGCCCGGAGTTTCGCCATTCGCGTGGACTGTCATTGGATCAATCTTTCAACGTATCTAAGCCGGGCATCGGCCCGGCCTGCTTCACACTTCCGCTAAACTTTGCTGTCGCAATCAGATCGACGCGGGAAAATAGGTCGCCTTGCGCGGCGGCGCAACCCTAACAGAGGCCTGCCGACTTCAGATAATCGTATGCCTGGATGATCTCGCGCAGTTTCTCTTCCGCCTCTTTGCCCCCACCGTTGGCATCCGGATGATGCCGTTTCACCAGAGTCTTGTATCTGGACTTGATTTCGTCCGGTGTTGCCGTCTCGTCAAGGGCCAGCGTGGACAAGGCCTTGCGTTCGGCATTTCGGATTGGACGGCGTCGCGGCTGTTCACTGCCGGATGCTGATTCTCCAAACACCCCGAAGGTGTCGCTGAAACCGGACCGGGCAAAATCCTCCGGCGTCTGCGCCGCATCCTGACCGTTCGCCCAGGGGTTCATGCCGAGCGACCAGGTCGGCCGGTGTCCGGTGATGGCCGACTTCTGATACCGGATCACGTCGTCGTCGCTCATGCCGTCGAAGTAGTTGTAACCCTTGTTGTATTCGCGCACGTGGTCGATGCAGAAGAGAAGGTACTCACCGTCGTGTCCGCGGCCCTTCGGCGCCTTGTGCGTGCCCGCACCGGTACATCCCGGCCACTCGCAAGGCGGATTGGCCTGGCGGCGTAGACGGTCCTCGTCGGGCTTCACCCGGATGCGGTCGAAATATTTCGAGTTCAGTTTCACGGCTTCGATTATGTGGGCCAGATGGATTCCTTACAACCGTAAGTGTCGCTTGACGGCTCTGTTTTACCGGCGAATATGCAACGCAGCATGATCACGTCAACAACGGATGAAACATGAGCGACGGTGCGGTCAGAAGGATAATCACAGAAAAGTTAACCGAGGCCTTTGCCCCGGCCCAAATCGAGGTCACGGACGAGTCCCACCTGCATGCCGGACATGTCGGTGCGCGTCCGGAGGGCGAGACCCACTTCCGGGTGAAAGTGGTGGCGGAAGTCTTCGCCGGCAAGCCGCTGGTGCAGCGGCATCGCATGATCAATGAGGTGCTGGCGGATGAACTCGCCGGGCCCGTGCATGCGTTGGCGATAAAGGCTGACGTGCCGGAATAGGCGGCGAGCCCGGTCCGGTCAGGCCTTTCTCAGCGGCCGGACGCGGAGCAATGTCAGCTGGTTGCGGCGCTTGCGCAGGACTTCGAAGGTAAATCCGTAGAAGGTGAAAGCCTGGCCGATTTCGGGAATGGTCTGCGCTTCGTGGATCACAAGGCCGGCGATTGTCGTGGCTTCCTCGTCGGGGAGGGTCCAGTCCATCGCGCGGTTGAGGTCACGGATTGCCACGGTGCCTTCGACGGTGACCGAACCGTCCGGCTGCGGCCGCACACCCATGGTCTGGATGTCATGCTCGTCGGAGATGTCGCCGACGATCTCCTCGAGAATGTCTTCCAGCGTCAGGAGGCCCATCACCTCGCCATACTCGTCGACGGCAATTGCGAAGTGCGCCTTGCGTTTCAGGAATGCATCGAGCTGATCGGGCACGCTGGTCGTGTCCGGGACGAACCACGGTTTGGTCGAGAGCGCCTGAATGTCCAGTTTCTTGACGTCGCCACCGACATCCATCAGGCCCTTCAGCACGTCCTTGGCGTGCAGGATGCCGACGATATTGTCCTGCTCGTTCTCCCAGACCGGCATTCGCGTATAGCCGCTCGACAGCACGGCATCGACGATTTCCTCGTTCGGGAGAGTGGCCTCGATCGTCTGCATCTTGGTGCGATGGACCATGACGTCGGAGACCTCGAGGTCCCGCAGGTCGAGAATGCCGCCGAGCATGTCGCGGTCGTCCTTGACGACGCTGCCCTCGAGGTGATGAAGGTCGATGACACCACGCAATTCCTCGTGGGCGGAAAGAACGTTTTCCGTGTTGTCAACATTGACCCCGAGAAGCTTGAGCGTAAACCGGACGATGAATTGGACGGCCGCGGTAATCGGCGCCAGGATCATCACGACCCACCGCAGGATCGGGGCGACGACAAGCGCCATGCGGTCGGGGTTCGTGATGGCGTAGGTCTTGGGCATGACCTCGGAGAAGATCAGGACAAGGGCGGTCATGACCAGCGTGGCGTACACGACGCCGGCATCCCCGAACAATTTCAGGAATACGGTCGTCGCCAGTGCCGATGCCAGGATATTGACCAGATTGTTGCCGAGCAGAATCGCCCCGATGAGCCGCTCGGGATACTGCACGAGGCGTTTGACGGTCGACGCGCGTTTGTTGCCCTTGCGCTCAAGCTCGTGCATGCGCGCACGCGAGGTCGCGGTCAGGGCCGTCTCCGAACCGGAGAAGAAGCCTGACAGCACCAGAAGAGCAATGATCGCGCCGATCACAATCGCAAATGCCAGGGTCATGCGGCCTCGATTTCGCGTTCGAGGAAGGCCCGGGCCTGCTCAGGGGAGACGTCCCTGGAGACGAATGCCTCTCCTACCCCGCGCACAAGAATGAAGGTCAGTTCGCCGTCAAGAGCCTTCTTGTCTTTTGCCATGTGTGACAGCAGCTCGCCGGCATCGGGCATTGCGATCGACAGATCACTGACACGGGTCGGCAGGCCCACTGACTTCAGATGTTCCTCGACACGCGTGACAGAGTTGTTGCCGCACAGGCCGAGTTCGCAGGACATCCGGAACGCCATTGCCATGCCGAGTCCCACGGCCTCACCATGCAGGAGCTTGTCCGAATAACCCGCCGCGGCCTCGAAGGCGTGACCGAAAGTGTGGCCGAGATTGAGCAATGCCCGGACGCCAGTTTCCTTTTCATCCTCTGCGACGATTGACGCCTTTGCCTGACAGCTTCGTTCGACTGCGGATATCTGTGTTGCCGGATCGCCTGCGAAGAGGCCTTCAGCATTGTCCTCAAGCCACGCGAAGAAGGGCTCGTCACCCAGGAGGCCGTACTTGACCACCTCGGCGTAGCCTGCGCGCAATTGCCTTTGGTCCAGCGTGCCCAGCAGGCCGGTATCCGCAATGACAAGCACAGGCTGGTGAAAGGCGCCGACGAGGTTCTTGCCCTGTGCCGTGTTTATGCCGGTCTTGCCGCCGACCGAAGAGTCGACCTGCGCCAGCAGGGTCGTGGGGACCTGGACAAAGTTGATGCCGCGCAAGGTGACTGCAGCCGCAAATCCTGCAAGGTCGCCAACGACTCCGCCGCCGAGGGCTACGATCAGATCGCCTCTTTCGATGCCGGCCTGGAGCAGGTCGCCGCATATCCGGTCAAGATGGGCAAAACTCTTGGTCTTCTCGCCGGCAGGCAGGACGATCGAAGCGCACGCGATGCCTTCGCTTTCGATCGCCTCGACCAGGGTGTCGAGATGCAATCCGGCAATCGTTTCGTCTGTAATCACAGTCGTGCGTGAAAGCCTGAGGTACGGTTTGATCAGTGCGCCGGCCCGCTGCAAAAGCCCCGGACCGACCAGAATGTCGTACGGCCGTCCGGCCAGAGCCACTCGCACAGTGCTCTGCGAATCTGCATCGTCAGCCATTTTCGGGGTCATTTATTTTCCCAGTCCCGCAACAGGCGGAATGTACAGTGCTTGCCGTTCAATCGCGATTTCGGAAGGCGCGCGGTCAGGCCGGTTCTCCGTTTTCGGCGAGGTTCGATAATTGTGTCACAACTTCATTAACGATCATTTCATGTGGCGCATCGCTGGTGTCAACCGTGATATCGGCCATAGCGTAAACCGGATATCGCTCATCCATGAGCTTTTGCATCACCGCTTTCGGGTCCTTCGTTTTCAGCAGAGGCCGGTGAGACCGCCGCATGACCCGCTTCATCAACAGCGGCAAATCGGCGCGGAGCCAGACGGATACACCGTGATCGCGGACCATGTCCCGGGTTGAATCGTCCATGAACGCGCCGCCGCCGGTTGCCAGGATCTGTGTATCCTGTTCGAGCAACCGCGCAATAACCCGGCGCTCTCCGTCGCGAAAGTAATCCTCTCCGTGGTCAGCAAAGATGTCCGGTATGCTCTTGCCGGCAGCCTTTTCGATCTCGCTGTCTGCGTCCACGAATGGCAGTTTAAGGCGGGCCGCCAGCCTGCGGCCGATGGTGGTCTTGCCGGCTCCCATAAGGCCCACGAGCACGACACTCCTGCCGTCCAGCGCGGATCTTATCTTGCCTGCAGAGGGTGCGGTGTTGCCCATTGACTTTGTTTCTTGCGGCCTCATCCGGGGCCGATACCCAACGCTCGCCGCACCTGAAAACTCCTGATTAAAAATTCTATAGTGAGACAGCCAGCATTGCTCAAGGGGCAATCGATTGACAGGGTTTGCGTCTCCGCTCCGCGATGTGCCAAAATCAGGCGATTCTCTGCGGTGGGCGATTCTGCGTCACACCGTCGTTTTTGCAGGTGCGGCGTCTACAGCGCGCATGAGATGAACGAGTTCACTTATGCCGACCCTCATACGTTTGGTGATCTTCTGTCTCGTCATGATCGGGCTCGTCTACGCCGCGGCATTCGGCGTCGTATGGTTCCTCGATCCGCCGGCGAGCGAAGTCGTGCACACGGTGCCCCGTGACAGGTTCGCCAACTAGCGAACGACGTGCCGCATCCGGCATGCGCCACGTCGAGGCGTTTCTTGAAATGCTGAGCGCAGAACGCGGTGCCGCGGCGAACACGCTCGATGCCTATCGTCGGGACCTGCTCGATCTCTCGTCGTTCCTGTCTTCGCGCGGCGTTTCCGTGGCAGCGGCCGGTGAAGACGATCTCAGGGCGTATCTCAGCGATGTCGAGGCGCGGGGGATGTCCGCCCAGACAACAGCACGGCGGCTGTCCTCCTTGCGCCAGTTCCACAAGTTTCTGTTCAGCGAGGGCGTACGTGCGGACAACCCGGCAACGGTGATCGAGAGCCCGCGACTGGGCAGACCGCTGCCGAAGGTCATGAGCGAGGATGAAGTCGACCGGCTGCTGGACGCTGCGCGCGACCAGACCGCGCTTGAAGGCAACAATGCCGGCCTCAAGCGGACACGGTTGATCTGCCTTCTTGAAGTCCTTTATGCCACCGGGCTTCGTGTGTCGGAACTGGTTGGGCTGCCGCTTTCGGCGGTCACTGGCGATGACAGGTTCATAGCGGTCCGGGGCAAGGGCGGACGGGAACGGCTCGTGCCCCTGACCGAGCGTGCCCGGGAGGCGATCGACGCCTATCTCAAGGCGCGGCGCGATCAGCGCGGTGAGGCCCGCGAATCCGATAAATGGCTCTTCCCGTCATCCTCCCGACAGGGACATCTGACCCGCCAGCGGTTTGCCCAGGAACTCAAATCGGTCGCCGCCGCAGCGGGTATCGATACCAAGCGTGTGTCTCCGCACGTGCTGCGCCATGCGTTCGCCAGTCATCTGCTCGCGCACGGCGCGGATCTGCGCGCCGTACAGCAGATGCTCGGTCACGCCGACATTTCGACAACGCAGATCTACACGCATGTCCTCGAGGAGCGATTGCGGCGCCTTGTCGAGGGCCATCATCCCCTTGCCTGAGCGGATCGCAAGAAAAGACTGACCGGGGCGTTTCGCGCTTAACTATTCTATTGCGTTGGTGTGCCATTTTTGTTGACACAAAGCGGCTTCAGCGCCAGTTTCCACGCGCTTTTCCAGAATACCGGTATTTGGGTGGGCATCTGCCGCGAACCGGGTCCAGAACGACAGGGCATGGGCGTTACGAATGCGGACCTATCTCGATTTCGAGAAGCCGATTGCCGAGCTTGAGGCCAAGATCGCCGAACTGCGCGCGCTTGCGGCCGATGACGAAACCGTTGCCATTGACGACGAAGTCTCGCAGCTCGAGGCCAAGGCGGCATCTAATCTTCAGGATCTCTATGCCAACCTGACGCCGTGGCAAAAGACCCAGGTGGCACGGCACCCCAACCGGCCCCATTTTTCGGACTATATTTCCAAGCTGATCGAAGACTTCACCCCGCTGGCGGGCGACCGGAAATTCTCTGAGGACTTCGCGATCGTCGGAGGGATCGGGCGGTTCCGCGGCGAGTCCGTCGTGGTGATCGGCCACGAAAAGGGAAACGACACGGAGTCGCGACTGAAGCACAATTTCGGCATGGCCCGGCCCGAAGGGTACCGCAAGGCCGTCAGGCTCATGGAGATGGCTGACCGGTTCGGTATTCCGGTGATCACGCTTATCGATACCGCGGGAGCCTATCCGGGTATCGGGGCGGAAGAGCGGGGCCAGAGCGAAGCCATCGCACGGTCGACCGACTGCTGCCTCAGCCTGGGCGTGCCCCATGTCGCCGTCGTCATAGGCGAGGGCGGGTCCGGCGGAGCGGTCGCGATTGCAACGGCAAGCACAGTCCTGATGCTGGAACACGCCATCTACACCGTTGCCTCGCCGGAAGCGTCGGCCTCGATTCTCTGGCACGAATCGGCCAAGGCCCAGGACGCCGCCACGGCAATGAAGATCACCGCACAGGATCTCAAACGGCTCAAGGTGATCGATGACATCATCTCCGAGCCGATGGGAGGCGCACACCGCGAGCCGGTCCAGACCATCGTCGAGGCCGGAAAGGCGGTCCATCTGGCGCTTGAGAACATGCGGGGACTGGATCGCGACGAGATCCGGCGCCGGCGGCACGAAAAATTCCTCGCGATTGGCCGAAATTTGTGACGCATTTGTGAGCGACAAATTGACGGTTAAAGCTTTGGTAACCTTGTGAAGCTCACATAATCGGTTATTCTCGGCCCATAGCGCTCAGGAAGTGTAGATGCTCCATCAAAAAGCAATCCGGTTTGTGCTGTCGGCCCTGATGATGCTGGTGGTTTCCGGCTGCCTGTTCGGCGGAACGCCGAAACACCTGAAGCCGCTTTCCAAAGAGGCAAAGGCACTGCTCGAACAGAAGGGACTCAAGCCGGGTGCCGCCATGTTCGTGCGCGTGTTCAAGCAGGAATCCGCCCTCGAAGTCTGGCTCAAGAACCCGTCCGGCACCTACACGCATTTCAAGACCTACGACGTTTGCAAATGGTCCGGGGAACTTGGCCCGAAGATCAAGGAAGGCGACAAGCAGGCGCCGGAAGGGTTCTACGTTGTGGCGCGGGGCCAGATGAACCCGAAGAGCAAGTATCACCTTTCCTTCAATCTCGGATACCCGAACGCCTATGACCTGGCTCACGGACGCACCGGCAGGCACCTCATGGTGCATGGTGGTTGCAGCTCGGCCGGATGCTATGCCGTTACCGACGAATCCGTTCAGGAAATCTATGCGCTGGCGCGCGACGCGTTTCTCGGCGGCCAGCGGGAGTTTCCGGTTCATGCCTTTCCGTTCAGGCTGACCGCGGCGAACCTGAGGCTGCACAAGAAACACAAGTGGTACGGCTTCTGGCGCAACATCAAGATCGGTTACGACTATTTCGAAAAGCACGCCGTCCCGCCGATGGTCGGTGTCGCCAACAAGCGTTACGTCTTCTTCCGTCCGGGCGACACGATCCCGTCGAGCTACCAGATCATGGCGTCGGCGTCCAAGATCGACCCGAGCAGGCCCGTCCTGATTTCGCGGCCGAACTGACCACGCTCTCCACTACAACGGCCAGACCCAGAGGATCATCGGTACCGCCACCGCTATCACGATGATCTCGAGCGGCAGGCCCATGCGCCAGTAATCCCCGAACTTGTAGCCGCCCGGCCCCATGATCAGCGTGTTGTTCTTGTGGCCGATCGGTGTGAGGAATGCACAGGACGCCGCGACCGCGACACCCATCAGGAACGGGTCGGCGCTGACTCCCATTCTGTTTGCCATATCGATCGCGATCGGTGCTGCGATCACGGTGGTTGCTGTGTTGTTGAGGACGTCCGACAGGGTCATCGTCACGATGACGAGAAGCGCCAGCACCACGGACGGCGGATATCCTTCCGCGAGCGCAATGATACCGTCCGCGATGAGGGCCGTTCCTCCAGTGGATTCCAGTGCGGCACCAATCGGGATCAGCGACCCGAGCAGGACGATGACCGGCCACTCGATGGTCTCGTAGATCTGGCGCAGAGGGATGATGTTGAGCAGCACCATCAGGATGGCGCAGGCAGCCAGCGCAACGGGCAGGTAGAGAATGCCGAAGCTGGCCAGAGCTATCGCCGCCGCGAACAGGCCGACGGCCAGCCAGGCCTTGTCGCGCTGGATGACCTGAAGGCCGCGGTCGGCCAGGGGCAGGCAGCCGAGCCAGCTCACAACGTCAGGCAGGCGCTCTTCAGGGCCCAACAGGAGAAGGATGTCGCCCTGCTGGATTTCCAGCTTGCGGACGCGGTCGACAAACCGCTTGCCGTTGCGGGACACGCCCAGAAGGGTCACACCATGGCGATAGAGCAGCCTGAGCGACATTGCGGACCGCCCGGCGATGCGGGCTTCCTGGGGAACGACCACCTCTGCCAGTGAGAGGTTCGTGCCCAGGGCGCCGCCGTGTTTCTCCGAGCCGGCATATTCGAGGCCCAGGGCGCCGACGAACTGTTCGATGGCGTCGGGCGATGCCTCGATGACCAGAATGTCGCCCTTGGATATTTCCTGGTTGCGCGCGAATCCCGGCAGTCTCTTGCCGCGCCGGACCAGACCCAGGATGGCGACATCGTTTTCTTCCGCTTCAGGGTCGAGATCCCGGACCCTCTTGCCTACGGCTTCTGATTTTTCAGGGACCTTCAGTTCGGCAATGTATCCTTCCAGGTCGGTGAGTTCGCTGGTCGCGTTCTGCTCGGTGGCCGATGACGGAATGAGGCGCCAGCCGACCAGTGTCACAAACAGGATGCCCGCAACCGCGCAGGCACCGCCGACCGGCGTGAAGTCGAACATGCTGTAGGACTCGCCCAGAGCCTTTTCGCGATAGGACGCGATGATGATGTTGGGCGGCGTTCCGATCAGCGTGACCAGTCCCCCGAGTATCGATGCGAATGACAGCGGCATGAGCGAAATGGCCGGGCTGCGCTTTGCCTTCGCGGCGGCCTGGAGGTCGACTGGCATGAGCAGGGCCAGGGCGCCGACATTGTTCATGATGGCCGACAATCCGGCGGCAAGCGCCGACATGATGCCGATATGCGCGCTCACGCTGCGCGTGGCATCGATGACATGGCGCGTCACCAGCTCGATCGCGCCGGAGCTCAGGAGTGACCGGCTCACGATCAACACCAGCGCGATTATGACCGTCGCCGGGTGGCCGAATCCGCTGAAGGCGTCTTCCTTCGGCACGACACCGACGATCAGCGCGATGACCAGCGCGCTGAAGGCAACGAGGTCATAACGCCAGCGTCCCCAGATCAGCAGGGCGAAGACGAAAAACAGGATGGAAAACAGCAGGATCTGATCGTTTGTCATGGCGGCAGAATCGCAGATTCTGAGCCAAGCGCAACCGGCGATTGCCGGGACGATTCAGCCTTCAGGAATCACTGGCGGCGCGCTCTGATCGGCGCGGAGGACCGGAGCCTGCAGGAGTGTTGGTCAGGCCGCCGGTGAAGCGGGTCAGTCCAGCTTCCCGTGGCAGTGCTTGTATTTCTTTCCGGAGCCGCAGGGGCAGGGGGTGTTTCTGGGTATCTTGCCCCAGGTCGACGGATCTTCGGGGTTCATCCCGACCGCGCCGCGACGCACCGTCGTCGTGGAGCCGTCGGCGAATGCCAGTTCGGCCTCCATCATCTCGTCTTCGCCCGTCATCGGATTGATGTGCATGGCTTCCATGTCGGGGAGATCTTCGTCGAACAGTTCCGTGGGGATGTTGTCGGCGAGTTCCACGCGCATCAACTGTCCGGTGACGGCCTCGCGCAGTTTCGACAGCATCGATTCGAAGAGCGTGAAACCCTCGGTCTTGTATTCGTTCAGGGGATCGCGCTGCCCGTACCCACGCAGGCCGACGACCTGGCGAAGATGCTCGAGCATGATCAGGTGTTCACGCCACAGGTGGTCCAGCGTCTGGAGCAGCACGGCCTTTTCGATATGACGCATATCTTCAATGCCGATGCGTGCGGCACGGGCTGCTGCCGCGGTGTCGGCTTTCTGGATCAGGCGTTCGCGGATCTCCTGATCGGCGATGCCCTCTTCTGCCGCCCACTCTTCGACAGGGAGGTCGAGCGCCAGATGGGTGTTGATTTCTTCCTTGAGACCCCCGACGTCCCATTGCTCGGCGTAGGCCTTCTCCGGGATATGCCGGGACACGAGGTCTTCGATGACTTCGTGACGCATGTCGTTGACGGTCTCGCTGACTTCCTCGTCAGCCATGATGTCGACGCGCTGTTCGAAGATGACCTTACGCTGATCGTTCATGACATCGTCGAACTTCAGCAGGTTTTTCCGGATGTCGAAGTTGCGTGCCTCGACTTTCTGCTGCGCCTTTTCGAGCGCCTTGTTGATCCAGGGATGGACAATGGCTTCGTCTTCCTGAAGACCCAGCTTCTGCAGCATGGAGTCCATGCGCTCCGAGCCGAAGATCCTCATGAGATCGTCGTCGAGACTGAGGAAGAATTTGGAACAGCCCGGATCGCCCTGTCGTCCCGAACGGCCGCGCAGCTGGTTATCGATGCGCCGGCTTTCATGGCGCTCCGTTCCGATCACGTACAGACCGCCCGCGTCAAGGGCCTGCTTCTTCAGCCCTTCGATTTCGGTGGTAATGGCCTCGGCCTTGCCGGCAATAGCCGTTTCGTCCGTCATGTCGGCGGTTTCAGCCGCAATCCGCATGTCCGCGTTGCCACCCAGCTGGATATCGGTCCCGCGGCCCGCCATGTTGGTGGCGATCGTGACGGCGCCCGGGACTCCCGCTTGTGCGATGATCTGCGCTTCCTGTTCGTGATAGCGGGCGTTCAGCACATTGTGCTGGACGTTCTTCTTCTTCAGCTCCTCGGACAGCAATTCCGATTTCTCGATCGAGGTCGTGCCAACCAGGACAGGCTGGCCACGTTCGCGGCAGTCACGGACAAGTTCGATAATGGCGCGGTACTTCTCTTCAGCCGTGCGATAGACCTCGTCGTCCTCATCCGCGCGGGCAACAGACAGGTGCGTCGGAACCTCGATAACATCCAGTTTGTAGATATCCATGAACTCTTCGGCTTCAGTTGCAGCCGTACCCGTCATGCCTGCCAGCTTGTCGTAGAGCCTGAAGTAGTTCTGGAAGGTGATCGACGCGAGTGTCTGGTTTTCCGGCTGGATGGCAACGCCTTCCTTGGCCTCCAGGGCCTGGTGCAGCCCCTCGGAATACCTGCGGCCTTCCATCATGCGTCCTGTGAACTCATCGATGATGACGACCTGGCCACCCTTGACAATGTAATCCCGGTCGCGAGCAAAAAGTTTGTGTGCCCTCAGCGCCTGGTTGATGTGATGGACCACGCTGACATTCTCGGCGTCGTAGAGCGACTCGCCCTGCAACAGGCCGGCTTCCTTGAGCAGTTCTTCGGCGTGTTCGTTGCCTTCTTCCGTCAGGTTGATGCTCTTGTTCTTCTCGTCGAGCTCGTAATCCGGCTCCACCAGTTTCGGAATGAATTTGTCGATCGTCACGTAGAGGTCGGACTTGTCCTCGACCGCGCCGGAAATAATCAGAGGCGTTCTCGCCTCGTCGACCAGAATTGAATCGACCTCGTCAACGATCGCGAAGGCGTGGCCGCGCTGGACCATCCCGTCGAGGCTGTATTTCATGTTGTCGCGCAGATAGTCGAAGCCGAGCTCGTTGTTCGTGCCGTAGGTGACGTCCGCCGCGTAGGCGGTGCGGCGGTCTTCGTCTTCTATGCCGTGGACGATGCATCCCACCTTGAGACCCAAAAACTCGTAGATCTGTCCCATCCATTCGGAGTCGCGTTTAGCGAGGTAGTCGTTCACCGTCACGACATGAACGCCACGTCCCGTGAGCGCATTGAGATAGACGGGCAGGGTCGCAACAAGCGTCTTGCCTTCGCCGGTCTTCATTTCAGCGATCCGGCCTTCGTTGAGGACCATTCCGCCGGTAAGCTGAACATCGAAGTGACGCTGGCCCAGCGTCCGTTTTGCCGCTTCGCGCACCGTTGCAAAGGCGGGGACAAGCAGGCTGTCCACATCCGCGCCATCGGCGACCTGCTTCCGGAATTCGTCCGTGCGTGCCCTCAGCGCCTCGTCGCTCAATGCTTCGAGTTCAGGCTCTAGCGCGTTGATCTGATCAACCGCAGCTTTGTACGTTTTGACTTTTCTGTCGTTTGAAGAGCCGAAGAGCTTTGAGGCGAATGTGCCGAAACCGACCATTGCAATACCTTGTGTTCAGGAGGCCGGCGCAACGGCTTCGCCGATACACGGCCGTTAAAATTGGCGCGTCGCGTATCCCCAGTCTTGCAATTGAAGGCGCGCGGAATTTGATGCAACTGGGGACAGATAAGCTCAGCCCCCGCTATTGTCAATGTCGCACGATTGCAGGCATTCCCAAGCCGTTCGCTCGATTAATTTTGATTCGTCTGGTGGCTTGCAACATGGTTTCATAAATACCATTATGCGCCGCCTCGCGACGGTATGCGGGCACGACATAGAATTGCCCCACCGGTCGCGTCTAGTGATTCCCGACCGTTGAGCCCTCGGGACGGGCGGAGAACAGAGATTCTGGAGATTTTGATGCTGAATCGTGCAGCGAAAATTATGCTCATCGGCCTTGCTGTCGGCGGACTTCCCGCCGGCGTCGCGGTGGCACAAGAGGAAGACAAGGTCGTGGCCACCGTAAACGGCGTTCCGATCCGTGCGTCAGAGGTGGAGTTTGCAGCCGAAGACCTCCTGGCGCAGATCG
Organism: Hyphomicrobiales bacterium; assembly: GCA_965198845.1. Classification (GTDB taxonomy): domain Bacteria; phylum Pseudomonadota; class Alphaproteobacteria; order Rhizobiales; family JAJFHC01; genus CBDAQD01. The sequence goes on from CBDAQD010000001.1 coordinate 1,030,864, forward strand.
CCAATATCAAGCCTGACCAGCGCTACCGCTTCCTGGTCAGTTACCTGATTGAACGGCAATTGCTGGCGCAGGCAGCCGAAAAAGCAAAGATCTCAAGCACTGAAGAATACAAGAAGCGGGCCGGTTTCTACCGGGCCAAGGCGCTTCGCGACGCGTACTTCAAGACCAAGATCGAACCGCTCGTCACCGACAAGGAGGCGAAAGCGCGCTACGAGAAAGAGACCGCGAATATCAAGCCGCAGGACGAGGTCAGGGCGCGGCACATTCTCGTGAAGACCGAAGACGAGGCGAAGGCCGTCGCTGCCGAATTGAAGAAGGGCGCCAAGTTCGAAGAGGTTGCGAAGGCCAAGTCGGCCGGTCCGAGCGCGCCGCGAGGCGGCGACCTGGGCTACTTCACGAAGGACAAGATGGTGCCCGAATTCGCGAAGGTCGCGTTCGGCATGAAAAAGGGGCAGGTCTCAGCTCCTGTAAAGACCGAATTCGGCTGGCATATCATCAAGGTCGAAGATCGCCGCAAGCAAACGCTTCAGAGCTTCGATACCATCAAGACCAGGATCCGCAATGTGCTTCTGCGGCAGAAAGTGGCTGAACTGGCCCTGACGCTCCGCAAGAAAGCCAAGATCGAATATGTCGATCCGGACGCGAAGCCGCCGGCACCCCAGACCCAGCAATAAGGGGCGTCTCTGACCGCGAACCATCGAGGGCACAGGCACGCCCGGGGAACAGGACTCCATGGGGGGCAAGCTTCCAGTTTCACCATTGGCACCGGCCTCTTTTCCGGAATTGCCGCCGATCGGCGGTGTTCGCCTTGGCGTGGCCGCAACCGGAAGCCGGTATCGTGGCCGGGACGACGCTCTGCTGGTGCAACTTGACAAGGGCACCGCTGTCGCAGGTGTCCTGACCCGATCCAAGACGGCGTCGGCGCCGGTGGACTGGTGTCGGGCGAACCTCGGACGAGGCAGCGCGCGGGCCGTGCTGGTCAATGCGGGCAATGCGAATGCTTTCACGGGCGCGCGCGGCATGCAGTCCACCAGGGAACTCGGGCGCAGCGTCGCCGGTGTGACCGGCTGCAAACAGCACGAAGTCTTCATTGCATCGACAGGCGTCATCGGCGAACCGCTTGATCCTGCGCCGATAACCAAGCTGATCGGAGACATGGCTGCACGGGCAGCGCCGGACACCTGGCCGGATGCGGCTCGCGCAATCATGACCACGGACACGTTTCCGAAGCTCGCCACGGCGTCTGCCCGGTTTGGCGGTGCCGATGTCACGGTGAACGGCATTGCCAAGGGGTCCGGCATGATCGCGCCGGATATGGCGACCATGTTGGCATTCCTGTTTACCGATGCGGCGATTCCGGCTGACGTGCTTCAAAAGATTTTGAACGACAGCATTGACCGGAGCTTCAATGCGATAACTGTCGATGGCGATACGTCGACCAGTGATACGGTCCTGTTTTTCGCGACGGGTGCCGCTGCGGGCAAGACGCCACCGGCGGTCGAAACCGCATCGGACCGGCGTCTGCGGGAATTCAAGCGCGCGGTGGACACCGTATTGCTCGATCTTGCCCACCAGGTGGTTCGCGACGGCGAAGGCGCCCGGAAATTCATCCAGATTGACGTTGCCGGGGCCGAAAATGCCCGTGCGGCGCGGAAAATCGGCCTGGCGATCGGGAACTCACCGCTGGTGAAGACGGCGATCGCGGGAGAGGACGCCAACTGGGGCCGGATCGTGATGGCTGTCGGCAAATCAGGCGAAGCGGCAAAGCGCGATAAACTCGCAATCTGGATCGGCGGCGTTCGCGTTGCCAAGAACGGGATGATCGACCCCGATTATCGTGAGGCGTCGCTAACCGCCCACATGAAGGGCGATCACATCGAGATTGCGGTGGATGTCGGCGTCGGACGGGGGCGTTCCACGGTGTGGACATGCGATCTAACCCACGGATATATCGACATAAATGCCGATTACCGCAGCTAAATCTCCCGACTCGGCAAAAACGCGTTTTGCGGGCTAATTCTTAACCTTTGTGGCGAATACTCGATGGCGGAAACAGACGAAAGGACGCTTCTGCTGGTCGCGGCCTGTGCGTTGATTGATCCGGACGGTCGTGTGCTGATTGCCCGAAGACCCGAGGGCAAATCAATGGCCGGTCTCTGGGAGTTTCCAGGCGGTAAGGTCGAGCCGGGAGAGTGCCCCGAAGATGCTGTTATCCGCGAATTGCGCGAGGAGTTGGCGATAGATGTGACTGCGGCGTGTCTGGCGCCATTGACATTCGCAAGCCACGGGTATGACGACTTCCATCTGTTGATGCCGCTTTTTGTCTGTCGGCGCTGGGACGGGAAGGTCAATCCGATGGAAGGACAAGAGGTGGCCTGGGTTCGCCCAAATCGATTGCGTGAGTACCCGATGCCGCCGGCAGATGAGCCGCTGATTGCAATATTGCGTGATTTGCTTTGAACAGGCGTGAGTACCGAGGGGTTCAGGACCTTCGGAAACAGGGAGTAAACAAAGCAATGCCGATAAATATGACTGTAGGTTTCCTGGTTCAGAGACTGGCTGATCGGTTCGCGAGCGACGAACGCGGTGCGACGTCAATCGAGTACGGCTTGATCGCAATTGGAATTGCCCTGGCCATCACAGGCGCTGTGGTTCTTCTCGGCAGTTCACTTTCGACGACCTATCAGAACATCGCTGCATCGATCTAGGCAGCGTCGGACGCCGTCACGTCCAGCCGTTATTCGGTGCCGTCGTCGGGTGTCGGACCGGCCGTTTCACCGGTTGAGAATTCTGTTGTACCCAGGGCGTCTGCCAGACGGGTCCTGGCGCTTCCGGGCGCCAGCGGTTTTTGCTGACTTTCATGTGGTGCCCAGCCGGTCAGGTAGACAATTTCGAATGTAGCGCGAATTCTGCCATCCGGATCCGCATGCCGTTCAGCGTAGAGTTCGCCGGCGCGCATCAGCGTGTCTCTCCGTAAGGGCTTACACGGTCCCGCCAACGCGTTTGCCGCTCCCATCCGCCGAATATCGGACATCAACTCCCACAGACTGTCGTATCGCACGGTAAGGCGGTCGCAGTCGACGACCGGTAGCGCGAGACCGGCGCGTTGCAGCAGGCTCCCCAGAGTCCTGACGTCGGCAAATGGCGCGACACGCGCGGCGGCACCGCCGGTTACCTCGGCTTCGGCAGTGATCAGAACCTCGCGCAACTCCCGTAGCGTTTCGCCGCCGAGCAGGGCGGCGATGAACAATCCGTCTGGCATCAGCGCTCTGCGAATCTGAATCAACGCTCCAGGCAGATCATTGACCCAGTGAAGGGTGAGGGCGCTTACGACAAGATCGAGTGACTCTGGTGCGACCGGTACAAGTTCTTCGTCGGCGACAAAACAAGGGACGTCGGACGTGCGGGCCATCGCGAAAGATGCATCGCATGAGAACAGCGTCTCGACCTTGCCGGAAACTGCGAGGTTGCGGCTGACCGCGCCCGTATGACTGCCGAAATCGAGGCCGGTCTTGAACGTGCGCTTGACGTCCGCAAGGCGGTCCTGGATTTCCGCGGCGGCGTGCTCGACAAGAAAACCAGCTTCGTCGAACCGTGCCGCGTATCGGTCGCGGCGTCGGCGCAGGAGCGTCCGGTTGAAAGGACCTGACGCTGCCTGCTCCCGGGCACCTGCATCCTCCGACGGTTTTTCCGATCTGTATCCGTCAATCATCTCAGTGGCTGGCTTGGTCCTGATTCACAGAATGCGGTTCCCCGTACCGACCATGAGCCGGGTTCTGCCCGAGATCTCGCTGCGCATATCGACACTGGGACAGACAGTGGAACCGAGAAGGCATGATTAGCGGAAAAACCGGCTTCTGGGAAACGCTGCGGCGGGCTGGGAAACTGTCGGTCGACCTCATTCTTCCGCCCCAATGTCCTTGCTGCGATCAACATCTGCAGGAAAACGGGGCGATCTGCCCCGCATGCTGGTCCGGTCTGGACCTGATCTGCGACCCGCGGTGCGACATTAGTGGACTGCCGTTCAGCTATGATCCCGGAACCGGCGCAAGGAGCCCTGTCGTACTCGCGGAACCTCCCGAATATGATCGTGCCCGCTTTGTGGCGCGTTTCGACGGCGTTGCGCGTGAACTCGTGCACTCGCTGAAGTACAGGGACAGGCTTGAGGTCTCAAGACCGCTTGGCATCTTGATGGCGCATGCGGGAATCGACGTCCTGAAGGAGGCCGATTTCGTTGTTCCGGTTCCGCTTTACTCAATGCGGCTGTGGCGGCGGCGTTTCAACCAATCGGCGCTTCTTGCGAACAGCGTCGCGGACAGGGCGGGCATCAGCGTGCGCCATAATATTCTCAAGAGGGTCCGACCGACCCGCCCGCAGGTCGGCCTTACGGCAAATCAGCGGCGGCGCAACGTTTCGGGGGCGTTTTCGATTGCCGATGCTGTCCGGCAGGACGTCGCCGGGCGCCAGATTGTTCTGATCGATGATGTCATTACCACGGGGGCAACGGTCAATGCCTGCGCGCAAGCCTTGCGTTCAGCGTGTGCCGAAGGCGTGGATGTCCTGGCGTTTGCACGGGTTGTTGAACAAGTGTGAAGTTCTATTTATGACAGCGGATGAGGTATACCGGCCTTTATGGACCCGTAATTTATTTGGAAAGAACGCAATGAAGTCTGTAACGATCTATACGACGAAGCTTTGTCCGTATTGCTTTGCGGCCAAGAGGCTGCTCAAGCAGAAGGGCATCGGATATGAGGAGATAGACGTCACGTTCGATCCAGGCGCGCGCCAGACCATGACGGATCGCGCTGCAGGGCGCCATACCGTTCCGCAGATCTTCGTCGGAGATCATCATGTGGGCGGTTGCGATGATCTGTTCGCGCTGGATGACAAGGGCGAACTTGACGGGCTTGTCGCGGCGTGACCGGCGGACGTTGACCGGACAAGTACAGCTTGCGGTCCGGAGGGAGACAACGATGTTCAAAGCGGCCTGCGTTCAGCTTTGCACCGGGCAGTCGGTTGAGCAGAATATTTCTTCGGCGTGCGAACTGATCGAGGACGCGGCGAAGACCGGCGCCGATTTGATCGTAACGCCCGAGATGACATCGCTCATGGAACTCAGCGCCAAGCGCCTGTTTGCCGTGATTGTCCCTGAAGACGAAGACCCCGCTCTGATCGCATTCCGCAAGCAGGCTGCGGATCTCGGGCGGTGGCTCCTGATCGGTTCCCTGGCCGTGCGGACCGGCGAGCGGCAGGCCGCAAACCGTTCTTTCCTGATCCGGCCCGACGGGTCGATTGCGGCCACGTATGACAAGATCCACATGTTCGATGTCGATCTGCCGAACGGAGAACGCTACAGGGAGTCGGGAAGCTATTCGGCGGGATCGAAGGCGGCTCTTGCGGAATTGCCGTGGGGCACGATCGGGTTGTCGGTCTGTTACGATCTGCGGTTCCCGGCCCTTTACCGGGGCCTTGCACAACGCGGTGCCGGCTTTCTGGCCATCCCGTCGGCATTCACTCGCCAGACCGGCGAAGCGCACTGGCATGTCCTGCTGCGCGCGCGGGCTATCGAGAACGGTGCTTTCGTATTCGCCGCAGCACAGGGCGGACTGCACGAGAGCGGCCGTGAAACCTATGGCCACAGTCTCATCATTTCGCCGTGGGGAGAAATCCTGGCCGAAGCCGGAACTGAACCGGGCATTATCAGCGCAGATGTCGATCCGGCGCAGATTGATGCCGCGCGTCAGCGCATTCCCTCCCTGACGCACGACCGGGCCTTGTCGTTCGAGCAGCCTGCATCCGTTCGCGAGGCGTCATGATCAACTTCTCGCTCATATGCGACAGCGAGCACGAATTCGAGGGCTGGTTCCGCGACAGCGCGGCTTTCGATGAGCAGGTCGCGGCCGGCGAAATTGCGTGTCCGCATTGCGGCTCGACCAAAGTCACGAAAGGGCTGATGGCGCCTAATATCGGTGCGAAGTCCAACAAGCGCGTGACGGCGGCTGCCGCTTCTCCGGGGGCAACGGAGATGGCTGAAGCGCTGCGCAAGATGCGTGAATATGTTCGCGACAATGCCGATTATGTGGGTGAGAGCTTCCCCGAAGAGGCGCGCAAGATCCATTACGAGGAATCCGAAGCGCGGGGCATCTATGGCGAGGCGAGCGCTGACGAGGTGCGCGATTTGACGGAAGAAGGCATTGACGTCTTGCCGATGCCTGTGCTGCCCGAGGACAGCAACTGACAACGCGGTCCGACTAGGCTGCCGCCGGGCGCTGTGCAACCATCATGTAGTTGACACCGGTATCGGACGACAGGCTCCACGTGTCAGAGAGCGGGTTGAATACGACGCCGATTTCCTGCAGCACCTCCAGACCTGATCCCGCCATGGCCTGTTTTGCTTCGGCAGGGGTCACGAATTTCTCCCACTGGTGGGTTCCCTTCGGCAACCATCCCAGCACGTATTCCGCACCGACGATCGCGAGTGCGAAGGCTTTCAGGGTCCGGTTCAGCGTTGCCACGATCATGAGGCCGCCCGGCCTAACCATGGACGCGCAGCTTGAAATGAATGCGTCAACATCCGCAACGTGTTCGACGACTTCCATGTTCAGAATGACGTCGAAAGCCTCACCGTCTTCTGCAAGGGCCTCCGCCGTCGTTGCCCGGTAATCGATGCTCAACCCCATCTCCGCGGCATGCACGCTCGCAATCTGGATGTTCTTCTCCGATGCGTCCGCCCCGACGATTTCGGCGCCGAGGCGCGCCATCGGTTCGCACAAAAGTCCGCCACCGCACCCGATATCGAGAATGCGCAGATTTTCGAACGGCCGAAGGTCGCGCTCGCCGCGCTGGAAATGCCGGCACAGCGTTTCGCGTATAAAGGCCAGCCGGACGGGATTGAACTTGTGCAGCGGCCGGAATTTGCCATTCGGGTCCCACCATTCCGCGGCCATTGCCGAAAATTTCGCCACTTCGTCCTGGTCGACGGACGACGGAACTGTGCGCTTGATTGTGGTCTGACGGGTCATATCCTGATCCATGGTCCGAGCGGCATCTTAATGTCAAGTGGACATAGGCTCGCGGTTGCCTAATGCCGGCTTTTCAGAGTATGAAGTCCGCGGATTTCAGAAAGGCGCCGGGCGCCAATAAGCCCGCCGCGCCCCCACTCACAAAGATATTGACCCGCCCGGTACGTATCCGCGCGGCCGCAAAAGGCTTGAAATGGCCCGATTGGTTATGAAATTCGGCGGAACTTCGGTCGCGGATATCGACCGGATTCGCAACGTGGCCCATCACGTGAAGCGGGAAGTCGAAGCCGGCCACGAAGTGGCAGTGGTCGTCTCCGCGATGGCCGGAGCGACGAATCAGCTGATTGGCTGGACACGCGAGGCGGCACGCATTCACGATGCACGCGAGTATGATACTGTCGTATCGAGCGGTGAACAGGTTACAAGCGGCCTGCTGGCCATCACGCTGCAGGGAATGGGCGTTTCCGCCCGGTCCTGGCTCGGCTGGCAGATTGCCGTGCGGACCAACGATGTCCATGGTTCGGCCCGGATACAGTCGATCGATCCTGACGGCCTGATCGAGCGCATGGGGCAGGGCCATGTGGCCGTCGTCGCCGGTTTTCAGGGTATCGGATCTGACAACCGGATAACGACCCTGGGCCGTGGCGGTTCCGACACCAGCGCGGTTGCGCTGGCCGCGGCGCTGTCGGCGGATCGTTGCGATATCTACACCGACGTTGACGGCGTCTACACAACCGATCCCCGGATCGTGGCCAAGGCGCGCCGGCTCGATCGCGTCTCGTACGAAGAGATGCTGGAAATGGCTTCGCTTGGCGCCAAGGTCCTGCAGACCCGTTCCGTCGAAACCGCGATGGTGCACAGGGTACCGCTTCTGGTGAGGTCGAGTTTTGACGACCCGAGTACCCTGGAGCCCACCGATGTTTCGAAGGTCGGTCCGGGAACGCTCGTATGTGATGAGGAAGAGATCGTGGAACAGCAGATTGTCAGCGGCATTGCCTATTCGAAGGATGAGGCGAAAGTCACTCTGATCAAGGTTGCGGACAAGCCAGGCGTAGCAGCCAATATCTTTGGGCCGCTGGCCGACACGAATATCAATGTCGACATGATCGTGCAGAATGTTTCGGAGGACGGCAGTCACACCGACTTGACATTCACGGTCCCGAATGACGATCTTGACCGGGCCCTTGGCGTTATCGAATCTGCAAAAGGCGATATCGGTTACAAGGACGTCATAGGGTCGACGGATGTTGTAAAGGTATCGGTTATCGGCGTCGGTATGCGTAGTCACGCTGGCGTTGCGGCGCAGATGTTCCAGGCGCTTGCTGAGAAGGGCATCAACATTCAGGCGATCACGACTTCGGAAATCAAGATCAGTATCCTCATCGATGCTGCCTACACCGAACTCGCCATTCGGGCATTGCACACGACCTACGGACTGGACGGGGAATAACCGGGTGTACGACCGCTATCAGCGAATGTGGAGACGCGTTGCACGCCGGGTGCCTAAACCGGGCGTGGGCGCCGGTGAGAGGGATACCGGATAATGTCTCTCTCCGTCGGTGGCCCGCGTGTTCTTCTCCGGCAGTTGCGCGAGGTCATGGCGGAGCCGGAAAGTTCACAGAAGCGTTTAGACAAAATCGTTGTGATGATCGCAGCCAACATGGTTGCGGAGGTGTGCTCGGTCTATTTCATGAGGCCGGGGAAACGCCTTGAGCTGTACGCCACCGAAGGCCTGAATGCCGAGGCCGTCCACAAGGTGTTTCTCGATGTCGGCGTCGGTCTGGTGGGTACGATCGCCGACGAGGCAAAGCCTCTCAATCTGGCCGATGCCCAGGCGCATCCGTCATTCGCCTATCTGCCCGAGACCGGTGAAGAGATCTATCATTCCTTCCTCGGCGTTCCGATCCTGAGGTCTGGCCATACGCTCGGCGTGCTCGTCGTACAGAACAAGGTCGCCCGGCACTACAGCGAAGAAGAGGTCGAGGCACTCCAGACCACCGCCATGGTCATCGCCGAGATCGCTGCGGCCGGAGACCTGCCGGAAATCGCCGCGGCCGACGAAGAGGACGTCTCTCACGTCAGGCCGCGCCATGTGCAGGGGATCACGCTGAACGGCGGTATCGCCCTCGGTCACGTGGTGCTCCACGAACCACGTGTCACGGTGGAGAACCTGATCGCGGAAAACATTCCGCGGGAACATGCCCGGCTCGATAGCGCGCTCGTCGACCTCACCAAGTCGATCGACGGAATGCTGTCACACGCCGATCTTGCGCGTGGCGGCGAACACCGTGAGGTGCTCGAGGCCTATCAGATGTTCGCCCGCGACAAGGGCTGGGCAAGCAAGATGCACGAGGCGATCTCGACGGGCCTGACCGCCGAGGCTGCCGTGGAGCGCGTGCAGAACGACAATCGGGCGAAGATGCTGCGCCAGAAGGATGCCTATCTGCGCGAACGGCTGCACGATTTCGACGATCTGGCCAACAGGTTGCTGCGCATCCTCACCGGCCGGATGGCGACGGCCGCTTCTGAAGAATTGCCGAGTGATGCGATCATTATCGCGCGCAACATGGGCCCGGCCGAACTGCTGGACTATGACCGTGGCCGGGTTCGCGGCCTCGTGCTGGAGGAGGGAAGTCCCAACAGCCACGTGACCATCGTTGCGCGGGCACTCGATATCCCGCTCGTGGGGCAAACCAAGCCGATTCTCGATCTTGTGGATCCGGACGATCCGGTCATCGCCGACGGCGAGTCCGGCGAGGTCTATATCCGTCCTTCCGCCGATGTCGAACAAGCCTACGCCGACAAGGTCCGCTTCCAGGCCAGACGTCAGGCGCAATACGCCAAGCTTCGAGATACGCCCTCGGTGACAAAGGACGGCAAATCCGTTCACCTGTCGATTAACGCGGGCCTTCTTGTGGATCTGCCGCATATCGATGAGGCCGGCGCGGACGGTATCGGGCTGTTCCGGACCGAGCTCCAGTTCATGATCGCGTCGGCGTTCCCCCGCATGAGGGAGCAGACCGATCTATACAGGGCCGTGCTGGATGCCGCCGGAGACAAGCCTGTCGTCTTCCGTTCCCTGGATATCGGCAGCGACAAAGTTCTCCCATACCTGCCGCATGCCAAGGAAGAAAACCCGGCGCTCGGATGGCGGGCGATCCGGATGGCGCTGGACCGGCCGGCACTGCTGAGGCTGCAGATGCGCGCCCTGCTCCGGGCGGCAAGCGGCCGGGTGCTTCGGGTCATGTTCCCCATGGTCGCGGAGATTGACGAGTTTCGCCGGGCCCGCGCTCTTGTCGAGCATGAGCGTGCGTTCCTCACGTCGCACGGCCATGTTCCGCCAAGCGAGATCTACCTCGGCGCGATGCTGGAAGTGCCGGCATTGCTGTGGCAGTTCGACGAGTTGCTCGGTTACGTGGATTTCGTCTCGGTCGGCAGCAACGATCTGATGCAGTTCCTGTTTGCGAGCGATCGCGATCATCCCCGGCTGGCCGGCCGATATGACAGCCTCAGCCCCGTCGTGCTCAAGGTTCTCAGAAGGGTCGTCCAGGCGAGCGAGCAACACAATGTGCCGCTGAACCTCTGCGGTGAAATGGCCGGGCGGCCGCTTGAGGCCATGGCGCTGGTGGGACTCGGATTCCGGTCGATATCGATGGCGCCGGCAGCGATCGGACCCGTGAAGTCGATGATCCTCGGGCTTGATGCGGGTGCCCTTGAGGCCGAACTGCTGCCCTTGCTGGACAAGCCCTATCACAGTCTCCGTCCGCAACTGATGAGCTTTGCGCAGAGCCACAACATCTTGCTGTAGGCGGTTGCCGATACCCCACATTGTGGTTTATTCCTGTATTATCAAGTGATTCGTCGTGGGGGCTGATCGCTTGATCTAGGCATTCGTCTGCGGCGTTTTTTGTAGGCCTGGTATTGGGCGGCAACTCCTTCGGGAACCGGGCACTGATGACACAGCAAATCTCACTTGCCGGCGGTAACGACGGCGGTTCGCGCAGAAGCAGCTTCAGGCACAAGCCTGACGGCAAGCTCGACCCCGCGGGCGAGGTCGGCTGGTTCCTTCAATACGAGAGAGAACGGCGCGGCGACACCCTCGCCGATGCAGCAGCGGAGACCCGAATCAAGGCCACATACATCCATGCGCTCGAACAGGGCGCCATGGACCAGTTGCCGGGCTGGCCGTATGTCATCGGTTACGTCCGCAGCTATGCAAAGTTCCTTGGGCTCGAAGCGGAACCTCTGGTCGAACACTATCAGTCGTTTCTGGACAAACCGGCGGTCATCGACCGGGTCGGATCGCGATCAGCCTGGTGGCGACAGATGGCATCGATGCGGGCGGCGGCGGCACTCGTCGGTATCGTCAGTGTCGCCGTGGTCGGGTTCTGGGCCGTGTTTCAGGACGGTCCGCTGCTGACGGCACGCACCACGATCCCGGACGACAAGCCGGTGCTTGCACTCACGCCGCAGAACGACGATCCCCTCTCGGTCAATGCCAGCCGTTTGGTGGCGGAGGCGACCAAGCAGGCGACTGTGGCCGAACCCGCCGGCGGCAATCAGCTGGAGACTGTGCGGGAAGAGACCAAGATCGCCGTGGCGACGCCCCTGGATGACACGAGCACGGATTCCGCCGCGTCCGACAACGCCCCGGAGATTACAGGTGCGGTCGCGCCGCTGCCGCGTGAGAAACCGCAGCAGTCGGTTGTCGTTGCCGACCGCCAGGCCGCGCTCGATGCAGCCCTGCCAACGGTGCGTGTCAAACAGAAGACTTTGGAGAACACGCCAGCCGCTGCTGCCGGCGAGCAGAGTGTCAGTCAGTCCGATGTCGAGACGGCTCTGGCGATAGACGGAACGACCCCGGAGAACAGAATCGAGCCCGCGGACCTGACCCGCCTCATTGCATCAACCCTGAAGGATGAAGCCGGCGAGAGCACGACCGACAGTACGCCGACGGAAACCACGATCACGCCCGCAGCGGCAAAGCCCTCCGGATCGACTTCCGGATCGTCCAAGGAACCGGCCGGACGGGTCGTCCTGCGCGCGCGGAGTAACGTGTGGCTTCGTATCGAGGATCAGGCCGGCGACATTCTCTACAGCCAGACTCTGGCTCAAGGCGAGAGCTATCCGGTGCCAGACGGCAAGGGGCTGGTGCTGATCGTCCGGGATGCCGGCGCGCTTGAATACTCCATCGACAAGAAGCCTTTTGCGGTGCTCGGCCAGCCCGGACAAATCCTCGTCGGTCATCCCTTGGCGGCGGGCAAGATTGCCAAAGCGGGCGGCTAGACACGCTCTCAAGGCCAGCGTCCTTGCATCACGCATTTCTTGGATCAGCGGAACCATCTCGGCTAAAAGAAGCCGAAAAATCTGTGCAACGCACGAATGAGCCGGGTTGTAATGCTCAAGACCGAAAAACTAGACCGGATGCTCGATCGCTACGAAGCGGTGCAGGCCGAGATGGCGGCCTCACCGGATTCGGAGCGTTTCGTGGAATTGTCCAAGGAATACGCCGAGCTCAGCCCGATCGCCGAGGCGGTCATGGCGCTGCGTGCGGATGAAAACGAGGCGGAGGGGCTGCAGGAGATCATTGACGATCCGGAGAGCGACGCCGAGATGGCGGAGCTTGCCCGCGGCGAGCTTGATGATATCCGGGAGCGCATCGAGCAGCTCGAGACCAAGATCCAGGTGCTGATCCTGCCGAAGGATGCCGCTGATCAGAAGAACGCGATTCTGGAGGTCAGAGCCGGTACGGGCGGGGAGGAGGCGGCGCTGTTCGCCGGTGACCTGTTCCGCATGTATCAGCGGTATGCCGAACTGCAGGGCTGGAAGGTCGAAGTCATGTCGGCGAGCGATGCCGATCTCGGCGGCTACAAGGAGATCATCGCAAACATTTCCGGCAAGGGTGTGTTTGCCCGGCTGAAATACGAGTCCGGGGTGCATCGGGTTCAGCGGGTACCGGAAACCGAATCCGGTGGCCGCATCCATACGTCCGCCGCCACTGTCGCCGTGCTGCCGGAAGCCGAGGATGTCGATATCGACATCGAGGAAAAGGATCTGCGCGTCGACGTCTACCGGGCCAGCGGTCCGGGCGGGCAGTCGGTCAACACGACCGACAGCGCCGTTCGTATCACGCATCTGCCGACCGGGATTGTCGTGACCCAGCAGGATGAGAAGTCGCAACACAAGAACCGGGCGAAGGCCATGAAGGTGCTGCGGTCGCGGCTGTATGAAGCAGAGCGGCAGCGCATGGCCGACGATCGGGCGGCGGACCGGCGCGACCAGGTCGGCTCCGGTGATCGGTCAGAGCGGATCCGGACGTACAATTATCCGCAGGGCAGGGTGACCGATCACAGGATCAATCTCACGCTCTACAAGCTGGACCGGATCATTGCCGGGGACGGGCTTGATGAGGTTGTTGAAGCGCTGGTCGTCGAGAACCAGACGGCGCAGCTGGCCGCGATGACTGAATGAATGAACACGCAGTTGCAAACTCTCGAAGGGGCTGCCGACTTCCCGTCGGAAGTCGGCGTTGCCGCCGCAGTGCATATACTGCGCGCGCGTTTCGAGCATGCGGGAATCCGGTCCGCGTCGCTCGATGCCCGACTGCTTGTGTGTGCCGCCGGCGGCATTTCGCATGAACAATTCATCGCCGATCCGGACCGCCCGCTTTCGTCGGATGCTGTCCTGGCTCTCGACAGGTTTTCCGCACGCCGCATGGCGAGAGAGCCGGTATCGCGCATCATCGGCGAGCGGGAATTCTGGGGGCGGAGATTCATGGTTTCCCGGTCGACGCTGGATCCGCGACCTGACAGCGAGACCATGATCGAGGCCTTGTTGTCGGCCCCGGCCGGTGCGTTTGGCGAAAGACCCAGGATCATCGATCTCGGTACCGGGTCGGGCTGTCTTCTCATCTCCCTGCTCTGCGAATGGCCCGACGCCGAAGGTGTTGCTGTCGACATCGATCCGGGGGCGGTCATAATGGCGCGCGAGAATGCCGTATTGCACGGCGTTGCCAACCGCGCAGCATTCTTCTGCGGAAACTGGCTCGATGCGACCAAGGGAGAATTCGATCTGATTATCTCCAATCCGCCTTACATCAGAAGCTGTGACATTGGCGGGCTGGAACCTGAGGTTGCGTGCTTCGACCCCCATGGCGCGCTCGACGGCGGGGTGGACGGACTTGACTCTTACCGCGAAATTGCCCATGTAGCGCGTCATCGGCTGACGCGATCGGGTACCCTTGTGCTCGAACTGGGAGCCGGTCAGTTGGAAGCAGTCACGGAACTGTTGCAACAGTGCGGATATGATACGGTCCGCTCAGCCGACGACTTGTCGGGCACCCCTCGATGCTTATGGGCAACACATTCTGCGTAAATGCCGGTTGCCAGAGAAAAAAGGGTTGGAAATGCCTGACTTAGCCGCTAGTTTGACATGCAGGGATTCGGGCTAGAGCGTATGGGTGTGAGATCCTTAGGGGCGAGGCAAATACAGCTTTAACCGTTAAGATAAGGGCTCCGGCATCATCGTGGCGATATTGAAACCCCCTCTTGGTCGGGGTTTCCAGGTGCCGTTGAGACGAAGGTCTGGTTCAGAAATCAAGAAATGCGGAATGGCGCACGACTAGGCGTGGCGTCAGTTCAGCGCCGAGATTTGGCATTGCTTTTATCAGGACACTGGCACTACCGGAAGTAGTGTCACAATCAGGTTGAGATGGGAGGCAAATATTACGGGCGCGCAGGCGCTCGCAGTGGCGAGTGTGTCATTCGTGACCGGAAATTTGGAACTGGAACAGGTTTATGAACGTTGAAAAAGTGATCTCATGAGGCAGGGGCAGAACAACAAAAGAGCGCGCGGACGCGGGCGCAAGCAGCAGAGCGCCACCAACCGGACCTATGACAGCAATGGGCCGGACGTTAAGATCCGCGGTACGGCTTCGCAGATAGCGGAAAAATATGTCGCACTGGCACGTGATGCCCAGGTGGGCGGCGATCCGGTCGCGTCGGAGAATTATCTCCAGCACGCTGAGCATTATCTGCGCATCATAGCTCACGCTCAGGCCCAGAATCAGAGCCAGCATCAAAATCAGAATCAAAACCAGAATATCGCACCTGTGCCCGGATCCGGTGCGCAGCCCGCTGCGGTAAATGGCGAGAGCGCTCCTGAAGGTGCGCAAGAGACGCGCAACGGCGCTGCTGAAGCATCCTCCGATCAGCCGGCAGAACAACCTGCGCAGAACGGAGATGCCAGCGCGGCGAATGGTGATGCTGGTGGCGAGGCCGATGGCCGGAGCCGGCGGCCGAGAGGGCGCCGAGGCCGTCCGAAGGCGGTTGCGGAAGAGAGTGCTTCCGCCGATGCCGAAGCGGCGCCTGCACCGGATGCAGCGGATGAGGGATCGACTTCACAGAAGTCCAGTGACGACGATCCGGTTGTTGCCGAAGCAGGCTGAACGCATTCCGTCAGATCTCGAGATCGACTGACTCCCAGCGCTGATGCGCGAGGCGTTCAACCGCCAATCGTGATTTCGTCGTCCTTCGATATAATCATGTTCGCTCGGGCGGACACGTAGATTCCCATATCCGAATGGCCGAACGCCCCCAACAAGGACCGGGGGATGGCCATGTCGCGGCTGCCAGTCTGCGGGTCAACATTGGTCGCCGCGCAGCGTTCGATGCGCGACATGACTTTCAGCGCGGCCTGGTCTCCAATTTTCAGCACCTCACCGATCCAGCCGAATTCGCTCCAGGGCTCGCCATTGTCGATATAGATATTGCCCCTGAAGCGGAGCGGATCGACGGGTTTCTGCAACACGCGCTCGAGATCCCGGACCGATGCGAGGTTGATCACGGAGAGCCATTTGGGTTCCACATCCGTGAAATTGTGCCCGTCGGCGCGAACAATTCTCGGTGCTCCCCTGATATCGTCCGGGAGATAGGCGGCCAGAAACTGTTCGATGATCTGCCGTCCGATCTTCTGATCCAGATTGCCGGCGGCAACCTGGCGGCCTTCGCGCAGGATCGTCAGAGTGCCGGCGTCGCTGTCAAAACGGGTCTCCAGCGTGGCCAGACGTTCGTTGCGCATCAGCTGGAGAAACTTGATCTTGGGGAAGTGCTGCGGCTGAACCGGATCGAAGTCCCTGCTGCCGTTCTCGACGGCAAAAACCCTGTCCCAGGGAAAACACTGTTTTTCGGTAATTTCGACCTGATCCAGGGATTCCGGACTCATGCCCTTGACGGGGTAACGATATAATCCAGTTATTGTGGCCTTCGGTGCGTCAGACATGGCAAAAATCTCAATATATCTGCCGGCTGACCCCTTGTGTGGCCTAAATGCCACACCATATCAGGAGTCGGGCAGAATGCTGTTTTTCGGGTTTTGCCTGTCAGGTCGCGCATTTGCAAGCGCGGATGAGTTAATTGCGCCGTTTGCATGCTGTAAAGCAGGTGCCAGCGGACGTGGATTATTAAGAGGGTTTGATGGATCTCGAAAAATACACGGAGCGTTCCCGTGGCTTCGTCCAGGCTGCGCAGTCTCTGGCCCTGCGCGAGGGACACCAGCGTTTCGCGCCGGACCATATTCTCAAAGTTCTGCTCGACGATGAGGAAGGACTGGCCGCCAGGCTGATTCAGTCCGCCGGGGGCAATCCCGCGATTGCGTTGCAGCGCGTGGAAGCCGCGCTCGGCAAAATGCCGAAGGTCGAAGGCGGTGGGGCAGGGCAGCTTTATCTTGCGCCGGAGACAGCGCGGGTTTTTGAGGCGGCCGAGAAGATCGCCAAGAAGGCCGGTGACAGTTTTGTGACTGCCGAACGGCTCCTTCTGGCAGTTGCCACTGAAAAGAGTGACGCGTCGCGCTCCCTGGAGGAGGCCGGTGTCACGCCGGCCGCACTGAACGCAGCGATCAACGAATTGCGCAAGGGCCGGACGGCCGACTCCGCAACGGCGGAGAACGCTTACGACGCCCTGAAGAAATTTGCTCGCGACCTGACGACCGATGCACGGGAAGGGAAACTCGATCCGGTCATCGGCCGTGACGAGGAAATCCGTCGTACCATCCAGGTCCTGTCGCGCCGGACCAAGAACAACCCTGTCCTCATCGGCGAGCCGGGCGTGGGCAAGACCGCCATCGCCGAAGGCCTTGCGCTCCGGATCGTCAACGGCGATGTGCCCGAGAGCCTCAAGGACAAGCAGCTGATGGCGCTCGACATGGGCGCACTCATTGCCGGTGCCAAGTACCGTGGCGAGTTCGAGGAACGGCTGAAGTCGGTCCTGCAGGAAATCACGACGGCGGCCGGCGGCATCATCCTGTTCATCGACGAGATGCACACGCTTGTGGGCGCGGGCAAAGCCGATGGCGCGATGGACGCATCGAACCTACTCAAGCCCGCGCTGGCGCGTGGAGAGCTGCACTGTGTCGGCGCCACCACGCTCGACGAATATCGCAAGCATGTCGAGAAGGATGCGGCGCTAGCCCGCCGGTTCCAGCCGGTGTTCATTTCCGAGCCCACCGTCGAGGACACGATCTCGATCCTCCGCGGGTTGAAGGAGAAGTATGAACTCCATCACGGTGTCCGGATTACGGACACCGCGATCGTGTCGGCATCAAACCTTTCGAACCGATACATCACGGACCGGTTCCTGCCCGACAAGGCGATCGACCTGGTCGACGAGGCGGCCAGCAGGCTGCGCATGCAGGTCGACTCAAAACCGGAAGAGCTTGACGAACTGGACCGGCGGATCATCCAGCTGAAAATCGAGCGCGAGGCTCTCAAGAAAGAAGACGACAAGGGCTCGCGGGAGCGTCTGGGCAAGCTTGAAGAAGATCTTGCCGTTCTCGAATCCAAGGCCCGCGAACTCGAAGATCTCTGGACCGCCGAGAAGGAAAAACTGAATTCGGCGCAGAAGCTCAAGGAAGAGCTCGAGGCCGCGCGCAACGAACTGGTCGGTGCCCAGCGCGATGGCCGGCTGGAGCGTGCGAGCGAGCTGTCCTATGCGGTCATTCCGGAGCTTGAGCGGAAACTCGCGGAGAACGAGGAGGCGAGCGACGCCGGTGACATGATGGTCGAGGAAGCCGTCAACGATAACCACATTGCACAGGTGGTTTCGCGCTGGACCGGGATCCCTGTCGACAAGATGCTGCAGGGCGAGCGGGAGAAGCTGCTCAAGATGGAGCAGGCGCTTGGCCGACGCGTTATCGGGCAGGACGAAGCCGTCGGCGCCGTTTCTTCGGCGATCCGGCGTGCCCGTGCGGGGCTGCAGGACCCGTCACGTCCGATGGGGTCATTCCTGTTCCTGGGGCCGACCGGTGTCGGCAAGACGGAACTCACCAAGGCGCTTGCCGGGTTCCTGTTCGATGATGACACCGCGATCGTCCGGCTGGACATGTCGGAGTACATGGAGAAGCACGCGGTCTCGCGGCTGATCGGCGCGCCTCCGGGCTATGTTGGATATGAAGAAGGCGGCGCTCTGACCGAAGCGGTGCGCCGGAGGCCCTATCAGGTCGTCCTTTTCGACGAGGTCGAGAAAGCGCATCCGGATGTGTTCAACGTGCTGTTGCAGGTGCTGGACGACGGCCGTCTGACCGATGGACATGGCAGGACCGTGGACTTTCGGAACACGCTGATCATCCTGACGTCAAATCTCGGTTCGGAGATCCTGGTGAACCAGCCGGAAGGCGAAGACGTCGATGCGGTGCGCGATCAGGTCATGGAAATCGTACGCATGAGCTTCAGGCCCGAGTTCCTCAACCGTCTGGACGAGATCCTGCTGTTCCACCGGCTGCGCCGCGAGCACATGGACTCCATCGTCGATATCCAGATCGACCGGCTGCAGGCCCTGCTGGCGGACCGGAAGATCACGCTCGAACTTGACGATGCGGCCCGGGGCTGGCTGGCGCAGAAGGGATATGACCCGTCTTACGGTGCCCGGCCGCTCAAGCGGGTGATCCAGAAGAGCCTGCAGGATCCGCTGGCGGAACTGTTGCTGGCCGGAGAGGTTCAGGACGGTGAAGTGGTTCCGGTCAGTGCCGGTGCTGACGGTCTGACCATCAACGGTCAGGAGGTCGGCAAGGCCGCCTGACGCTTCAGCGGCTCGATCTGACGATCATGCAGTCGGCCCAGCGTGAGCTGGGCCAGTGCCGCTCCGATCAGGGCGAGCGCCATATCCTTCTGCGTATCCCAAACGTCGCCCTGTGTTGCGAGGAAGGCGTCCGCCGCTTCGCCGGTGGCGGCCGCGGCTGCCCATTCGAGCAATTCGTAGGCAGCCGAGATACCGAGGCATGACAGAGTGACGATCGCGAACAGCCATCCGCCCGGCCGAAGTGGCGTCAGCCTGATCAGGAGTTCGCGCGCGACAATGGCGGGGACGAAGCCCTGAGCGAAATGACCGACGCGGTCGTAGTGATTGCGCGACAGGTCGAATGTCTCGCGAAGCCAGTTGAAGGCGGGAACCTCTGCGTAGGTGTAATGGGCGCCGACGAGCAGGATCACACAGTGAATCCAGATCAACGCGTAGGCCAGTCCCGTCAACGGAAACGGGCGGCGGGTGGCGAGAAGGATCACGACTGCGATGATGGCGGGCAGTGCCTCAAGCCACCAGGTCAGGCGGTCTTTGGGATCGATATAGGACCACACGCAGACGGCACACAGTGTGGCGAGCGCCAGGAGCAGGCGGCTGGTGTCTGTCTTGTTCGGATTGCTGGCAGTCACCGGAGGATGCGACGCCTCTCAGGATTGGCGGCCCGGGCTACTGATTGGCCTCGGTGGCCGAAGCGACTCGGGTCGACGTCGGCGCGCCCTGCATCATCGCCTTGATCACGCGCTGCTGCCGCTTGAAGCGGGCGAGCAGCTTGCCCTTGAGCTGGCGGCCGTTGGAGACGCGGATCTTCATCGGGTTGACCCGCTTGCCGTTGCGATGGACTTCGTAGTGCAGGTGCGGTCCGGTTGAACGGCCCGTTGATCCGACATAGCCGATGACCTGGCCCTGCCTGACGCGCTTGCCGGGCTTCATGCCCTTGGCGAGGCGCCGCATATGAGCGTAAGCGGTCTTGTACCTGTTGGCGTGGCGGATCCGCATGTAGATGCCGTAGGCGCCGTTGCGGCCGGCCCGCTCGACAACGCCGTTGCCGGCGGCCTTGATCGGTGTGCCGCGCGGGGCAGCAAAGTCGACGCCGGCGTGCATGCGCGAATATCCGAGGATCGGGTGCTTGCGCATGCCATAGCGCGAGCTGATGCGCGCGCCGGCGACAGGTGTCCTGATCAGGAACGACGTCGCGCTGCGACCCTTCTCGTCGTAATAATTGGTGACGCCGTCATCCGGCGTGGTGAAGCGGTAGTAGCCCTTGGTCTTGCCGCCCAGCGTCAGCGCGCTGTACAGCACGACGTTGCGCTTCCGGCTGGTGCCCTTCTTGGTCAGCGGCTCGCCGTAGAACACTTCGAACTTGTCGCCGTCACGCACCTCGCGCTGGAAGTCGACGTCGTAAGAATGGATCCGCATCATGCGGGCAATGATCGGACGCGGGATGCCCTGGTTCTTGGCAGACGCATAGAAGCTTGTCTCGATGGTGCCCGTGACGCGCTGCTGTTTCGCAGCACCGCCGCCCGGCAATGCCGCAACCGCGCTGCCGGAGCCGGAATAGGTGCCGACATAGTCACCGTTCGTCTCAAGCGAAACGATAACATTGCGGTTGGCATCGGAATCGAACTGCAGCCTCGTGGGCTTGATGACCTGAAGGCCGAACTCGTCGACGCCCTTGAGGTACGACAGCCTGATCTTCTGGCCGTCCTTCAGCAGGCGCGTCGGGAACACGGGCTCAAGGGCGGCGATCATGCGCCGGGCTTCCTCGCGGTTCGCGCCGCGCTGGGTCAGGATGCCCATCAGGGTCTGCCCCTGCGCGATCACGACGTCTTCGTCGACCGGCTTGGCCGGTGCGCCCGCGATTGTCGGGCGGCTTCCGATCGTGGCCGGTGTCAGTGCTGCGACGCTAAGCGGATCGTCCTGGACGGACGGCTGTGTCGAGAGGACCCGCGGCTTGGCTGTAGTGACCGCGCGGGCGACCTGCTTTCTGGCGGCGTCGCCGCTCTTGCCGATCTTCGTCGATCCGCCGGCCTTGTATTCCGGAGCGAGCGACCCGACGAGCCCGCTGCTCGCTGTCCGCTCGGTTTGCGGGATACGCGAATCCGCACTCTTGGTTGCGGCGACCTGGCGGCCCGGATCTTCCACAAGCGCTTCGGCGAATTCGCGGCGTCCGACGATACGGGCAATGCCGAGGACACCCAGAAGGCGGTCGCGCCTGATGTCCGTTGACGGCTCCTGCAGGATCTCCGCCGTCTCGATGACCTGAGCGGTGAGCTGCGGGCGGTGCACGGTTCCAAGGCCGAACGTGCCGAGAAGCGTTCCGCCGACAACGCAAGCCCCCACGAGGCCGGCCACACCGGTGGTCAGCAACCAGCGATTCTTGTGTGTGCTTGTGCGATGGAATGGACTGGTGAAGTCCGTTTCGAATTCGGAGAAGTCGATGATGTGTTGAGGCGGGTCGCCGCCGGCACCATGGGTGCTGGATAACTCTGTCTTGCTACTTATAAACAAGGCGATCCGTCCCCCGCGGTGACACATTCACAATGG